>NZ_LZLS01000206.1 GCF_001673365.1 Mycobacterium asiaticum
GGGTCCGGGGCACCAACATCAAGGCGGCTTTCGCCGCGATCGGTGTGGACACGGTCGACGGGCAGACGCTGCACGCCACCGGTAAAGATTTCGGCAGCAGCGCCGATCAGCTGATCGCCAAAGCGCCCTCGGCCGATGCGGCCAGTCGGTTCTTGCAGCAACGGCTGCAATCCTGGCGCGCCTGCGACGGCAAAGAGCACGAGGTGGGCGGATCGAAGGCGACGGCAACGATCGTGGCGGACGGGCGCAAGCGAATCGCCGTAAGTTTCAAGTACCCGACCATCCCGAATTTCCAATGCCAACAGGTCGTTGCCGCGGCGGGCGCCACCATCGCGCAGGCATTCGTTTGTGTCGACGGGACGAGTGTCGGTGACAAGGCGAACACCATCGTTTCGCAGATCTTGGGGACCTCATGAACCGAAAGGTGTTGGTCTGTGCGCTGATCACGATCGCCGCCGTGGTGGTGATCGTCGTGACGGCCATCGTCAAGAGCGGGGGGGACAGCGGCGGCACCAAAGCCGAACATGGCACGCCGTTGGCGCCAGGCATCACCAACTCGCTACTCAGCGAAGCCGAACTACGCTCAGCCGTCGGCGACACCGCGCTGGTGACGACGAACTTCACCGGCCGGATGGGTGAAAAGCCGGCCGAGGTCGACCCTGCCGTTTGCGAGGGCGCGTCCACGATTGCGGCGCCCGGGTCCTATATCGGTGTCAACTGGCTGGCGACGCGGGTGATCAGCGCCTCGTCGCCGAAAGGTCAAGGCATGCACTATGCAGCCGAGGGACTTACCGCGCTGGACACACCGGAGGCGGTTCGCCGGTACATGGACAAGGTTGCGCAGGCGTGGCAGGACTGTCTGCGCCAGACGTATTCGACGACGTATGCGGATGGGTCCAAAGGGACCTGGAAGATGTCTGGGATCAACCAGTCCGATACTGCGCTGACCGCCAAGTCGTCGCCGGTCGATTCGAAATACACCTGCCAGCATGCGTTGCGTGCGGAGGCGCAGTACATCATCGACGTGCTGGTGTGCGGCAACGACGTCGCCTATCAGGCGCAGACCGCCGCTGACCGGCTCGTGGCCAAGCTGAAGAAAAATATGCAGGCCTTGTGATGGCCGCTAGTTGCAGAATGTCGATCACCGGCGCGCTGATCGACAATCGCGCTTCTAGCCGAGCACGTTCCGGCGCAAGCCGTTTCGCGGTACTGCGAGAATGCTCACGTGGCGGAACGGATTGCGAACCGGCCGGCTGAGACGCAGGCGGTGGCGGATCTGCTGACGCGCGCCCGACATGGTCCGGCGGGATTGGTGGTCGAGGGCGCGGCGGGTATCGGCAAGACGACGTTGCTGCTCGATGCGATCGGCCAAGCTCAGGACCAGGGGTTTCGCGTGCTGTCCGCGCACGGCTCGCCCGTTGAGGCGTCGTACGCCTACGCTGCGGTGGCGGACCTGATGAGAGAAGTCGATGTCACGGCGTTCGCGGAATTGCCCACTCTGCTTCGGCTTGCACTGGACCGGGCGTGCGTCGGTGGCATCAGCGGGGAAGGCCCGGCCACCGACGAACGCACAGTGGCCACCGCCTTTTTGTCGGTGGTCGAGCGCATCAGCGCGAAAGATCCGATCCTGCTGGTCGTCGACGATATTCAATGGCTGGACGCGTCCAGTCGCGCGGTGATCGGGTTCTGCGGGCGGCGGCTCACCGGCCCGATAGGGATGATGCTGAGCTTACGAACGGATGATCCAGACGCTGCGGACTTGCGGTCCTGGTTGCACTTTCGAAATCCCGAGACCCTCGCCGGCGTGTGCATGCGGCCGTTGAGCCTCGGGGATACGCACGCGATTGTTACGGCCCGGTTGGGCCACCCGCTGCCGCACCCGACGATTACCCGTATTCACGAGGTTTCCGGTGGGAATCCGCTGTTCGCGATCGAACTGGCCAGCGCGGTCGGCAGCGTGCCAGCTGGTACGCGGGGTTTGCCAGACAGCCTGGCTGCGTTGGTGCGCCGAAAAATCGGTGAAATCGGCGAGGAAACTGCGGAGGTATTGCTCGCCGCGGCGTGCATCGAGGCGCCGACCCTGGAGTCTGTGAGTCGTGCCGCCGGTATGCCGGCGGACGACGTGGTCACGTTGTTGGGAAGTGTGGAGAGTCGCGGCGTCATCGCCTTGGACGGTCACCACCTACGGTTCAACCACCCTATGTACGCCACAGGCGTTTACACCGCCGCCAGCCCCGCACGTCGCCGGTCCATGCACCGAAGGCTCGCCTCGGTCGTCGATCAAATGGAAGTCAGGGCACGTCACTTGGCGCTGGCCGCGACGGCCAGTGACGCTGCCACGCTTTCGGCTCTTGACGCTGCGGCCGACGCCAGCGCCCGAAGGGGCGCTTTCGCCGCGGCCGCGGAGCTGAGCGAACTGGCCATTCGGCTGGGTGATGACACCCCACAGCGGCGGGTTCGGGCTGCCGAACATCACTTCCGGTCAGGTTCCCTGAGGGCGGCGCGCGAGCTGCTGCAGCCGGCGATCGACAACTTGCCTCCGGGGGCTGTGCGCTGCGCGGCGCTGCTGCTCCTCGGTGCTGTACTCGGCTACAGCGACGACACGGCAGCCGCCGTACAAGCATTCGTTCAAGCTGTCGACCAGGCCGAGGACGACACCGAATTGCGCCTGTATGCCCTACTGCGCCTGGTCGCCGCAACGGTGATAACAGGACGCATCGACCATGCCGTCGAGTACGCAAGAATCGCGGTCGCTCTCGCCGAGCGACTCGGTATACCTGAACTGCGCAGCCGAGCGCTGTCGATATGGGTCACCGTCACGTTCGTGCACGGCCAGGGCGTGGACCGCCAGTCTCTGTTGACTGCGCTGGAGTTAGAGGATCCGCACGGTGGTGCGACCACTTGGTACCAAGCCAGCGCGGTGCAGGCGATGATCTGCGCCTGGACCGGTGATCTGTCCGAAGCGCACAACCGGATGAGTGCTGTGCGGCACCGAATGCTCAACAGCGGCAACGAATTCGAGATCATCTGGGCTGCCAATCACATCGCTGCCATCAATGTTTGGCTGGGCCGCTACCCCGACGCGGCAGAAGCTTCCCGCGACGCAGTCGAGCGGGCGGAACAGATGGGCGGCCGCCACCTGCTGGTCACGGCGTGGGGCTGGCAGGCTGCAGTCGCTGCCTATCAAGGTCGCGAAGCCGACGCTCGATCCGCTGCCAATGCCGCGATCGACGCAGCAAATGAGATCGGCGCTCCCTACCTTGCCGACGCGCCCACTGCGACGCTGGCGTTCGTCGAAGTGTCGACGGGCGATTACGGCGCGGCCATCGAGGTGTTGGAACCACTGCTGGGAAGATTCGATCCCGCCCACGGCACCGAGATCATGACAGGTGGCCACCTCCCCGACGCGATCGAAGCGTTAGTTGGCCTGGGCCGTGTCGAACAGGCGGACCGTCTAATAACGGCCCTGCAGGAGAACGGAACTCGGCTGAGTCGTAGTTGGATGCTCGCAGTCGCCGCTCGCGGCCGAGCGCTATTTCTGGCCGCGGTGAATGACCTTCCCGGTGCCGAGGAGGCGGCGGTGGGGGCAATGACGCACCACCAGACGCTGTCCATGCCGTTCGAAACCGCCCGCACCCAACTGCTCCTGGGTCAGGTGCAGCGACGACGCCGCCGCAGACAGGAAGCCACAACATCGCTCCGCGCGGCACTGCAGACATTCGACCGCCTGGGTGCACCGCTGTGGGCGTCGCGGGCGCGATCGGAACTCACCCGCCTGGACAGTGCCCGCGGTGACGGACAGTCCTTGACCGCCGCCGAGGCGCGCGTCGCAGAATTGGCGGCGACCGGAAAATCCAATAAGCAGATCGCCGCCGAGTTGTTCGTCTCCGCAAAGACGGTGGAAATGAACCTCAGCCGCGTGTACCGCAAGCTCGGTATCCGATCACGTGGCGGCCTGTCGGCAGCGCTGCGCCAAGGTGACGTCCGGAACGATGACCCGGCGCGCGACCGGATGCCCAACTTGGGGTAACCCGCGAGCGCCGAATGCCGGTCACCCGGGCTAGTCGCCAGAAATGTCGATTACCAGCGCTGTCACGTTGTCCGGCGCGCCGGCTGCCTTGGCCGCCTCGATCAGCACCGCGCACGCCTCGCCGGGATCGTTGTGCTTGGCCAGGATTCGGGTCAACGTGTCCTGGTCGACGACGCCGTGCAGACCGTCGCTGCACAACAGCAGCCGGTCGCCGGCCTGCAGGTCCAGCGCGCTGGAATCAGCGTTCGCCGGGGGCTTCATCCCCATGTAGCGCGTCACCACGTTGCGGACCCGGTAGCCGCCGGCGTCCTCGGGTTCGATCTGCTGCGCGTCAACCAGGGACTGCACCAGCGTGTGGTCCCGGGTCAGCTGCTGTAATTCTCCCCCGCGGAACAGGTAGCCGCGGCTGTCGCCCAGATGCGCCACCAACGCGCGCGAGCTCGCGACCACCACGGCCACCATCGTGCTGTTGGCACCGGCAAGACGCTCATCGGTCTGCGACTTGGTGTGCAGATCGTCGGATAGTCGCGAGATCGCACGGCCCAGCCGCTCGGCCGCATCAGGCTCGCCGCGCTGGTCGGCCGGCAGGAGATGAGCGACGTAGCGGGGCAGACTGTCGATCATCGCCTGGGCGGCCAGTGCGCCGTCGCGGCTGCCGCCCACGCCGTCGGCAACCATGAACAGACGCTGGTCGACGTCCGCGCCCCAGCGATCCTGGTTGTCGGAACGTTCGCAACCGACATCGCTCAAAGCGGAGTACTGCGTGACATGCATCAGGCCCCCCCAACACGCAATCGCGCGATGACTCCGTCACGAACCGCTGAACGGCGCGCCTTGCCGGCGTCGTCACGCAGCGGGGTATCAACGAATTCCACGGTACGTGGCACTTTGTAGGCCGTCAGCCGTTCGCCCAGGAACTCCTGCACGGCGGCCTCGTCCAGGGTCGATCCGGACACGGTGTGGACCAGTGCGTACGGCACCTGTCCGAGGTCCCCTGAATTTGGGTCGGGAACGCCAACGACCAAGCAGGACAACACTTCCGGATGCGCGGATAGCGCATTCTCGATCTCGGCCGGGTACACATTGCGGCCGCCGACGGTGAACATGTCCACGCGGCGGTCGGACAGATACAGAAACCCGTCGGCGTCGAAATAGCCGAGGTCGCCCAGGGAGTCCCAACCGTCGCGGCTCTTGGCCTTGACGCCCACGTACCGGTACGTCGCCGCGCTGCCCGGACTAGGGCGCATGTAGACCTCGCCGACGACACCGGGCGGACACGGGTTGCCGTCGTCGTCAAGCACTTTCATCTCCCCGCTGACCACCTGGCCGACCGATCCGGGGTGGGCCAGCCACTGCTCACCGGAGATGAACGTCAACGCCTGAAGTTCGGTGCCACCGTAAAGCTCCCAGAGCGCCTCGGGGCCCAGCAGCTTGATCCAGGCTTCCTTGACGGCCGGCGGACACGGCGCACCGACATGCCAGAACCGTCGGATCGAGGACAGGTCATAGGAATCCGGATCAGCGTGGTAGACCGGCAACACCCGCTGCATGATCGTGGGCACCGTGGTCAGGAACGTGACCCGGTACTCGGCGATCAGGCGGAGGAACTCGTGCGGGTCGAACCGCGGCAGCAGCACCAGATGGTGACCCATCAGCAATGCGATTGTCGCGGTGGTGAACCCGGTGTTGTGGCTCAACGGCACCGGTACCAGCGTGGTGTCGCCTTCCTGCGCACCCAGCGGGTACCCGATGGCCGGCGGGACGCGGCTGTCGCCGCCGGCTTCGATGAGTTTGGGACGCCCGGTGCTGCCGCCGGAGGCCAACGACTTCCAGGTCGGCGACACTGCCTCCGGCAACTCGGCGTCTGAATAGTCATCGGGTGTGAATCCCGTTGGCACACTGGGTGTTTGAGATCGAGGGTCGGCCCGTCCGACCAGCAGTGCCCGCGGCTTGAGTTCCAGCAGATCAAGCAACTCGGCGTCCGGCAACCGCGGGGACAGCGGCTGGGGCACCGCGCCCAGCTTCCAGCAAGCGACCGTGGCCTGTACCCACTCCACCGAGTTGGGCAGCAGGATGGTCACGTAGTCGCCGACGCGCACGCCGCGCTCGGCGTAGGCGCGGGCCAGCCGGTTGGTGGACTGGTCGAGCTCGGCGCGGGTGATGGTACGTCCGTCGCAGCTGACGGCCGGTTTGTCCGGGGCTGCGTCGGCCAGTCGCGATATCTGGGTTCCGATCGGCGCGACTGTCACTGATAGGCGCCCTGTCTTTCGAAGATGCGACGGGGGTTCTCGACCAGCATGGTGTGCAGCTGCTCGTCGGTCACACCGCGTTGCTTGAGAGCGGGAATCACGTCGTTGTGGATATGCAGATAATGCCAATTCGGTGCCATCTGCGGGACCAGATCTTCGGGCAACGCGTCGAAATAGCAGTTCGCGTCGTGCGAGAGCACCATCTTGTCGGCGTGCCCACGTTCGCACATGGTGGCCACGATGCCCACCCGCTCTTCGAACGGCAGGATCACGTCGATGCCGAACCGGTCCATCCCCAGATAGGAGCCGGCCGAGATGAGCTCCTCGAGGTAGCCGACGTCGGTGCTGTCGCCGGAGTGCCCGATGATCACCCGGGTCAGGTCCACGCCTTCTTCTTCGAAGATGCGCTGCTGCTCGAGGCCGCGTCGCAACCCGGCGTGGGTATGGGTGGAGATCGGCACCCCGGTGCGCTTGTGTGCCTGGGCGACCGCGCGCAGCACCCGTTCGACGCCGGGGGTGATGCCGGGCTCGTCGGTGGCGCACTTGAGGATCCCGGCCTTGATGCCGGTGTCGGCGATGCCCTGCTCGATGTCGCGGACGAACATGTCGGTCATGATTTCCGGGCCGTCCAGCATCCCGCCGGGGCCTTCGTAGTGGAACCGGAAGGGAATGTCGTTGTAGGTGTAAAGCCCGGTCGCCACAACGATATTCAGTTCGGTGGCCGCGGCCACCCTGGCGATGCGGGGGATGTAGCGGCCCAACCCGATGACGGTGAGGTCGACGATGGTGTCCACGCCGCGGGCCTTCAACTCGTTGAGCCGGGCGATGGCATCGGCCACCCGCTTTTCTTCGTCTCCCCAGGCGTCGGGATAGTTCAGCGCGATTTCGGTGGTCATGATGAACACGTGCTCGTGCATGAGCGTGACGCCGAGATCCGCGGTATCGATTGTTCCCCGAGCAGTATTTAGTTCTGACACGCCTTTGATGCTAGGTCGGTTTGGTGGTCGGCCAACAGTGCCGATTTTGTCGGCTCGTGCTCCACCGGTGGCGCCGTTGCAGTACGGTCTACCCGTCCTGCCCCCCTCTCGACCCGCTCTGGAGCCCCCTGATGCTGCTCAACCCGAACAACCTGCAACGCAAGTACCCGGACGCGCGGTCGAGCGAGATCATGCAGGCGACGGTCGACTTTTTCGAGAAGCGGGGCAAGGCCAAGCTCAAGCACGACGCCCACGAGCGCGCTTGGTACACCGACTTCCTGAACCACATCGCGGAAAACCGCATTTTTGCGTCGCTGCTGACCCCGGCCGAGTACGGCGCACCGGACTGCCGGTGGGACACCTACCGGATCAGCGAGTTCGCCGAGATCATCGGCTTCTACGGGTTGAGCTACTGGTACCCGTTCCAGGTGACGGCCCTGGGACTGGGCCCGATCTGGATGAGCGACAACGAGGACGCCAAACGCAAGGCCGCCGCCCAGCTGGAACAGGGCGAGGTGTTCGCCTTCGGTCTGTCCGAGAAGGCGCATGGCGCCGACGTCTACCAGACCGACATGATATTGACCCCGAGCGAGCACGGCTGGACCGCCAGCGGCGAGAAGTACTACATCGGCAACGCCAACGTCGCCCGGATGGTCTCCACCTTCGGCCGCATCGAGGACGGCTCGAAGGATTCTGAATACGTTTTCTTCTCCGCCGACTCTCAAGACGACCGCTACGACTGCAAGAAGAACGTGGTCAACTCGCAGAACTACGTGGCGAACTACGCGCTGAACGAGTACCCCGTCACCGAGGCCGACCTGTTGCACCGGGGCATGGGCGCCTTCCACGCCGCGCTCAACACCGTCAACGTCTGCAAATACAACCTGGGTTGGGGCTCTGTCGGCATGTGCACCCACGCTTTCTACGAGGCCATCACGCACGCCGCCAACCGTCACCTCTACGGCACCGTTGTCACCGACTTCAGCCACGTGCGGCGCCTACTCACCGACGCCTACGCGCGCCTGGTCGCGATGCGCCTGGTGTGCACCCGCGCCTCGGACTACATGCGCAGCGCCGCCGCCGAAGACCGTCGCTACCTGCTCTACAGCCCGCTGACCAAGGCCAAGGTGACCAGCGAGGGGGAGCGCGTCATCACCGCGTTGTTCGACGTGATCGCGGCCAAGGGCGTGGAGAAGGACATGTTCTTCGAAACGGTGGCCCAGGAGATCGGCATGCTGCCCCGGCTGGAGGGCACCGTCCACATCAATATCGGGTTGCTGGCGAAGTTCATGCCCAACTTCCTGTTCGCCCCGGATGCCGCGCTACCGCAGATCGGCCGCCGCGACGACGACGCCGACGACACGTTCCTGTTCAACCAGGGACCGACGGGCGGTCTGGGCAAGGTGCGCTTCCACGACTGGCGGGCCTCCTTCGACAGCTACGCCCATCTGCCGAATGTCGCTCTGCTGCGCGAGCAGACCGATGTGCTTGCCGAGATGCTGGCGTCGGCAACCCCGGATGCCGCGCAGCAGAAGGACATCGATTTCGCGTTCGGCGTGGGTCAGATTTTCGCGTTGGTGCCGTACGCCCAGCTGATCCTGGAGGAGGCGGCGCTTTCTGGTGTGGACGAGGCACTGATCGACGAGATCTTCGCTCTGCTGGTCCGCGACTTCAACAGCTACGCCGTCGAACTCAACGACAAGGCCGCCACCACCGATGAGCAGGCGCGCTTCGCGCTGCGGATGATCCGGCGCCCGAACAATGACCCGGCTCGCTACGAGAAGGTGTGGCAGGAGTTCGTGCTGCCGCTCAACGGCGCCTACGAGATGCGGCCCTGAGCGCTCGCGCGGGCCTGCTCACCCGGTCGGCTTGACTGTGACGGCCCTCACAGTAGAATGACCAGTGGTCATATCTGTTGCGAGGGGGCTTTATGCCAACAGTTACCTGGGCCCGCGTCGACCCAGCACGTAGAGCCGCCGTAATCGAAGCCGCGGAGGCCGAATTCGGCGCCCATGGATTCTCCAACGGCAGCCTGAACGTCATCGCCCGGCGCGCCGGCGTCGCCAAGGGCAGCCTGTTCCAATACTTCGCGGACAAGCGCGACCTCTACGCCTTCATCGCCGACGTCGCCAGCCAGCGGGTGCGCAATTACGTGGAAGGCGTCATTCGCGAACTGGATCCGACTCGTCCGTTCTTCGACTTCCTCACCGAACTGCTCGACGCCTGGGTTGCCTACTATGCCGAACATCCGCGGGAACGCGCCCTGCACGCCGCGGCCACGCTCGAGGTCGACACCGATGCCCGCATCAGCGTGCGCAACGTCATTCACCGCCATTACCTGGAGGTTTTGCGGCCGTTGGTCACCGAGGCGTTGCGCCGCGGAGACCTGCGGGAGGACTGCGATACGGACGCACTGCTGTCGCTGCTGTTGATGATCTTCCCGCACCTGGCGCTGGCGCCGTACATGCGCGGCCTGGACCCGATTCTCGGTCTCGACGAACCCACCCCGGAGCAGCCGGCGCTGGCGGTGCGCAGACTCGTCGCGGTGCTCTCCGATGCCTTCTCGCCCCGCACTTCGGCCATCAGCCCCGAGCCGACCCTGTCAGAGGAGATCACATGACACGTACCCATTCCGGCTCCATGGTTGCCGGCGGCCTCAACTGGGATAGCTTGCCGCTCAAGCTGTTTGCCGGTGGCAACGCCAAGTTCTGGAACCCCGCCGACATCGATTTCTCCCGCGACCGGGAGGACTGGGAGAAGCTCACGGAGTCCGAGCGTGACTACGCCACCCGACTGTGCGCCCAGTTCATCGCCGGTGAGGAGGCCGTGACCGAGGACATTCAGCCGTTCATGGCCGCGATGCGCGCCGAGGGGCGCCTCGGCGACGAGATGTATTTAACGCAGTTCGCATTCGAGGAAGCCAAGCACGTTCAGGTGTTCCGGATGTGGCTCGACGCGGTCGGAATGACCGGCGATCTGCACGGGTACCTCGAAGACCTGCCCACCTACCGGGAGATCTTCTACGAGGAATTGCCGGCCTGCCTCAACGCGTTGACCGACGATGCGTCCCCGGCCGCGCAGGTGCGGGCATCGGTTACCTACAACCACATCGTCGAAGGCATGCTGGCGCTCACCGGCTACTACGCGTGGAACAAGATCTGCGTGGAGCGGCGCATCCTGCCCGGTATGCAGGAACTGGTCCGGCGCATCGGTGACGACGAACGCCGGCACATGGCCTGGGGCACGTTCACCTGCCGCCGTCACGTCGCCGCCGACGACGCCAACTGGACCGTTTTCGAGAACCGGATGAACGAGCTCATTCCGATGGCGTTGCGCCTGACCGGAGACGGCTTTGCCCTGTACGGGGAAAACCCGCCGTTCGACTTGTCGCAGGAGGACATGTTGTCCTACTCCATGGACAAGGGCATGCGCCGGTTCGGCACCATCAGCAGCGCCCGCGGCCGCCCGGTCGGCGAGATCGACCTGGACTACTCGCCGGTGCAGCTCGAAGACGATTTCGCCAACGAGGACGAGCGCGCGCTTGCCGCCGTTTAGCCACACTTTTCCCTCGGCGAGCAGACGCAGAGTCGCACGAAATCGGCCTGATCAGTGCGACTCTGCGTCTGCTCGCGGCGGGAACGTTAGCCCACCCAGACCGTTTTGGCGTTGCAGAACTCGCGGATGCCCAGGCCCGCCAACTCCCGGCCATAGCCTGACCGCTTGACGCCGCCGAACGGCAACTCCGGGTAGGACACCGTCATCCCGTTGATGAAGACGGCGCCCGCCACAATGTCGTCGATGAAGCGCTGCTGCTCGGCTTCGTCCTGGGTCCACGCGTTGGAGCCCAGTCCGAACGTGGTGGCGTTGGCGATCTCGATCGCCTCGTCGATGTCAGCCGTCCGATACACCGAGGCGACCGGACCGAACACCTCTTCGGTGTAGAGCGACATGTCCTTGGTGATATCGCTGATGACGGTCGGCGGGTAGAACCAGCCAGGCCGGTCGGGGGTCTTACCGCCGGTTCGGATCGTTGCGCCCGCGGCGGCGGCGTTCTCGACCTGCTCGGCGATCTCGTCGCGACCCGACTCGGTGGCAAGCGGTCCGACGTCCGTGTCGGGGTCGGTCGGGTCGCCGACCTTCAGCGCCTCCATCCGCGCGACGAACTTGTCCAGGAATTCGTCGTAGATGTCGGTGTGGACGATGAACCGCTTGGCCGCGATGCAGGATTGTCCGTTGTTCTGTACCCGTCCGGTGACGGCCGTTTTCACCGCTGCGTCCAGATCCGCGGACGGCATCACGATGAAGGGGTCGCTGCCGCCGAGTTCCAACACGGTCGGTTTGATCTCATCACCCGCAATGGCGCCGACCGACTGGCCGGCGGGTTCGCTGCCGGTCAGAGTGGCCGCGGCGACGCGCGGATCGCGCAGGATCTTCTCCACGGCGGCAGACCCGACCAACAGTGTTTGGAAGCAGCCGTCCGGGAAGCCGCCGCGGGAAATGACGTCGGCGAGATAGAGCGCGCACTGCGGCACGTTCGACGCGTGCTTGAGCAGCCCGACATTGCCGGCCATCAGCGCCGGCGCGGCGAACCGCACCGCTTGCCACAGCGGGAAGTTCCACGGCATCACTGCCAGCACCACGCCGAGTGGTTGATACCGGGTGTATGCCTGGGATGCGTTGACCTGCCCGGCGTCGGCCGGTTCGTCGGCGAGCAGCGCTTCGGCGTTCTCGGCGTAGTAGCGAAAGCCCTTGGCGCACTTGATGGCTTCAGCCTTCGCCGCGGACAGCGTCTTGCCCATCTCGAGGGTCATCATCGCCGCGGTCTCGTCGGCTTCCTTCTCCAACAAGTCGGCGGTGGCGTTTGCCCACTCGGCGCGCTGGGCATAGGTGGTGTTGCGGCGGTAGTCGTGGAAGCGCTCGTAGGCGCGCGCAATCGCTGCTTCGACTTCGTCGTCGGTTGCGGGGGTGAAGGTTTTGACGGTCTCGCCGGTGGCCGGGTTGATGGTGGCGATGGGCACGCTGGCCCTCCTTCATCTGCGTTTCGTCGGGGTTGTTCCAATCTCTCTGATATCTAGCCTGCCACTATCGTGGCCAAACGGAGGTGGCGGATGTCCACAGCAGCTGAACTGATCGTCAAGTGCTTGGAAAACGAGGGCGTTTCCGTCGTCTTCGGTCTACCCGGCGAAGAGAACATCCGATTTATCCAGGCCTTGGCGGCTTCCGACATCCGCTACGTGCTGACCCGGCACGAACAGGCCGCGGCGTTCATGGCCGAAATGTACGGCCGCGTCACCGGGCGGGCCGGGGTGGTGTCGGCGACGTTGGGTCCCGGAGCGATCAACATGCAACTCGGCGTCGCCGATGCGACCACCAACAGCACCCCGGTGGTCGCCATCTCCGCCCAGGTCGGCCAGGACCGCGAATACAAGGAGTCGCATCAGTACGTCGATTTGGTGTCGATGTTCGCTCCGATCACCCGGTGGGCGGCCGCGATCCCTACCGCGCATGCGATACCCGAGATGGTCCGCAAGGCGTTCAAGGTTGCCGAGACGGAACGTCCGGCCGCGGTGTATCTGGCGGTTCCCGAGCACATCGACGCCGACGCCGACGACTATCCGGACCTGGCGCCGTTGCGGCGGAACGTCGTGCGCGCCGACGCGCCGGCGCCGCGACAGGTGGCCCGGGCCGTTGACGTCCTGCGCAACGCGGCCCGACCGGTGGTGCTGGCCGGGCACGGCGCCGCACGAAGCAATGCGACCGCCGCCCTGGTGCGGTTCGCCGAAGAGCTCGGGGTCCGCGTCGCCAACACGTTCCACGGCAAGGGCGTCATGCCGGATGATCATCCCAACAGCATTGGGACGCTGGGGTTCATGCGGCACGATTACGTAAACTTCGGATTCGACGACGCCGACACGGTGATCGCGGTGGGCTATGAGTTGCAGGAATTCGACCCGGTGCGGATCAACCCGGACTCCGACAAGAAGATCATCCACATTCATCGTTTCCCCGCCGAAGTCGACATGCACTACTCGGTGGAAGTGGGAATCATCGGGGACATCAGCGACTCGTTGAATGAGCTGACCGACGCGCTGTCCGGGCACCGCTTCGACGACGCCGAGGTGGCCGGATCCGGTTTGTTGGCCGAGGAGTTCGCTCGGGGACAACAGGATTCGCGATACCCGTTGGCGCCTGCGCGGGTGGTCGCCGACACGCGAGAAGCGTTGGGACGCGACGACGTGGTGCTGGTCGACACGGGCGCGACCAAGATGTGGATGGCTCGACTGTATCCAACCTATGAGCACAACACCTGTCTGATCTCAAATGGCCTGTCCACCATGGGGTTTGCTCTGCCGGGTGCATTGGGAGTCAAGCTCGCGCGCCCGGATTGCAAGGTGCTGGCGGTGGTGGGTGATGGCGCGTTCCTGATGAACTCCCAAGAGATCGAAACTGCGGTGCGGGAGAAGATTCCGTTGGTGGTGCTGATCTGGGAGGACGGCGGTTACGGGCTGATCGAGTGGAAAATGGACCTCGAGCTCGGTGAGCATCACCACATATCATTCGGCAACCCGGATGTGGTGAGTTACGCAGAAGCCTTCGGCGCCAAGGGATATCGAATCGAGAAGGCCGAAGACTTGTTGCCCACGCTGCGCGCCGCACTCGACGATGACGGTGTGTCGCTGATCGCGTGCCCGGTTGACTATTCGGAGAATCTGCGACTGACCGACCGACTGGGTGAGTTGGACGAGACGCTCTGAGTTGCCGGCGCGAGTCCCAGCTGTCACTTGCGCATCTGTCTGGGGGACAATGTAAATTTTGCCCGGCTCTGCGCGACAACTAGTTGGGCGGGGGATTGGTCAACTCCGCGAAGACGTTTCGTCCGGGCACGAACGGTTCTTGTCAGTGGGTCTTCGTAGAATTGGGCGCGTGGGTTCGAGCACATACGCGCAGATCGCCGCGGCGTTGGGTGAGCTTGATGTGTGTGCGGATCGATTGTGTGAGTTGACGTTTGATGCGCCGGCTGCGGCGGAGTTGCTGGGCATCATGAAGAGTCTGCAGCGGGTGGTGCGTAAGTTGCGGGTGCCCGGGCATGCGGTGATCAATCAATTGGGGTCGGTGGCGAGTCCTGCGGAGTTAGGGGGCGCGTTGGACCAGGCGTTGGCGGATCGGTTGCGTCACCAAATCCGAGGCCAGGCGCTGGATCGCCGAGGCCGCCGATTTAGGTCCGCGTCGCGCGCTGACGGGTGCACCGTTGGCGCCGGTATTGCCTGCAGTCGCGGCTGCGGAGCGGCGCGGTGAGATTGGCCAGGCTCAGGTCGCGGTGATCCGGCAATTCTTCGCCAAGCTGCCCGAACATGTCGATGCCATCGGCCGGGAGAAGGCCGAGGCCGATCTGGCGTTGATCGCCAGTGGGTTTCGCCCCGATGAGCTGGCCGAGTACGCGCGGGTCCTCAAGGACTGCCTCAAGCCTGACGGCGACTTCAACCCCCAAGACGCTCCCGCGCGGGCCCGTAAGCGCGGCATCACCATTGGCAAACAGCAACCCGATGGCATGTCCAAGATCAGCGGGCACCTCACCCCCGAGTGCCGGGCCACCCTGGAACCGGTGCTGGCCAAGCTGGCCGCCCCGGGCATGTGCAACCACGCCGATGAAAACCCGGTGCTCACCGGTAGGGCTTCGGCGGCGGCGGTCGATCGGGACAGCCGCGATCAGGCTCAACGCAACCACGACGCGCTGCAGGCCGGGTTTCGCGAGCTGCTGAAGTCGAAAAAGCTGGGCCAGCATCACGGGTTGCCGACCTCGATCATCATCACCACCACCTTGGCCGAACTCGAGGCCGGGGCAGGGCGGGCGTTGACCGCCGGGGGCACCCTGTTGCCGATGTCTGAAGTGATCCGGCTGTGCCAGCCCGCGCACCACTACCTGGCGGTCTTCGACGAAGACAAAACCGCGGCGCTCTATCACGGCAAGCGGATCGCTTCCCCTGAGCAACGGCTGGTGTTGTTGGCCAAGGACCGCGGTTGTACCCGCCCGGGGTGTACGGTCCCCGGCTACTGGACCCAGGTCCATCACCTCGAAGGCTGGTTCGCCAAACGCCGCACCCACATCGACGAACTCACCCTGGCCTGCGGACCCGACAATCGCCTCGTCGAGCTACGCAACTACATCACCCGCAGAAACGCCCACGGCCAAACCGAATGGATACCACCCGAACAGCTCGAATACGGACGCCCACGCGTCAATTGCATGCATCATCCCGAACGAGCACTCAAACCCGACAGGGAGAAAGAAGAGCACGACGATCCACCGTGAGCGCAGGTTACGAATTCTGCTCGGGCACTTCGACAATCACGTTGGTTGCCTTGATCACCGCTACGGCGACGCTGCCGGGCTCGAGCTTCAATTCCTGTGCGGCTTGGGTACTCATCAGGGAGACGACGGTGTGCGGCCCGCATTGCATTTCGACCTGCGTCATTACCTTGTCGGCAAGCACTTTGGTCACCAGCCCGACGAAGCGGTTGCGTGCGGAACTGCCGACGCCAAGCGGATTGGCTGGGGATGGCGGTGCGTTGGTGCGCCAGAATTCGGCAAGGACGTCACCGGCAATCACTTTGCGCCCGGAGCTGTCCTGTTCGGCAACCAATGCACCTTGCTGGATCCACCGGCGTACGGTGTCGTCGCTCACGCCGAGCAACTCTGCTGCTTCCCGGATTCGTAGCGTCGGCACGAACGAATCCTACTGTCGATCAGTGTTGTTTCACGATCGCCCGCGGCGCGGTCCGCCACCGTCGACCACCGCAGGACTCGCGAGGGGGTTCCAACAACAGCACACTGCGACCGTCGAGCAACACCGGATGTACCCAGTCGCCCAACTCAATTGGCTCCCCGGAGCTGGGCCGGCGGTGGCCGCCGTCACGTGCATCATCGAGGGGGATGCGCGCACGTAGATCATCAATCGTGGACTCGTTGGGCAGTTCGTAGAGACCAGGCAAGGTAATGAACAGCCCGTCGTTTCCCGATATGTGCAAACCGACCGCAGCCAACGCGCCCAACACCCCGTCCTGGGTGCCGCCATGTCCGGAAAGATGTACGCCGAGCGTCACGGCGAGCTCGCGAGCTTGGTTGGTACGCAGCACTTCTCGCTTGGCGCGACGCCCGAAATCGATCAGCGCCGCGGCATCCCGAAGTTGACTCGGAATAACCACCGCCAGCCCCGGATCGGCGTCCGGCGGACAAACCCGTTCGAGGAAGCGCCCGGCAAGTTCAATAACCTCTGCCTGCACGTCCTGCGGGTCCTGCCCGGCACTTCGCCAGGCCAGGCATGCGCTGGAATTGTGCGACGTGTACGGAATCCGGTCGTCGACGAGTAGCTGGTGGCGGGTAGCTCCGGCAGCGGTTCCCAGCCCCGCCTCCGCGAGCTCAACCAGCAGCGCACGCGCCCGGCGTCCCGTGCCTGGGCCGCGTAGATCGTCGGTGTCGTCGATGCCGATCAGGAGGTCGACACCGTCCATGGCCAGGCTCACGGGTTGACCACAAGTTTGGTGACGTCGCGCACCCACCGATCACGCGGCAATCCAGTTCCGGTGAGTTTGAGGGTATTTCGCTTAGTCACGTTCAGGATGATCGCATCGGTGAGCTCGTTGGCACCGAGGGTCTGCGCTGGGTCGCGGCCCTCTGCCCGTACCCGGTCAACGCTCGTGACGCCCGTCGCATCGAGAACGGAGCGCACCGTCGGTCCCTGCTGGACCTGCGCACCGCCGGAATGCGGTGTCTCGACGTCGACCTGCGGCAAGCTCAGCAGTTGATCCAGGCTGAACAGAGTCAGCACCCGATCGTTCTGCTGGACGGCGAGCTGAGCTGGGCCGTCGGGCGCCGTCGCGCATGCGTCGATACCACCGCCTAGTGCCACAAGAACTGAGACCAGAACTGCCGCTCTCCGCATGTACAGGAATTATGCAGGAAAACATCCGCATCTGAGGATCAATTAGGAGTAATGTTCCGCACGTGACGTCACAGGGGACAACGCGGACGCCGGTCTACCGGGTGCGTGGGACACTGACGCCGCGCGCGGCAGGCATCACCCGGGAGATCGCCTTTCCGGTGCTGGCCGTCGTCGCGATCGTCGGTTACGCGGATATTCGTATTCCGATGGGACTGCCGGGACACCGCGGGTTGATCTGGCTGACCCTGCTGGTCGCGGTAGTCCTGGCCACCCACCGTCGGGCGACGGTGCTGGCGGTCGGAGCCGCTGCGACAATCGCCACCGTCGCGATACACGGCAGCACGCGCTACCTGGCCGCGGCGATCCTGCTCTATCTGGTAGCTGCCGTGGCGCGCCGACAGTTGGCAGTGCTCGCCGCCGCGCCGATCCACCTGGTCGCTGTGACCGATTCGTTGATGTTCGTACCCGAGAAGTTGTGGTTCCATCTGGGTTTCGGCCTGGCCGCAGGGCTGCTGGGCTGGGCAATCGCCTGGGCTATCGGGATGGCAACCGGAAACAGCTCATGACTTTGCGGGTGGTGCCCGAAGGCTTGGCCGCAACCAGTGCTGCGGTCGAGGCTATCGCCGCTCGGCTGGCGGCCGTACACGCGGCGGCAGCCCCGGTGATCTCGACGGTGCTGCCACCCGCGGTTGACCCGGTGTCGGTGCAGGCGGCATTGCAGTTCAGCTCGGAGGGCGGCCAGCATGAGGCGGTCGTCGCCGACGGTGTCGAGGTGTTGGGCCGGGCGGGCATCGGTGTCGCCGCGGCAGGAGCCAGCTACGCCGCTTCAGACGCGACGGCAGCCACGGCATATTCGGGTGCCTAACAAATGCTTGGCCCCATCTGGATGGCGTCGCCTCCGGAAGTGCATTCGGCGTTGTTGAGCACCGGACCGGGTCCGGGGCCGCTGTTGGCCGCGGCTCAGACCTGGACGGGACTCAGCGTCGAATACGAGTTGGCCGCAACCGAACTCACCGCGGTTCTGGCCGATGCGCAACAGGCTTGGGAAGGTCCGACGGCGATGACCTACGCCGCCGCCCACGGTCCTTACCTGGAGTGGCTGATGCTAGCCGGCGCCGTCAGTACCGAGGCGGCGGCCCGGCACGAGGTGGTGGCGGCCGCATACTCCGCAGCGCTGACGGCCATGCCGACCCTGGCCGAGCTGGCCGCCAACCACGCCACCCACGCCGCTTTGGTTGCGACGAATTTCTTTGGTATCAACACGATTCCGATCGCCTTGAACGAGGCCGACTACGCCCGGATGTGGGTCCAAGCGGCCACCACGATGAGCACTTATCAAGCGACCGCCAACGCTGCCGCCAGCACCCCAGGCGGCGGTGGCGGCGGCGGAGGCGGTGGT
>NZ_LZLS01000207.1 GCF_001673365.1 Mycobacterium asiaticum
CGGTCGGCAGGGGTCAACTCGACGTCGTCGGTGAACGGAGTGAGCAATCAACACGATGATCTGTCTGGTCGCGTTCCGGGTGACCACCGCCCGCGAGCTCACCTACCGGCAGGTGCTGCCCGGTGCCGTCACGGCGGCCGTCATCTGGCAGATCCTGCAATGGTTCGGGGCGGGTTACATCGGACATGTGGTGAAGACGTCCAGCGCCACCAACAGCGTCTTCGCGTTGGTTCTTGGCATGTTGGCCTTTCTGTTTCTTGTTTCCTCGACACTGGTTTTGTGCGCCGAAATCAACGTCGTGCTGGTAGAGGGGTTGCATCCGCGCGCATTGCTCACTCCGTTCACCGACGACGTCGAGTTGACCCCTGCCGACCGCAAGACCTACACCAAAAAGGCCAAAGCTGAACGGGTCAAACGTTTTCAGCGCGTCAGCGTCAAGTTCGGCGATCACTCCGAGAAGTCCGATCACACTTCCTGACCCTTTCAGCGCCGCAGATTAGGGTGGACGCCATGGAATTCCGCGCATTTATCGAGCCGCAACAGGGCGCCACTTATGCCCAGCAGCTCGCCGTCGCCCAGACCGCCGAGCAGCTCGACTTCGCTGCCTTCTTCCGATCCGACCATTACTCGGCGATGAGCGGCGACGGCCTGCCTGGACCGACCGATTCCTGGGTGACACTCGGGGCGATCGCGCGGGAGACCTCACGCATCCGGTTGGGCACCCTGGTGAGTTCCGCGACGTTCCGCTATCCGGGTCCGCTGGCGATCACTGTTGCCCAGGTGGACGAAATGAGCGGCGGGCGAGTCGAATTCGGGTTGGGCAGCGGCTGGTTCGCCGACGAGCATCGGGCCTACGGCATTCCGTTTCCGTCGGTGGGGGAACGCTTCGACCGGCTCAGCGAACAGCTCGCCGTCATCACCGGGCTATGGACCACACCCCCGGGCGAGACGTTCGACTACGTCGGCAAGCACTACACGATCGCTGACTCGCCTGCCCTGCCCAAACCGGTCCAGGATCCACACCCGCCCATCGTGATCGGCGGCACCGGCGCCAAACGGACACCGGAACTGGCAGCCAAGTACGCCGCCGAATTCAACCTTCCCTTCACCACAATCGACGTCGCCAGAACCCAGCGGCAGCGGGTCGCCGACGCGGTCGCAGCCGCCGGCCGATCGGCCGACTCGATCGTCTACTCGTGCGCCTTCGTGCTGTGTGCCGGCCGCGACGATGCCGAGGTGGCCCGCCGCGCGGAGGCGATCGGTCGCGACGTCGACGAAATGCGTTCCAACAGCCCGCTAGTCGGCACGCCCGCCGAGATCGTGGACCAGCTGAGGGCCTGGACGGAACTCGGCATTCAGCGCGTCTACGCCCAGATTCTCGACCTGTCGGACGTGGCGCACCTCGAGCTATTCGCAGCTGATGTGATGCGACAGCTGCGCTGAAGCTGGGTTACTCCCTAAAGCCGGCTAGCAGTCGTTGCAGGCTGCGGGTCAGGGACCGCGGGACATGGTCGGGGTCCATCAGATCGTTCTCGGCCAGCGGGCTGGCCTCCCCGGACACCGCCTGTTCGGTCAGCGGGCGCAATGTTTTCCCGTCGCCGCGCAGTGCCTCAATGGTCTTCAAGACGGAGTTGGATTGTCCCATCGCCTGCTCAAACTCCTCGACGGAGGCACCAACGTGTTCGGCAATCAACTGATTGCGCAATGACGTGATCTGGCAACGGATGTCGTCGCGCGAGTGCGCCTCGATCGCCATGTCACACTCGCTGTCGAAGCCCAACGAGCGGTTGTTGATGTTGGATGACCCGATCCGCAGGAACCCGTCGTCGATGACCATGACCTTGGAGTGGACGTAAATCGGCGTGCCGCCGTCAGTCACCGGCCAATAGACGCCGAGCCGTCCGTAATCGTCTGCTTCCCAGAGCAATTGGACGAGCAGGTGCCGTGCGCCGTCCATGGTTCCGCGCTCGAGCGCGTTGTTGCCGCGCCGCGGCACCACGATGACGACTTCCGGGCCATCGTCTTCACGCAACCGAGCGGCCAATGCCTCGACGATGCGCCGGGCAGCTAGATACTGATTCTCCAGATAGATGGTGTGGCGCGCGGAGGCGATAGCCGCAAGGTTGAGCTCCTCCACTTCGCGCACCTCGGCGCGATCGCCGAGTTCGGCTATGGTGCGCGCGATTCCGACATCGACGTTGCGCAACGTCGGCGCCAACCTGCTTGGCCAGGCCGCGTGCTTAGCTTCGACCTCTCCTAACGATCTGCCCGTCGCGCCTTCCCACCGGACTCGTGCCTGCTCGGCCAGTGCGCGCGCGGCCTCGCCGTCGACCGCTAATCCCACGTCGTGGCGGGGGCCATAACTGCGCCCGAGGGCGCGACGGCCGCGGCTGCGATGCTGGTGCTCAGGAGTGTCCCAGCGACCGATGGTGAGGTCCATGCCTCCGCTGAACGCCACCGCATCGTCGACGACGACGATCTTCTGGTGATGGACGGCGCCGATCGGATGGTCACCGTCGACCGCGAAATGCATTCGCTTACTGGTGATCTGGTTAACTACCGATACGGGCGTGAGCCCGTACCAGATGTCATCGAAAACAGGCAGCAGACGTAAATTGGATTTCAGCAAGTAGATTTCGAGCCCGGGCCGCTTCCACAACATCCAAGCCAGAAGTGCGCCAAGTTGATTGGGGCCGCGCAAAGTCTTGGCGCCACGCTCGAAGGCCATCCGCAGGTCTAGGTCCCAACCGATCAACATGATCCGATGCTGGGCGCGCAGCATCGCGGCCTTGACCTGTTTGAAGTAGTCGGCCGCATCGACAAGCCATGCAAACTGATCGGCATGCTCCACCCGCCAGCACGTCTGACCGGGCTCGAACAGTGAATCCTCGCGCACGCCAACTCCCTGAAACGAAGGCTCAGCGCGGACGTTGCGCTGTATCTAGATGTTCATTCCCGTTTCGTGCCGCCTCGAAAACCTGGCCACACCCGTTGACCTTGCTGCGCGCGACTGGATCGGCGCCGAGTTCGGTTCCCGGGAGCGCCGACATGGCCGCGATTGGCTTCGGCCGACTTTGCGCCGCCGGCGCCTCGACGGCGTCGTTGCCCGGCATTTGATCGGCGAGACGACGCAGGCTGCTGGGCGGGTTTGGCGGGACTGGCTTTGGGCGCCGGAGCCCGGTACGGGGCGACCTCACCAACCAGCGCCTGGACGGCGGGCGAATCGGCGGCCACCTGCTGCGGGGTGACATTGATACCGGCTTTGCGCAGCAGCGCGTTGGTTTCCCGGCGCTGCTCCGGCAACACCACGGTGACGACGTCACCGGTGTTCCCGGCGCGGGCCGTGCGGCCGGAACGGTGCAGATAGGCCTTGTGCTCTGCGGGCGGATCGATGTGGACCACCAATTCGACCTCGTCGACGTGCACACCGCGAGCAGCGATGTCGGTGGCCACCAGCACGCGGGTCTCGCCAGATGTGAACGCGGCCAGATTGCGGTCACGGGCGGGCTGAGAAAGGTTGCCGTGCAAGTCAACTGATGGAATGCCCGACTCGGTCAACTGCTTGGCGAGCTTGCGCGCGTGATGTTTGGTGCGCATGAACAGGATTCGCCGACCGGTGCCTGAGGCGAGCCGATGCACCAGCTCCTTCTTCGCCTCGACACCGGCGACATGGAAGACGTGATGAGTCATTGCCGGCACCGTCGAATTGGGTTCGTCCACGGAGTGCAGAACCGGGTTTTGCAGGAAGCGGTTGACGAGTTTGTCGACACCGTTGTCCAGAGTCGCGGAAAACAGCAGCCGCTGGCCGCCCTGCGGTGTCGCGGCCAGGATGCGGGTGACACCAGGCAGGAAGCCAAGATCGGCCATGTGGTCGGCTTCGTCGATCACGGTGATTTCGACGGCGTCCAGACTGATCAAGCGTTGCCTCATCAGGTCCTCAAGGCGGCCTGGGCAAGCCACCACAATGTCGATGCCCGAACGCAGGGCGGTTACCTGCTGGTTCTGGGAGACCCCACCGAAAATGGTCGTCACCCGTAGGCCGTAGGCGGCTGCCAACGGTTCCAGCGTCGCGGTGATCTGGGTCGCCAGTTCGCGGGTAGGCGCGAGCACCAAACCCGCCGGCCGCGACTTTTTCTGCGCGTTGTCACGCAGCCTGCCGACCAATGGGATCGAGAAGGCGAGCGTCTTGCCGCTGCCGGTCTTGCCGCGGCCTAAGACGTCGCGGCCGGCGAGAGTGTCCGGCAGGGTTTCGACCTGAATCGGGAACGGCTGCGTGATACCGCGCGCAGTGAGCGCATTCATCAGTGGTTTAGGCACGCCGAGATCGGCAAAGCTTTTGTCTGAGGTCATGTTTCGGTGTCTTTCATGCTGTGGTTATGCAGCGCGTCATCGCGATTGTTCGCGCGTTTGGCGGCACAAGTGGCGAGATTGCCAGTGGGCAAAATCGATCGCCGCGAGATGAGGTGTGCTGGGATGCACTGATCTTCCACGACGTGCTGGCATCGGTAGTCAAGACGCCAGGGTTAGCAACAGCTTAGACCACCGGCGTGCGCTACCTCTAACCGAAGCTCGTCTCCGACCAAGCAGAGAGCTCCGTCGGCCCGAAGAACCGGACCTTCATACGCTCGCAAACGGGTTCGTCAAACGCACCCCGTCGATGACCTGACCGTGGTTCAGATCCTCCGTCCACAAAGTGTCACAACGCAATTCAGCGGCACTGCGGACGATCATCGCATCCCAAAAGGAAAGCTGATGACGACTCGACAGAGCCGCCGCGGCTATGACGTCGTCGGGCAGCGGCGAATGTACGCGCCACCGCACCAGACTCTTCAGTCTGTCGACCGCGTCCTCTGGGGCGATTGTCTTCGCCGCCTTTCGCGTCACGTTGACGTAGAACTCCTGCAAGACCTGGACGCTGATTGCTCCCCGATGTTCTCGCCAAAGGCGATCGATCAGCGCGCTTGCCCTGTCGTGCTTCTCACCGGCGCCGACGTCGTAGGCATAGAGCAAGATGTTTGTGTCGACGAATTCCATTGTCAGCGTTCGTGAAGCTGGTCGCGCGACCACGTGATCGGCCCCAGTTGCAGGCCTAGACCTTCGCTCATCAGCTGACGCTCGAGCTGCCACACCTCGTCGTAGTCGCGCACGTCGCCTACGAGTTGCTCGAGTAACCGCGCGACCAGACTCGACACGGACATATCACGCTGTGCCGCCAGGACCTTCGCGCGGCGCACCAACTCCTCCGGCATGGAGAGCGTGATATTCTTCGTGCCCACGTGATTCAGTGTAGCACTGAATCACAGGCACCCCGGCTGCTACTTCCCTGGTATTCAGCAGTCATGCATGGACAGACTGAACCTGTACACACTTGACCTGCGGCGATCGGCGGCGCTGTCGGCAGCATCGCATTAGGCTATTGCGGCGCAATTCGTCGACTCCGACCAGCGGTGGCGCTGCCGCGACGAGCGCGCAGTTGGTGGGGGTGATGTTGACAATCTGATCGTTGAGGGGGTGTGGTGGCGCCGCTAGATGTCGATCCCCGGCAGTTGTCGGGTGCTGGCGACAAGCTTTCCGGTGGCGGGGCGGCACTGGCGGCGCTGTCGGGCGGCATATCGGGAATGAACGCCGGTCATGATGGCGCCGGGATCAAGTTCGCAACTGAATACCTCAAAACCGGGAAAGAGTTGCTCAAGGCGGGCGCTGCGGCGATCAGTGCCTGTCAGCGGATGGCGTACGGCATCAAGATGTCGGCGTACCACTAGGCGCTGGCCACGGCCACTTCCACCACACGAGCCTGCTCGCGGGTAAGCCGGTCGCTGGAGCTGGTGAACTTGAAGTGCGAGACGGGTCCCTACCTTAGTTAATCGGAAGAGTGGCCACTACCAACCTGATGCAGATCAGTTGTCCCAGGTGCGCAATATGTTGCAGGAACAAGGAGTAGTCATCAGCAAGATCTTTTTTGGGGCCGGGTTTTAAGGACGATGTCAACGGAACAGTCAACAGAGTGGTGGGGGGGTACATCCATCACCTGACCTATGGTGCCGACCTGCGCGCCCGATTGGATGATTCGCTCCTGAATCGTCTTACAGACGAATTGATCCGCCAGCGGTTCTTCACCCTCCCGGTGGCGGACTTTTATTGGGCGGCAGTGGATGCGCTTAACTCGGGTGAACACCTTGCGTCTGGCGACGATCAGGATGACGGGACGGTGCGTGACCTGCTTGCACGGTTGATAAAGGCGTTGGATGACCGCAGGCCTTGGCCGGAGCCAGCGTTCAAGGCACTTCCAGTCGATGAAACGTTGAATTTCATGAACACACCACTCATCGCATGTATGTCGATACTTCCGAGAGACGTCGAGGCCCGTCTCAGTCGGAGTTTTTCAAAGCGGGAGCCTGGCGGCCGCGACGGTGAATTCATCGCGCTGCGGCTGCGGACCGGCCAACAGGTCGTGCTGCGCGCTGCGACCTTCCGTGTGGCAGACGTCGAGGTGTACAGTGCCGACGATCCGGAGGCAACCCGCGCGGCTTTAGAGGAGTTCACTGGCCTTGAGGTGCAACCGGCCGAACCCTGAGGAGGAACGCGCTCACGAACAAGGGGATCACAGATGAACGACCTATTTTTTACCGAGGCAGAGCGACGCGCGAATGCTGCTCTTCAGAAAATGCAAGTTGAAGACGACCTAGACAACCTTATATTTGTCGAGGACGGGATCCTCGAAACTGAAGAGGCTTGGTATTTTCCATACGACTCGGAGGCATATCTACTGCGAGGAGATCTATCCGCCGCACTTGCAGGGAATCTTCCGATAAAGGTTTTGCGGGATGGCACAGCGGTTGCCTGTGAAGCACCGCCGCTAGATTAAGGAACGTCACCGGAAAACCGGCAAGCCGGTTCAAGCAATCGTCGCCGCACTATCGACTGCAATGAAATAATGCAAGTCCTTGATTCACTTACAGATTGCATCTCAAGTTATTGGTTTCCTTGGGCAAGACATGTCAAAGTAAGGGTAAACCGGTGGATCTTGATAAGCTGGCAGACAGAGTCAATGATCGGAAGAGTCTGGCAAAATTTATCGGTAACTTGGTTGAAGAATACAGTAAACTTTGTCGGCTATGAGGGGCGTGTTCGCGAGGGGCGGGATGTGACGGATCAGGTGCTGCAGGCTGACCTGGATGCGCTGGGACGGTTGAGGCCGCAGATTTCGGCCCTGGTCTGGCAAGTAACGCAAGGTCTGCCGCACGAGATCCCCGCCGGAGGGACGGTAGATGCCGACGCGGTGCCGTCGTTGGTCGCCGCCCAACAGATGTCGACCCGGACGTTGCCGGTGGTGAAGACCGTTGTGGCCGGTCGGTTCACGAAGGTCGCCGAGATGATTGATCTCGCTCGCCGGAGCTTCCTCGCCAGCGAGGAGGAACTGCTGACTGTGGTGAACAAAGTCCCCACCCTGCTTCGACCGCCGACGAGCGGATAGCGACTTGAGTTTGTGATGCCGACAAAGTCGCAAGTACTGCGCGCCGACCCGCAGAAGGTCCTGGATCTGATCGCCGGGTGGAAGACCACGGTCGCCGCCTTGGAGGACCACGCCGAAACTTACCTGGGGTATGTGCAGCGCCCCGGTGGTTCCTACTGGGACGGTCGCACCGCTGAAGCGGCCCAGTCGCGTGCGCGTCAGGACTACGAGGCAGTCACCCATGTCCGCGACGCCGTGGATTCTGCAGCCCGAAAGATCACCAACACCATCAGTTCGACTCTGATGCCACCGCTGGCCAACGCCAAGCAGATCATCGAGAACGCTGAATCCCATGCCGGTGTCCATGTCAACGAAGACCTGTCAATCAGCTACACCCCGCCGGAGGGCACCAGCAAGGAAACCGCCGAGGCCAACGCCAAGACCGTCGCTGCCGCCGAGGCCGAACTCAAAGCCGAAGCCGCCAAGTGGTGGACCGCTGAACTCGATGTGGCCCGCCAGATAAACGACGCTCAGAGCGCGATCGGCAAAGACTTGAATGCCAGTGCGGCACTGTACGACTCCCGCAGAGCGATGCCGACCCCTCGGGTTGTCGGGCAGCCCCCTGGAGCGCAACAAGCCGTCTTTCCTCCCGTCCCCACAGAACCCACAAGCGGACCTGGCGGGCTCGCTGACCTGCTCGGCGGAGAGCCAGGTACCAGTCCACCACCCGGCTTGGCGATACCTCCACAGGAAATCGAGGCCTTCAATGCCATGGCAGGTGAAACTCTCCGACGCGAGGGTGTGCCACCACAACAAATCGAACAGCTGCTCAACCAGGCGAAAGTCCGAGCACAAGAGGGCTACGGCCTGATGGGCAATCGCGTCCCGCAGGCGCAAGGACCAGGGGTGGCGAGACCGGGCTATATCGATGGACTTGCTGACCGCTGGCACGCCAACGACGCGGCATTCCAAAGGCTCTACAACCTGGTGGGACTTGGCGATCCCGGAGCCCCCAGCGTAGGCGAGTCATGGAAGCAATACCTGCACGGAGCGGCAGGGTTAGTCGAGCAGGCTGCTGACCCACTCGGTCTTCCAACCGCAGCAATCAAGAGTGCAGTTACCGACTTCCTCACCTCACCAAGCCCGGCCTATTACGCAGGCAGCCATACTGCCGATGCCGCCCAAACCCTTCCCGGGTTGCTCTTTGGGGGTGAAGGCGCGGCTGTTCGGGCCGGACTTCCCGCAGAGGTTGTTACCGAAGGCGGTGCGCCTCTGACGGTGTTGCGCGGCTGGCAGCCGACAGGGGGCATGTCGTGGCACGACTTCGACGCCCATTTCGGTACGACCGATGCCCGCATCTGGCCTGCAAACAATGGATTCCCCCAAGAATGGGTGCCCCGTCCTGCTCATCTGCCCGCAGGGACGATCATCGACCGATTTGGTAGCGAGTACGGTCGCTATCTAGCGCCGGACGGCACCCCGTTCGCGGACCGTGCCTTAATGCCGGAATCAGTTGGAGGCGAGTACAACCGATACATGGTTACCGGTAAGCCATTGCCGCCGGGGTGGCAAATCCTAGAGGGCCCCGTTGAACCGTGGTTTGGTCAGACGCCGTCGCCCGGGACCACTCAATACATGATTGTGGGGCCCGACGGTGTTCAAGTGAGGGTGAAGGAATTAGTGGACAGGGGAATCCTGAATGATTATGGGCCGCTCCTCGGGCGGTGACTCCAGCAACCTGCAAGTCGAAATCGATCGGCTAGCAGAGGCATTGGGTGTCCGTCCGATACAAGTGGGACTAAGAACCAATGATGGACTTAACGTCTACCGCGCCGACGATGGTTCATACCACTTCGCCTTCTACGAACGGGGAAGTCTTGGATTCGACCAGGCTGGCAGCCTCGACGACGTTCTCTACTGGTATTGCGAAGGCATCGTTACTAGCCGAGCAGCCAAACAGGTTGGAGATCGCGCGGAACGCTTCAAATACGAGTACCAGGTACTGAATCAATTCGACACTCATTGGGCAAAGAGGCGGGTTCGCGAACTCGCGGCAATATTTCAAAACGGCCAGCCCGAGGACATTTCTTTGCTTCCCGACATTGGCGAGGCCCTATGACGAGAACCCGCTAGCGCAGCCGCAATTCGACAGATACTCGAATTAAACGGCTACTCTCGATATCACGGTCATTTACACACCGAAGGTGCCAGGAACCTCCCAGCTCGCACCCGTACAGTCAGCCCGCTTGCAGATCAAGCGGTGCTTACGCCAGGCCAGACGCATCGGCTGCCCATACACGGGCAGGTCGACATAGCGCCCTTTGGGCCGCTTTTTGATCTGGCCACGCCCGCCACAAGTGGGGCACCTGCGTTGCACGGCGGTCTGCTCAATGACGAGCTCGACATCGGGACCGACACGTCGGTAGGCAACCACGCGGACGTCTTTCAATCCGACCAGGGCTTGGACTATCTGACTAGGCTCACATCGAACGAAGGTGCTCTTGAATTTGATGGTCACGTTTCAAAGACTGAGGCACCTTCGTTCCCAACCAGCCCAACTGCACGCCCTCAAAAACCGCCCCCGCTGGAATCCGAAGAGCCCGGATACTACGTCTGACCTGTTGGTGGCAGGTACAGGATTCGAACCTGTGAAGCTTTCGCGACGGATTTACAGTCCGCTCCCATTGGCCGCTCGGGCAACCTGCCGCATAGCAGGGTACAACGACGGGGTAGACAGAGCACAAACGGCCAGCACCAAAGAAGGGACGCACCGCATGGCGGACTCATCGTTCGACATCGTCAGCAAGGTCGACCGCCAGGAGGTCGACAACGCGCTCAACCAGGCGGCCAAGGAGCTCTCCACCCGGTTCGACTTCCGCGGCACCGACTCCAAGATCGCGTGGAAGGGCGAGGAAGGCATCGAGTTGACCTCCTCCACCGAGGAGCGGGTCAAGGCCGCAGTCGACGTCTTCAAAGAGAAGCTGATCCGCCGCGACATCTCGCTCAAGTCATTCGAGGCCGGCGAACCGCAGGCCTCCGGCAAAACCTACAAGGTGACCGGCACTCTCAAGCAGGGCATCAGCAGTGAGAACGCCAAGAAGATCACCAAGCTGATCCGCGACGACGGCCCCAAGACCGTCAAGACCCAGATCCAGGGCGAAGAGGTCCGCGTCACCAGCAAGAAGCGCGACGATCTGCAGGCCGTCATTTCGATGCTCAAGCAGGCTGACCTCGATGTCGCGCTGCAGTTCGTCAACTACCGGTAGTCAGGTCTGCGAATCGAACCGCACTGCCAAATCGAGCGCCCAGATTCGCGGTGGGGTTCGGTTCGCGGGGAAGAGCCGAGGGTTCGCGGGAAAGAGCCGAGGGCTTGCGGGGAAACTAGGCTGGGTGACGTGACTTCCCAAGACACCGACTACGTCGACGTCCTCATCGTCGGCGCGGGCATCTCGGGCCTCGGCGCGGCCTATCGCATCCTGCAGCGAAACCCCGAGATCAGTTACACGATCCTGGAGCGACGCGAGCGGATCGGCGGCACCTGGGACCTGTTTCGGTACCCGGGCGTGCGGTCGGACAGCAGCATCTTCACGCTCAGCTTTCCGTTCGAGCCGTGGCCCCGCGAAGAAGGTGTCGCCGACGGCGACCATATCCGCGAGTACCTGATCAACACCGCCCGTAAGTACGGCATCGACACGCACATCGAGTTCAACAGCTACGTGCGCGGCGCGAACTGGGATTCGGCCACGGATACCTGGACCGTCACCTTCGAACAGGGCGGCACCACCAAGCAGTACCGCAGTCGCTTCGTGTTCTTCGGCAGCGGCTACTACAACTACGACGAGGGCTACACGCCCGAGTTTCCCGGCATCGAGGAATTCGGTGGCACCGTCGTGCATCCACAGCACTGGCCCGAAGACTTGGACTACACCGGCAAGAACGTGGTCGTGATCGGCTCTGGAGCCACCGCCATGACGCTTGTGCCAGCGATGTCCGAACGCGCCGGCAAAGTAACCATGTTGCAGCGCTCGCCCACCTACCTCATCTCGGCCTCCAAGTACGGCAAATTCGCCTGGTTCAGCCGAAAGGTGTTGCCTCGCAGGGCCGCTCATTTGGCCATCCGGTTCTACAACGCACTGATGGAAGGCGTGTTGTGGTTCTTGTCGCGCAAAACACCACCGCTGATGAAATGGATGCTGCGCCGCACGGCGGTGCAGAACCTGCCCGAGGGCTATGACGTCGACCTGCACTTCAAGCCCAAGTACAACCCGTGGGACCAGCGGCTGTGCCTGATTCCCGACGCCGACCTGTACACCGCGATCAGCGAGGCCCGCGCCGAAGTGGTCACCGACCACATCGACCATTTCGATGCCACCGGCATCACACTCAAATCCGGCACGCATCTGGACGCCGACATCATCGTCACCGCCACCGGTCTGCAACTGCAGGCGCTCGGGGGCGCCACCATCAGCATCGACGGCGTCGAGATCAACCCGCGTGATCGCTTCGTCTACAAGGCGCACATGCTCGAAGACGTGCCCAACCTGTTCTGGTGCGTCGGCTACACCAACGCATCGTGGACATTGCGAGCCGACATCACCGCGCGCGCGACGGCGAAACTGCTGGCGTACATGGCCGAGCATGGGTACACGCACGCCAGCCCGCATCTGGGTAACCAGCAAATGGCCGAGAAGCCAGCGTGGGACATCCAGGCCGGTTACGTAAGCCGTGCGCTGCACGCCCTGCCCAAGTCCGGCACCAAACGCCCCTGGAACGTGCGACAGAATTACTTCGCCGACGCGATCGACTACCGGTTCGATCGAATCGAGGAGGCAATGGTCTTCGGACGCTCCGCCGACCGCGCACCCCTGGCGGGATAACGCCGAATAGTTCGGGTTTACGCTGATTCTCATGGCAGCTGAGATGCGCGAACCCAAAGTCGTTGTCCTCGGTGGCGGTTCCTGGGGCACCACCGTCGCGTCCATCTGCGCGCGCCGCGGACCGACCTTGCAGTGGGTGCGCTCGGCGGACACCGCCAAGGACATCAACGAGAACCACCGCAACAGCCGCTATCTCGGCGACGGTGTCGCGCTATGCGAAAGCCTGCGGGCCACAAACGATTTCGCCGAGGCCGCCAACAGCGCCGACGTCATTGTCATGGGCGTTCCGTCACATGGATTCCGCGGCGTGCTCACCGAACTGGGCAAGGAGCTGCGGCCCTGGGTGCCGGTGGTGTCGCTGGTGAAGGGTCTCGAGCAGGGCACCAATATGCGGATGTCGCAGATCATCGAGGAAGTCCTGCCCGGTCACCCCGCGGGAATTTTGGCCGGGCCGAACATCGCCCGCGAGGTGGCCGAGGGCTACGCCGCCGCAGCTGTGCTGGCGATGCCCGACCAGCATCTGGCAACGCGGCTGTCAACCTTGTTCCGTACCCGGCTGTTTCGCGTCTACACCACCGATGACGTGGTCGGTGTTGAGATGGCCGGGGCGTTGAAGAACGTGTTCGCGATCGCCGTCGGCATGGGCTACTCGCTGGGCATTGGCGAGAACACCCGCGCCCTGGTGATCGCGCGGGCGCTGCGTGAGATGACCAAGCTCGGTGTGGCGATGGGCGGCAAGGCCGAGACCTTCCCCGGCCTGGCCGGCCTGGGCGATCTGATCGTCACGTGTACCAGCCAGCGCAGCCGAAACCGCCATGTCGGTGAACAGCTGGGCGCAGGCAAGGCGATCGACGAGATCATCGAGTCGATGAACCAGGTCGCCGAGGGGGTCAAGGCCGCCAGCGTGATCATGGAGTTCGCCAATGAGTTCGGTCTGAACATGCCGATCGCGCGCGAGGTGGACGCCGTCATCAATCACGGCTCCAGCGTCGAGCAGGCCTACCGCGGTTTAGCGGCCGAGGTGCCCGGACACGAAGTTCACGGCTCCGGTTTCTGAGCGGCGAGAAGATTTAGTCGGCTTCGATCGAGATGTGCAGCCGCTTGCCGCACACCTGCGCCAAGCGGTGCAGCACCTCGACTCGGGGCGACTCGGCCCCGGTCTCCCAAGCGTCGATATCGGCTTTGCTGACACCGAGTTCGGCTGCTAGTTGTTCCTGGTTCAGGTCCGCACCGGCCCGGGTCTCGAAGATCAATTCCGGCAAGTTCAGCGAGACGCCGGCTTCGTGAATTTCCATTGATTCGCCCTGCAACATTGCAATCACAGCCTTTTGAAGTTGTCGGCTAGATGCATCAATTCTACGGGACTTCAGCCCCGCGCCATCTGTTCCAGCCGACGGATCCGGTCTTCGATCGGTGGGTGCGTCGAAAACAGCGACCCGATGCGCTCGCCGGCGCGGAACGGGTTGGCGATCATCAGGTGCGCCTGGTTGGCCAGCTGCGGTTCGGGCGGCAGCGGGGCCATCTGCACCCCGCCGGAGATCTTGCGCAATGCCGACGCCAGGGCCAGCGGGTCGCCGGTCAGCACCGCACCGGACTGGTCGGCTTGATACTCACGCGAGCGCGACACCGCCAACCGGACAACCGTCGCGGCGATCGGACCCAGCAGCGCCACCAATAGCAGCGCAAACGGATTGGTGCCGCCTTCGCGGTTACCACCGAAGGCACCGAACCACATGGCCATGTTGGCCAGCGCGGTGATCACCGACGCCAACGCGCCGGCCACGCAGGAGATCAGGATGTCGCGGTTGTAGACGTGCGATAGCTCGTGACCCAGGACGGCGCGAAGCTCACGCTCGTTGAGGATTTGCAGGATGCCCGTGGTGCAGCACACCGCGGCGTTGCGCGGATTACGGCCGGTGGCGAACGCGTTTGGCGCGCTGGTGTCGCTGATGTACAGCCGGGGCATCGGCTGGTGGGCGGCGGTGGCCAACTCCCGCACTATCCGGTACATCTCCGGTGCCTGCAGCTCGTTCACCGGTTGCGCGTGCATGGCGCGCAAGGCCAACTTGTCGCTGTTGTAGTACGTGTAGACGTTGATCCCGACGGCGAACAACGTCGCGATGATCAGGGCCGTCTTGCCGAACAGGGCACCGACGAACACGATCATCGCGGACATGCCCACCAACAGCAGGAACGTCTTCAGCCTGTTGGCATGCGGATGCCAGGTCATTGATGTGTCCTCCTACGAACACCTCAGCTCTTGGTGTTTACAGCCGATCAACGCCCGGGAGGAGTGTCAAGGTTCCAGCGCGGTCTGGAACTAGCCGTGTCTGCTGACCGTGTAGTCGACCAGCGCCTGCAACGCGCCGCGGCCAGGGCCGTCCGGCAGCAACCTGAGTTCGTGATGCGCCTGGGTCGCATACCCGGCCAGGGTGTCCTTGGCTTTGGCCATGCCTGACGACGCCCGCAACAGACTCAACGCCTCGAGGACCTCGGCGTCGTCGTGAATCGGCCCGGCCAGCAGCTCGCGCAGCCGCGCCCCTTCGGGCTCGACCTCGCCCAGGGCGTAGAGCATCGGTAGTGTGCGGACACCTTCGCGCAGGTCGGTGCCGGGCACCTTGCCCGACTCGTCGGATTCGCTGTCGATGTCGATGATGTCGTCGGCGATCTGGAACGCCGTGCCCACGATGCCGCCGAGCCGGCTCAGCCGTTCGATCTGCTCGTCGTCGGCTCCGGAGAACATGCCGCCGAACCGGCCCGCTGCGCCGATCAGGCTGCCGGTCTTCTCGTGGACCACCTTCAGGTACTGCTCGATCGGGTCCACACCGGCGGGCAGGCCGCGGGTCTCGCGCACCTGACCGGTGACCAGCTCGGCAAACGTGTCGGCGACGATGCGTACCGCGTCCGGACCCAGCTGCGAGACCAGGCGCGACGACGTCGCCAACAGATAGTCGCCGGCCAGGATGGCGACGTTGTTGCCGAAGCGCGCATTGGCGCTGGGCGCGCCGCGACGGACCTCCGCCTCGTCCATCACGTCATCGTGATACAGCGTCGCCAGGTGGATCAGCTCGACGACCGCGCCCGCCACTGTTACTTCCTCGGCTTCCGGATTAGGTCCGGTCTGCGCCGACAGCGCGGTGAACAACGGGCGGAATCGCTTCCCACCGGCCTTGAATAAGTGCAGCAACGAATCGGTCATCACCTCGTCGGCACCGCGCAGCTCGAGGTCCATGACCTGCTCCATGCGCGCGACGGCGGCGCGCACGGTCGCGGCGAATTCGGCGTCGCCAAAGTCAACACCCGCTACCACCGTCGCCGGAGTCTTCACGCGACCAACATACTGGGAAGCGTGGAGAGCAGAGCCGACCTGGTAGTCGTGGGCGCCGGACCGGCCGGCTCGGCCGCGGCCGCCTGGGCCGCGCGGGCGGGCCGGGACGTACTGGTCATCGACTCGGCCGGCTTCCCGCGCGACAAGGCCTGCGGCGACGGGCTGACCCCGCGCGCAATCGCCGAGCTGCAACGGCTGGGGCTCGGTGACTGGCTAGCCGGCCGGATCCGGCATCGCGGGTTGCGGATGAGTGGGTTCGGCGGCGAGGTCGAAGTGGACTGGCCCGGCCCGTCGTTTCCCGCCTACAGCAGCGCGGTGGCACGCCTGGAACTGGACGACCGAATCCGCAAAGTAGCCGAAGAGTCCGGCGCACGCATGCTGTTGGGCAGTAAAGCCGTTGGCGTGCATCATGATTCGTCGCGACGGGTGACGTCACTGACCCTTGCTGACGGCACCGAGGTCAGTTGCGATCGGTTGATCGTTGCCGACGGGGCGCGCTCTTCGCTGGGCCGCAAGCTGGGCCGGCGCTGGCATCAGGAGACGGTGTACGGCGTCGCCGCACGCGGCTACCTGACCACCGCCCGCGCCGACGATCCGTGGCTGACTTCGCACCTGGAACTGCGCTCCCCCGACGGCGCCGTGCTGCCCGGTTACGGATGGATCTTCCCGCTCGGCAACGGCGAGGTGAACATCGGCGTTGGCGCGCTGTCGACCACCAAGCGACCGGCCGACCTAGCGTTGCGACCGCTGATCTCCTATTACACCGACCTGCGGCGGCAGGAATGGGGCTTCGAGGGGCCGCCACGGGCGGTGGCGTCGGCGCTGCTGCCGATGGGCGGTGCGGTTTCCGGGGTCGCGGGACCGAACTGGATGCTGATCGGCGACGCCGCGGCGTGCGTCAACCCCCTCAACGGCGAGGGCATCGACTACGGACTGGAAACAGGGCGATTGGCCGCCGAAATGCTGGACTCGCGCGATTTCTCACAGCAGTGGCCGGCGCTGTTAACCGATCACTACGCCCGAGGATTTTCGGTGGCGCGCCGCCTCGCACTGTTACTGACCTTCCAGCGGTTCCTGCCCGCCACCGGACCCATCGCGATGCGTTCCACGACGTTGATGCGCATCGCCGTGCGGGTAATGGCCAATCTGGTCACCGACGAGGATGCCGATTGGGTGGCGCGGGTATGGCGTGGCGGCGGGCGGGCATCCCGGCTGATCGATCGCCGCGCGCCGTTCAGCTAGGTGTGGTGAGACGTAAAGCACGCGAAGTCAGCCGATTTCGCGTGCTTTTCCGTCTGGTCACCTATATCAGTCTGGTTGACATATATCAGGCCGGTTGACATACTGGACGGCATGACTGCACCAACAGAATTCGACTTCGAATCGGTCTACCGTGGCGAATCCACCAACCTCGGTGAAGGCGTTCGACCCCCGTGGAGCCTGGGCGAACCGCAGCCCGAACTGGCCGCGCTGATCGAGCAGGGCAAGTTCAGCGGCGACGTGCTCGACGCAGGCTGCGGCGAGGGCGCTATTTCACTGGCGCTCGCAGCGCGCGGTCACCACACCGTAGGTCTGGACGCCTCCCCCACGGCTATCGAACTGGCCCAGGCCGAGGCCAAGAAGCAGGGCGTGACCAACGCCAGTTTCGCGGTGGCCGACATCACCGACTTCAGTGCCTACCCGCCGGGATCGGCCGGTCGGTTCAACACCATCGTGGACAGCACGCTGTTCCACTCGATGCCTGTCGAGCTGCGTGAGGGCTACCAGCAGGCGATCGTGCAGGCCGCCGCGCCAGGTGCCCGCTACTTCGTGCTCGTCTTCGACAAGGCCGCGATCACCGAGGGTCCCCCATTCGCGGTCAGCGAAAACGAACTCCGCGAGGCCGTCGCAAAGCACTGGGTGATCGACGAGATCCGGCCCGCCCGCATCTACGCCAAGATCCCGGCTGATTCACCAGGCGTGCCCTTCGTGACCCGCGACGAATCCGACGGCCGCAAGTCGGTCGGTGCGTGGCTGCTGTCCGCCCATCTCGGCTGACAGGCCGTGCATCCTTGGTCGCCGATGCTGGCCGAGCGTGCGCTTCACGACGCGACATGCGGGCAGGCCGTCGCGCGATTCACACTCGGCGCAGCGTTAAGACGTGCACAAGACAGGTGTATAGTCCGGCTAATGAAGGCAATTAGGCTGGGTGCTTTCGCGGCCATGGCGGTCGCCGCTATCGGCTTGGCGGCGCCCGCCCAAGCCGACGACTACGACGCCCCGTTCAACGCGCAACTGCACACCTACGGCATCTACGGCCCGCAGGACTTCAACGCGTGGCTGGGCAAGATCAGCTGTCAACGTATCGAGCGTGGCGTGGACAAGGACGCCTACAAGTCGGCGTTCTTCCTGCAGCGCAATCTGCCGCTGGGGACCACTCAGGGGCAGTCGCTGCAGTTCCTCGGCGCGGCGATCGACCACTACTGCCCTGAGCAAATGGGCTTCTTGCAACGGGCCGGCGTCTAGCCTTCCCGCAGCGGTTTGTAGCCGGCATGCAGTGCCACGATGCCGCCGGTCAGGTTGCGCCACCGCACCGCTGACCAGCCTGCCTGGGTGATCTCGTTCGCCAGGGCCGCCTGGTTGGGCCAAGCTCTGATCGATTCCGCCAGATAGACGTAGGCGTCGGGGTTGCTCGACACCGCGCGCGCCACCCGCGGCAGCGCCTGCATCAGGTACTCCTTATACGCGGTGGCGAACAAAGCGTTTGTGGGAGTGGAGAATTCGCACACCACCAGCCGTCCGCCGGGCCGGGTGACGCGGGCCATCTCGCGCAGCGCGGCGGGATAGTCGGCAACGTTGCGCAACCCGAAGCTGATGGTGACGGCGTCGAACACCTCGTCGGCGAACGGCAGTCGGGTCGCGTCACCGGCGACTTTGGGCACTTGTCGGGCGCGGCCCGCGGCCAGCATCCCGACGGAGAAGTCCGCGGCCACGCACCATGCACCGGACTTCGCCAGTTCGACCGTCGAGACAGCGGTACCGGCGGCCAGGTCCAGCACCCGCTGGCCGGGTGCGATGTGCAACGCAGATCGGGTGGCACGCCGCCAGTAGCGGTCCTGGCCGATCGAGAGCACCGTATTGGTGATGTCGTAGCGGCGGGCCACGCCGTCGAACATCGACGCGACATCCCGGGGATCCTTATCGAGGTCGGCGCGGCTCACCTCAGAGACGCTACCCGCCCCGCAGTAGGCGGGAATTGGCAAGCTGGCGCAGGCGCCCGTCACGGGCTAGGCGTACCGGCGTGTGGTCCCCGCTCGCGCCGGTTCGGCCAGCACCGCTCCATAGTGAGCGATCAGCTCGTCACAGATCACCGGCCAACTGCGGCCGAGCACACTGCGCCGGGCCGCCGGCGAATACCGTTCCCGCTCGGCCAGCAGGTGATCGACGGCGCCGGGCAATCGCGCTTCGAACTCCTCGACTCCCAGTAACAACCCGGTGCGCCAGGGGGTCACCAGGTCGCGCGGGCCGCCGGCGTCGGGGGCGATAACCGGCAGCCCCGACGCCAGCGCTTCCTGCACGACCTGACAAAACGTCTCGTGTTCGCCGGGATGCACGAAGACGTCCATGCTGGCGTATGCCGCGGCGAGCTCGTCGCCGTACAGCGCGCCGGTGAAAACGGCTGTGGGCATTGCCAATTGCAGCTTGGTCCGGTCGACGCCGTCACCGACGACGACCACGCGCACCGCTGCGTCTGCCGCCAGCGCCGCCAGCCGTTCGACGTGCTTCTCCGGGGCCAGACGTCCGACGAATCCGACGATCGGCTTGCCGTCCGGTGACCATCGCCGACGCAGCGTCTCATCACGCGCCGATGGTGCGAACCGGATCAGATCAACTCCACGCGCCCATCGATGCACACGCGGGAACCGTTGGGCGGCAAGGACTTCCATCGTCGGGGTGGACGGGGCCAACGTGCGGTCGGCGAGGCTGTGCAAGCGGCGAAACCACGCCCAGGCGGCCCGTGTGGTGGCCGGAATGCCGTAGCTCGCAGCGAATCCCGGGACATCGGTCTGGTAGACGGCCACCGTCGGCACGCCCAGCCGGCGTGCGGCCAGCAATCCCCCAAAACCCAGCAGCGCCGGCGAGGCCAGGTGCACCACGTCGGGATCAAATCCGCGCACTACCCGCAGGATTCGCGGTGTCGGCACACCCAACGGAAGGGTGGTCACCTTCGGGAACATCCGCGACGGCGTCCGGTGCACCCGCACCCCGTCGTGCAGGCGGTCGGCGCGGGGCTGCCCGGGCGGGTTGTCCGGTGCGATGACCAACGCTTCGTGACCACAGCGACGCAGATGTTCCAGCACCCGGACCACCGAGTTGCTGACACCGTTGACCTGCGGGAGGAACGATTCGGCGACGATCGCAACGCGCACGACACCACACTGGCAGCGCCGACTGTCGGCAAGGTTGCCGAGGGGAATACGCGACGCGAAATTCTGCTACCGACGCTGCGCGCGTCTGTTCAGCCGTTTATCCAGCACCGCAAGCAGGATCAACGCGATTGCGGCCGTCAACCAGCCCACTACCGCGATAGACCCCGCCGGGATGATCGCCAGCCCGGCGTTGCGATGTTGCACCCGAACCAGGTTGGGATCCCTCTTGTTGTATTCGACGTAGATCCGCATGCCGGTGGCCAACTCCGACGGGTACAGCACGCCGAGTTCGGGTCGGTAGGTGACCCGATCGGGCGTAACGAACTCGATGGTGGACCGCCGCGGCCCGGCGCTGAGCACCTCGGCCTGCGCCACCCCCATATTGCGTTGGATCGCCAAATCATTCCGCCATGCGCCGGCCACCAACAGCACCGATTGCAGCGTGACCAGAAGTGCCACGATCAGCACGGTAATCCGCGCCCACCGCACCACGATCCGCGCCCGGGTGTCCGGCAACTCTTCACTGGTGCCGTGAATCAGGGTGCGCAGCAATTGTTTTAGCGTCGTCACAGGGCGGCCTTGATGGCCGCGTGCAGACGTCGCAACGAGGACCGGTCCGCCTTGACCTCCAACACCCGCATCCCGGTGGCGGGTTCGTCGAGGGCGGCGGCCAGCTGGTCGACTTCGATCTGGCGGCTCTCGACGTGATACGCGCGACACAGCGCGCCCACGTCGACGTCGTGCGGGGTGCCGAAGATGCGGGACGAAACGTCGCGGAATCGCGGGTCGCCCTGTTCGAGCAACTCGAAGATGCCGCCGCCGTTGTCGTTGGACACCACGATGGTCAGCTGCCGCGGGGTGGGTTCGGTTGGTCCGATCAACAGCCCGGAGCTGTCGTGGACGAAGGTCAAGTCACCGATCAGGGCAACGGTGCGCGACTGCGGATCACCGGTGCGCTCGTGTGCCAGCGCGGCCCCGATCGCGGTGGACACGGTGCCGTCGATGCCGGCGACGCCTCGGTTGGACCGAACTTGGACGCCGTGGGCGTTCAACCCGACCAGCGCCGCATCGCGCACCGGGTTCGAAGCCCCCAATACCAGCTGGTCACCGGGTCGCAGCGCATCGGCCACCGCGGCGGCCACGTGTAACCCGGTGGTCAGCGGGTGCTCGGCGAGTTGGCTGCGCACCGCGTCGAGGGCCTGCTTGTTCAGTTCGGCGCAGCGGCGCAACCACGCCGGGGTGGGCTCGCCGGTGGTGACCGCTCGGGTGCCGGTGGCTTGCGAATTTCCCGACACGTCGGGCCAGCGCGGGCCCGTCGTCAGCGCATACACCGGCACGCTCGGGTCGGCCAGCAACGACGAGACCGGACGGTGCAGCGTCGGGCGGCCCAGCATGATCACCTGCTGGGGTCGCAACAGCGGCAACGCCAATGGGTGCAGCGGGTTGTCCGCCGCTGGTGCGGTCGGCTCGGCGACGGTGGGCGAGGCCGCGAGATTGGGATGGGATCCCGCGCCGTGCCCGGCGATGACGACGGTGTCCGGCCTCAGGTCGATATCCAACGGCTGATCGAAGGTGACCAGCGGGGTGTAAGTCCACGGCCTGCCGTCCGGGCGACCCGGCGGGGTGGGCACATTCAGGTGTTCCGGATCGGGCACCAACGGTTCGCGCAGCGGGACGTCGAAATGCACGGGTCCGGCGTTGGCGGTACGAGAACCCTTGGCAGCCACCAACACTCGGCAGGTCGCCGATCGCCAGGTGGCATTCAGCGCGGCCAGTTGCTCGGGGGTGTCCTCGGCGAGGCCCAAGCTGATGGTGGCCCGGACCTGGGCACCGAAATAGCCCAGCTGCTCCATCGTCTGGTTGGCGCCGGTGCCCAACAGTTCGTAGGGCCGGTTGGCCGAAAGCACGATCAGCGGCACCCTTGCGTAGTTCGCCTCGACGACCGCGGGCCCGAGGTTTGCCACGGCGGTGCCCGACGTCATGGCGATGCATACCGGCGCATCAGCACCGATCGACAGGCCGATGGCCAAGTAGCCGGCGGTGCGTTCGTCGATGCGCACGTGCAACCGGAGCCGGCCCGCGCGGTCGGCGTCCTGCAATGCGAACGCCAGCGGCGCGTTGCGTGAGCCGGGACACAACACCACGTCGCGGACGCCGCCGCGGATCAATTCGTCGACGACGACGCGCGCCTGGGTCGTCGAGGGGTTCACCAGTACAGGGTGTCACAGCCAACGAACACCGTCCGCGGAGCGTTCGGTGAACACCTCCGCGGCTCGGGGTCAGTAGGATTTGCTGTCATGCCGCTCGCAAATGGCGCCGTTTTCGCTGGCTACACGATCCAGCGCCAGCTTGGTTCCGGCGGAATGGGCGAGGTCTACCTGACCCAACATCCCCGGCTGCCACGACTGGAAGCGTTGAAAATCCTGCCCTCGTCGCTGACCGAGGACGTCGATTTCCGGCAACGCTTCAATCGGGAAGCCGACCTCGCGGCCACGTTGTGGCATCCCAACATCGTCGGACTGCACGACCGCGGGGAGTTCGATGGCCAGCTGTGGATCACGATGGACTACGTCGAAGGCACCGATGCTGCATGCGCGCTGCAGGATAGCGACGGCTTGCCGCCGGCTCAGGTACTGGAGATCGTCACGGCCGTTGCCGACGCGCTGGATTACGCCCACCATGGCAACCTGCTGCATCGCGACGTCAAGCCGGCCAACATCCTGTTGACCAGATCGGACTCGGATCAACGGCGAATCCTGCTGGCCGACTTCGGAATTGCCCGCAAGACCGACGACATCAGTGGCCTGACCGCGACCAACGCCACCATTGGTTCGATTGCTTATGCGGCCCCCGAGCAGCTGATGGGCCAAGCGCTGGACGGACGGTCCGACCAATATGCGTTGGCCGCCACCGCTTTTCATATGCTGGCTGGCACTGCACCGTTTCAGCATTCCAACGCTGCCGTGGTGATCGGAAAACATCTCACCGCCCCGCCCCCGCTGTTGTCTGAGCGGCGACCTGCGCTGGCAGGCCTGGACTGGGTGCTCGCCAAGGCGATGTCTAAAAATCCGGCCCAGCGTTATCCGCGCTGCTCGGACTTCGCCCGGGCCCTCGGCGATGCGCTTACCGGCGTGTCCGCCCATTCGGCTGCGGCTACCGCGCCCTGGCCACCGGTCGGACCGGTTACTCACGCCGCAATTGGATGGCCGTCGGGTCCACCAATCCCCTATCACCGCATGCCTTCACCCACGCGCAAGCGGAAGTGGCCGGCGATTGTGGTGCCATTGGTTTTGGTGCTGTTGTTCATGGGTGCTGTTGGCTTCGCTGCGACACAGGTGCTGCGTCCGTATCCCGTGGCTGCCTCGACACCCCGGTGGCAACCCTATGTCGACTACGCCAAGCAGTTCACGATCTGGCTGACGAGTCTGAGCGCGCATTCTTCTGCCAGTGACGTTCAGCGCATCATCGATGGATCGACCGGCGAATTTCATGACGACTTCGCAAATCGCAGCTCTGATTTTCGCCAGGTAGTCGAGCAGGCGCAGGTTACAACAGAGGGAACCGTCGACGCCGCGGCCCTGGAATCGATCAGCGGCGCGACCGCTCAGGTCCTGGTCGCCGCGTCATCGAAGGTGACAAACAGTGGGGGCACCAACGACAAACCGCGAGCCTGGCGGTTGACCCTGCGGGTCGAAAGGCTCGGCGATGCCTACAAGGTGTCCAAGGTGGAGTTCGTATCGTGAAGCGCGTCGCCTGGTGGGTGTTGGTCGTCGTGCTCATGGCTGCGACGCCCGCCGCCGCTTCCGTCGGTGCCTGGCAGTTGGTCGTCAAGAGCCGACAACCACCCGCCATTGCCGACCAGGCTGCGGCTCGCCAGACGGTGATCGATGCCGCAAGCGACGGAACGGTGAAGGTGTTGAGCTATTCGCCCGACACCCTCGACCGGGATTTTGCCGCTGCGAGAGCCTGTCTCACCGGGGATTTCTTGGGCTTTTACGACGAATTCACCAGGCAAATCGTCGAACCTGCGGCACGGGCGAGGGCGCTGACCACTACCGCCAAAGTTCAGCGAGCCGGCGTAGAAACGTTGACGAGCTCCGAGGCGACGATCCTCGTATTCGTCGATCAAACAACTACCACCAACGACGCCGCCGACCCGCGGTCGACTTCAAGCTCGGTAAGGGTGAACCTGACCAGGGTGAAAGGGACGTGGCTGATCAACCAGTTCAAGCCCGTCTGACCTATGCCCTGACACCCGCAAAGAACTTCAGGATTGCGGCGTTGACTGCCTCGGGTCGCTCCAAGAACCCGAGATGCCCGGTGTCCGGGATCTGTAGGTAGCGGCCGTTGGGCAGGGCGTCGGCAACCTCGCGGCCCAGATAGGACGGCGTGATCACGTCGTCGGAGAAGCCGATCACCAACACCGGGGCAGCGATGTTGCGATAGGCCGGCAACCGGTTGGTGTGCGGCGCAACGTCGAGCTGGCAGCGATACCCGGGCGTGAGCTTGGTCGGCCACATGCTGAACATCGCGATCCAGTCGGCGACCGCCGCGTCGTCGTTGAGGGTTTTTCGCGAAAAGTTTTCCAGCAAGCGGTATTTCGCGTCGACAGTGGCGGGCAGCTCGATGCTGGCGCCGTCGAGGTCGACCTCGGCTTGGTGGAAGAACTGTCGGGTGCGGTCCAACCGCCCGCGGGTGGCCATCAGCACGGCCGAGCTGACCAGTTCGGAGCGGACCACCATCAGTTCCTGGGCGATATAGGAGCCCATCGAGACTGCGACGATCCGCACCGGGCCCAGACCGAGGGATTCGATCAGTGCGGCGGTGTCGGCGACCACCGTCTGCGTCGTGAAACCTTGGGCATTCTCGGTGGCGCCGATGCCGCGGTTGTCGAACGTGACACAGCGGTATCCGGCAGCCAGGAACGCCGGCACTTGGTGCAGGTGCCAGGTGCGTCCGGCACCGCCACGACCGGAAATGAAGACAACCGGCTCACCGGTCCCCTTGTCGTCGTAAGCCAGGTTGATCACTCGAACGACGGTACAAGCAACGGGTAGCACGCCTTGACGCGGTCGATCCACCACTGTCTGCGCGTCGACGGCGCGCGCAGGGCGTCCAGCCGCTGCGGATCCGGCCTCACCGGCGCGACGGGAAGGTAGCCGTCGACGGGTACTGCGGACGCGGCGACGTCATCGACGAACAACCGCCCGGTGCCCAAACCGCATGCGTGGCGCAGTTCCGGCAAAGCGGCGGCGGCTGCTAGGCCACGGCCGATGCCGACGGCGGAATCCAGCGCACTGGACACCACCACCGGAATGCCGATTTGCTCGGCAACCGCGAGCATTTTCGAAATTCCGCCCAGCGGAGCGACTTTGAGCACCGCGATGTCGGCGGCGCCGGCCCGGGTGACGGCCAACGGGTCATCAGCCTTGCGGATGCTCTCGTCGGCGGCGATCGGAACATCGACAAGTCGGCGCAACTCGGCGAGTTCGGCAACGGTGGCACAGGGTTGCTCCAGGTATTCCAGCGCACCGTCAGCCGTGAGGGCTTCGGCGGCCCGGGCAGCTTCGGCCACACTCCAGCCGCCGTTGGCGTCCACCCGCACGGTCGGCACCCGTTCGCGCACCGCGTTCACCCGGTCGACGTCGTCGGCCAAGCTCTGACCCGGCTCGGCCACCTTTACCTTGGCGGTGCCGGCACCGGGGAACCGCGCCAGCACTTCGGGCACCTGTTCGGCGGACACAGCGGGCACGGTGGCGTTGATCGGGATGCGGTCGCGTCTGACCGGTGGGGGTGCGCGGTAGGCGCCTTCGATCGCCGCGCCGAGCCAGTGCGCAGCCTCGTGCGGTTCGTATTCCACGAACGCGCCGAATTCGCCCCAACCGGCAGGTCCCTCGACCAGCGCCACCTCCCGGGTGGTGATGCCGCGAAAACGGACGCGCATGGGCAACGCCACGACGTGCAGGCGGTCCAAAAGGTCCGCCAGGTTCGGCTGAAGAGGACAAGTCACTGCCCGTAGACCTGCCGACCGGCCAGGAAGGTGGCCTGCACCTTGAGGTCGGCGATCTGCTCGGGCGGCACCACGCGGGGATCGGCGGACAACACCACCAGGTCCGCGTACTTGCCCACTTCCACTGAGCCGATCACGTCGTCGGCGAACAACTGCCAGGCGGCGTCGATGGTCTGCGCCCGGATCGCCTGCTCGACGGTGAGCCGCTCCTCAGGGGCAAGCACCCGCCCGCTGGGCGCCACCCGGGTGGCGGCCACGCTGATGTTGCGCAGCGGCTCCTCGGGCGTGACCGGCGGGTCGTTGTGCAGTGAGATCCGCATGCCGGTCGCCACCGCTGATCCGGCCGGCATCCAGCGCGAGCCGCGCTCGGGGCCGAACAGCCCGTCGACGATCACGTCACCCCAGTAGTGGATCTGGTCGACGAAGATGCTGCAGGTGACACCAAGGACAGCGGCGCGCTGCAGTTGCTCAGGCCGGATGGCACCGACGTGTTCGAGTCTTAGCCGGTGATCGTTACGCGGATGCCGGCGCAACGCCTCTTCGTACACGTCGAGGATGGTGTCGACACCGGCGTCGCCCTGCACGTGACACGCCATCTGCCACCCCAGGGGGAAGTAGGCGCCGACGATCTCGGTGAGCTGCTCTTTGGTGTAGTTAGCGCAGCCGCAGGATCCAGGTTGGATGCCCGCGCTGCGGGTGGCCGGCGTGTCCAGGTACGGAAACGACAGGGCGATGTTGCCGATCCACGGCGAGCCGTCCACCCAGATTTTGATGCCGACCTGACGCAGTAGGTCGTCGCCCTGACCGGGGGCGGCATCGGTGGCCATCTGCGCGTTGGAAACCTCGTAGTAGCGCAGCCGCACCGTGAGGTCACTGCGCAACTGCTCGACCAGCGGCCTGAACTTCGGGTCGAACGCCATCTCCGAACACGTGGTTAACCCCGCTCGATTGAGGCGGGCGCACTCGGCGCGCAGCATGTCGGGGTAGTTACCCGCCTGGATGGCACCGCCCAGCAGCGGGAACACCGCCCCGATCTCTTCGGCCGTGCCGTCGAGTTCACCGTCGGCGCCGCGCCCGTATTTCGCGCCCTTCGGGTCGGGGGTGTCGCGGGTCAGGCCGTTGAGCGCGGCGGCACGGGAGTTGAAGTACGCCTTGTGACCGGAGTTGTGGATGATCACCAGGGGGCCGTCTGGGGCGATGTCGTCGAGCCAACCCAGGGTCGGTTCCGGCAGTCCTGACTGCAGCAGTGCGTCCCAACCGTTGAGGTAGGCGCCGTCAGGTCCGCGCCGCTCGGCCTCGCGCGCGACGGCGGCCACTACATCGGCCGAGTTTGGGATCGTCACCGGGCGGATGTCGACGATGCGGTCAGACAATGCGACGGCCTCCATCAGGGGATGCCCGTGCGCCTCGATGAATCCGGGCATCACGCATCCGTCGCCGATGTCGATGATCTGGGTGTCCGCACCGGTGTATTGCGCGATGTCGGACCGGTCGCCGACCGCGATGATCCGGCCGTCGGCGACGGCGAGCGCTTCGGCCGTGGGCCGCTTTTCGTCGACGGTCAGAACGGTCCCGGTGATGACGACATCTGCGGCGGTCATATGCGGGAATCCTACTGATAGTCGTCGTCGGCGAGGCCGCGGCTGACTAAAATTGCAACACGTTCTAGTCTTGCCACATGAGTGACGACCTGCTGCGCAATCCCACCCACAACGGCCACCTGCTGGCGGGCGCGCTCAAGCGCCACAAGAACCGACCGGTGCTGTTCCTTGGCGACACCACGCTGACCGGCGGCCAGTTGGCCGAACGGATCAGCCAGTACGTGCAGGCGTTCGAGGCGCTGGGCGCCGGCAGCGGAGTCATGGTCGGCCTGCTGTCGCTCAACCGGCCCGAGGTGCTGATGATTCTCGGCGCCAGCCAGACCCAGGGTTATCGGCGCACCGCTTTGCACCCGCTGGGGTCGCTGGACGACCACGCGTATGTGCTCTCGGACTGCGGCGCCAGCGCGCTGATCATCGACCCCAACCCGATGTTCGTCGAGCGGGCGCTGGGCTTGCTGGAGAAGGTGGACTCGCTCAAGCAGATCCTGACGATCGGCCCGGTTCCCGAGGCCTTGAAAGATGTGGCGGTGGATCTGTCGGCGAAGGCGGCCACGTTCGAGCCCAAGCCGTTGGCTGTCGCTGATCTGCCGCCTTCCAACATCGGCGGCATGGCTTACACCGGTGGAACCACCGGCAAGCCCAAGGGCGTGATCGGCACCACCGGCAACATCGCCGCGATGACCCAGATCCAGCTCTCCGAATGGGAATGGCCCGAGCACCCGCGGTTTCTGATGTGCACTCCGCTCTCGCATGCCGGCGCGGCGTTCTTCACACCCACCGTGGTCAAGGGCGGTGAGATGGTGGTGCTGGCCAAGTTCGACCCGGGCGAAGTGCTGAGAGTCATTGAAGAACAACGCATTACCGCGACCATGCTGGTGCCTTCGATGCTGTACGCACTGATGGATCACCCGGATTCGCACACTCGCGACCTGTCCTCGCTGCAGACCGTGTACTACGGCGCCTCGGCGATCAATCCGGTGCGATTGGCCGAGGCGATCCGGCGATTCGGTCCGATCTTTGCCCAGTACTACGGCCAGTCCGAGGCGCCGATGGTGATCACCTACCTCGCAAAGGCCGACCATGACGAGAAGCGGCTGACCTCCTGCGGACGGCCTACCCTGTTCGCGCGGGTGGCGCTGCTGGGCGAGGACGGCAATCCGGTGCCACAGGGCGAGCCGGGCGAAATATGTGTCAGCGGACCGCTTTTGGCGGCCGGTTACTGGAACAAGCCGGAGGCCACTGCCGACACCTTCAAGGACGGTTGGTTGCACACCGGCGACATGGCCCGCGAAGACGGGGACGGTTTCTACTTCATCGTCGACCGGGTCAAGGACATGATCGTCACTGGTGGATTCAACGTGTTCCCTCGCGAGGTCGAAGACGTGATCGCCGAGCATCCTGCCGTCGCGCAGGCATGCGTGGTCGGCACCCCCGATGAGAAATGGGGCGAGGCCGTCACCGCGGTGGTGGTGCTGCGCACCGACGCCGCCCGCGACGACGCGGCGATCGAAGCCATGACCGCCGAGATCCAGGCCGCGGTCAAGGACCGCAAGGGCTCGGTGCAATCGCCGAAGCGGGTGATCGTCGTCGACGCGCTGCCGTTGACGGGGTTGGGTAAACCAGACAAGAAAGCCGTGCGTGCGCAGTTCTGGGAGGGCGCCGGCCGCGCCGTGGGCTGAGTCTTCTCGCCGAACGTGCAGCTCGTCGCACGCTCGGCGAGGGTGTGATTACTGTGAAGGCATGGCTGAAGGGATCCGGCCGCCGTGGTGGCTCAAGCCCGCCAACAAGCTGTTCATCCAGATGTCGAAGCTGGGTATGAAGTTCGGCGGCGAGAGCCCGGTGGTGCTGACCGTGCCGGGTCGCAAGTCCGGCAAACCTCGGTCAACCCCGATCACGCCGATGAGTTTCGACGGCCAGCGCTACGTCGTCGGCGGCTTTCCCGGTGCCGACTGGGTCCAAAACGTCAGGGCCGCAAGCGAAGTCACGCTGCGACGCGGCCGCACGGCCGAACGAGTGCGGATGGTGGAGTTGTCGCCAACCGACGCCAAGCCGGTACTGCGGGCGTTCCCCACCGAGGTGCCGACCGGGATGAGCTTCATGAAGCGGGCCGGGCTGATCACCGAGGGGCGTCCGGAGGAGTTCGAGGCATTGGCGGGGCGGTGCGCAGTTTTTCGTTTCGATCCGGTGTGATGCTGCGCGCCCGGCGGCAATGCTGCTCCCCCGGTGCCGCCACCCAGAGGTCGACGATCTCGACAGGGACGGCGTCAACAGCCCCTGCCGGGATTCGCGCCGGCAACGAACCGATACCCTGACGGCCACGTCCGCGCAGGGATGACGGCCGCCCAAACGATCAGTTGCGATGACCACACCATCGACCAGGATGGAGTTCAAGAACCTTGAGTGACAACCCATTTGACCCGACACAGTGGCGAGCCGTCGACGGCTTCGACGATTTGACCGACATCACCTACCACCGCCACACGCAGGATGCGACGGTGCGGGTGGCCTTCGACCGTCCCGAGGTGCGCAATGCGTTTCGGCCGCACACCGTCGACGAGCTGTACCGGGTACTCGACCACGCGCGGATGTCCCCCGACGTAGGTGTGGTGCTGTTGACGGGCAACGGTCCGTCGCCCAAGGACGGCGGTTGGGCATTCTGCTCCGGGGGCGACCAGCGGATCCGGGGACGCAGCGGTTACCAGTACGCGAGCGGAGAGACCGCCGACACCGTCGACGCCGCACGCGCCGGCCGGCTGCATATCCTCGAGGTACAACGGCTGATCCGGTTCATGCCGAAGGTGGTCATCTGCCTGGTCAACGGGTGGGCCGCAGGTGGTGGGCACAGCCTGCACGTGGTCTGCGACCTCACCCTGGCCAGCCGAGAGCATGCGCGGTTCAAGCAGACCGACGCCGACGTGGGCAGCTTCGACGGCGGTTACGGTAGCGCGTACCTGGCTCGGCAGGTGGGCCAGAAATTCGCTCGCGAAATTTTCTTCCTGGGCCGGCCCTACACCGCAGAGCAGATGCACCACATGGGTGCGGTCAACGAGGTGGTCGAGCACGCCGAGCTGGAGACGGTGGCGGTGCAGTGGGCAGCCGAGATCAACGCCAAATCGCCTCAGGCGCAACGGATGCTGAAATTCGCGTTCAACCTGCTCGATGACGGCCTGGTGGGCCAGCAACTGTTCGCGGGAGAGGCAACCCGGCTGGCATACATGACCGACGAGGCCGTCGAGGGTCGCGACGCCTTCCTGGAGAAGCGTCCCCCGGATTGGGCTCCGTTCCCGCGTTATTTCTGAGGCGGCCACGCGCGCGGGCCGTCACGCTGGCGTGACGCTCGGCGCGGACAGTCACGCTGGCGTGACGCTCGGCGCGGACGGTCACGCTGGCGTGACGCTCGGCGCGGACGGTCACGCTGGCGTGACGCTCGGCACCCAAAGGCCCCGCCTAGACTCGCCACGGTGAGTAAGAGTCCGCTGCGGCGATTGACCGACCAGATTGTGCTGGCCAGCATGCGCCCTCCCATTTCACCCCAGGTGCTGCTCAACCGTCCGGCAATAAAGCCGGTCGACCTCGATGGCAAGCGCATCCTGTTGACCGGCGCATCCTCAGGCATCGGAGAGTCCGCGGCTGAACAGTTCGCCGAGCGCGGCGCCACGGTCGTCGTCGTCGCCCGCCGCCGGGACCTGCTCGACGAACTGGCAGACCGGATCACCAGCCGAGGCGGCACGGCGATGTCGATCCCGTGCGACATCTCCGACATGGACGCCGTCGACGCCTTGGTGGCCGACGTAGAGAAACGCATTGGCGGCATCGACATCCTGATCAACAACGCCGGTCGGTCCATCCGCCGTCCGCTGGCCGAGTCACTGGAACGCTGGCACGACGTGGAGCGGACCATGGTGCTCAATTACTATGCGCCGCTTCGGCTTATGCGCGGCCTGGCGCCTGGAATGGTCGAGCGCGGCGACGGCCACATCATCAACGTCTCCACCTGGGGTGTGCTCAACGAGGCCGCCCCGCTGTTCGCGGTTTACAACGCCTCCAAGGCGGCGTTGACCTCGGTGACCCGAATCGCCGAAACCGAGTGGGGTCCCAAGGGGGTGCACTCGACGGCCCTGTACTACCCGTTGGTGGCCACCCCGATGATCGCCCCGACGAAAGCCTACGAAGGGTTGCCGGCGCTTACTTCGCAGGAGGCCGGCGAGTGGATGATCACCGCGGCTCGCACCCGGCCGGTACAGATCGCGCCGCGAATGGCGATCGCGGCGAAGGCGCTGAACACCGTCGGCCCGCGCTGGGTCAACACGCTGATGCAGCGGCGTGATGCCCGCTAGGCGTGCTAGACACGACTAATGGAGATTCTGGCGAGCAGGATGCTTCTGCGACCCGCGGACTACCAGCGTTCGTTGAGCTTTTACCGAGACGAGATCGGATTGGCCATCGCCCGTGAATACGGTGCTGGCACAGTGTTTTTCGCTGGTCAGTCGCTGCTGGAACTGACCGGCTACGACGAGCCCGACCACTCCCGCGGACCGTTCCCGGGGGCTTTGTGGCTGCAGGTGCGCGACCTGGCCGCAACCCAGGACGAGCTGCGGGGACGGGGAGTGCCGATCGCCCGCGAGGCCCGACGCGAACCCTGGGGTTTGCACGAGATGCACGTGACCGATCCCGACGGCGTCACGTTGATTTTCATCGAGGTTCCCAAGGGTCATCCGCTGCGCCAGGACACCCGCCAATGAGCGCGAACGAACCCAAGATGAACTCATAGGTAACATCTGGCGACGACTGGCGATATTCCTGCATTTCCCTTTCGATTCGTTCGACAAGGGAAGACTCCGACCACAAGAATCAGGCCCGTGAACATCCAGCTGTTCCTGTTGATCATCGTCGTGATCACCGCGCTCGCGTTTGACTTCACAAACGGGTTCCACGACACCGGCAATGCCATGGCGACCTCGATCGCCAGCGGCGCGCTGGCACCGAAAGTGGCGGTCGCGCTTTCGGCGGTGCTGAACCTGATCGGCGCGTTTCTGTCCACGGCGGTGGCCGCGACTATCGCCAAGGGTTTGATCGACGCGAACCTGGTCACGTTGGAACTGGTGTTCGCCGGACTGGTCGGCGGCATCGTCTGGAACCTGCTCACGTGGTTGCTTGGTATCCCGTCAAGCTCTTCCCACGCGCTGATCGGCGGCATCGTCGGCGCGACGATCGCGGCCGTCGGCGGGCACGGCGTCATTTGGAAAGGGGTGATCTCCAAAGTCCTCATCCCGGCCGTGATCGCAGCAATACTGGCGATCGCCGTCGGGGCGGCAGCCACCTGGCTGGTGTACCGGATCACCCGCGGCGTGCCGGACGAGCGCACCGAGGCGGGGTTCCGGCGTGGACAGATCGGCTCCGCGTCGCTGGTATCGCTGGCGCACGGCACCAACGACGCACAGAAGACGATGGGCGTGATCTTCCTGGCACTGATGTCCTACGGATCGGTCAGCAAAACGGCCGTCATGCCACCGCTGTGGGTGATCGTGTGCTGCGCCGTGGCGATGGCAGGCGGCACCTACCTCGGCGGCTGGCGGATCATCCGCACACTCGGCAAGGGATTGGTGGAGATCAAGTCACCGCAAGGCATGGCCGCCGAATCGTCTTCGGCCGCAGTCATTCTGCTCTCGGCCCACTTCGGCTATGCGCTGTCCACCACGCAGGTGTGCACCGGTTCGGTACTGGGTAGCGGGGTGGGCAAGCCGGGCGCCGAGGTTCGCTGGGGGGTGGCCGGTCGGATGGCGACCGCCTGGTTGGTGACGCTGCCGTTGTCCGGGATCGTCGGTGCGCTCACCTACTGGATCGTCCACCTGGTCGGCGGATATCCCGGTGCGATCCTCGGCTTCTCGATGCTGGTCGCGGTCTCGGCCGCCATATACCTGCGTTCGCGTGCGGTGAAGGTCGACCACAAGAACGTCAACGCCGAGTGGGAAGGCCACCTGACCGCAGGGTTGCAAGCCGGCCAAGACTGGGACCAACCGCCGCCTGACACGGGACCCAAGTCGGACGCCGTAGCAGCCGAATTCGGCTCGGACGGCCAGATTCCCGCACGGAACGCCTCATGAACGCATGGTTCAACTACGGAGCCACCGGCAAGATTCTGCTCTTCAGCCTGCTAGCCGGTGCTGCATTGCCGGGATTGTTCGCCCTGGGAGTTCGACTGCATGCCGCCGGCACCGGCAACGCCAGCCTGGATCGAGTCGACGAAAAGCAGAACCCATTCCTGGTGGCGATTGCGTGGGCGATCTTCGCGCTCGTCGTCGCGGTGGTCGTCATCGGCGTGCTTTACATCGCCAGAGACTTCATCGCCCACCACACCCACTATCCGTTCCTGGGCGCCAAGCCGTGATGCTGGGATCCCAGTCAACGTAGGGTTTTGCTGGTGGGGCGGCGGGTAAGTTGAGCGCACAATGAACCGTTTTTTGAGTTCCATCGTCTCGTGGTTGCGAGCGGGGTATCCGGACGGCATTCCGCCGACCGATTCCTTTGCCGTGCTTGCCTTGCTGGCGCGCCGCCTCACCAACGACGAAATCAAGGCGGTCGCCAACGAGCTGATCCTGCGCGGCGAACTCAACATCGACAACATCGATATCGGCGTCGCGATCACCCAGCTCACCGACGAACTGCCGTCGCCGGAGGACATCGAGCGAGTCCGTACCAGGTTGGCCGCCCAAGGCTGGCCGCTCGATGACAGGCGCGACAACGGGGATCGCGCATAGCCGTCCTGCGGGCGCTGCGCGTCCCACCGGGTTCGGCTACCCGGCTGTTACTGCCCGCCCTGCACGGAGTGCTCGACGGGCAGGACGCCGCGTTCGTTGCAGTGGCTGACGACACCGATCCCGTCCTGGGTCGCCTGCGCGTCGGAGCGGAGATCGACGACGACGTAGCGCTGGTGGTGACGACGTCCGGCACCACCGGAGCGCCCAAGGGGGCGCTGCTGACCGCCGCGGCCCTGATCGCCAGCGCAACGGCCACCCACCGCCGTCTCGGCGGGGCGGGGCGTTGGCTACTCGCCATCCCGCCACATCACATCGCCGGCCTGCAGGTGTTGGTGCGTAGCGTGATCTCCGGTACCGACCCGGTCGAACTGGATGTGTCGGCCGGCTTCGATATCGGCGAATTGCCGCGCGCGATACGGGCTTTGGGGTCGGGCCGGCGATACACCTCGCTGGTGGCCGCGCAGTTGTCCAAGGCGCTCGATGACGCCCCGGCCACGGCCGCACTCGCCGAACTGGACGCCGTGCTGCTCGGTGGCGGACCCGCGCCGCAACCGGTGCTCGCCGCCGCCGCCGCGGCCGGCATCACGGTGGTACGCACCTACGGGATGAGCGAGACGGCCGGCGGCTGCGTCTACGACGGCGTCCCACTCGACGGGGTTGGGCTGCGGGTGCTGGCCGATGGCCGCATCGCGCTCGGCGGTGTCACCCTGGCCAAGGGTTATCGCAACCCCGTGCAGCCCGACCCGTTCGCCGAACCTGGCTGGTTCTTAACCGACGATCTTGGCTCCGTGAGCGTTTCGGGTGTGCTGACCGTGTTGGGACGGGCGGACGAGGCGATCAGCACCGGCGGGCTGACGGTACTGCCCGGCCTGGTCGAGACCGCACTGAACACCCACCCCGCGGTGCGGGACTGCGCGGTGTTCGGAGTAGCCGACGACCGCCTGGGCCAACGCGTGGTCGCCGCGGTCGTGCTGGCGCCCAGATCGGTGCCGCCGAACCTGGACTCGCTGCGCGCCCACGTCGCTCAAACCTTGGACATCACCGCCGCACCGCGGGAACTGCACATCGTCGACGAACTGCCGCGTCGCGGCATCGGCAAGGTGGACCGGTCCGCATTGGTGCGGCGGTTCGGGGCCTCAGGCTGACCTAGGCTGAGCTGTTGTGAGGATCGCGCGCCGGGAAGCTGTCGCGGTCTCGGTCGCCGTCGTGCTGGTGGCTGCCGCGTTCGTGCTGCCACGGCTGGACTGGGGGATCAACCCCCGACGGGACACCGGCCTGGAACGATTCGGCACCCACGCGGGCGCCGCGCCGATCTTCGGCTATTGGGATGCGCACTTCGGCTGGGCAACCGCGGCGGCGATCGCCATCGCGGTTGCCGTTGTTGTGTGGGGTCCCGTTGTGGCGCAACGTTTTTCGTGGTGGCTGCTGACTCTGGTGACGTGGGCGACGGCGGCTGCGTGGGCGTTTGCGCTGGCGATGATCGACGGTTGGCAGCGCGGTTTCGCGGGCCGACTGACTACCAGGGACGAGTACCTCTCGGAAGTGCCCGGCGTCACCGACATCCCGGCGACCGTGCGCACGTTCGCCAGCCGCATCGTCGACTTCCAGCCGCACTCGTGGACCACGCACGTCTCCGGCCACCCGCCTGGTGCGCTGCTGTCCTTCGTATGGCTGGACCGCATCGGCCTATCAGGGGGGGCGTGGGCGGGCCTGCTGTGCCTGCTGGTTGGGTCGAGCGCCGCGGCCGCCGTCGTGGTGACGGTGCGGACGCTGGCCGGCGAGGACATGGCGCGCCGCGCGGCCCCGTTCGTTGCGGTGGCGCCGACGGCAATCTGGGTCGCGGTATCGGCCGACGGCTACTTCGCCGGGGTGGCGGCGTGGGGCATCGCGCTGCTGGCGCTGGCCGTGCATGGCGCGACTCGATTTCCGGCGGTGGTGGGTGCCGCGGCGGGCCTGGTGCTCGGCTGGTGCCTCTTCCTCAGCTACGGGCTGGTGCTGATGGGGATGCCCGCATTGGCGGTGCTGGTGTCGGCGGCGAATTGGCGCGCGGCGCTGCGGACACTCGGCCCGGCGGTGCTTGCGGCGGTGGCGGTGGCGGCAACGTTCGCGATCGCGGGGTTCTATTGGTTCGACGGCTACGACCTTGTGCAGCAACGCTATTGGCAGGGCGTCGCCAAAGACCGGCCGTTTCAGTATTGGAGCTGGGCCAACCTGGCGTGCGTCGTCTGCTCGATCGGATTGGGCAGCGTCGCCGGGGTCGGTCGGGTCTTCGACCGTGTCGCGATATGTCGCCGGTCGGGCTTTCACCTGTTGCTGGTGGCCGCGCTGGCGGCGATTGTATTCGCGGATCTGAGCATGCTGAGCAAGGCCGAAACCGAGCGGATCTGGCTTCCCTTCACCATCTGGCTCACCGCCGCGCCGGCTCTCTTGCCGGTGCGGTCGCACCGAATGTGGTTGGCAATCAACGCCATCGGAGCCCTGTTGATCAACAGCTTCATCTTCACGAACTGGTGAAGGCTCACAACCCGGCGGCGCGGGTCACTCGCGCAAAGCGACTCGCCGAACCGCACGCTTCGCGCACCGCGGCGACGTCACCAGCGAGGTCGACGTCGGCCAGCTTCGGCACCAGGGAAACCTGAAGGCCGTTGTCTTGCAACGCTTTCAGCGTGAGTTCACCGGTGTCTGTTTGCGACATCGGGACGCTGCGCAGGGTTTCGGCGCCGGTCGGCGTTGCCAGACCCAGCACCCACCACCCGCCGTCGACCGCGAGCCCGAGCACGGCCGCGTTGTCGAGCAACCGTCGCGCGCACTCGCCCAACAACTCGGGGCTGACCTGGGGAGTGTCCATCCCGATCTGCAGCACCGGATTCTCGCCGGCCGCATCCGCGTGGGCGTTGGCGAGCCGCTCGGCGAAGGTGTCGCCGCGCTGCTCGATCACCGTGAACGATCCGAGTCGTTGCCGGATCTCGGCAGCGCAGGCCGCATTGCCCAAGTCACCGGTGAGAGCCACCACCCGGGCGGCAACAGGCGCGGCGGCCACCGCATCCAGGGTGTCGAGCAGCGCCGCGGCGGCTATCTGTGCGGCCACCTCGTCGCCGACCGACGCGGCGAGTCGAGTCTTGGCCCGGCCTGGTTCCGGTGCCTTGGCGACCACCAGAATCGTGACCGGCAGGTTCACGAAATCACCTTCCAAAAGTCCAGAATCGCGGTGATGCTGCCCCGCAGCGACCCACTCACCTTGGATTTGCCGCCCGTGCGCGGGCCGTAACTGACATCGAGTTCCACCACCCGCCAGCCCGCGGCCGCGGCGCGCACCAGCAGTTCCAGCGGATAACCCGACCGGCGGTCGGCCACACCCAGTTCCAGCAGCGCCTCGCGGCGGGCCACCCGCATCGGTGCGATGTCGTGCACCGGCAACTGGTGGCGGGTGCGCAGCCGCCAACTCATCACCACGGTGCCGACCCGGGCCACCCACGGCCAGTGCAGATCAGGGACCGGGCGGCGTCGGCCGGTCACCATGTCCGCGCCGCGCTGCAACTCGGCGACCAACCGGGGCAGGTCGCCGGGATCCATCGAACCGTCGGCGTCGATCACCGCCACAATCGGCGTCGTCGCCGCGACCACACCAGCGTGCACGGCGGCCCCGTATCCCGCGCGCGCCTCGCCAACCACCCGGGCGCCGTGCCGGGCGGCCACCGCGGCGGTGTCGTCGGTGCTGTTGTTGTCCACCACCAGCGCTTGGTAGCCGGCCGGAATCGCGGCCAGCACCGCCGGCAGCGACTCTTCCTCGTTGAGACAGGGCAACACCACCGTCACCGCGGCGCCGGGCATGGGTCAGCCGGCCGAGATCAGTTCACGCCTCCCGTACCGGAGCGGCCGCCGCCGCTGCCGCCGCTGCCGCCCGAGGGCGGCTTGGGCGCCACGGTGGGTGCCCTTGGGGCTGGCGCCGGGGCCTGCGTACGCGGAGCCGGGGCCGGGGCTTGGGTTTGCGGTACCGGCGCCTGGGTTTGCGGCACCGGCGCCTGTGTCCGCGGCGCGGGCGCCTGAGTCTGCGGCACGGGTGCCTGAGTCTGGGGCGCCTGCGTCGGCTGCGGCGCCACCGTCTGCTGTTGGGTCGGCGGCGGGGCGGCCGTGGTGGGCGGCGGCGCGACCGTGGTAGGCGGCGGCGCCGCTGTCGTCGGCGGAACCGCGGCCG
>NZ_LZLS01000208.1 GCF_001673365.1 Mycobacterium asiaticum
GGTCACCTACCGCGTCGACGACGGTCCTGGCCGGGGAGGCTGTGAGGGCGGTGGTGTCGAGGGCGGTCCCGGCCGGGACGGCTGGCCGTGTGGTGGCGCGACTGCCGTCGCCGGCATGGTCGGCGGGGACATCCCTTGCCCGGGCAGGGTGGCTTCCTGGCTGCGGCGCAAGATGTTCTCGGCGTGGTCCTGGTCCGGCGTGCTGAGCGCTTCGTGGGCGGCCAGGGCAAGATCACCGGCACTGGCGTAGCGGTCCTCGGGCTTTTTGGCCATGCCGCGGGCGATCACCGCGTCGAAGCCCTTGGGGATGCCCGCGCGCGCGGCGCTGACCTGCGGAACCGCGTCCATCAGATGGGACGTCACCAGTGAGCCGGCGCTGTCGGCTCGGTACGGCGGTCCGCCCGTCAAAGCCTCGTAGAGCACGCAGGCCAGGGCGTAGATGTCGGCGCGGTAGGTGACCTCGTCGTTGGAAAACCGTTCTGGCGCCATGTATTTCCAGGTTCCGACCGCGGTGCCCAACTGGGTGAGCTTTTCGTCGGTGGTGGCGCTGGCGATACCGAAATCGACGAGGTAGGCGAAGTCGTCGCGGGTGACCAGGACGTTGGGCGGCTTGACGTCGCGGTGCATGACACCGGCGGCATGGGCGGCATCGAGCGCCGAGGCGATCTGGGTGATGATGGCCACCGCTCGCGGTGGAGTCAGCGGACCGAAGCGTTTCAGCAGGTTGTCCAGGTCGGTGCCCTCGATCATGCGCATCTCGAGGTACATCTGGCCGTCGATTTCGCCGTAGTCGTGGATCGGCACCACGTGCGGTTCCATCAGACGGCCGGCGATGCGGGCCTCGCGCTTCATCCGTTCGCGGAAAACCGGGTCCTTGCTGAACTCGGCGGTCATCAGCTTTACGGCGACTGTCCATTCCTTAACGGTGTGCTCGGCCTCGTAGACCTCACCCATCCCGCCGCGGCCCAGCAACCTTTTGAGTTCGTAGGGCCCGAACATCGTCCCCACACGCGAGCCCTGCGTGTCGCTCATCGCTGATCCTCCCAGTCAACCCGCAATGTCGCCGACACTATCAACAACATCCAGGCAGACGCGCTAATCGGCACTTGCCCCTTGCCCGTCCCGCCGTTACCAAGGACCCGTCAAGCATGCGGCAAGCGCGGCGTCCGACGCCACTGCCGGGCGCTAAACGAGACCGCGAACGAGATCGCGCACAGGGCAGGCACCTGCATCTCAGTTACAGAGCCAGGTTCCGATCCAGCCAGCGGTTCCGAGCCTTTTCATGGCGTCCTGCTCCGCGGCGAGCAGGGTGGAACCATATCCGCCCGCGTGGTCACCTGCCTTGTTCTCGGCGATGGCCCCGCACTCCCGGAATACGACGAGCACCTTGCAGTCGGAATTGCCGCAGGCCCCCAGCGCCGCGCTCTGCGCCGCCGCGCTGGACGGGGCATCCTTGGTCCGGCCGAACAACCGGCCTGACGGCGAGTAGGCGATGGCGCCGAATTGGTTGTCGGCGTGTGCGACTGGGGGCAGCGCGACCAGCGTCACCGTCGCCGCCGCGACGTTCATCACCGCCAACGCAGCTCGCCTCGGGAAGCGCAAAGAGGTCAATCCCATGATGATTCCCTTCCCAGCTGTAGGAGGTCGAAGTTCACGGTTTGCGAGGGCGGGTCTATGTGGTGGGCTTGGTGGCGGTGACCTGTTTGCCCCATTCGGACATGGTCATCGTCACCGTGCCGTTCTCGACCGGAGTGATCTCGATCTTCACCAGGTGGTAGGAGCCGTCCGAGGCGATCCAGACCGTGGTCGGTGTGGGCGGCGCGTTCTGCGGGCTCAGCCGGGACCCGGCTAGCGTGGCCACGTCGTCGGTAGACGATGTCCCGGTGATTTTGGTGGTGGCGATTCCGTTGATCTGTTCGGTGCCGCTGACCTTCGGGTTCTGCAGGTTCGCGAGAATGTGGGCCAGCCCCTTGTCGGGGTTGAGCAGTGTCGATACCTCGTATATGGATGCACCGTTGCCGTAGTCGGTGAACTTGCCGGCCTCCGCGACATCGGAATACAGGTGCCCGTCGACGAAAATGAATTTCGAGTCGACGTTGTTCTTCCCGACCGTAAGGGTGGCGGTGCCGTTGGCGACCGTTTCCGGGGTGTTCGATACGTCGCCGTCGAGCTTGGTCACCTCGAGGTTGGGTACGGTGCCCTGCACGGTGAGGCTCAGGTGCATGCCGGTGACCTTGCGCATCGCCTCGGCAGCCTGCTTGACGGTGCTCGCCGCGTCGACATTCGGACCGTTTGACCCACTGCCCGACGAGTTGTCTTTCGAGCCCCCACAACCGGTAAGCACGAGTGCGGTGGCGACAACCGCTGCCGCGGTCGCTACACCCGCACGAGACCAGAGCTTCAGGTTCATATCCATCTCCCTGACATCTCCTTCGTTGAGTCAACTGGTGAGCTGCCACGGGGCAAACTCATCTGGAGGACGCACCAAAGCCAGCGCTTAGCGTAAACCTGCCGGTATAGCTCTGACTAGGCCCTGATTTCGGCGCGACACCGGGGCCGCAAGCGGCAGCTAGGCAAACAAGCCCCCTGTTTACCTGCGCGCCTTGCGCGGCCGTTCGCGCAGCCGTAATCGCACCGCGAGCAAGATAACCATCACCACGGCCAACACCGCACACATCCCCAGCGCCGTGAACCAATGCGCGGGGTCGTGCGTCCACAACGGGTCGGGGTCGGTCAGGCGAATGTAGTTCACCCCGATCGAGGATCCGGCCATTGCGTAGGCCCAGCGAGACGGGGACAGCCAGGCGAGTTGTTCCAGCGGGATGCGGTCTTTGACGGCGAACATGCCGCCGCAGAGCACGAGCTGGGCCATCACGACCAGGACCAGCAGCGGCATGCCGCGATCGGCGTTGCTGATCAGCGACGAGATCAGCAGGCCGAGGATCATCGAGACGACGGTGACGGCCACGACGGCGGCCGCGACTTCGGCCGAGCCCACGCGTTGCAGCAGTTGGGTGCTGCCGGAGTGCAGCAGCAAGGAGTCATCCGGCGGCGGCAGGAACGCTACGCCGAGGAATCCGAGGATCAACCCTTGTAAGCCGGTGATGGCCCCCAGGACGGCGAGTTTGGAGGCGAGGTAGGCGCCGCCGGACAGGCCGATGGCGTGTTCTCGCCGGAAGATGGCCTGTTCCTTGACGATCTCGCGGATGGAACCGGCGCAGCCCATCAGCGCCCCGCCGATGATCAGGATCACCAGCAATTGGGTGGGTTGTTTGGATTGCTGGGTGATCGCGTTGGCCAGGGAGAGTCCGGCGCTGCCGGGGACGGTGTAGGTGAACAGACTGAGCAGCAGCGGCAGTGCGAGCAGGAACAAGGTGTATTGGCGGTCGGCGGCGATGACGGCGAGGTAGCGGCGGGATAGGATGGTGAATTGAGCCCAAGGGCTTTGTTGGGCTTTGGGTTTCGGCTTTGCCCCGGCGGGCACGGGGGACGGCTCTAGGCCGGGTTTGGGTGTGAAAGCCGCGCGCAACGGCGACTCGTTGTAGCGGGCGGTCCAGTCGGTGTCCCTGTCGTTTTCGAGCAGGATGAACAGGTCGGCGAAGTCCGTGCAGTTGAAGTAGGACAGGGCCTGTTGGGGCGGCCCGAAGTAGGCCAACCGTCCGCCGGGAGCCAGGACGAGCAAGCGGTCGCACATGTTGAGGTGAGCGATGTTGTGGGTGACCACAACCACCGAGCGGCCGTCGTCGGCCAAGGTGCGCAGGGTCTGCATGACGGATTTTTCATAGCCGGGATCCAGCCCCGAGGTCGGTTCGTCCAAAAACAGCAGGGAGGGTTTGGTCAGTAGTTCCAGAGCGACGCTGGTGCGTTTGCGCTGTCCGCCGGACAAGGAGTCGATGCGTTGATCGGCCTGGGCGGAAAGGCCTAGTTCGGCCAGCACTTCGTCGATGCGTTGTTGGCGTTCGGTGGCGGTGACGTCGTGGGGGAAACGCAGTCGGGCGGCGTAGTTCAGGGCGCGGCGCACGGTCAGCGGGGTGTGCAGGATGTCGTCTTGGGGCACGAAGCCGATGCGGTGGCGCAGTTCGGCGTAGTTGTCATACAGGTCGCGTTCGTCGTAACGCACGGTGCCGGCGCTGGCGGGACGAAAGCCCGTCAGGGCGGCCAGCAGTGTGGATTTGCCGGCGCCGGAGGGGCCGACGACGGCGAGCAGGCTGCGTTGAGGGAGGACGAAGTTGACGTCGTCGAGCAGGACTTTGCCCTTGGTCTGCACCCGCAGGTTGGCTGCTTCATAGGAGATGTCGCCGGTGTCGACGTATTCGACGAGGCGGTCCCCGGCCAGGTGCAGCAGTTGGTGGCCGATGCCGACGATGTCGTCGGGGCCGATGACCGCCCGGGTGATGCGGGTGCCGTTGACGTAGGTGCCGTTGGCGCTGTGGTTGTCGACGAGTTCCCAGCCGGTGCCCGAGCGGCGCAGCAGGGCGTGCCGGCGTGAGACCAGCAGGTCGTGCAGGACGACGGTGTTGTCGGGGGCCCGACCGATGCTGACGGTGACTGCGTCTATGGCGTGCACCGCGGTCGGGGTTCGGGCCACCTGAGACTGACCCGTCCCCGCTGGTCCGGTCCCCGGCGGGAGCGTCATCTCAGCCGTCTTCTGCATCGCGTCAATCGGGGGGACCGCAGGAAGCGGGGACACCGTCGTGGTGGCCTCACCGATCGATACCGACTCCCGGGCACCGCTGCGGGGGGACACCTCCAACGCCTGCCCGGAGGTCAGCGATCCCAACAACACCGACACCGGACGCTGATCGATGACGACCCGCTCTACCCGCTGACCGTCGACGAACATCCCGTTACTGCTGCGGTTGACCAACGCCCAGCCCGCACCCACCGGCTCCAACACCGCATGCACCCGCGAGATCCGCGGGTTATCCAACTGGATATCCACCTCGCTGGAGCGGCCCACCGTCCACACCCGGTCCCCGCTGACCCGCCAGGACCGCCCGGCCCCTCGCACCTCCAACCACGTCGCCGTCTCAACCATTCACCAGCCTCCGAGCGCTCACGAGTGCTTAGACCACCACTTGAACAGCTGGTCGAGGCTGGGGACCTGCTGCTTGCCGCCGACCAGTCCGTACACCAGGGTCTGTTCGTTGCTCCACATCACCTGCGGGTCGGTGCCCTTGTACACGCCGCAGGCCATCTGGCCGAGGACGGTGTTCGGGTCCGAGGTGTGCCACCACGTGCCGGGGGAGGCCTTGCCGCCGGGGCATTGTTGGATCGTGAAAGTGCCGGTGAAGGCGGTAAAGGCCTTTTTCAGCGAGGAAACGTCGGCGTATAAGCCGTAGGCCGAAAGCTTGGGCCCGTCGGCATCGGTGTTCTGCCCGCACGAGACCGACACCAACGATCCCGAAATCGGTTTGCTGTCGGCTTTGCATGAGCCGGCGGGGTAACCGGCAGGCAGCAGGCTCATCAGCTTGGCCTCCGCACCCGCGGGCGCGGTGGTGGACGGCACCGTTGTCCGTGTGGTGGTGGGGTAAGTGGTTGTGGTGGTGGTTCGGGTCCTGCTTTGGGTGGTGGTGGTGCGTCCGTCCGGCTGCGGACTGTCGTCGTCCTCGGTCGCGGCCCAGATGCCAAGACCGGCAAGCGTCAAGACCAGGATGACCGCCGTCACGATGGCGACGATCACCCAAGGGCTGCGACGGTGGGCGACGAACAGACCCTGGTGTACGGA
>NZ_LZLS01000209.1 GCF_001673365.1 Mycobacterium asiaticum
GACGAACCGGTCTTCCGGTCCGGTCGGGTGACGACGTCGTTCATCGAGGAGCGACCGCACCTTTTGACCGCGCGCTCCAGCGCCGACCGCGGCACCAAGATCCTCAATTACCTGGCGGACGTCACCGTTAATCAGCCGCACGGCCCGCGCCCGTCGGCGGTTTACCCACGTGACAAGCTGCCCGAACTCGACCTGCGGGTCGTGCCGCCGCCGGGATCGAAGCAGCGACTGACCGAACTCGGTCCGGAGGGCTTTGCTCGATGGCTGCGGGATTCGGAGGCCGTCGGCGTCACCGACACCACCTTCCGCGACGCACACCAGTCGCTGTTGGCAACCCGCGTGCGCACCAGCGGATTGATGCGCGTTGCGCCCTACATCGCGCGCATGACGCCGCAGTTGCTCTCGGTCGAATGCTGGGGCGGTGCGACCTACGACGTCGCCCTGCGCTTCCTCAAGCAGGATCCCTGGGATCGCTTGGCCGCGCTGCGGGAAGCCCTCCCCAACATCTGTCTGCAAATGCTGCTTCGCGGTCGCAGCACCGTCGGCTACACGCCGTATCCGCTGAAGGTGGCGCATGCGTTCGTCGCCGAAGCCGCGCAGACCGGTGTGGACATCTTCCGAATCTTCGATTCTCTAAACAACATTGACGCCATGCGTCCGGCGATCGACGCCGTGCGGGAGACAGGGACAGCGGTCGCCGAGGTGGCGATCTCCTATACCGGGGATTTGTCCGACCCGGCCGAAAACTTGTACACGCTGGACTATTACCTTCGGCTGGCGGAGTCGATCGTGGAGGCCGGCGCACATGTGCTGGCGATCAAAGACATGGCCGGGCTGTTGCGGGCTCCGGCGGCGACCACCCTGGTGACGGCGTTGAAGTCACGATTCGGCCTGCCGGTCCACGTGCACACCCATGACACGCCCGGTGGGCAGTTGGCGACGTACGTCGCCGCGTGGACCGCGGGTGCCGATGCGGTCGACGGGGCGGCGGCGCCCTTGGCCGGCACCACCAGCCAGCCGGCGTTATCGTCGATCGTGGCCGCGGCCGCGCACACCGAGTTCGATACCGGGCTGGACTTGTCCGCGCTGTGTGATCTGGAGCCGTACTGGGAGGCGCTGCGAAAGGTGTACGCGCCCTTCGAGTCTGGACTGCCCGCGCCCACCGGACGGGTCTACACCCACGAGATCCCGGGCGGGCAGCTGTCCAATCTGCGGCAGCAGGCGATCGCGTTGGGGCTGGGTGACCGGTTCGAGGACATCGAGAACGCCTATGCCGGCGCCGACCGGGTCTTGGGCCGTCTGATCAAGGTCACCCCTTCGAGCAAGGTGGTGGGGGACCTGGCGCTGTCGTTGGTGGGAGCGGGAGCCACCGCGGAGGAGTTCGCCGCTGACCCCGGCCGTTACGACATCCCGGACAGTGCCATCGGGTTTCTGCGCGGCGAGTTGGGAGACCCACCCGGCGGGTGGCCGGAACCGTTGCGGTCGAAAGCCCTTGAGGGTCGCAACGCTGGAAGCACCGAGCAGGAGCTGACGGCCGAGGACGAAGCGGTGCTGGCTTGCCCGGGGTCGAAGCGGCAGGCGACGCTGAATCGTCTGTTGTTTCCGGTGCCGACGGCCGAGTTCGAGGCCCATCGCGAAGAGTTCGGCGACACCAGCCGGCTGTCGGCGAATCAGTTTTTCTACGGGCTGCGTCACGGTGAAGAACATCGGGTCAAGCTGGAGGAGGGGGTGGAACTGCTGATCGGCCTTGAGGCGATCAGCGTCCCCGATGAGCGCGGGATGCGCACGGTGATGTGCATTATCAACGTCAACTGCGACCGGTACTGGTGCGTGACCGCTCGATCGCCTCGGATCTTCCGGTGTCGGAGAGAGCAGATAAGGCCAACCCCGACCACGTCGCGGCACCGTTCGCCGGTGTGGTCACCGTAGTCGTGTCCGAGGGCGACACGGTGGCGGCGGGACACACGCTGGCGACGATCGAGGCGATGAAGATGGAGGCCGCGATCACCGCCGCGAAGGCCGGAACGGTCAGCCGGATCGCGGTTGCCGCCACTGCCCAGGTCGAAGGCGGCGACCTGTTGGTGGTGATCAGCTGACCGGCTCCAGCCGGTTCACGTGTGCGGTGACCAATAAGCCAGCATCTCGGCGAAGGTGTCGAAGGCCGGCTTCGAGACACCGTACGGCGCCTCGAAGTGCAGACTCAGCGGGTAACCCAACTCGGCCACGCCATCGATGACCCGCTGGTAAAGGCCGATCAAGTTGCGGCGCTTGATATCTGGCTCACTTGCTGCAAGGTTCCGGACGAACGCCTGCTCGGCGGCCACGGCCGCGTTGCCGGGATCCTGGATCAGCCAATCGATCAGGCCGACCCTGCTCTCTAGCTTGGGCACGAAGCCGAACGACAGCAGGATCTCGGGCCGGTGGTCGCTGGACTGGGCGAAGCCGCGCAGGAATCCCACGATGGCATCGGAGTAGAGCAGTTGTGTCATCCCGAATGTGGCGCCCTGATCACATTTGAAATCAAACCGACCCTGTTCACCGTCACGTGTTGGGATCAGGATTACGCCGCGGTTCGCCACGAGATCATCGAACTTCGACAGCGCGTCGGTGGGTGCAACGCCGCCGCCCTCTCCGTCGTTCATCGTGCGGGGGACACCGACGAAGATGATGCCTTCGAACCCTGCCCGGCCGAGTTCGGTCAGCCGGCTTCGCAGTGCCGATTCGTCGAGAAACGCGGTGACCTGCGTGCACAACCCGTGCACGCGAGGAAGTTCGGGATGAATCACCGACCAGAAATCCGAGACGTCGAACTTGGGTTTCATCTCGATTGGCCGGTCGTCGTCCTCGGGGATCATCCCGGGGATCATGACGTGACCGATCCGGCCTGCGATGCCCGCCTCGGCGGACAACTGCAGAACCTTGTGTGCCTCGTCGCGGGCATGGTCTGCACCCCGGTCGATATTGGGTGGCACCAATTCCAGCGCAATGGTGTTCAAGGGCACCGGGCCCCTCCGATCTCATGCGAGTGACCCGTTGCGCCCCGAAATTAACTGGGGCGCAACGGTTCCGGTGAATCAGGCGTCGGCGCGAACGTGCTTGGCGGCTTCGACCATGTTGCGCAGCGCGGCTTCGACCTCATCGGTCTTGCGGGTTTTCAAACCGCAATCCGGGTTGACCCACAGCCGCTCCGGGCCGACGGCCGACAATGCTGCGCGCAGACTGTCAACGATTTCACTGGTTTCGGGCACCCGGGGCGAGTGGATGTCGTAGACACCAGGACCGATGCTGTTGGCGAAGCCAGCGGCTGTTAGATCGCCGACGATCTCCATGTGTGAGCGCGCGGCTTCCACCGACGTCACATCGGCATCCAGGTCGGCGATCGCACCGATCACCTCGCCGAATTCCGAGTAGCACAGATGCGTATGGATCTGGGTCGAGTCCGAGACACCCGACGTCGACAACCGGAACGAGGACACCGCCCAGTCCAGGTAGGCGTCTTTGTCCTTGCGTCGCAACGGAAGCAGCTCACGCAAGGCCGGCTCGTCGACCTGGATGATCGCGATCCCGGCGGCCTCAAGATCCACCGTCTCGTCCCGGATCGCCAGTGCCACCTGATTGGCGGAATCGGCCAACGGCTGGTCGTCGCGGACGAACGACCATGCCAGGATGGTCACCGGACCGGTCAGCATTCCCTTGACCGGTTTTTCGGTCAGCGACTGGGCGTAGGTGGCCCAGTCGACCGTCATCGGCTTGGGGCGGGCGACATCGCCGTACAGGATCGGCGGCCGTACGCACCGGGTGCCGTAGGACTGCACCCAACCGTTGGCCGTGGCGAAGAAACCATCGAGCTGTTCGGCGAAGTACTGCACCATGTCGTTGCGTTCCGGCTCGCCGTGCACCAGCACGTCGATGCCAAGCCCCTCCTGCAGCCGGATGACCGATTCGATCTCGGCCTTCATCCGGTTGGTGTACTCGGTCTCGTCGATCTCACCGGCCACCAGTGCCGCTCGGGCCTTGCGGATCTCGACGGTTTGCGGATACGACCCAATGGTCGTGGTCGGCAGGGCGGGCAGGTTGAGCCGGGCGTCCTGGCTCTTGCGGCGGTCGGCTGCCTGGCCGCGGCTGTGGCCGGAGGCCAGGATCGACGCCAGCCGCTCCCTTACGTCGCTGTTGTGGAGGCGGGGGTCGGATCGGCGCGATGCGATCGCCGCGTTGGATGCTGCCACCTCACCGGCGATGGCTTCTCTGCCGAGCGTGAGACCCTTTGCCAGTGCGACGACCTCGGTCACCTTCTCAAAACCGAAGGCGAGCCAACTCCGCAGGACCGCATCGATATCGGGCTCCGCGTCGAGCGTGTAGGGGACATGCAGCGTCGAGCAGGAGGTGGAGACAGCGATGTGGGCCGCCGAGCCGAGCAACGATGCCAGCGTGCCGAGCGCCGACTGGAGGTCGGTGCGCCAGATGTTGCGCCCGTCGACGATGCCCGCCACAACAGTTTTGTTCGCCAACTCCGGGACAACGGCGACTGCGGAGACTGAGCCGGCCACCAGGTCGACGCCGATCGCTTCAACCGGGGTACCGGCGAGTGCCGGCAGGGCGTCGGTGAGTTCGCCGAAATAGGTTGCCACGAAAATGGCCGGGCGGTGCGACAGGTCGCCGAGTGCCCCGTAGGTGTAGCGGGCGAGTTCGGCTGGATTGTCGAGCACGTCGGTGGCAAGTACCGGCTCGTCGAACTGCACCCACTCTGCGCCGCGATCTGCCAACGTCGCGAGCAAAGTCGCATACACCGGGATCAGGTCGTCCAGCCGACCAATCGGCGGTTCTGCTCCGTCGACCGGCTTCGACAGGGCCAGGAAGGTGATGGGCCCCAGGACTACCGGGCGAGCCGGAATCCCCAGTTTCTGCGCCTCTTCAAACTCGGTGACCACCTTCGTCGGATCCAGAGCAAACTGCGTCTCGGGACCGATCTCCGGGACGATGTAGTGGTAGTTGGTGTCGAACCATTTGGTCATTTCCAGCGGAGCGAGCTCGGCGGTACCGCGCGCGGCCGCGAAGTAGCGGTCCAGTTCGTCGCCGACCGAGTTGTACCGGGCGGGCAGGGCGCCCAGCAGGACCGCGGTGTCCAGCATCTGGTCGTAGTAGGAGAACGTGTTGACCGGGATCGAGTCCAGGCCTGCTGCGGCCAGTTCGTTCCAGGTCTGCTTGCGCAGCTGGGCGGCGACGGATTCCAGCTGGGCCCTATCGATTCGGCCAGCCCAGTAGCTTTCGATGGCGCGTTTGAGTTCGCGGTTGGGGCCGATGCGTGGGGACCCCAAAGTGGTTGCGGTAAATGGTGAAACGGTACGAGACACGGACAGCGTCCTTCGAACGATGGGATGCTCATCGCCCATAGGACGTCTGCCAGCACGGTCGAGTGACCGCGGGGTGACTTCTGCCCATTCCACGAGGCGATGCGCCGCTGGGTGCGGCGCACCCAGCACGACTGGCAGGTCTTCGGACTCGCAGGCACGCACCAAACGGTGCACCTAGTGGCCGTCGCTTCCCGGTCGTGAAGACCAGTGCCGTTGACGGCGGTCGTTCCTGCATACCGCTGCGGGACAGTCCCGGATTCTCACCGGGTTCCCTCTCACGCCACACCTGACCCAGCGTGTGTCGTTCGATGTCGTGGCCACAAGGCCACCACAGACCAGTTGCGCTGCTGAGAATACTCTGCGGTGCAAGATCGCCGCAGCCAGCCCGGGAACTCCGGCGCTACACTGCGCCGGTGACGACCCAACGCACCCGGCGTCGGCCGTGGGGTGATTATGCGTTGTTCGTGGTCCTGGTGGGGCCGAATCTGGCCCTGCTGGCGGTGTTTATCTACCGCCCGCTGGCCGACAACATCCGGCTGTCGTTCTTCGACTGGAACATCTCCGACCCGCAGGCGAAGTTCGTCGGGTTCTCCAACTACGCGGAGTGGTTCACCCGCTTCGACACGCGCCAAATCGTGCTCAATACGGCGGTTTTCACGGTGGCCGCGGTCATCGGCTCGATGGTGTTGGGCCTGGCGTTGGCGATGCTGTTGGACCAACGGTTACGCGGACGAAATCTGGTGCGCTCCACGGTATTTGCCCCGTTTGTGATATCCGGTGCGGCGGTCGGTCTGGCCGCCCAGTTCGTCTTCGACCCGCATTTCGGTCTGATCCAGGACCTGCTGCGCCGCATCGGAGCCGGGGTGCCGGACTTCTACCAGGACGCGCACTGGGCGATGTTCATGATCGTGGTCACCTACGTCTGGAAGAACCTCGGCTACACCTTCGTCATCTACCTAGCGGCGCTGCAGGGAGTGCGTCGAGACCTGTTGGAAGCGGCCCAGATCGACGGCGCCAGTCGGTGGACCACGTTTCGTCGCGTGCTGCTGCCCCAACTGCGACCAACCACGTTCTTCCTGTCGATCACCGTGCTGATCAATTCGTTGCAGGTCTTCGATGTCATCAACGTCATGACCCGCGGCGGTCCGGAGGGTACCGGCACCACCACGATGGTGTACCAGGTATACCTCGAAACATTCCGGAATTTCCGTGCCGGCTACGGTGCCACCGTCGCTACCGTCATGTTCCTGGTGCTGCTGGCGATCACCTACTACCAGGTGCGGGTGATGGATCGGGGTCAGCGCCAATGAGATCCGCACGTCTGCTGGGTTACGCAGCCATGCTGCTGGTGGTGGCGCTGGTGGCCGGGCCGCTGGTATTCGTGTTCTTCACCTCGTTCAAGGACCAGCCGGACATCTATTCGCAGCCGACGACCTGGTGGCCGCCGCACTGGCACCCGCAGAATTATCGGACTGCCACGCAACAGATTCCGTTCTGGACCTACCTGCGTAACTCGGTGATCCTGACCTCCGCGCTGGCGTCGGTGAAATTCGTGCTCGGCGTGCTGAGCGCGTTCGGCCTGGTGTTCTTCCGGTTTCCCGGCCGCAACGCGGTGTTCCTGGTGATCATCGCCGCGCTGATGGTGCCCAACCAGATCACCGTGATCTCCAACTACGCGTTGATCTCTCAACTGGGCCTGCGCAACACCTTTCCGGGCATCATCCTGCCGCTGGCCGGCGTCGCGTTCGGAACGTTCCTGATGCGCAACCACTTCCTGTCGTTGCCCACCGAGGTCATCGAAGCGGCCCGAATGGATGGCGCACGATGGTGGCAACTGCTGTTGCGCGTGGTGCTGCCGATGTCGGGGCCCACCATGGTGGCGTTCGGCATCATCACCGTAGTCAACGAATGGAACGAATACCTGTGGCCATTCCTGATGGCCGACGACGAATCGGTTGCGCCGCTGCCGGTGGGGTTGACGTTCCTACAGCAAGCAGAGGGAGTGACCAACTGGGGCCCGGTCATGGCGGTGACACTGCTGGCGATGCTGCCGATCCTGCTCATATTCATTGCGCTGCAACGGCAAATGATCAAGGGCCTCACGTCGGGTGCGGTCAAGGGTTAGCCATGACCACCTGGGACCGCAGACAATTTCTCGCGCTGATCGGCGCGGCGGGGGTGACAGCCGGTTGCGCGGGGATGAGCGGTAGCGGCGCGATCAAATCCGGAGACGGCCCAATTTCGTTCTGGTCCAATCACCCCGGCATGTCCACCGCGGTGGAACGGGAGTTGATCGCGCGTTTTCAGCAGGAGTTTCCCGATCTGCAGGTCAAGTTGATCGACGCCGGCAAGGACTACGACGAGGTGGCGCAGAAGTTCAACGCCGCGCTCATCGGCACCGACGTTCCCGATGTCGTTGTGCTGGACGACCGTTGGTGGTTCCATTTCGCTCTGAGCGGTGTCCTGACCCCACTCGACGAGCTGTGGCGGCAGGTGGGCGTGGACACTTCGGACTATGTGGACTCGTTGCTGGCCGACTACGAGTTCGACGGCCAGCACTACGCACTGCCCTATGCGCGCTCGACGCCGTTGTTCTACTACAACAAGGCCTTGTGGGAACGTGCCGGCCTACCCGATCGCGGGCCCGCCTCCTGGCCGGAGTTCGGCGAGTGGGGTCCGCGGTTGCAGCGTGTGGTGGGAGATCGGAACTGGGCGCACGGTTGGGCGAGTTCCGAAGCGATCTCCTGGACGTTCGAAGGGCCGAATTGGGCTTTCGGCGGTGCTTATTCCGATAGGTGGACGCTGAAATTCACCGACCCGGCAACGATCTCAGCGGGCAACTTTCTGCGCGACTCCATTCACGGCAACAGATACGCCGTGGTTGCCAACAATGTCGCCAACGAGTTTGCCACCGGCATTCTGGCCTCCGCGGTGGCATCGACGGGCGCGCTCGTCGGTATCACCGCCGCATCCCGATTCGACTTCGGGGTGGCACCGCTGCCGACCGGTCCCGGCGGAGCGCCCGCCTGTCCGACCGGTGGGGCCGGGCTGGCCATCCCGGTCAAGCTGTCCGACGAACGAAAATTGAACGCGCTCAAGTTCATCGCATACCTGACCAGTCCGCAGTCCACCGTCTACTTCAGTCAGCGCACCGGCTACTTGGCGGTGCGCAAGTCGGCGGTCGACGATCCGAGCGAACAGCAATATCTGACCGAAAACCCCAATGCGCGAGTTGCTTTCGAGCAGCTTCCGCATACCCGTCCGCAGGACTATGCGCGCGTCTTCCTGCCCGGGGGTGACCGCATCATCGCGGCGGGCCTGGAAACCATCGGGCTGAAGGGATCCGACGTGAAAGCGACATTCAGCGGCATCGAAAAGCAATTGCAGGTTATCTACGACCGTCAGATCAAGCGGAAGCTATCGGATATGCGCCATGGCTGAAATCCGTTACCGCGAGGTCTCCCACCGCTATCCGGGCGCTGCCGGGCTGGCGGTGGACAACCTCAGCTTGGATATCGCCGACGGCGAATTCCTGGTATTGGTCGGACCTTCCGGTTGTGGCAAGTCGACCACGCTGCGCATGCTGGCGGGACTGGAATCCGTTGCCAGCGGCCGTATCACGATCGGTGACGTGGATGTCACCGATCTGCCGCCGCGGGCGCGCGACGTCGCAATGGTATTCCAGAACTACGCGCTTTACCCGAACATGACGGTGGCGGCCAATATGGGGTTCGCGCTGCGCAATGCGGGGATGTCGCGCGCTGACACCCGCCAGCGTGTCCGGGAAGTCGCCGACATGCTGGAATTGACTGAGCTGCTTGACCGTAAGCCGGCAAAGCTGTCCGGCGGCCAACGCCAACGAGTGGCGATGGGGCGCGCGATCGTGCGTCGGCCGCAGGTGTTCTGCATGGACGAGCCGCTGTCTAATCTGGATGCCAAACTGCGCGTCAGCACCCGGTCGCAGATCTCGGGACTTCAGCGTCAACTGGGTACCACCACCGTCTACGTCACCCATGACCAGGTGGAGGCGATGACCATGGGGGACCGGGTGGCTGTCCTCAAAGATGGTGTGCTGCAACAAGTTGACACCCCGCGTGCCCTGTACGACAACCCGGTGAACACATTCGTCGCCACCTTCATCGGAGCCCCGTCGATGAATCTCATCGACGCATCGGTAGCCGACGGCGCGGTGCGGTCGCCCGACTTGGCGATACCGGTGCCCCGCGGCGTCACCGAGCGGGTGCTCGTGGGGGTCCGGCCGGAGTCCTGGGACGTGGTCGCCGCCGGTGCACCGGGGTCGGTGACCGTGCACGTCGAACTCGTCGAGGAACTCGGTTTCGAATCCTTCGTCTACGCAACGCCGGTGGGTCAGGAGGGCTGGTCCTCGCGCACGCCACGCATCGTGTTCCGCACCGACCGGCGCACGGCGGTACGGGCGGGGGAGTCGTTAGCCATCACGCCGCACCCCCAAGAGGTGCGCTTTTTTGACAGCCGAACCGAAACGCGACTTGGCTCGGCTTGATGGCGGCGACCCACTGCGCCCGGCTTCGCCGCGCTTGCGATCGCCGCTAACGCACCTGCGAGCGGCCCCGCTGCAGCACGGCTTCGCGATTGGCCGCGATGTCCTCGCCGCTGGTCCGGAACTGCCTTGCCGCGGTGGCCTCCTGCCACAGGCCGGTGCTGGTCTGGGTGTCGTCGATTCGGTGGTAGGACGCCAACAGTGCGCGCACCGCGTCCTGGTTGTTGCCGACGATGGAGGCCGCGACCCCACGAGCGGCAGGCAGCAGCTGCTCGTGCGGAACCACCTCGGTGACCAGACCCGCACGCAGCGCGTCGGCGGCCGACAGGTAGTCCCCGGTCATGCTCATCCGTCGGGCCAGGCCCACGCCCACCTTCTGCGGCAACCGCACGCTCAACCCCCACGTCGGCAGCAACCCCACCCGGGCGTGCGTGTCGGCGAAGCGCGCCTGCTCGGAGGCAATCAGGATGTCGCAGTACAGCGCGAGCTCGAGTCCACCGGTGACCGCGGCGCCGTTGATGGCGCCGATCACCGGCTTGGTCAGCGCCGGCCAGCGCGGCGAGATGTCGGGAAGCGCGGTTTGTCCGCCCAGCTCCTTGAGATCGAGTCCAGCGCAAAACACCGGGTCGGCGCCGGTGACGATGATGACGTCGACGCCGTCGTCGGTCTCGGCCTCGGCGAGCGCTCCGAAGAATCGGTCCCGCAGCGCCGCGGACAGCGCGTTGCGGGATTGCGGACGATTCAGGGTCAGGGTGCGTACCCGTTCGTCGGTGTCGATCAGCAGGATCTCGTCGGTCATGGCTTTCACCGTAGCCAAGGCCGCGCCGCGCTTATCGTGGAGACCATGTGCCGCAACATCACCGAATTACGTGGGCTCGAGCCCGCGGCCACCGCCGCCGAAATCGCCGCCGCAGCGCGCCAGTATGTGCGCAAAGTCAGCGGCATCACGCAGCCGTCGGCGGCCAACGCCGCCGCGTTCGAAGCCGCGGTCGCCGAAGTCACCGCGGTGACGACGCGACTGCTCGATGCGCTGCCGCCACGACGCCAGCCGCCCAAGTCGGTCCCGCCGCTGCGCAGGCCGGAGGTCGTGGCTCGGCTCGCGGGATCGCAGTGACGGCTGCGCTCAAAGAGTGGAGCGCGGCCGTGCACGCCCTGCTCGCCGGACGGCAAACCGTCCTGCTGCGCAAAGGCGGTATCGGCGAAAAGCGCTTCGAGGTTGCGGCGCAAGAGTTCCTGCTGTTCCCGACGGTCGCGCACAGCCATACCGACCGCGTCCGGCCCGAACACCGGGACCTGCTCTCAGCAGCGGCCCAGGACAGCGACGACGCTGCAGTCATCATCCGCGCCGCCGCCAAAGTTGTTGCCGCGCTACCGGTCAACCGCCCCGAGGGGCTGCGGGACATCGAAGATCTGCACATCTGGACCGCCGAGTCGGTGCGCGCCGACCGCCTGGACTTTCGGCCCAAACACAAGCTCGCCGTCTTGGTGGTCTCGGCGATCCCGCTCGCCGAACCGGTGCACCTGACCCGCACGCCCGACTATGCGGGCTGCACCAGCTGGGTGCAACTGCCCGTCGCGCCGGAGCTGGCGACGCCAGTGCACTGCGCCGAAGCGCTAACCGAGATCGCCGCCCGGGCCCGCGCCGCCCTCGTGTGACTCTGAGCTCGACCCGACCGGCAGAAGCAGGCGGGATTCCCCGAAATGCACCGAATGCGTGGCCGGCTTGAGCTGGCGTCCGGTCAGCACCGGCTCGCCGGCCCCCAGGTTGCGTGCATAACGCGGGAACCAACTGCCGGTGAGCAGTACCCGGATCCGGGATCCGACTTTGAACCGGTGGGCGATCGCGTCCAGTTCCATCGTGACCTGCGCGACCCGTCCCCGAGGCGACGGTAGCCCTCGCTGACATTGCGGGACCGGCCCTTGGCATCAACCTCGCTGACCCGAACGAACAGGTCGACGTTGGGGTTGTCGGAGCTGTGCGCCAATTCGAGCACCGGGTTGCCGTAGACGAACAAATCCTGGCTGAGGGCAGCGCCGGTGAAGCTGAGCACGTCGTCGCGCTGAGCCAGCCGGGTGTCGTCGCGGTAGCCGCCATCGGGGGACAACAACGGACCACCGATCGTGCGGGTGGGGTGGGCCGGGTCATATCGGAAGTTCGCTGGCCGCGTCTTGGTCTCCGGGGGAGTCTCGCCCAGATGCCCGTAGGGCTGCAGGTACAGCGGCCGTTCGGTGGTTTGCGGCGGCCAGTCCGGCAGATGTCGCCAACCCTGGCCGGCGACGAACACATGCACCGGGCTCGGGCGTTTCAGGGCCGGCGCACCGCCCAGGTGGGCGTCCAACCAGTCCAGGGTTTCTCGGGCGCTGACCGGCAAGGCCTTATACACCATCTGGACGTGCGTCCAGGGGCCGACCGTCAGCGCGACTTTGCGGCCACGGTCGCGCAGGTGCTGATACTGCTGCAGCGTCTGGCGCAGGAAAATGTCCTGCCAACCGCCGATCAACAGCACCGGAACCTCGACGCGGTCCAGCGCATCGGGGAACCGCATGCTGTCCCAGAACGGATCGGTGGGGTCGGCATGCTCCACCCAGGATTCGAACCATGGCGCACCGTCACCGAGCAGAGTGCGTGCCGCCGTTCCCATCGGTAGCTCGCCAACGGCACGCGCAACTTTGCGTTGACTTCGTATCCGGCGAATCCCGGCCCGGATGCGTCCGGGGTCTTCCTGGTGGGAGACCATATCGCTCCAGCCCAGGAAGTCGTTGGCCGCGAACGTCCCGGTGCTCCACGTCGAATCGCAAAAGTCGTGCGGTCCCACGGTGATCACGGCCGCGGCCAGCTCCGGCGGCGGATCGCTCAGCAGCGCCCACTGCGTGAAACCCAGATACGACAGGCCGACAGTGGCGAAGGTGCCGGTGAACCACGGCTGCTGACGAAGCCACTCCACGGTGTCGGCGCCGTCCGCGGCTTCGTTGACCATCGGGTCGAACTCCCCGGCCGACCCGAAGGTTCCGCGCACGCTTTGCAGCACCACGTGGTAGCCGCGGGCGGCATAGAGCCTGGCGTACATGAGGTTGAACGGGATGCCGCGCCCGTATGGACTGCGGGCCAGCACCGTACCCCGGGGCTCGGTGGTCTGCGGCGCGTAGTGGTCGGCGACCAGCTCGACGCCGTCGCGCATCGGAACTCCGACTCGGTTGACGGTGTAGCGAGTGGTCGCGCGCGGCAGGCCCAACGCCGTACCGAGTGAGCCCAACGCGGCTCTGCGGCCAACTCCGCTGGCCAGCGCGCGCAGTTTGAGCTGGTCGCGTGCGATGGATGTAGTTGTCACATCCCCCAGGTTAGGAAATCAGCTCAGAACTTGTAGAACGGCGCCAGATCGTTGGCCCGTTGCAGATTGGTCGACGGGCAGTCGACATCGGGCTCTGAGTAGACCGTGGAGTAGAACAGCGTCTGCTGAATCACCCCGTAGCTGGTCTTGAACGTCACCATGCAGGAGATGTACCAGAAGCTGTTGTGATACGTCGGCTTCAGCGTCCAATACTGGGCGGCCCGATGCCCTTGAATCGTGGTCTCGATGGCGTCGGGGGGCAGGGTCTGGGCGTAGGTTCGCCAGACGATCGGCTCCACGGCCAGTTGGTAATTCCCGGCGTCGAACTGGCAGCGCAACCCCTCCTGAGGCTCGGGAGGGGTGAATGCGAGGCCGAGCCGCTGAAGCGCGTCGTACGGGACGTCCCGGCACGGGTCGAACGGGCTGGGGTCGGTGGTCGCCACAATCGGGCTTTTCATGGTGGTTTCCATCGGCTGCGCGGTGTAGCGCAATTCGACGGGGCCGCGCGCGACGGGTGCCGATGGCGCGCACTGGACTCCGACGATCACCGCTGCAGTCAGCGCACTCAGCGCTGCAGCCAAACGCATCTTGGCGAACACGACACCCCCCGCTCTTTGGCTGATCTATTGCCGGGAGTGTACAAGTCGGGTGAGCACAGTCACAGAGGAACGAGAACTTGTTCCAGCTAGCGGAGGGTTATCCCGCGGCAAACCGTGTCGTATTCGTCGACCGTTAGGCTGGGGAGTCGTGACAGGGCATGAGGCGGGCGGCGGCGGTCAACCGACGCTGTGGGCTGTCTCGGACTTGCACACGGGTCACCTGGGAAATAAGCCGGTCACCGAGTCGCTGCACCCGTCGTCGCCCGACGATTGGCTGATCGTGTGCGGGGACGTCGCCGAGCGCACCGACGAGATCCGCTGGGCGCTGGACTTGCTGCGACGGCGATTCGCAAAGGTGATCTGGGTCCCCGGCAACCACGAACTGTGGACCACCAATAAAGATCCGATGCAGATCTTCGGCCGCGCGCGCTACGACTACCTGGTCAATATGTGCGACGAGATGGGCGTGGTCACCCCCGAGCATCCCTTCCCGGTGTGGACCGAGCGGGGCGGCCCGGCCACCATCGTGCCGATGTTCCTGCTGTACGACTACACGTTCTTGCCGGAAGGAGCCGCCACCAAGGCCGAGGGCATTGCCATCGCCAAGGAACGCAATGTGGTGTGCACCGACGAGTTCCTGCTCTCTTACGAGCCGTATCCCACCCGCGATGCCTGGTGTCGGGATCGCCTCGCCAAGACCCGCGACCGGCTCGAGCAACTCGACTGGATGCAACCCACCGTGCTGGTCAACCACTTTCCGTTGGTGCGCCAACCCTGTGATGCGCTGTTCTACCCCGAGTTTTCGTTGTGGTGCGGAACCACCAAGACCGCCGACTGGCACACCCGTTACAACGCGATCTGCTCGGTCTACGGGCACCTGCACATTCCGCGGACAACCTGGTACGACGGCGTGCGATTCGAAGAGGTATCGGTGGGCTACCCGCGCGAATGGCGGCGCCGCAAACCCTACAGCTGGTTGCGGCAGGTGCTGCCGGATCCCGAGTACGCGCCCGGCTACCTCAACGATTTCGGCGGCCATTTCGTGATCACGCCGGAGATGAAGGCGCAGGCAACGCAGTTCCGGGAACGATTGCGGCAGCGGCAATCCCGGTGACGGGACGCATGCTGGTGTCGTCGCTGTTGCCCGGCACCCTGATCGACGAGATGGGTTACGCCGAGCTGTACTCCGACCCGCCGGGACTCACACCGCTGCCCGAAGAGGAGCCGCTGATCGCCAAGTCGGTGGCCAAACGGCGCAGCGAGTTCATCACCGTCCGGCATTGCGCCCGGGTCGCTCTCGGCGAACTCGGAGTGGCGCCTGCGCCAATTCTGAAGGGCGACAAGGGCGAACCTTGCTGGCCGGACGGCATCGTCGGCAGCCTCACCCACTGCACCGGCTACCGGGGCGCGGTGGTCGGACGCAGCGGCGCGGTCCGTTCGGTGGGTATCGACGCCGAACCGCACGACGTGCTGCCCAACGGGGTGCTGGATGCGATCAGCCTGCCCGCCGAGCGCGCCGAGATTCCCCGAGCAATGCCGGACGGGTTGCATTGGGACCGAATCTTGTTCTGCGCCAAGGAGGCGACGTACAAAGCGTGGTTTCCGTTGACGAAGCGGTGGCTGGGTTTCGAGGACGCACACATCACCTTTGCCGCCACCACACCCAGTACAGGTCAGTTCGTCTCTCGCATCCTGATCGACCCGGCGGCGCTGACCGGTCCGCCCTTGACCTCGTTGACCGGGCGTTGGTCGGTCGAGGGCGGCCTGGTGCTGACCGCGATCGTGTTATGAGCGGACTCGAGCCGGGTCTGGTCGTGGTCGACAAGCCTGGCGGTATGACCAGTCACGACGTGGTGGGGCGGTGCCGACGGATCTTTGCCACCCGCAGGGTCGGCCATGCGGGCACGCTGGACCCGATGGCCACCGGTGTGCTGGTGATCGGAATCGAGCGCGCGACGAAGATTCTGGGACTGCTCAGCTCCACCTCGAAGTCGTATGCCGCCACCATTCGGCTGGGTCAGTCGACCTCCACCGAAGACGCCGAAGGTGAACTGCTGCAATCTATTTCGACTGAGCATGTCACCGATGACGCAGTGGAACGCGCGTTAGACGGGCTGCGCGGCGACATCGAACAGGTTCCGTCCGCGGTCAGCGCGATCAAGATCGGCGGCCGCCGCGCCTACCAACTGGTCCGGGACGGTCAGTCCGTCGAGCTGCCGTCTCGTCCGGTGCGCATCGACCGGTTCGAGGTGCTGGCGACCCGGCGGACGGCAGATCTGCTGGATCTGGACGTCGAGGTCGACTGCTCGTCGGGGACCTACATCCGCGCGCTGGCGCGCGACCTGGGCGACGCGCTCGGCGTGGGCGGTCATCTGACATCGTTGCGGCGCAACAGCGTTGGTCGCTTCGACCTGAGCCACGCGGTGTCGCTGGACGAGCTGGCCGAGCGCCCGCGACTGAGTCTGAGCCTGGACGAAGCCTGCCTGCTGATGTTCAAGCGCCGCGATCTGAGCACCGCCGAAACCGACGCCGCGCGCAACGGCCGGGCGTTGTCGCCCGCCGGTATCGACGGCGTCTATGCGGCCACCGCCGATGACGGACGGGTGATTTCGCTGCTGCAGGACGACGGCCCGCGAACCAGCTCGGTGGTGGTGATCCGCCCAGCGACGTTGAGCTGAAGCAATGGTGACGACCCGCCTCGCGCCTTCTTCCTGCTGTGACTCGACACTCCAAATGATTTCTCAGCGACCCCTCGGCGAGGGTGGTCGGGACCTTAGCCGGGCTTGCGGGCTTCAACGAGCATTCGGATTGCACGCGTGACGAAGGGACCGTCGTCCTGAATAGATTGGTGAAGGTCAAGCAGTCGGTCGCGGTAGCGGTCGACGGTAAAGTCGGGCACAGCCCAGATCACCTTGCGCAGCCAATAGATAACTGCGCCAATGTCAAAGAACTCCACGCGCAAGTGCTCCACTCGCTGATCAATCATCTGCAGTCCTGCCGCCTCTACCTCCTGCCTTTCGGCCTCGGGCTGGCGCTCGGCACCTGCTCCAGGCTGCGGCCCGAGAAAGAATTCGATGAGTTCGAGCATCGTGTCGGGACCGTTGTGTTGGGCAAAATAAGTGCCGCCAGGCGTGAGCACCCGCGCTATCTCAGGCCACCAACCCCCGACGTCATGGGGGTGGCGGCTGGTCACCAAGTCAAACGCTCCGTCGGCGAACGGTAAAACCGGCTCGTCGGTTGTAGCGACGAGCACCACGCCGCGCGGGTGCAAGAGTTTGGTCGCCAGGGCTACGTTGGGTGGATACCACTCGGTGGCGGCCATGGTCGGCGGGAATTTCTTCGCCCCGGCTAGTACCTCGCCACAGCCGGTCTGCAGATCCAATGCCGCCGACGCGCCGGCCAACCGCTCGCTCATCAGCCGCTGATAACCCCAGGATGGGCGCTCCTCTGTCGCACGGCCGTTCAGCCACGAAAAATCCCAACCCGGTGTAGGTGCCGCCATAGCCTCTGCGATCAGATCATCGAAAGTTGTTGGTATATGCGCATTGTCGATTGTCATGCCTGCACTGTACCGCATCCCGAACTAGGCCGATGCATTTGGGCTGCAGCTGGTTGAATCGAATCCTATTCTGCCAGAACAAGGTTGAACAAAGAGGAGATATCGAGGTTCGCGGTCTGCGGCGCAGGCTAAACGTGCTGGATGCTGGAGTGTGGTGCGGTCTGAAGCAGCTCGTCTAGACAAAGGTATGTGAATATCACTGCGGCGCAGACTGATCCGGCGAACAGGCGACTCACGGGAGCGATCAATCGTAGAGCCTTCGTGACGGCTTCTCATCAGCCGCGCTGCTTCCGTCCAAGCCATCGTCGCCGTTGCCGGTAATTGCTAGGGCAAGGATTTCAGGGGATGCGATTAGAACGAACGTCTATCGATCCTCCCGACTGCGCGAACGTTACAAACCCGTCGATCTCCACGGGAAAGTTAGCACCCGCGATGACTGATTAACATCGAAACCGCTTAATACATAAGCGAATTGCGCTGCACTCGTGTATCGGATGCACCACTCAACCGGACAGGAGTCACATGGGGCGGGCGAAACAGCCACGGCGGCAACAACACTGGCGCCTTTCCCGCGATGGCGGCGGACAGGTGCGGCTGGCGGTGTCCCCGAGCCAGGCCGGGCGATCGAGGCGGCGGCGGCAACACCGCGGGGGCCGAGACTTCGTTGAGTCGCCCGGTCGCGAGATCTTCGGATTCGCGCATGTCGAGAACCACGCTGCGCTTGGTGCGGTTCACGCCCAAGTGATAAGCGCTTTCGCCGTCAACAAGTGGTGGACCCCACACGCGCCAGATCCCGGAACGTCATGTGCAGAACGGCCCGGCGAGAGCGTGGGAGAAATCGGCCACCAACAGTGGCGAAATGGGCCTGTTGTTGAAGTCTCGCTCACTCGGTGATCTCCTCCGCTTGTCGGCTCTGACCAACGTAAGGCGGCCACATCAGTTATGTCTAATACACACTTCGAGACCTAAAATATCCTGCAGATATGTTAGCGCCGGTGCAGACGTGACTTGTGTGAGTCGTGGCAGCTGCGGAGGAACGCCGTTCAGTGCGCACTCCATAGCAACTCCATATCGTCTAGCCACCGCTGAGCCAGCAGATTCAGCTCATCTGGATGGACCTGCTAGGACGATTGCGAACCGGACTCCATCAAGAGAGATCGCCGAATACCGGGGTCGCAGGAGGCTCCAGTAGTACGTCATTGCAGACTGGGTCACACGTCGTAGCCAACGAAAGGGGCAATCATGCCGAACAAGGTTTATGTCGTCGGTGTGGGCATGACGAAATTCGAGAAGCCTGGCCGCCGAGAAGGCTGGGACTACCCGCAGATGGCGAAGGAGTCCGGCACCAAAGCGCTGGCCGACGCCGGCGTCGAATACACCGAGATCGAGCAGGGCTACGTCGGCTACGTGGCGGGTGACTCCACCTCCGGCCAGCGCGCCCTCTACGAACTGGGCCTGACCGGCATCCCGATCGTCAACGTTAACAACAACTGTTCGACCGGATCCACCGCGCTGTACCTGGGCGCGCAGGCGATCCGGGGCGGGCTGGCCGACTGCGTGTTGGCGCTGGGGTTCGAGAAGATGCAGCCGGGTTCGCTGCAGGGCGGCGCCCAGGACCGAGAGTCGCCGCTTGGTAACCACGTCAAGGCGCTGGCCGAGATCGATGAGTTCGCTTTTCCGGTGGCGCCGTGGATGTTCGGTGCGGCCGGTCGTGAGCACATGAAGAAATACGGCACCACCGCAGAGCATTTCGCGAAGATCGGCTTCAAAAACCACAAGCACTCGGTCAATAACCCCTACGCGCAGTTCCAGGACGAGTACACCCTGGACGACATCTTGGCCGCGAAGATGATCTCTGATCCGCTGACGAAACTGCAGTGCTCGCCCACCTCTGACGGCTCGGCCGCGGTGGTGCTGGCCAGCGAGGAGTACGTCGACAGGCACAACCTGGCGGGTCAGGCGGTGGAGATCGTCGGACAATCGATGACCACCGACTTCGAGTCCACCTTCGACGGCAGTGCCCGCAACATCATTGGGTACGACATGAATGTCCAAGCCGCCCAACAGGTTTACCAACAGTCCGGGCTCGGCCCCGAGGACTTCCAGGTGATCGAGCTGCACGACTGCTTCTCGGCCAACGAGCTGTTGCTCTACGAGGCGCTGGGGTTGTGTGACGAGGGGGAAGCCCCCAAGCTGATCGACGACAACCAAACCACCTACGGCGGACGGTGGGTGGTGAATCCTTCCGGCGGGCTGATTTCAAAGGGTCACCCGCTGGGAGCGACGGGTCTGGCGCAGTGCTCCGAACTCACCTGGCAACTGCGCGGCACCGCCGAGCGCCGCCAGGTCGAGAATGTTACGGCCGCACTGCAACACAACATCGGGCTCGGTGGCGCCGCCGTCGTCACCGCCTACCAGCGCGCCGAACGCTGAGCCATGTTCGAGTGGTCCGAGACCGATCTGCTGGTGCGCGACACCGTTCGCCAGTTCATCGACAAAGAGATCCGGCCCAACCTGGACGCGCTGGAAACCGGTGAGCTGCTTCCATATCCGATCGCGCGCAAGCTGTTCAGCCAGTTCGGGCTGGACGTCATGGCCGCCGAAGCGGTGAAGAACATGCTCGATCGCGAGCGCGCCCGACAAGACGGCGGCGAGGTCGACGAGAGTGGCGGCGGCTCAGGCGGTTTCGATGCGCAGGGGTCGATGGCCGCGGTGCTGATTTCCGAGCTTGCCGGCGTCAGCATCGGACTGTTGAGCACCGCGTCGGTGAGCCTGGGCCTGGGTGCTGCCACCATCATGAGCCGCGGCACTTTGGCGCAGAAGGAACGCTGGTTGCCAGACCTGATGACGCTCAACAAGATTGCGGCGTGGGCGATCACCGAGCCGGACTCCGGATCGGATGCTTTCGGTGGCATGAAGACCTACGTCAAACGCGACGGCCAGGATTACATCCTCAACGGACAGAAGACGTTCATCACCAACGGTCCGTACGCGGATGTGTTGGTCGTTTACGCCAAACTGGACGAGGGTGACTCGACGGTAGACAAACGAATCCGGCCCGTGTTGGTCTTCGTGCTCGACGCCGGCATGCCCGGCCTGACGCAGGGCAAGCCGTTCAAAAAGATGGGCATGATGTCCTCGCCCACCGGAGAGCTGTTCTTCGACAACGTGCGGCTGGGTCCGGATCGATTGTTGGGTGAGAGCGAACAGCACGGCGACGGTGACGGACGCGACAGCGCCCGCGCCAGTTTTTCGGCCGAACGGATCGGGATCGCGATGATGGCGTTGGGCATCATCAACGAATGCCACCGGCTGTGTGTGGATTACGCCAAGAGTCGCACCTTGTGGGGCCGCAACATCGGGCAGTTCCAACTGATCCAGCTCAAGCTGGCGAAGATGGAGATCGCCCGAATGAACGTGCAGAACATGGTCTTCAACACCATCGAGCGTCAACAGGCCGGTAAGCCGCTGACGCTGGCCGAGGCGTCGGCGATCAAGCTGTACTCCTCCGAGGCGGCGACCGACGTCGCGATGGAGGCGGTGCAATTGTTCGGCGGCAACGGCTATATGGCCGAGTACCGGGTGGAACAGCTTGCCCGCGACGCCAAGTCGCTGATGATCTACGCCGGCAGCAACGAGGTCCAGGTCACCCACATCGCCAAGGGACTACTCAGCGGCTGACAACGACCCCCCGCGAACCGAACCGCACGGCGAAATAGAAGGCTGAAATTCGCAGCCAGGTTCGGCTCGCGCCAAAAGCCAAAAGCCAAAGCCAGCTCAGACCACCCAGATAGCCCGGGCCGCGGGACTGCCCAGCTCGACGGTGGTGGCATCGCCGTCGCCTGACTCGATCGCCACCGAGATCATGCCGGCGAACTCGCGTCTGGTCAGCACCCGCAACTGCGAGTCCAAGTTGATTCCGACACTGTCGAAATAGCGCAGCATCTCCGGGTCGGCATCGGAGATTCGCGCCACCTTCCCGGTTTCCCCGTCGTCGCAGACCCACAGCTGGCGCGCCGGCGGGGTGGGCACCTGGCCGTCGGTGGCAGGGATCGGGTCGCCGTGCGGATCGCGCTGCGGGAACCCGAGCTTGGCGTCGATGCGGGCCATCAGTCGGTTCGACACCGCGTGTTCGAGCACCTCGGCCTCGTCGTGCACCTCGTCCCAGCTGTAACCGAGTTCATTGACCAGGAAGGTCTCGATCAGTCGATGCCGGCGCACCATCGCCAGCGCCGCTCGACGACCGGCCTCGGTCAACGTGACGGCGCCATATTTCTCGTGGTCGACCAACCCCTGCTCGGCGAGTTTGCGAATCGACTCCGAAGCGGTGCTGGCCGACACCCCGATCTTCTCCGCCAAGAGCTTGGTGCTCACCTTTTGCGGGGCTCCATCGGGGGACCACTCCTGGGTCGTCCAAATGACCTTCAAATAGTCCTGGGCAACCGCGGTGAGCCCACCAGGCTCTTCGTCAGCCCTCACAACCACAAATCTTAGGCCCGCGGGATCCCAGCACGCCTCATCGGGCAGCCGGATTAGGCTTGCGGTCGTGCAGCGGTGGCGCGGCCAGGACGAGATCCCCACAGACTGGGGCCGATGCGTGCTGACCATAGGAGTTTTCGACGGGGTGCACCGCGGGCACGCCGAACTGATAGCGCATGCGGTGAAGGCCAGTAGGGCCAGGGGCGTGCCGTCGGTGCTGATGACGTTCGACCCGCACCCCATGGAGGTGGTGTATCCGGGCAGCCACCCCGCCCAGCTGACTACCCTGACCCGCCGCGCAGAGCTGGTTGAAGAGCTGGGTATCGACGTGTTCCTGGTGATGCCGTTCACCACCGACTTCATGAAGCTGACTCCCGAACGCTATGTCCACGAGTTGCTGGTCGAGAACCTGCACGTGGTGGAGGTGGTGGTGGGGGAGAACTTCACCTTCGGCAAGAAGGCGGCGGGCAACGTCGAAACCCTGCGCAAGGCGGGCGACCGGTTCGGCTTTGCGGTGGAAGCCATGTCGTTGCTCTCCGAGCACCACAGCAACGAGACCGTGACGTTCTCCTCCACCTACATCCGCTCCTGCGTCGACGCCGGCGACGTGGTGGCGGCCACCGAAGCGCTGGGCCGCCCGCACCGTGTCGAGGGCGTGGTCGTTCGCGGCTACGGCCGCGGTGTCGAGTTGGGCTATCCCACCGCGAACGTGGCGCCGCCGATGTACTCGGCGATCCCGGCCGACGGCGTCTATGCGGCTTGGTTCACCGTGTTGGGCCACGGTCCGGCCACCGGCACGGTCGTCCCCGGTGAGCGGTACCGGGCGGCGGTGTCGGTCGGGACGAACCCCACCTTTTCCGGGCGCACCCGCACCGTGGAGGCTTTCGTGCTGGACACCTCCGCGGACCTATACGGCCAACATGTGGCGTTGGACTTCGTGGCGCGCATCCGCGGCCAAATGAAGTTCGACTCGATCGACGAGCTGGTCGCCGAGATCGGCAACGACACCGAGCGCACCCGCAGCCTGCTCTCCGCGGGCTGACTCGACGGATTGGGGCCGGGGAGCTCCGCGCTGCTAAACTGCCCGTCGAATAAACACGACGTCGGCGCGTGCTGCGGTTCGCGGTGGCCGTGCCGTTAATTCTGATCGCGGACCTATTGATGGAGATGTTTCGTGGCGCTTACTGCCGAGCAGAAAAAAGAGATTCTGAAGTCCTACGGTCTGCATGAGACCGACACTGGATCGCCGGAGGCGCAGATCGCGCTGCTGACCAAGCGCATCGCGGACCTGACCGAGCACCTCAAGGTCCACAAGCACGACCATCACTCGCGCCGCGGCCTGTTGCTGCTGGTGGGACGTCGCAAGCGGCTGGTCAAGTACCTCACGCAGGTTGACGTTGCCCGTTACCGTTCGCTGATCGAGCGACTGGGTCTGCGCCGCTGATCCTGGGCGCGTTGCGGGCCGTGAGCAGCTTGGCTCTGGCGGTTGCCGCATCGACGGGTTGTTCGGCGCGGACCGACGGGTCCGACATCACCGAATTCAAAGTGGGGGACTGTCTCAAACTCGGCGGTACGGCCGCTCAACCGGAGGCCGCGAAAGCGCCGTGCGGTGGTCCGGCATCCAACTTCCGGGTCGTCGCGTCCGTCGGCGACCGTGCGCAGTGTCCGACCGACGTCGACTCGTCGTATTCCACCCATAACTCGATCAGCGGCGCCAAAAACACCGTCTGCCTGGACATCGACTGGGTGATCGGTGGCTGCATGAGTGTGGATCCACAGCACACCGTCGACCCGTTCCGCGTCGACTGCAACGACGCCGCCGTGCCGAATCGGCAGCGGGCCACGCAGATCCTCAAGGACCTTGATCCGCCGGTCTCCGCCGACCAGTGCGCAAGTGGCCTCGGCTACACCTACCCGCAGCGGCGATTCGTCGTGTGCGTCGAGGACATCAGCAGCGCAGCCCGCCCCTAGGGAAGGCCCGCAGCGGGAGTTAGCCAGTGTAGAGTGAAGCCGTTCTGGGCTGGTTCGGCCCGAGCGATCGGTGCGGTTCACGCAGATCCGCGTGTGCCGTTCCAGCGAGTTGCCATGCGTGTCACGGGAGCAGCCCAGTCTGTATCGGGCGGTCTTCGGTAGTGGCTGCCGGGCTCCCTGGATCTGGGGCAGGTCGGCAGCTTCGATCGATGGCCGTAGCCGTATTCAGATTTCTGCTTCTGGTTTGCTCCTAGCGAGCATGAGCCTGGTCGTGGTGCACATGAACCCGCGAAACAGCTGAATAACCAGAGAGGCCGCACTGACGTTGTCTGCGACTGAAATTGAAGAAGGCGTCTTCGAGACGACCGCCACTATCGACAACGGTAGCTTCGGCACCCGCACCGTCCGTTTCGAGACGGGACGGCTGGCCCTGCAGGCCGCCGGCGCGGTGGTCGCCTACCTCGACGACGAGAACATGCTGCTGTCGGCGACGACCGCCAGCAAGAACCCCAAGGACCATTTCGACTTCTTTCCGCTGACGGTCGACGTCGAAGAGCGGATGTATGCCGCCGGCCGCATCCCCGGCTCGTTCTTCCGGCGTGAGGGTCGCCCGTCCACCGACGCGATCCTGACCTGCCGACTCATCGACCGGCCGCTGCGTCCGTCGTTCGTCGACGGCCTGCGCAACGAGATCCAGGTCGTGGTGACGATCCTGAGCCTGGACCCCAACGACCTGTACGACGTGGTGGCGATCAACGCCGCGTCGGCGTCCACCCAGCTGAGCGGCCTACCGTTCTCTGGCCCCATCGGTGGGGTGCGGGTGGCGCTGATCGACGGCACCTGGGTGGCGTTCCCCACCGTCGAGCAGCTGGAGCGGGCGGTGTTCGACATGGTGGTGGCCGGTCGCATCGTCGGTGACGGCGACGAGAAAGATGTCGCGATCATGATGGTCGAGGCCGAGGCCACCGAAAAGGTCATCGAACTCGTCGAGGGCGGCGCCCAAGCGCCGACCGAAACCGTGGTGGCCGAGGGCCTAGAGGCGGCCAAGCCGTTCATCGCCGCGCTGTGCACCGCCCAGCAGGAGCTTGCCGACGCGGCCGCCAAGCCAACCGGCGAGTTCCCGACGTTCCCCGCCTACGAGGAAGACGTGTACTACTCGGTGGCCTCGGTGGCCACCGACGAGCTGACCGCGGCGCTGTCCATCGGCGGCAAAGCCGAGCGCGATCAGCGCACCGACGAGCTCAAGTCTCAGGTGCTCGAGCGCTTGGCCGACACCTACGAGGGCCGTGAGAAAGAGGTCAGTGCCGCGTTCCGCTCGCTGACCAAGAAGCTGGTTCGCCAGCGCATCCTCACCGACCACTTCCGCATCGACGGCCGCGGGATCACCGACATCCGCGCGCTGTCGGCCGAGGTCGCGGTGGTCCCGCGGGCACACGGCAGCGCGCTGTTCGAGCGTGGTGAGACCCAGATCCTGGGCGTGACCACGTTGGACATGGTCAAGATGGCTCAGCAGATCGACTCGCTGGGACCGGAAACCTCCAAGCGGTACATGCACCACTACAACTTCCCGCCGTTCTCCACCGGCGAGACCGGCCGCGTGGGTTCGCCCAAGCGGCGTGAGATCGGGCACGGCGCGCTGGCCGAGCGGGCCCTGATCCCGGTGCTGCCGCCCGTCGACGAATTCCCGTACGCCATCCGTCAGGTGTCCGAAGCGCTGGGCTCCAACGGCTCCACCTCGATGGGGTCGGTGTGTGCCTCCACGCTGGCGCTGCTCAACGCCGGTGTACCGCTCAAGGCTCCGGTGGCCGGCATTGCCATGGGTCTGGTGTCTGACGATATTGAAGTTGAGGGCGGGGAGACCGAACGTCGTTTTGTCACCCTGACCGACATCCTGGGCGCCGAGGACGCATTCGGCGACATGGACTTCAAGTGCGCAGGCACCAAGGACTTCGTCACCGCGCTGCAACTCGACACCAAGCTCGACGGGATTCCCTCAAAGGTTCTGGCAGGCGCTCTGGCCCAGGCTAAAGATGCCCGCGTGACCATTCTCGAGGTGATGGCCGAGGCCATCGACGGGCCCGACGAGATGAGCCCGTACGCGCCCCGCGTCACCACCATCAAGGTGCCGGTGGACAAGATCGGCGAGGTCATCGGTCCCAAAGGCAAGGTCATCAACGCCATCACCGAGGAGACCGGCGCGCAGATCTCCATCGAGGACGACGGCACCGTGTTCGTCGGCGCCACCGACGGGCCGTCCGCGCAGGCCGCGATCGACCGAATCAACGCGATCGCCAACCCGCAGCTGCCGACGGTGGGCGAGCGGTTCCTCGGAACCGTGGTCAAGACAACCGATTTCGGCGCGTTCGTGTCGTTGCTGCCCGGACGGGACGGCTTGGTGCACATCTCCAAGCTGGGCAAGGGCAAGCGCATCGCCAAGGTGGAAGACGTGGTCAACGTCGGCGACAAGCTGCGCGTGGAGATCGCCGACATCGACAAGCGGGGCAAAATCTCGCTGGTTCTGATGGAGGAAGACGCAGGTTCTGGGGCCAGTTCGGGGGCAGCGCCAGCCGATGCCGCTAGCTGATCTAACAAGGTCGCCAGCTGAGCCGAACGCAGACCGCGCGACAGTTCGTCGCACCACGCTGCCGGGCGGTCTGCGGGTCGTCACCGAATATTTGCCCGCGGTGCGGTCCGCATCGGTCGGTGTCTGGGTTGGCGTAGGTTCGCGCGACGAAGGCAGCACGGTGGCCGGCGCGGCGCACTTCCTCGAGCATCTGCTGTTCAAGTCGACCCCCACGCGCACGGCGGTGGACATCGCGCAGGCGATGGACGCCGTCGGTGGCGAACTCAACGCCTTTACGGCCAAGGAGCACACCTGCTACTACGCGCACGTGTTGGACTCCGACCTGGCGTTGGCGGTCGATCTGGTCGCCGATGTGGTGCTCAACGGCCGGTGCGCTGCTGAAGACGTCGAACTGGAACGAGACGTCGTCCTCGAAGAGATCGCGATGCGCGACGACGACCCCGAGGACGCACTGGCGGACATGTTCATGACGGCGCTGTTCGGCGATCACCCGGTCGGGCGTCCGATCATCGGCAGCGCGCAATCGGTCTCGTCGATGACGCGTGCCCAGTTGCACTCGTTCCACCTGCGGCGCTACACCCCGGAGCGGATGGTCGTCGCGGTGGCCGGCAACGTCGACCATGACGAGGTGGTCGCGTTGGTGCGCGAACACTTCGCCGCCCGGTTGGTTCGGGGACGTCGTCCCGTGACGCCGCGCAAGGGCGCCGGTCGGGTGAACGGTAACCCGGGCCTGGTGCTGGGCAATCGCGATGCCGAACAGACCCATGTGTCGCTGGGTGTGCGCACGCCGGGCCGCGGCTGGGAGCATCGTTGGGCGTTGTCGGTGCTGCACACCGCACTCGGTGGCGGACTGTCCTCGCGGTTGTTCCAAGAGATTCGGGAGTCCCGCGGCCTGGCCTACTCGGTGTACTCGGCGCTGGACATCTTTGCCGACAGCGGGGCGCTGTCCGTCTACGCCGCCTGCCTGCCCGAACGGTTCGCCGACGTGATGCGGGTGATGACCGCGGTTTTGGAGACGGTGGCGCGGGACGGCATCACCGAGGACGAATGCCGTATCGCCAAGGGGTCGCTGCGGGGTGGGCTGGTACTGGGTCTGGAGGATTCCGGCTCGCGGATGAGTCGGATCGGTCGCAGCGAGTTGAACTACGGCGCTCACCGCAGCATCGAGCACACCCTGCGGCAGATCGATCAGGTCACCCTTGACGAGGTCAACGCGGTGGCTCGACGGCTGCTGAGCAAACGCTACGGCGCGGCCGTTCTCGGTCCTTACCGGGCCAAAAGATCACTGCCGCAACAACTTCGAGCGATGGTAAGTTAACCCGATGGTGCTGGGTTTCTGGGATATCGCCGCGCCGATCGTGGCCGCGCCGATGGCCGGTGGTCCGGGCACTCCGGCGCTTGCGGCGGCGGTGTCCAACGCGGGTGGGCTCGGGTTCGTCGCGGGCGGCTACCTCAGCGCAGACAAGTTCGCCGAAGACATTGCCGCCGCACGAGCCGCAACCACCGGCCCGATCGGGGCCAACCTGTTCGTGCCGCAGCCCAGCGTCGCCGACTGGGTGCAGTTGGATTATTACGCCGAGGATCTCGAAGAGGTCGCCGATCACTATCGCGTCGACGTGGGTCACCCGGTGCACGGCGACGATGACGATTGGGAACGCAAGCTCGAGGTCTTGGCCGACGTTCGTCCGGAGATGGTGTCCTTCACTTTTGGGGCGCCGCCACCGGATGTGGTCCGCCGGTTGAGCGCGCTGGGGCTGCTGGTATCGATCACCGTGACGTCGGCCTACGAAGCCGGGGTGGCCGTCGCCGCCGGCGCGGACAACCTCGTGGTACAGGGTCCGGCGGCCGGCGGACACCGCGGCACGTTCGCCCCCGATATGGAACCCAACTCCGAGTCGCTGCATCAGCTGCTGGAGCGGATCGGGGCCGCGCACGACGTGCCGCTGATCGCTGCGGGCGGGCTTAGCACCGTCGAACAAATCGCCGCGGTGTTGCGAAGGGGTGCGGTGGCCGCCCAGGTCGGTACGGCGCTACTGCTTTCCGACGAGGCCGGTACCCACCCCGCGTACCGGGTCGCGTTGAAGAACCCTGAGTTCGACTCGACCGTGGTCACCCGGGCGTTTTCCGGCCGTTATGCGCGTGGCCTTGCCAATAACTTCACCCGTCTGCTCGATCATGTTGCGCCGCTTGGCTATCCCGAGGTCAATCAGATGACTAAACCGATCCGGGCGGCGGCGATCGCGATGGAGGATCCGCACGGGACGAACCTGTGGGCGGGTGAGGGTTACCGTGACGCCAGCCCCGGGCCGGCGGCCGACATCGTCACGGCTCTGGCACCCTACATCCGGTAGTCAGTCACGCCAGCACGCTGGCCGGTTGAGCAAACGGCAACCCCAGATCGGTTGCCACTTGCTGCGACACCAGCGTTCCGGCGTGTGTCGAAAGGCCTTTGGCCAGAGCGGGATCCGACCGACAGGCCGCTTTCCAGCCTTGGTCGGCCAGCTTGAGCACATACGGCATTGTCGCGTTGGTCAAGGCGTAGGTCGAGGTCTTGGGCACCGCGCTGGGCATGTTGGCCACGCAGTAGAACAACGTGTCGTGCACCTGATACGTCGGGTCGTCGTGGGTGGTGGGCCGCGAATCCTCGAAACAACCACCCTGGTCGATCGAGATGTCCACCAGTACCGCGCCCGGTTTCATCTCTGCGACAAGCGAATTCGGGATCAGGCTCGGCGCTTTCCCGCCCGGTATCAGTACCGCTCCGATCACCAGGTCGGCGCGTTTGACTGCGCCGGCAAGGTCGTAGGCCGACGAATACCGGGTACCGATGCGGCCGGCGAACTCTGCGTCGAGTTGTCGAAGCTTGTTGATGTTGACGTCCAGGATCATCACCGATGCCCCCATGCCGCTGGCTATTCGCGCGGCGTTGTAACCCGCACTGCCACCGCCGATTACGACGATGTCGGCGGGTTTGACGCCGGGTACCCCGCCCATCAGCACGCCGCGCCCGCCGTGCGTGCGCATCAGGTGATAGGCGCCGACTTGCGCGGCGAGCCGCCCCGCGACTTCGCTCATCGGGGCAAGCAACGGCAACGAGCCGTCGACGGTCTGGACCGTCTCGTAAGCGATCGCCGTGGTGCCGGCGGCCAACAGCGCGTCGGTGCAGGCACGCGAGGCGGCCAGATGCAGATAGGTGAACAGCGTCTGCCCCGACCGCAGGTTGCCGTACTCGGCGGGGATCGGCTCTTTGACCTTGAGCAGCAGCTCGGCGTCGCCCCACACCTGCTCGGCGGTGGTGAGCAGTTGCGCCCCCGCTGCTTTGAAATCCTCGTCGGTGATCGCCGAGCCCTCCCCGGCGCCGGCCTGAATCAAAACTTCGTGGCCGCGCTGGACCAGCGCGGCCACCCCCGCCGGAGTGATGGCAACCCGGAACTCGTTGTTCTTGGTCTCGGTCGGAATACCGATGCGCATGATCGCCTCCGTCCGCAATGGTCTGACTCAATTGTGGTGAAAGTCCGGCGACTGCGCGACCCGGAGAACTGACTATGATCAGCCGATGAGTGAGCCCGCTGCCAGCACAACCGTGCACATCGATGCCAGTCCCGACGTCGTCTACGACCTGATCACCGACCTGCCCACGTTGGCCGACTTGGCCGAAGAAGCCCAAGCGATGGAGTTGCGCAAGGGCGACGCGATCGCGCAAGGCGCTGTGTTCGTCGGCCATAACGAGAATGGCGGGAAGCGGTGGAGCACGAAGTGCACCGTCACCGACGCGGATCCTGGTCGCGCGTTCGCGTTCGAAGTGCGTTACGCGGTCCTTCCGATCGCCCGGTGGCAATACGACATCGTGGGCGCGGCCGACGGCGGCTGTCACGTCACCGAGAGCACGTGGGACCGGCGGCCCGGTTGGTTCCGCAGGTTCGCCGGCATAGCCACCGGCGTGTCGGACCGCACGTCGCATAACGCCAAGAACATCGAGGTGACGCTGCAGCGGCTCAAACAGCGCGCGGAAGAAAGGTAGTACCGCGGGTATCGCATACTCGCGGTACATCAGTACACTTGCAGAAGGCTGGACAAGGGGTACTTGATGAGCACAATCGAAGATCGGGCCGTGGGCCCGCACTCGAGGCAATCGGATTCCACCGACCATGAGCGCCTCGTCCTTGAGGCCCGCAACGTGGATTTCAACTGGGCTGACCTGCCGTTTCACTATGTTCCGGGGCAGCCGATGGCCACCCACGTGCTCAATGTGCTGCATCTGTTGCTGCCGGCCGGCGAGGAGTTTTTCGTCGAGGTCTTCAAAAAGGCGCTACCGCTGATCAAGGACGATCAGCTGCGCCTGGACGTGCAGGGGTTCATCGGCCAGGAGGCAATGCACTCCCAAGCCCATTCCGGGGTGCTTGCGCACTTCGACGCCCAAGGCGTCGACCTGACGCCGTTCACCGACCAGGTGCGTTGGTTGTTCGGCAAATTGCTCGGTGAAAAGCCGCACCGCAGCGTTCGTCGCCAGCACAATTGGTTACTCGAGCAGGTCGCGTTCATCTCCGCGATCGAGCACTACACGGCCGTCTTGGGCGAGTGGATCCTGGATTCGCCCGCGTTGGACGCGATCGGCGCGGATCCGGTGATGCTGGACATGCTGCGGTGGCACGGGGCCGAGGAGGTCGAGCACAAGGCCGTCGCGTTCGACACCATGAAGCATCTGCGGGCCGGGTACTGGCGGCAAGTACGCGCGCAGTTGGCGGTGACGCCGGTGTTGACCTTGTTGTGGATTCGCGGCGTTCGGTTCATGTTCTCGGTGGACCCGTGCGTACCGCCGGGCACCAAGGCGCGTTGGCGCGATTTCTTCCGGGCGGCCCGTCGCGGCCTGGTGCCCGGTCCGCGACGGTTGATCGGTGTCGTCGGTTCCTACTACCGGCCCGGATTCCACCCGTCGGAGCTGGGCGGGCTGGAGCGGGCCGTGGAATACCTGGCAGTGTCGCCCGCCGCCCGTGCATCGCACTAATGACGATTGTCACCGCGACAGACGGCGTCGAACTGGCCGTACATCGGTACAACGAGATCGACCCCGCCCGCCCGACCATTCTGGCCGTGCACGGTTATCCGGACAATCACAGGGTCTGGGACGGCGTCGCCGAGGTACTCGCCCAGCGCTACAACGTCGTCGCGTATGACGTGCGTGGCGCGGGCGAATCGGCCTGTCCGCCAAGCCGATCCGGGTACCGCCTGAGTCAACTGGTCGCTGACGTCGGCGCGGTGATCGACAGCTTGGACGTCGGTCGGGTGCACCTACTGGCGCACGACTGGGGCTCGGTCCAAGGTTGGGCGGCGGTAACCGACGATGCTGTGGCAAGCAAGGTGGCCTCCTTCACCTCGATTTCGGGGCCGCACCTGACGCAGACCGCGCGTTTTTTGCGGTCCGCGCGCACGCCCCGGGCCGCCGCTCAGGTGCTCCGGCAGGTGTTGTCATCGGGCTACATCTGGCTGTTCCTGTGCCCGGCTGTGCCGGAGCTGGCATTCCGATCTGGTCTCGGGGTGAAAGTCGTTGAAGCCCTTGAACGTATCGGACGCCCGCGTGCTGCCAGCCGATCGGAGTCCGCACCCCGCTCGGTCGGCGACTACGTCAACGGTCTGAACCTTTACCGGGAGAACCTGCCCGCACCCCTGATGTCCCCGGGGCGTCAATTGCCCCAGACCGGTGTCGCAGTGCAGATCCTGGTGCCGACCAAGGACATCTTCATAACGCCCGCCTTGCAGCGGTTCATGAGTTCGATATCGCAGCGCGGGAGAGTCTTTCCCGTCGACGGCGGGCACTGGGTGGTGACGTCGCGTCCCGACGCCGTAGCCCGACTGACCGGGGAGTGGGTCGACTCGATCTCCACGCGTCATGCGATCGCCGGCCCGGTCGGCAATCGGGCAGAACTTGGGATGTAACTGTGTCGGAAAGCATTTGGACAAGCCGGCCCGCCGACCTGTATGGCCGGCGTAAGCGGGACCGCTTCTTTACGCTGCTGTGGGGTGTCCGCACGATGATGGGTGGACTCGCCGCTGCCTCGCGGTGGCAGCCTTCGCGGGTGACACCAGTGCTGCGGACGCACAGCGCAACGGTGACCGAACGCAAACTCATTGCACCGGATGTGGTTTCGTTGACGTTCGCGGATCGCGACGGCGGACTGCTGCCGTCCTGGACGCCGGGCGGACACATCGATGTCCGGTTGCCGTCGGGCCGGCGTCGACAGTATTCGCTGTGCGGGCCGCCCGGGCGCCGGACGGACTATCGCATCGCGGTGCGCCGCATCGCCGATGGTGGCGGGGGTTCGATCGAGATGCATGGCGCGTTCGATGTGGGTGACACCCTGGTGTTCGAGGGTCCCCGTAACGCGTTCTATCTCGGAACCACTGAACGGGAGGCATTGTTTGTTATCGGTGGCATCGGGGTGACGCCGATATTGCCGATGATCCAGATGGCGGCACAGCGTGGAATCAATTGGCGGGCAATCTATGCCGGCCGTAGTCGGGAGTACATGCCACTGTTGGAGGAGGTGGTTGCGGTGGCACCGGAACGGGTAACGGTGTGGGCCGACGACGAACGCGGCGGATTCGCTTCGGTTGACGACCTGTTGGCCAGCGCCGGGCCGGAAACCGCGGTATATGTGTGTGGTCCTTCCGGAATGCTCGAAGCGGTCCGTATGGCGCGCGACGAACATGCCAAGGCGCCACTGCATTACGAACGGTTCAGTCCCGCACCGATTGTCGACGGGATTCCGTTCGAGCTGGAGCTGGCCCGGTCTCGACAGGTGCTCGACGTTCCGGCTAATCGTTCGGCACTGGACGTGATGCTCGACCGCGATCCGACGACGCCCCACTCGTGCCGACAAGGCTTCTGCGGCACCTGCAAGGTCAAACTACTTGCCGGACAAGCCGATCGGCGTGGGCGCGCCGCGGAGAGCGACGACGAGTTGCTGGTCTGCGTTTCGCGCTCCCACGGCGAGCGGCTGGTGATCGACGCTTAGGTTCAGACCACCCCGCGTTCGCTGAGCAGGTCGGCGTAGGTGATCAGATCGGCGGCGAACAGTTCGGGTTGCTCGAAGGCGGCGAAATGACCGCCGCGTTCTTGCACCGAGTAGTGGACGAGGTTGTAGCGCGCGGCCGCCCAAGCGCGCGGGGTTTGCAGAAGTTCGCCGGGATAGACCGCGTAACCCGTTGGGACGTGAACGCGACCGGTCCAGGCGTCGAGTGGAGCGGTACCGGCCCGCTTGGATTCGCAGTACAGGCGTGCGGCCGAGGTGGCGGTGCCGGTGAGCCAATAGAACATCAGGTTGTCGATCAGCCTGTCGGTGCGAATGGGCATGCCTTCCCGGATGTCGCACCAGGCGTGGAACTTTTCGACTATCCAGCCCGCCAGGCCCAGCGGTGAGTCGTCCAGACCGAAACCCAGCGAGTGCGGCCGCGTCGACTGGATCTCCATATATGCGGTGCCGTCCTTGATCCTTTCGACGCTGGAGGCGATGGCGGCAAGTTCGGATTCGGTGATGCTCGCCAACAGCTCCGGGTCGTTCTGGTCCGGCGGCGCGAACAACATGTTGGTGTGGATCGCTGCGACGTTGCCTGGGTAGTGCTCGCCGAGATGGCGGGTTACCAGAGCGCCCCAGTCGCCGCCCTGGGCGACGTAGCGTTGGTATCCGAGCTGGGCCATCAGCTCGGCGACCGCCGCGGCGATGCGTGCGACGTCGACTCCGCGTTCCCGGGTGGGCCCCGAGAAGCCGTAGCCGGGCATCGACACCAGCACCACATGAAAACGTTTGCGCAGCAACGGCAACGCGTCGAGGAACTCCACAATTGAGCCCGGCCACCCGTGCGTGACGACCAGCGGTATGGCGTTGGTCGCGTCTGATTGGGCGTGCAGGAAATGCACTCGCTGCCCAGCGGCTTTGGTTACGAACGAACCTATTGCGTTGACCTCGGCTTCGGTGGCCCGCCAGTCGTATCGATGCAACCAGTGGTCGACGAGGTTCTTCAGGAAAGCCTGCTCGGTGCCGTAATCCCAGCCAGCGCCGGCGATTTCGGCCGGCCAACGTGCGGTACTGAGCCGATGCTGCAAGTCGTCGAGCTGATCCTGCGGCACGTCCAGCACGTACGGCTGTATGCGGTTGGCTACGCGTGGCGTGATGAGGGACGCCACGGCCGGTGGCGACGGCGCGGCGGTGCTCGCAGCTTCGGGTGTCGATCGGACCAGGCGATAGCCGACGTGCGGCACGTTGACGCCGGGTAGCGGCTTCCACACGTAGCTGCGTCCGTCGAGTTGGAAGTCGTTCTTCTCGTAGAAGTTGCGCGCTTTCTCGTTCTTGTCGGCGCACCACAGAATCATGTCGTTGTCGGGATAGGTACGCAGCGCCTTGTTCAGCAGCAGCCCGCCGATGCCCTGACGTTGTTTGTCATCTGCGATGTAAAGCGCGTCAATCTGAATCTGCTCGGGGTTTGACAGGTCCGGCCCGAACAGTGTCATGCCCAGCAACTTGCCCCGCGCCTCGGCAACCCACATCTGCCAGCCGCCGCGCTTGAGCGTGGTCGGATAGAAGGTGTCGACCCATGTCTTCGGTGTGCCGATCATGTCCAGGACGTGCGTGGCCACGATGCCACTCCAGGACTGCCGCCACGCCGGAATTGCGCGCCAACATCGACGCCTGGCTGGCCCAATTCGCCGCACCCGGCATGGCCAACCCCGACGACGCGTCACCGTGCCTGGACGGATCCCCCACCGACGAGGCGGCCCAGCACGACACCCGCAGCACCGCCCAGCGCCAACACGATGCCCTCAACGCGCTGGTCCAGGGTCAACTCGGTGATCCCAAACTCGGCCAGCACAACGGCCTGCCGGTAGCCGTCGTCGTCTCCACCACGCTGAACGAACTCCACAACGCCACCGGCCGCGCCGTCACCGCCAGCGGCACAGTGCTGCCCATGGCCGACGTGATCCGAATGGCCAGCCGCGCCTACCACTACCTGGCCGTTTTCGACGACCACACCCAACGTCCCCTCTACCTGGCCCGCAGCCGCCGCATCGCCACCGCCGACCAACGCCTGGTCCTCTACGCCGCCGAACGCGGCTGCACCCATCCCAACTGCGACGTCCCGGCCGACAAATGCGAAGTCCACCACGTCAACCCATGGGCCACCGGCGGCACCACCAACATCGACAACCTCACCCTGACCTGCACACCCCACCACAAACTCATCGGAAACCCCCTCACCACAACCAAACTCAGCAACAACCAAACCGCCTGGACCCGACCCCCGAACCTATTGCGTTGACCTCGGCTTCGGTGGCCCGCCAGTCGTATCGATGCAACCAGTGGTCGACGAGGTTCTTCC
>NZ_LZLS01000210.1 GCF_001673365.1 Mycobacterium asiaticum
TGTTTGTGCGCTCGACGGCGTTGAGTGTGCAGCTACGGCGGCCGCTTCGGCGTGTCGCCCGCCGTGAGCGCACACTCGACGCCGCTAATGCACACTCGGAGCCGCGAGTGCACACTCGAGGCCCCTGTCCATCAACGGCTTTGAGTGTGCGGCTACGGCGGGCGACACGCCGAAGCGGCCGCCGTAGCTGCACACTCAACGCCGTCGAGCGCACAAACAAAGTCCAACTGGCTGGTCGTAGCGCGTCGTCGAGCGAGCCTGCGCGAGAGTTACTCGAGCTGGTCCCGAAGCCGGGCCAGGGACTTAGCCAGCAACCGGGACACGTGCATCTGTGAGATGCCGACCCGTTCGGCGATCTGCGTCTGCGTCATCGACTCAAAAAACCGCAGTACCAACACAGTTCGTTCGCGCTCGGGCAACGCCTCCAGTAACGGGCGCAGTGCCTCGCGGTTTTCGATCCGATCCAGACCCGCGTCCACGTCGCCCAGCGTGTCAGCGATGGCGCGGGCGTCGTCGTCTTCGTTGCCGCCACCGCTATCGATGGACAACGTGTTGTAGGAGCTGCCAGCCACCAGGCCCTCGACCACCTCGGCGCGGTCCATACCGAGTTCGACGGCGAGTTCGGTGGCGGTCGGCGCCCGACCCAGCCGCTGCGACAGTTCGGCCGTGGCGGTGCCCAGCCGCAGGTGCAGTTCCTTGAGCCGGCGCGGGACCTTGACCGACCAACTGTTGTCCCGGAAGTGGCGACGGACTTCACCCATGATGGTGGGCACCGCGAAAGAGACGAAATCCGAACCGGTTTCGACGTCGAAGCGGACGACAGCGTTGACCAGTCCAACCCGC
>NZ_LZLS01000211.1 GCF_001673365.1 Mycobacterium asiaticum
GGAGTTCCCGTTGCCGATGTTGCCGCCACCGACGTTGCCGCTGCCATTGTTGCCGCTGCCAAAGTTACTGCTGCCGGCATTTACAACACCAGCGGCAAGGCCGGCAACGTGGGCATCGCCAACACCGGCATGCAGAACGTGGGTTTCCTCAACTACGGCTTCCAGAACACTGGGTTCGGCAATTCGGGCGGCAACTCCACCGGCGATGGCAGCAGTGTGGGCATCAACAACACCGGGCTGAAGAGTTCGGGTATCGCGAATCAGGGCGACTTCAGTTCGGGAGGGTTGAAGTCCGCCAGCGGACGCCCGGGCTTCTTCATCTGACCGGCAAAGACATCGGCGGCACATAGCTGCCGATCAGCGTGCGGTGCCACCATGCGCGATCACGGCGCAATTCGCCCGGCGTGGTGAAGCGGTACTCATACAGCTGTGCCCGGACATATCGCGGTGGCGAGTCAGGAAACGGGTTGTGCCGCAACAAGCGCAGTGTCGCGGCGTCATTGCGCAGCAACCGGTGCAGGAACGGTGTCATCCACGCCAAGGCATAACCCGGCGAGATGGCGGCGAACCACATCAGCCAGTCCAGCCGCAGATGATACGGCACGAATTGCCGTGGCAGCCGACGCAATCCGGTGGGCTTTCCCTTGAATTCGTACTCCCGCCAGGAGGTCTCGTCGTCCAGTGACGCCGCGTCGGTTCCTTCGATCACCACCTCCCGACGGGTTCGGCAGATGCTGCCGAATGCGCCGTAGGTGTTGCCCAGATGAAAAGTGTTGAATGAAACGTTCATTCGCTGCCCAGCCGAGAGCATGTTGCGCACCGGCCAGTAGCTGAGGAAAATCATGAGGCCCGCGAACACAATTACTAACGCCGCAAACCACAGCGGCGGTTCGGACATTGTGGGGTGCGTGGTGGGGTGCGTGGGCCAGGCAATGGCGCTGAACGCCAACAAGATCGTCACCCAATTCAGCCAGGCGAAGTTGCCGGAGGTCACCAGCCACAGCTGCGTGACGATGATCATCGCGGCCGCAATACCGGCTATCGGCTGCGGCGCGAACAACCCGAACGGCACCACCAGCTGCACGAAATGGTTGCCCGCCACTTCAATTCGATGCAGCGGCTTGGGCAGGTGGTGAAAAAACCAGCTCAGCGGTCCGGGCATCGGCTGGGTTTCGTGGTGGTAGTCCAAGCAGGTCAGGTTGCGCCAACAGGAGTCGCCGCGGATCTTGATCAGCCCAGCCCCGAACTCGACGCGGAACAACAGCCAGCGCATCAGCAACAACGTCAGCACCGGTGGGGCCATTCGCTCGTTGCCCATGAAGATCATCAGAAACCCGGTCTCCAATAGCAATGACTCCCAGCCGAATCCGTACCACGTCTGGCCCACGTTGACGATCGACAGGTACAACACCCACACGATCAGCCAAATCAGCATCGTTGCCCACAGTGGAGCTATGGCCGCCGCACCACACACCAGCGCCAGCGACAACGCGGCACCGACCCAGCACACCGCGGCGAACAACCGGTCTGAGTAGCGGACGTGGAAAATGCTTGGTGCGCGCCAAAACGAACGCCTAGCCAGATATCCCGGCACCGGCAGCATCCCGTGTTCGCCGATCAGGGGCCGGAACTGTCGCACCGCGGCAATGAACGCGATCAGATAGATGAGCGCTACCCCACGCTCGAGCACCAACCTGCCCAGCCAGTATTCGGGTGCTGCAAACCATTCCATGGCCACGACTCCTCGGGTATCCAGTCAACCAGTCCGCGATACCCGCGGCCAACTACCTCTTTTCAGGATCAGGCCGCGTCACCACTGAGGCGGCCACTGAGGCAAGCGAAATCAGCGCCAGGAATTGGACACTCGCGGAATGCCCGGCATATCCGTCGACCGACCGCCAGGGGTGCCGGGCCAGCACGGCCCCGGCCAGGACCAGACCGCCCGCGCTCAGGCCGACGGTGAGTCCGTCGCGCATCTGTTCCCGATCGCGCAGCGCATACCGCAGACCCAGAACGGCACCAACCACCAAAACGCCTACCGCACCTGCGATCAACGCGCCCGCGGCCCCGAGCATCGCCACAACGGCCCAGGTCGCTGGCTGCCATGGGGCCGCGGCGGGATCGTCGTCCGAAGGCGTGCGCCGGCGCCAGAATGCCAGCACCGCCAGCAGGGGCAACAGGCTCAAACCCACCGCCAGGCCGGCCCGATACACCGCGTTGGAGGCGAATGTCAGTGTGATGGTGCCGGGATCGCCCGCGGGTATAAGCCAGCCTTGCTGCCAGCCGTTCACCGCTACCGGCGTCAGCCGCGTGCCGCTGCTGGTGCGTGCCTGCCAACCCGGGTTGACGCTTTCGGGTATCACCAGCACCCGGGAGCTCGCAGACGCAGGCGCCCGAATCTCGCGTCGGGCCGGGCCCCACGTACCGATATCGGCGGAAGTTGCTGCGGCAGGCGGTGTTTCAGGTACAGCCGACAGCTGGGCGCCGTCCACGACGAACGCTGCACCCGGGCTGATCACCAACTCCTGCTGTCCGGGCGGCAGCGCAATCGGGCCGGGCTCGCAAACTTGTGCCGGCACCGGGGCGCCGTCTAACAGGGTGCCGACGGTGGTTCGGATCGACGTGTGCACGAATCGGCCGGCGACGCCGATGACCGGACCGTGTTCGCAGTCGACGACAACCTCCCGGGTCCGGTTGCGGGCCGGGTCGGCGGCCGCGATCGGGTGGCCGTCGGCGCCGAGCGCCACGATTTCGGCCAGCCCGGGCGGCTTGAGCTGATCGAAGCCCAGCGCGTTGCGGTCGATGATGTCCTGCCAGTCGAGCAGGCTCACGGTGACGGTGTCGGTCACCCGCGGATGCAATGCCAGCGTCTGCTCTTCGGATTCCGGGTCCACGGTCTGGACCTGCGGGCCGTCGCCGAGGTCGACGGCCACCGTCGTCGGATGCGCGGGCAGCGTGAATCGGCTGGGGCGCAGGCGAACTCCGGTGATCTCGGTGGCCCGCGGCAGCGTGAGGGTGAGGGTGGGCGGGGTCTTGTACTGCACCGCCCGCTGCGGCGCGATCCACGCGGTAGCCGGGTCGCCGTCGGTGGCCGCGTAGGCCGAGCCGAGTATCTCGACCAGGTCGGCATCGCCACGTGCTCGAGCGGTGTCGGGTTCGGCGATCAGATCAGCCAGCTTCGGGCCCTGCCGTGGTCGCACCCACACCGTCGGGGTCACCGACGTCGCGACCGGCACGGTCAAAGTGCGGCTCAGGTTGACCGGCTCTTCTGGGGTGAGCGCCATCGAAGCCGCGCAACGCACGCTGTTCGGTCCCGCCGCGCAGCCTGGTCGCCCGAGCAACTCGGCGCCCAGGTCCCAGCGCGCGATCGTCGCACCCGGTGGCGGGCCGGGCACCACGACGGTGTGCCGCAACTGCACCGGGTGGGTGAATCCGGACGCGTCGTACTGGGTGATGGACAGGTCGGTGATGCCGAACTGCACCCCCGGCGAACCGTCGTCGGTGGCTGTCGCCGTGATCCGTACCCATGGTGTTTCGCCGTAGGGCAGGGCGGCGTTGAGCGGCTTGCCGGATTCGTCGAACCGCAGGGTGGTGCTGCCATTGGCGGTTTCGATCAGGATGCGCCGGACCTGGGCGCCGACGGCCGTGGCGCTCGGCGTCAGCGTGATCACCGCGTTGGTCACCGGGTGGTCGAAATCCACCCGCAGCCACTGCCCGACGGCAGATTGCAGCGCGTTGGACACCCAGGCGGTCGCCGGGTCGCCGTCGATCGCGGCCGCAGGCGAGGTTGCTACCGCGACGTCCGGCAGGGCGGTGGCGTCCGACGACGAACTCGACGTTGTGACGCGGCCGCCGGTCCAACCGCCGTAGACGACATCTGCGCCGGGGACCGGGTAGTCGGGCACCCGGTTGTAGGTGTGCCGGGCGTCGCCTGGTGCCCGGATCGCCGACGAGTGCAAATCGACCCGTCCGTAGTCGGTCTCCCGCGCGAGCGGGGTGTCGGTGACAGTGACCAGCGGCGTCGGCACTCCGGCGGCGCTCGCGTCGGCCGTCATCAGCACGGGCCCCAGCGCGGGTTGGCCCAGCAGCCGTCGCCGTTCGTCCAGCCGCAGCAGCACTTCGGGACCGCCGTCGACGCGGGGCAGTCGGTCGAGATCCGCGAAATACGGTGCATTCCCGGTGGTTTCGGAGCTCACTCGGTATATCTCGATAGCGGGGTAGCGAGGCCGCAGTCCGCTGTCGCTGACGAAGCCCGCCAGGGTGCCGGGACCTACCGGCTCACCGAACTCGGCCACCTTGTCCAGCCCGGGCGACCCGGTGACCGCGCGGTGCACCAGGATCGGCCGCGCCGACCGGGACGTCTCGGGGTCCAAGTCGTTGCGTACCACAACGTACGAAATACCTTGTCGGGCAAGGGTATCGGCGAGTCCGACGGAGGGACGACCGGCGGCGAACAGCCGCTGCACCGAGTCCAGTGCCCGAATGGTCTGCGGCGGCGTCAACGGGATGGAGTCGCGCACGCCCCACGCACCGGGGCCCAGCACCTGCAACGGCTCGTCGTGGCTGGTGCCCCACACCTGGGTGGCGAACGGGGCGCCTGGCGCCACCAGTACCCGTCCGTCCTGGTGCGTGCCGAGCCAGTCCGCGGCTTGGTGCCAGTAGTGGGGTATCGCACTGAAGGTGCCGGGCGGGGTGAGTCGCGCGCTCCACGCCAACGACGTGCTCACCAGCAGTGCGGTCAGCGCGACGGTGCCGACAGCTATCCGCCGGTCCCGTTCCGGATGGGCGAACGCTTTCACCCACACCTGCCGCGGCGCGCTACCCGGCAGGGGCAACCGGCCCAGCAGTGCAGCAAAGCCGAGCGCCAGCGGGATCCGTACCACCGGGCCCAGCTTGTGCACGTTGCGCAACGGGGTGCCGCCGGCGTCCAGGAATGCCTGCACCTGGTGGGCAACCGGTGAACCCAGCCCGCCGCTGTAGCCGAGGGCAAGCAGGACGACGCCGGTCAGCAGCATGGTCACCAGCCGGCCCCGCGCCGGCATTCCGGCACTTGCGAGCCCGGCCAATCCGGCGGCGGCGACCAGGCAGGTGCCCAGAATCGCCACCGGGTCGGTGACCAGCGAGGCACCCGCCGTCGCGTTGGGCGCCACGAACGGAGTCCAGCTGTCGGTGCCGCGCAGCACCTCCACCAGGGATGTCCACTGTGTGGTCACTCCGGAGGATTCGATGAAGTCCAGAAACGGCGGGCTGACGTCGCGCAACTGGCTCAGCGCCACCACCCACCAGCACACCGCCAGGATCAGGGCCAACAGCAACCATGCGATATAGCGCAGCCAGCGCCGATTTGGCCGGTGACAGGCCAGCCAGATCGCTGCCGGCAGGCAAGCCGCCAGCGTCGCGATCGCGTTGACCGCGCCCATCAGCGCGACCGCCAGCCCCGCCTGGCCGGCCAGCACGCGCAAGGATCGGTGGAAGGCGCCGCGCAGTGCCAGGATCGTCGGCAGTAGCACCCAGGGCGCCAGCATCATCGGCAGCGCCTCCGACGAGATCGACCCGAGCGTGGTCAACACCCTCGGCGAGAGCGCAAATGCGACCGCGCCCAGCACCCGCGACGTCGGGCTGCCGATACCCAGCGCCTCGGCGACGCGCAGCAAGCCCCAGAATCCGATCGTCAGCAGCAGGGCCCACCACAGCCGTTGCGTGACCCAGCCGGGCATCCCGAGTAGGTGACCGGCCAGGAAGAACGTCCCGTGCGGAAACAGGTAGCCGTAGGCCTGGTTCTGCGCCTGGCCAAACGGCAGCTCGCTGTTCCACAAGTTGGTTGCGCGAGCCAAAAAGCGCAGTGGGTTGGCGGTGAGGTCGAGTTTGGTGTCGGGCGAAACCTGCCCGGGTGATTGGGCGAAGGTCAGGACGAGCGCGATCGCTCCGGCCAGCAGCAGCCAGCGGCGCGATAGGGCCTCATCGGGAGGTGAGGCGACCGCCGGCCGGCTAGCTGCGGTTGCCGTACTCGACCCGGTTGAGCACCGACGACGACGGATCGCCCCCGGGCAGTGGCGGTTTCGTGTCCTGCTGGACCATCAGGGTGATCCCGAAGATCGCGGCCGCACCGAGCAGCCCGCCCACCACCGCGTACGCGCTGATGGGCACCAGAATTCCCGCGACGGAGCTGGCCTTGGACCCGCCTTGGGAAATTTTGGCCCCGAGTAGGGTCGCTGCCGCCAGGAACAGACCCAGGATCGCGACGACAATCCAGGCGATCGGGGTCATCGATTGGCTCCTCGGGTGATGGGGATCTAGCGCAAACCTAGCAGAACTCAGGCTTGTGGCTGACTTACGGCCTGCGTCAACGTGGCCCGGAACCCGACTCCGAAAGCACGCGTGACAGCATGTCCGGATGGCTTTTTCGCGCACCCTGGCTGTCGTCGCCGTCGCATCGATGCTGGTGGTGAGCTGCGGCCACGGCGGCAACAAGCCCGCAACCTCGTCTTCCGTGACTAGTTCCGTGACCAGTTCCAAGCCGCCGTCCACCACCTCGACGCCCGCCGCGGCACCGGGGCCCAGGATCTGCGCCGCCCCGCCCGACGTTCCCGCTGCGATGCCGAATCTGCGTGACAAGCTCGCTCAGCTGCTGATGGTCGGAGTGCGCGATGCCGCCGACGCCAAAGCCGTGGTCACCGAATTCCACGTCGGCGGCATCATCATCGGCAGCGACACCGATCTGTCGATGCTGCCCGACGGGTTACGCGAGATCGCCAACGCCGCCACGCCGTTGCCGCTGGCGGTGGGTGTCGACGAAGAGGGTGGCCGGGTGTCCCGGTTGCGGACTCTGCTTGACGGCGGCCGGGGGCCCACGGCCAAGGAGATGGCGCTGACGATGACCACGCAGCAGGTCCACGACCTGGAGCTGGCCCGCGGCCGCAAGATGAAGGAACTGGGCATCACGGTGGACTTCGCCCCGGTGGTCGATGTCACCGACGCCCCCGACGACACGGTGATCGGGGACCGCTCGTTCGGCTCCGACCCCGCGAAGGTCACCGAGTACGGCGGCGCCTACGCCCAAGGCCTGCGCGACGCGGGCCTATTGCCGGTGCTCAAGCACTTTCCCGGGCACGGCCACGGTTCCGGTGATTCCCACACCGGCGGCGTCACCACCCCACCGCTCGGCGAGCTGATCGCCAACGACCTATTGCCCTACCGGACCCTGCTGGCCGCGAACCCGGTCGCGGTGATGATCGGACACATGCAGGTGCCCGGCCTGACTGGCAGTGACCCGGCCAGCCTCAGCAAGGCCGCCGTGGACCTGCTGCGCACCGGCACGGGCTACGGCGGTCCGCCCTTCAATGGCCCGATATTCAGCGACGACCTGTCCAGCATGGCCGCCATCTCCGACCGGTTCGGTGTGACAGAGGCGGTGCTGAAAAGCCTGCAGGCCGGCGTCGACATCGCGCTGTGGGTCACCACCAAAGAGGTTCCCGCCGTGTTGGATCGGTTGGAGCAGGCGGTGAACGCCGGTGACCTCTCGGCGCAGCAGGTGGACGCGTCGCTGGTGCGGGTGGCGACAATGAAGGGCGTCAACGCGACATGTGGCCGCTGATGCAAATGGGGGCCAGTTAGGGGATAGCAATGGCCGGTGGTACCAAGCGGTTACCGCGTGCTGTTCGCGAGCAGCAGATGCTGGATGCCGCCGTCCAAATGTTCTCCGTCAACGGCTACCACGAGACATCGATGGACGCGATCGCCGCCGAGGCGCAGATCTCCAAGCCGATGTTGTATCTGTACTACGGCTCCAAGGAAGACTTGTTCGGCGCTTGTCTGAACCGGGAGATGGGCCGGTTCATCAATGTCGTGCGTGCCGACATCGACTTCACCCAGAGTCCAAAAGACTTGCTGCGCAACACCATTAGCTCTTTCCTGCGCTACATCGACGAGAACCGCGCCTCCTGGATCGTGATGTACACCCAGGCCACCAGTTCGTTGGCCTTCGCCCATACGGTCCGCGAAGGGCGAGAGCAGATCATCGATATGGTGGCCGGGTTGGTGCGGGAAGGCACCCGCAGTCCCCGCTCCGACGCCGAAATCGAAATCATGGCTGTGGCTTTGGTGGGTGCGGGCGAAGCGGTGGCCAGCCGGCTCAGCACCGGCGACGTGGACGTCGACGCAGCGGCCGCGATGATGATCGACCTGTTCTGGGCGGGTCTGCGCGGAGTGCCGGCCGATCGCGATAGCGGCCCGAACGCCGCTACGCGCTAGATTCGCTTCGTGCAGTCCCGCCGCGACGTCGATTTTTTCTGTGCGGTCGTTGTCGTGGGGTTGCTGGCCGGGCTCGCCGGATTAACGACGACCGTGGTGCTGCGCTCCGTCGAACACCTCACGTATCACTACACTTTCGGCTCGCTGCTGGATGGGATCACCGGCAGCAGTCCGGTCCGTCGTGCGCTCGGACCGATGATCGGTGCGGCGTTGGCCGGGCTGGGCTGGTGGCTGCTACGACGCCGGGCCGAGGTGCCGCCGCTGGCCTCCACCGTCGCCCGCCATGATCGGATTCCACGCTCGGCGTGGAGCATCGACGCTTTGCTCCAGGTCATCCTGGTCGGTTCGGGTGCGTCGCTGGGACGAGAAGGCGCACCCCGTCAATTCGCGGCTGTGCTAGGCGATTTCGGTACCGAGCGGCTCAAGCGGTTATCGCCCGCCGACCGTGAGATCCTGCTGGCCTGCGCGGCCGGGGCGGGGCTGGCTGCGGTGTACGCAGTCCCACTGGCCGGGGCGCTGTTCACCCTGCGAATCCTGTTGAACACCTGGCGGTTGCGCGCCGTAGGCGCGGCGCTGATCACCTCGAGCCTGGCTGTCGCAGTGGGTTCGCTGGTCACCCACGACCACCCCGAATTGGATTGGCCCAGCGCGGAATCGGCGTACCTGTTGAGTGCGCACGGCCTGGCGTTGGCGCCGTTGGCATTCGCGGTCGGCTGGGCATTCAACAAGATCATCGCGGCGGCACGACCGGCCGAACTCATCCGCTCCTGGGTGCTGGTACCCGCGCTGGCCGCCGCCGGCCTGCTGACCGGCATCTGTTCGCATTGGTGGCCCGAGCTGCCCGGCAACGGCAAAAGCGTGCTCACCGTCAGCCTCGCCTCCGGGATGACGCTCTCGTCGGCGGCCGTGATTCTGGCGCTCAAGCCGGTGTTGACGGCGCTGTTTCTGCGGGCCGGCGGCGCCGGCGGTCTGCTGACGCCGTCGTTGGCCACCGGCGCGGCTGCCGGCGCGGTGGTGGTGCTGGCACTCAATCAGACGGCTGGAACGCACCTGCACGGGCCGGTGATTTCATTGGGCGCCGCCGCTGGCGTGCTGGCGGTGACGCAGGGCTCACCGATCTGGGCCGCAATCTTCGTCTGGGAGCTGGCGCGGCCACCGATTTGGATGCTGGCGGTGTTCGCCGTCACCGCGGTCGGTGCGCACTGGTTGAAAACGTTCGCCGTGGGGCGAAGGCGCCTGCATCTGGACCACCGCGCCGGCTGAGGACGAGCCAGGACGGCCGCGTCCAAATGGGGTAGTCCGCTACCTAAGCCGATCACAGCGCCTGGTGCGAGTCTCGATACGCAGGTAATTCGCGTCTTTGAGTTGGGTGGTTACATGTCGCACGTAAGCGTTGCGCCAGACAGCATGCTGGCGGCGGCAGCAGATTTGGCAAACGTCGCTTCCGCACTTGACGAAGCCCACAGATCCGCGAGTCCAGCGACCCTTGCTCTGAGTCCCGCTGCCGCGGACGAGGTGTCGGAGGGAATCGCGCAGCTTTTCTCGCGGCACGCTCAGGACTATCAGCTGGTGGCACGCGAGGCGGCGACGTTTCAGCAGCAGTTCATCCAGAACCTGACCGCAGGCACGTCGTCCTACGCCAGCGCCGAGGTGTCGAGCGCCTCGTGGTTGCAGGCGTTGGACGCATCGGCGAATTACTACACGACCGCCGGGCTCGCCTTGACGAGCATGATCGTCACTTTCCCGATCGCCATTGCGGGCTTGGCCGTCTTCCCGGTCTTTTGGCCGATCCTGCTGCTGGCGCCATTCCTGTTCTTGGTGAACCTGACGACGCTCATCAACGAGGTGATTGCCGGCGCGCCCATCTCCTACCCGTTGGGGCTGTGAGCGGCGCGTCTAGAGCGCGCGGATCGTCGCGGTCAGGTGCGGATAGCCCTTGGAGATGTTGCGCAGGGAAAGGTTCCAGCCCTCGGTGTCCTCATCGAGGTAGAGCCCCACCGTCGCCGGCAGCAGCACCGGCTTACCGAACCGCACCGAATACCGCACCGCGTCTGGGACTTTGGCCTCAATGTTGGCCAATACCGCTGCAGCAGTGAACATTCCGTGTGCGATAGAGGTCGGGAATCCGAAGAGCTTTGCGGCCACACCGCTGGTGTGGATGGGATTGAGATCCCCGCTCACCACGGCATACCGACGGATCTGCGAATTCGAGATCCGCAGCACGGTCGACGGTGGGGCCAGTTTGGGTTGTTTCTCCGGCGGCGGTTTGGGTTCGTCGGACAAGCTGGTGCGCTGTTGGTGCAGGAAAGTAGTCACCTGCTGCCAGGCCAGCTCGTTGCCGACGTTGACGTCGGTCAGCAGGTCGACCAGCAGTCCCTTGCGGTGCTCGCGCATGTTCTCGGCGTGCACTTGTACGTTCACCGTGTCGGTGACCGCGATCGGCCGGTATTGGGTGATCTTGTTCTCGGTGTGCACCGATCCCATTGCGGAGAACGGGAAGTCGAAGCCGGACACCAGGGACATGATCGACGGGAAGGTCAAGGCGAACGGATAGGTCAGCGGCACGTTGTTGCCGTAGCGCAACCCGGTCACCGCGGCGTAGGCCGCCACATTGTCCTGGTCGATGGGCAGTTCCTCGACCGTCACGGTGCGGTCGGAAAGCTTGTCGGGACGGGGCACCACTGGCACCGCACCGGCGACCGCACGCAGCATGTTGCGCAGCCCGCTCGGTTGGTTCATGCTTCCTCCTTTTCGTCCGGTTCCTCGTCGGGCCTATCGGCCCGCGTCGAGCATCGCCAGAGTCACCGGACTAAGCACCGATCATGCCCTGGCCGCAAACGCGAACCACGTTGCCCGTCACCGCATTTGACGCCGGACTGGCGAAATAGGCGATCGTTTCGGCGACGTCGACCGGCTGGCCGCCCTGCAACAGTGAATTCAGCCGGCGACCCACTTCACGGGTGGCCAGCGGAATCGCCGCCGTCATCTTGGTTTCGATGAATCCCGGTGCCACGGCGTTGATCGTGATGCCCTTTTCTGCCAGAGTCGGCGCCAGCGCCTGGGTGATGCCGATCATGCCGGCCTTGGTGGTGCCGTAGTTGGTCTGTCCGCGGTTGCCCGCGATGCCGGCGATCGAGGACAACCCGATCACCCGGGCACCCTCGCCGAGCGTGCCGTTACCCACCAGTCCTTCGGTAAGTCGCAGGGGCGCATACAAATTGACCGCCAGCACCGCATCCCAGCGGGCATCGTCCATGTTGGCCAGCAACTTGTCCCGGGTGATACCGGCGTTGTTCACCAGGATGTCCGCCCGGCCGCCGTGGTGGTCGCGCAGATGCTCGGTGATCTTCTCCACCGCATCCTCGGCGGTGACGTCGAGCCAAAGCGGTGTGCCGCCGACGGCGCTGGCGGTCTCGGCCAACGCGTCCTCGGCGGATTCGACGTCGATCGCGACGACGCGCGCACCGTCGCGGGCGAACACTTCGGCGATCGTGCGGCCGATACCGCGCGCCGCGCCGGTCACCAGGGCGACCTTGCCGTCCAGCGGCTTGTCCCAGTTGGCCGGAGGAGTGGCGTCCTCGGCGCCGACGTAGAAAACCTGGCCGTCGACGTAGGCCGACTTGGCCGACAGGATGAACCGCATCGTGGACTCCAGGCCGGTGGCCGCGGGCTTGGCGTCCGGTGCGAGGTACACCAGATTCACCGTCGTACCGTTGCGCACTTCCTTGCCCAGCGAGCGGGTGAACCCTTCGAGCGCGCGTTGCGCGATCCGTTCCTCGATGCTGCCTGCGGCTTCGGGTGTCGTCCCGACGACCGCGATGCGCGCGGAGTGCTCGAGGTTGCGCAACAGCGGCTTGAAGAACGTGTGCAGGGCCTTGAGTCCATCCGGCGTCGTGATACCCGTCGCATCGAACACCAGCCCGGCGAACGAGTCGGCCCAACGGCCGCCCAGGTTGTTACCGACCAGCTCGTAGTCGTTGTCCAGGGCCGCGCGCAGCGGCTCGACCACCCTGCCTTCTCCGCCGATCAGCAGCGACCCGGCCAGCGGGGGATCGCCGACGCTGTAGCGCCGCAGCGGTTCGGGTTGCGGGACACCGAGCTGCTTGGCCAGGAACGAGCCGGGTCCGGAGTTGACAACCTGCGAGAACAGATCAGGTGAGCGCTTGGTGGCCACTGAGTTGCCTTCCGTGTCAGGGACGAACTTACTTGCGAGTAAGAACAGTGGGTAGTATTGCCTGCAGAGGCGGATACCCCAAAACTAACCCCCGACTAGCGGAGATAAACGTGAGCCCTGCAAGTTCTGAGCCAAGCCGGCGCGTAGCCGTTCTGGGCGGCAACCGCATCCCATTCGGTCGATCCGACCGGGCCTATGCCGAAGCCTCCAACCAGGACATGTTCACCGCCGCACTGGGCGGTCTGGTGGACCGGTTCGGCCTGGCCGGGGAGCGATTGGGCGCCGTGGTCGGCGGGGCCGTGCTCAAGCACAGCCGCGACTTCAACCTGATCCGCGAGTGCGTGCTGGGCTCCGAACTGTCGTCCTACACCCCGGCTTTCGACCTGCAGCAGGCCTGCGGCACCGGCCTGCAAGCGGCCATCGCCGCGGCCGACGGCATCGCGGCCGGCCGATACGAGGTCGCGGTGGCCGGCGGCGTGGACACCACCTCGGACGCGCCGATCGCGCTGGGCGACGACCTGCGCAAGACGTTGCTGAAGGTGCGTCGGGCCAAATCCAACGTGCAGCGGGCCAAGCTGCTGGGTGCCTTGCCGGCCAACCTCGGGTTGGACCTGCCGGCCAACAGCGAACCGCGCACCGGGCTGTCGATGGGTGAGCACGCGGCTCTGACCGCCAAGGAAATGGGCATCAAGCGTGTTGACCAGGATGAGCTTGCCGTGGCGAGTCATCGCAACATGGCCGACGCCTACGATCGCGGCTTCTTCGACGACCTGATCACGCCGTTTTTGGGTCTGTACCGCGACGACAACCTGCGCCCCGACGCCAGCGTCGAGAAATTGGCCTCGCTGCGCCCGGTCTTCGGGGTCAAGGCCGGCGACGCGACGATGACGGCGGGCAATTCCACGCCGCTGACCGACGGCGCCTCGGTTGCGCTACTGGCCACCGAGCAGTGGGCGGCCGATCATTCCCTGTCACCGCTGGCCTACTTCGTCGACGCGGAAACGGCGGCCGTGGACTACGTCAACGGCAAGGACGGTCTGCTGATGGCACCGACGTACGCGGTGCCCCGCCTGTTGGCGCGTAACGGCCTGAGCCTGCAGGATTTCGACTTCTACGAGATTCACGAAGCCTTCGCTTCGGTGGTGCTCGCTCACCTGCAGGCCTGGGAGTCCGAGGACTACTGCAAGGGACGGCTGGGTCTGGACGGCGCATTGGGCTCCATCGACCGGTCCAAGGTCAACGTCAACGGGTCGTCGCTGGCCGCCGGACACCCCTTCGCCGCCACCGGCGGGCGGATTCTCGCGCAGGCCGCCAAGCAACTCGCGGAGAAGAAAAAAGAAGCCAAAGGCAACGGCACTGTGCGCGCGCTGATTTCGATTTGCGCAGCTGGCGGGCAGGGCGTAGCCGCGATCCTGGAGGCGTAGAGCTGTGCCGCAAATCACGCCAGAAGTTTTTTAGGTGAATGGTTTGTTGCCCGAACCATCTGGGTAACCCGACGTCTGGATAGCCCCGTGTTGGTGTCTGACCCCCCGACCCCGACGGCAACGCGGGGCAATCCCTGGATCGACCGCCGGTCAGCGGAGACGGGCGAACGAAAAGGGCCGCCGCTGGAGTGAGGGGATCCAGCGGCGGTCTTTTTGACTTGCAGCGCCGCGAGGCCCATCGCCGAGAGATAAACCACGCACACGCGCTGCGGCGAGTCGTGTGCGTCAGTTATATGTCGCGCAACACCGGCCGCGCAGACCCCCGGGCCAAACAAAAAATCCCCCGCCCTCGAATGAAGGCGGGGGATTTAATGCGCTAATGCCTAGAAGGCCGCTTCGTCGAGCTCCATGATGTCGTTGTCCAGCGTCTCGATCACCTCACGAGTGCTGGTCAGCAGCGGCAGGAAGTTCTTCGCGAAGAACGACGCAACCGCGATCTTGCCCTCGTAGAAGGACCGCTCGGACCCGGTGGCACCGGCGTCCAACGCTGCAACCGCCACCGCAGCCTGACGCTGCAGCAACCATCCGATGACCAGGTCACCGACGCTCATCAGGAACCGCACCGAACCCAGGCCCACCTTGTAGAGGCTGGTGACATCCTCCTGCGCGGCCATCAGGTAGCCGGTCAGGGTGGCCGCCATCGACTGGACGTCGGTCAGAGCCTTGGCCAGCAGGGCACGCTCGGTCTTCAGGCGTCCGTTGCCGGACTCGCTGTCGACGAACTCCTGGATCTCACCCGATACGTGGGCCAGCGCCACACCCTTGTCGCGGACGATCTTGCGGAAGAAGAAGTCCTGCGCCTGGATGGCGGTGGTGCCTTCGTACAGGGAGTCGATCTTGGCGTCACGGATGTACTGCTCGATCGGGTAGTCCTGAAGGAAGCCGGACCCGCCGAAGGTCTGCAGGCTTTCGGTGAGCTTGGCGTAGGCCTGCTCGGAGCCGACACCCTTGACCACGGGCAGCATCAGGTCGTTGATCTTGACCGCCAGTTCCGGGCTCACACCGTGCAGTGCCTCGGCCACCGCGGCGTCCTGGAAGGTTGCGGTGTACAGGTACAGCGCACGCAGACCCTCGGCGTAGGCCTTCTGGGTCATCAGCGACCGACGCACGTCGGGGTGGTGCGTGATGGTCACGCGCGGTGCGGTCTTGTCGGTCATCTGCGTCAGGTCGGCACCCTGCACGCGGGACTTGGCGTACTCCAGCGCGTTCAGGTAACCGGTCGACAGCGTGGCGATGGCTTTGGTGCCGACCATCATGCGAGCCTGCTCGATGACGTCGAACATCTGCGCAATGCCCTCGTGCACCTCGCCGACGAGCCAGCCCTTGGCCGGGACGTCGTGCTGGCCGAAGGTCAACTCGCAGGTCGTCGATACCTTCAGACCCATCTTGTGCTCGACGTTGGTGACGAAAACGCCGTTGCGCTCGCCCAGCTCGCCGGTCTCGGAGTCGAAGTGGAACTTCGGGACGAAGAACAGCGACAGGCCCTTGGTGCCGGGGCCGGCGCCCTCGGGGCGGGCCAGTACCAGGTGGAAGATGTTCTCGAACATGTCGTCGGAGTCAGCGGAAGTGATGAATCGCTTCACACCGTCGATGTGCCAAGAACCGTCCTCCTGCTGGACGGCCTTGGTGCGGCCGGCACCCACGTCCGAACCGGCGTCCGGCTCGGTGAGCACCATGGTGGAACCCCAGCCACGCTCGGCGGCCAGTACGGCCCACTTCTTCTGCTCCTCGGTGCCCAGGTGGTAGAGGATCTGGGCGAAACCGGCACCGCCGGCATACATCCACACTGCCGGGTTGGCACCCAGGATGTGCTCGTGCAGCGCCCACATCAGCGCCTTCGGCATCGGCATGCCGCCAAGTTCCTCGTCGAGACCGGCCTTGTCCCAGCCGGCTTCGATAACAGCCTTGACCGACTTCTTGAACTCCTCGGGCAACGTCACGGAGAACGTCTTCGGGTCGAAGACCGGGGGATTGCGGTCGCCTTCGACGAAGGACGCGGCGACGGGCCCCTCGGACAGCCGGCTGATCTCGGCCAACATCTCGCGGGCAGTGTCGGCGTCCAGATCGCTGAACTCGCCTTGGCCTAATGCTTTGTCAACGCCGAATACCTCGAACAGGTTGAACTCCTGGTCGCGGACGTTGCTCTTGTAGTGGCTCACTTAGGGTTTCCTCCTCATTGAGAATGCCACTTGTGGTTGGGTACTAGGGCTAAGTTACCCACCAGTAACTCCGTTAAAATATACCGATCAGTAACTTCAACGCAAGTGACTGTGAGCTATATTTCACCGGCTAACTAACCAACCGGTTGGGATGGTGGTGACCCCGTCCCTGGCATCCCCTTTCACCTGCGACGATGATGGGCAGGATGACAAATGTGGGGAGCGTCACCGCACTTCCGATAGTGGATATCAGCGCCGATTCGGCCAGCCTTCGCAGCGCCCTGCGCGAGGCGGCTCACCGGGTGGGTTTCTTCTATCTGACCGGTCATGGAGTGCCCGACGACTTGGTTGCGGCACTGCTCGACGTGGCCCGGCGGCTGTTCGCCCTGCCGCAGGCCGACAAGGACGCGATTGCGATGGTGCGCAGCCCGCACTTTCGCGGTTACACCCGGCTCGGCGGCGAGTTGACCCGCGGGGAAGTGGACTGGCGCGAGCAGATCGATATCGGGCCCGAACGTCCACCGATCGGCGGTCCCGGCAAGCCTGAATATCTCTGGCTGCAAGGTCCCAATCAGTGGCCGGCCGCACTGCCCGAGCTGCCCGCGATCGTCGCCGAATGGGATGTCGCGTTGTCGCAGGTAGCCCGCACCCTGCTGCAGCACTGGGCGGAGTCGCTGGGCAGCCCCGCCGATGTGTTCGAGGCGGCCTTCGCCGAGGAGCCCGCGACCCTGATAAAAGTGGTGCGCTACCCGCGGCGCGCCGCCAGTGCGCAGGGCGTCGGTGCGCACAAGGACTCCGGGGTGTTGACGTTGTTGCTGGCTGAGCCGGGCAGTCGGGGTCTGCAGGTGCGACGACGGGATCGGTGGGTCGACGTGCCTGCGGTCGACGGTGCGTTCATCGTCAATATCGGTGAACTGCTCGAGCTTGCGACGGGCGGCTACCTGAGGGCCACCGAACATCGGGTGAACTTGGGCGGCGCGACCCGTGAGCGAATCTCGGTGCCGTATTTCTTCAACCCCCGGCTGGACGCACAGATACCGGTGTTGTCCCTGCCGCCCGAGCTGGCCGGCAGAGCGGCACCGTTGCACGACCCGGCCGATCCGATTTACGCCGTGTACGGCCGCAATGCGTGGAAAAGCCGGTTGCGTGCCCACCCGGATGTGGCAGCGCGGCACGGATATGCCGGCGCCGGCCAGCCGGGTAGGCTGCCTTAACGAGAATCCCGTTCTCGGCTCGAGGAGCGAATGAAGTCCGGTGAACCCGAACAACAACCTGACGCCGACATCACTACGTGAGGCCTTCGGCCACTTCCCCTGTGGTGTGATCGCCATTGCCGCCCTGGTCGAGGGCGTCCGCGAAGGCCTTGCAGCCAGCACTTTTGTTCCGGTCTCGCTCGATCCGCCGCTGGTCTCGTTCTGCGTACAGAACACCTCGACGACATGGCCCAAGCTCAAGGGGGTGCCGACGCTGGGTATCAGCGTGCTGGGCGAGTCGCACGACGAGGCGGCCCGCACCCTGGCGGCGAAAACGGGTGACCGGTTTGCCGGTTTGGAGACGGAAGCGCGGGACTCGGGCGCCGTCTTCATCAAAGGCACCGGCCTGTGGTTGGAAAGCGCGATCGAGCAGTTGATTCCAGCCGGCGACCACACCATTGTGGTGCTGCGGGTCAGCGAGATCACCGTGGACGCCGAGGTTGCCCCGATTGTGTTCCACCGCAGCGTGTTTCGGCGGCTCGGCGTATAGCGGCCCCGCCGGCCTAGGTCGGTGAGCGGTCGTCGATTCGTTTGCGTAAACCGTCGATACGCTGCTCCATTTCGGCAGCGTCGGCCTCCCGGCCTTCCTTGCGTGCCAGGTCTACGCGCGCGGAAATCTCGTCGATGGCGGTCTTGATCTCGTCAATGCCGGTGGGATCTACCATTTCGGCTGGATACCCGGCAGCCTTCGACGACTAACGCCGGAACAGTTTGTTACCCAGCCACACGACCGGGTCGTACTTGCGGCCAGCGACCCGCTCTTTCATCGGAATGAGTGCGTTGTCGGTGATCTTGATGTGCTCGGGGCAGACCTCGGTACAGCACTTGGTGATGTTGCAGTAACCGAGACCGTGCTCCTCCTGAGCGAGATCCCGCCGGTCCATGGTGTCCAGCGGGTGCATCTCGAGCTCGGCGATTCGCATCAGATAGCGCGGCCCGGCGAACGCCTGCTTGTTCTCCTCGTGGTCACGAATGACGTGGCAGACGTTCTGGCACAGGAAGCATTCGATGCACTTGCGGAACTCCTGGGAGCGCTGCACATCGACCTGCGCCATCCGGTACTCGCCGGGCTGCAGGTCCTTCGGCGGCGTGAACGATGGGATCTCCCGCGCCTTCTCGTAGTTGAACGACACGTCGGTCACCAGGTCGCGGATCACCGGGAAAGTCCGGATCGGAGTGACGGTGACGACCTCGTTCTCCTCGAACGTCGACATCCGGGTCATGCACATCAGCCGGGGCCGGCCGTTGATCTCCGCCGAGCAGGACCCACACTTGCCGGCCTTGCAGTTCCACCGCACCGCGAGGTCGGGGGTCTGCGTCTGCTGCAACCGGTGGATGACGTCGAGGACCACCTCACCCTCGTTGACCTCGACAGTGAATTCTTCGAGCCCACCGCTACTCTCGTCGCCGCGCCAGACCTGCATGCTCGCGTTGTACGCCATTACGCTCTCCGTTCCGGGTGCTCGGCCAGCTCTTCGTCGGTGTAGTACTTCTCCAGTTCGGAGATCTTGAAGAGCTCCAGCAAGTCGGGCCGCATCGGGATCTGCGGTTCACGGGTGATGGTGATGTGCTCCCCGTCAGCGCCGTTCGAGGCCTCCTTGCACACCAGCAACGTGTTGCGCCACCCCGAGTCCATGCCCGGGTGGTCGTCGCGAGTGTGGCCCCCACGGCTCTCGGTACGCTCCAGCGCTGCCCGCGCTACGCATTCGCTGACCGTCAACATGTTGCGCAGGTCGATCGCCAGGTTCCAGCCGGGGTTGTACCGGCGTTCGCCTTCGACCTGCACGTTCGCGTAGCGCGCCCACAGTTCCTTCAGGTGCGCGAGCGCCTTGGTGATCTCGTCTTCCTTGCGGATGATGCCGACCAGGTCGTTCATCACGTGCTGCAGGTCCATCTGCAGCGCATACGGGTTCTCCGGGGCCGAGCCATCGGTCGGACCGGAGAACGGCTTGAGGGCGAACTCGGCGGCCGCGTCGATCGCGTCCGACGAGACGGCCGGCCGCCTGTCCAGCGCCGCCACGTACTCGGCGGCGCCCAGCCCGGCCCGACGGCCGAAGACCAGCAGGTCAGACAGCGAGTTGCCGCCGAGCCGGTTGGAACCGTGCATGCCGCCGGAGCACTCACCCGCGGCGAACAGCCCGGGCACTTTGGCGGCACCGGTGTCGGCGTCGACCTCGACGCCGCCCATCACGTAGTGGCAGGTCGGCCCGACCTCCATCGCTTCCTTGGTGATGTCGACCTCGGCCAACTCCATGAACTGGTGGTACATCGACGGCAAGCGGCGCTTGATCTCCGCCGGCGTCAGCCGGGATGCGATGTCCAGGTAGACCCCGCCGTGCGGGGTGCCACGGCCAGCTTTGACCTCCGAATTGATGGCACGCGCCACTTCATCGCGGGGCAGCAGGTCCGGGGTACGACGCGCCGAGTCGTTGTCCTTGAGCCACTCGTCGGCTTCTTTCTCGGTTTCGGCGTACTGACCTTTGAACACCGGCGGGATGTAGTCGAACATGAAGCGGGTGTTCTCGGAGTTCTTCAAGACTCCACCGTCACCACGGACACCCTCGGTGACCAGAATGCCCTTCACGCTGGGCGGCCACACCATGCCCGTCGGGTGGAACTGGACGAACTCCATGTTGATCAGCGTGGCGCCGGCGCGCAGTGCCAGCGCGTGTCCGTCTCCGGTGTACTCCCAGGAATTCGAGGTCACCTTGAACGACTTGCCGATGCCGCCCGTGGCCAGCACCACCGCGGGTGCTTCGAACAACACGAACTTGCCGGTTTCCCGCCAGTAGCCGAAGGCGCCGGCGATCGAGTCGCCGTCTTTGAGTAATTCGGTGATCGTGCATTCGGCGAACACCCTGATCCGGGCGTCGTAGTCACCGGACTCGGCGTGATCTTCCTGCTGCAGCGACACGATCTTCTGCTGCATGGTGCGGATCAATTCCAGGCCGGTGCGGTCGCCGACGTGCGCCAGCCGCGCGTAGGTGTGCCCACCGAAGTTGCGCTGGCTGATTCGGCCGTCTTTGGTGCGGTCGAACAGCGCGCCGTAGGTCTCCAGCTCCCAGACGCGGTCGGGTGCCTCTCTGGCGTGCAACTCGGCCATCCGCCAGTTGTTCAGGAACTTCCCGCCGCGCATGGTGTCGCCAAAGTGGGTCTGCCAGTTGTCTTTCGGGTTGGCGTTGCCCATCGAGGCGGCGCATCCGCCCTCGGCCATTACCGTATGTGCCTTGCCGAACAGGGATTTGGTCACCACTGCGACCTTCAGGCCGCGCTCCCGCGCTTCGATGACCGCGCGTAACCCTGCGCCGCCGGCACCGATCACGACTACGTCGTAGGCATGCCGTTCGACCTCAACCATGGAACCTCACTCAGCTTATTGCAATTGATGAATTGGCCTATTAGCCAATGAATCTCAGGTCACTGATGGCTCCGCTGGCCACCAGCATGACGTAGAAGTCGGTGAGCATCAGCGTGCCGAGGGTGATCCAGGCGTACAGCTTGTGACGCTCGTTGATCTTGCTGATCTGGGTCCAGAACCAGTACCGCACCGGGTGTTTGGAGAAGTGCTTGAGCCGGCCACCGGTTACGTGCCGGCATGAGTGGCAGGACAGCGTGTAGACCCACAGCATGATGACGTTGCCGAGCAGGATCAGGTTGCCCAGGCCGAAACCGAATCCACCCGGACCGTCCTCGGATTGGAACGCCACGATCGCGTCGTAGGTGTTGATCACCGAGATGATGGCTGCGATGTAGAAGAAGTAGCGGTGGGTGTTCTGGATGATCAGCGGGAACTTGGTCTCGCCGGTGTAGTGCACGCGCGGCTCGGCCACCGCGCAGGCGGTGGGCGACTGCCACACCGTGCGGTAGTAGGCGCCGCGGTAGTAGTAGCAGGTCAACCGGAACAGCAGCAGGAATGGCAGTGTCATTGCCGCATACGGCAGCCACCACACGTCGGGCAGGAACTGTGGCCAGAACTCGCTGGCCTCTGGGAGGCATCCCGTGCTGACACACGGCGAGTAAAACGGCGTCAGGTAGTGGTATTTCGGGACGAAGTAGTGTTCCTGCTGGAACGCGCGTGCCGTCGCGTAGATGACGAACGCGGCGAAGCCGAGGTTGATCCGCAGCGGCTGCCACCACCACCTATCGGTGCGCAGCGTTTTTTGCCCAATTCGGGCGCGGGTAGCTGAAAAGACGCCGGACTCAGGACGGCTCGCCGTTGGTGCGCTCATCTAATGTGTTGTTCCTCTTCGAACGGGCTGTAGCTCGAAGGGTACACAGAATGAGTGCCCGCAATTTAGCCGGGCTTGGCTGTTAAGACCGGTGGTGACCTCCGACACCCTCGTCGTCGACATCGCGCCAGAAGTCGCTGTCGTACTGGGTGTCCGGGATTGCGATCTTCTCGCCGGATTGGTGCACGGTGGCGCGTGCGAGATCCAATTCGGCAACGTCGTTGTCGAGTAATTGGATGTCGGAAAGGATTCGGTCGGCATCGATGACGATGCGACGCGTCGCCGGGTTGTCTCCGTACCGCGACTTCAGCGAGGTGACGCACCGCCGCATACCCCTCATCAAGTCGTGCAGTTCGGTGAGTTCAGTGGTGGTGGACAAACGATGCTCCCTGGGCCGGAGGTGTTACGGATCACAGTACGTCCACCGATACTATCCGCTGTCTTCGCCCTTGCCAGTTCTGCTTGTCGGGTAGACCGTGTCCCGCCGTCCGAAAGGGTTTCCAGTCATGCCGGTTGAGCTCGCCCGACACGCGCGCGACTTGCTCGCGCTGCACCAACCGGGAAACCCGGTCATCCTGCCCACGGTGTGGGACGCCTGGTCGGCGAAGTTGGCGGCAAATGCCGGGTTTTCCGCGCTGACAGTCGGTAGCCATCCGCTGGCCGACTCGATCGGCAAGCCCGACAACGAGGGCATGTCCTTCGACGACGTGCTGGCCCGAGTCGCCCAGATCACCGCGGCGGTGGACGTCCCGGTATCGGTCGACATCGAGTCCGGCTACGGCCTGCCGGCCGCGCGGTTGATCGACGGTCTACTGGAGGTTGGGGCCGTCGGACTCAACATCGAGGACACCGTGCACTCCGATGGCGGCCGGTTGCGAAGCTCGGCCGAGCACGCGGAATTGGTGGGCGCCTTGCGATCTGCCGCCGACGCGGCCGGTGTCCATGTGGTCGTCAACGCCCGCACCGATTTGTTCCTGCGCAAGGACGGCGCCGAGTCGGACCGGGTCGAGCGGGCCGTTGCGCGGCTCAACGAGGCGGCCGCGGCCGGCGCTGACGTGCTCTACCCCGTCGGCCGCCTGGAGCCGGAGACGTTGCGGCGCTTGGCAACTGAGTTGCCGCTGCCGGTGAACGCGATTGCGCTGCCCGATTCCGACGATCCAGCGTCGTTCGGCCCGCTCGGCGTGGCCCGAGTCAGTTTCGGCCCGTTCCTGCAGTATGCGTTGTCCGCTCGCGCCAACGAATTGCTGGCCCGCTGGCAATAGTGCCGAGCAGGCGCAAAAGCACCCGAAAACAGGTGCTTTCGGGTGCTTTCGCGTCTCGTCGCGGGTCTACTTGGTGATCGCGATGCGCTGAGCCTGCGCACCGGCCGGGTCCTTGTGGGCACCGGCGACGCGAACGGTGAGCACGCCCGCGTCATAGGACGCCGCGATGTCCTCGCCGGTGACGTGCGCCGACAGCTTGAACGACCGCCGGAACGATCCGTAGCGGATCTCGCGCAAACTGCGTCCGTCCCGCTCCTCGGAGTGCTCGTCGCGGTGTTCGCCGTGGATGACTAGGCGGCCGTTCTCCACCTCGACGTTGACGTCCTTCTCGACGTCCACACCCGGCAACTCCAGCCGTACTATCGCGTCCTCGCCGTCCTTGACGATCTCGGCAGCGGGGTTGAAACCGCTGGTCACCGGCCTGCTCCAATCAAGAGATGCGGGGCCGAAGAAATCCCGCAGCCAACGATCGGTGTCCCACGCCGGACGCGACCACAATGTCAAATTGCTCATTGACGTCTCCTTACTCTTCCATGTGAGTTAGCTGTGCCCGACGCTGCAATGGTCGGCTACCCGGTTAAACCTGAGTCGCCTACGCTAAAGTTCCACCTGGACGTTCGCCCTGAGCGAACGACGTCACACAGACGATTGACAGTTGTGAGGACGGCGTGATGCATGCGTCACATTTCGCGTCATTTCCGGCAACAAGAGCTTCGTAATCTCATGACATGTCTTCTGCCGGAGTTACTCCCGCGCGCGCCCAGCGGCGCGTCGTGGTGGTCGGCCACGGCATGGTGGGTCATCGTTTCGTCGAGGCGCTGCGCGCCCGCGACACTGCTGGCACCTGGCACATCACCGTGCTGGCCGAGGAAGCCGACGCCGCCTATGACCGCGTCGGACTGACCACATACACCGAGAGCTGGGACCGCAACCTGCTCGCACTGCCCGGAAACGGCTATGCAGGTGACGAGCGGGTGCGGTTACTGCTGAACACCAAGGTGACCGAGATCGACCGTGCCACAAAGACAGTGGTCACCGCCGACGGCGAGCGTCACGGCTACGACGCGCTGGTGCTGGCGACCGGTTCGTATGCGTTCGTGCCGCCGGTCACCGGCAACGATCTGCCGTTGTGCCACGTCTACCGCACCCTGGACGATCTCGATGCCATCCGCGCCGGCGCTCTGTGCACCATGAACTCCGGCCGTCCCGACGCCGGAGTGGTGATCGGCGGCGGGCTGCTGGGCCTGGAAGCCGCGAATGCCCTGCGCCAGTTCGGGTTACATACACACGTCGTCGAGATGATGCCGCGGTTGATGGCACAGCAGATTGACGAAGCGGGCGGTGCGCTGCTGGCCCGGATGATCGGCGAACTCGGAATCGACATTCACCTCGGCGTCGGGACCGACTCCATTGAGTCCGTTACGCATTCGGACGGAACACAGTCGGTGCGGGTCCGACTCGGCGACGGCCAGGTCATCGACGCGGGTGTGGTGATCTTCGCGGCCGGCATCCGGCCGCGCGACGAGCTCGCACGCACGGCCGGACTGGAAACCGCCGCACGCGGTGGCGTTCTCACTGACATCGCTTGCCGTACCAGCGATCCCGACATCTTCGCGGTTGGCGAAGTGGCAGCCATCGAGGGCCGCTGCTACGGACTGGTCGGGCCCGGCTACACCAGCGCCGAAGTGGTGGCCGACCGCTTGCTCGACGGTGTCGCGGAATTCGGTGAGGCCGACCTGTCCACCAAACTCAAGTTGCTCGGCGTCGACGTAGCCAGCTTCGGTGACGCGATGGGCACCACGCAGGACTGCCTCGAGGTCGTCGTCAACGACGCGGTCAACCGCACCTACGCCAAGCTGGTGCTCTCCGACGACGCCAAGACGCTGCTCGGCGGGGTGCTGGTCGGCGACGCATCGTCCTACGGGGTGTTGCGTCCAATGGTCGGAAGCGAACTGCCCGGGGACCCGCTGGCGCTCATCGCACCGGCCGGCTCCGGTGACGGGGCCGGTGCGCTCGGCATCGGCGCGCTGCCGGATTCCGCGCAGATCTGCTCCTGCAACAACGTCACCAAAGGTGACCTGAAATGCGCCATCGCCAATGGGTGCGGTGACGTCGCCGGCCTCAAGGCGTGCACGACGGCCGGCACCTCGTGCGGTTCGTGCGTGCCGCTGCTCAAGCAGTTGCTGGAAGCCGAAGGCGTCGAACAGTCCAAGGCGCTCTGTGAGCATTTCGGGCAGTCACGCGCCGAACTCTTCCAGATCATTTCGGCCACCGAGATTCGTACCTTCTCCGGTCTGCTAGAGCGCTTCGGTCGCGGAAGGGGTTGCGACATCTGCAAACCCGTCGTCGCGTCGATCCTGGCGTCCACCGGTTCGGACCACATCCTGGAGGGCGAGCAGGCCGCGCTGCAAGACTCCAACGACCACTTCCTGGCCAACATCCAAAAGAACGGCAGTTACTCCGTGGTGCCGCGGGTGCCCGGCGGTGACATCAAGCCCGAGCATCTGATCCTGATCGGGCAGATCGCCCAGGACTTCGGTCTCTACACGAAAATCACCGGCGGGCAGCGCATCGACTTGTTCGGCGCCCGGGTAGACCAGCTGCCGGAGATTTGGAAGCGTCTGGTTGACGCCGGGATGGAGTCCGGTCACGCCTACGGCAAGGCACTGCGAACCGTGAAAAGCTGCGTGGGCAGCGACTGGTGCCGCTACGGCCAGCAGGACTCGGTGCAGCTGGCCATCGACTTGGAACTGCGCTACCGCGGGCTGCGGGCCCCGCACAAGATCAAGCTGGGTGTCTCCGGTTGCGCGCGCGAATGCGCGGAGGCACGCGGCAAGGACGTGGGCATCATCGCCACCGACAAGGGCTGGAATCTCTACGTCGGCGGCAACGGCGGGATGACACCCAGGCACGCTCAGCTGATAGCCAGCGATCTGGACACCGAGACGCTGGTCCGCTACATCGACCGGTTCCTGATGTACTACATCCGCACGGCTGATCGGTTGCAGCGCACCGCGCCGTGGGTGGAATCGCTTGGCCTGGACCAGGTGCGCGAAGTGGTCTGCGACGACTCGCTGGGTCTGGCCGACGAATTCGAAGCGGCGATGGAGCGCCACGTCGCCAACTACCAGTGCGAATGGAAGGGCGTGCTCGAGGACCCGGACAAGTTGTCGCGGTTCGTGTCCTTCGTCAACGCCCCCGACGCCGTCGACCCGACGGTGACCTTCACCGAACGTGCCGGACGCAAAGTGCCTGTCCCCATTGGGATCCCGCGGTTTCGCTCGTAACCAACAGACTCGTAACCAGCAGACTCATAGCCAGCAGAGAGGAAATGAAAGATGAAGACCTTCAACCACATTCAGGCGTGGACCACTGCATGTGAATACGACCGCCTGATCCCGGGCCGCGGTGTCGGTGTCCTCCTCGACGACGGTTCTCAGGCGGCGCTGTTCCGGCTCGACGACGGCTCGGTGCACGCGGTCGGCAACTTGGACCCGTTTTCCGGCGCGGCGGTGATGTCCCGCGGGATCGTCGGTGACCGGGCCGGGCGCGTCACGGTCCAATCGCCGATCCTCAAGCAGGCTTTCGCGTTGGACGACGGCTCCTGCCTGGAAGACCCGCGCGTCTCGGTGCCGGTGTATCCGGCCCGTGTCACGCCCGAGGGCCGCGTCCAGATCGCACGGATTGGCGCGCAGCGGGCCGCCGCCTGAGCGGTCAGTCGATCTTTCCGACGAGATAGCGCTGCATGGTCGGACCGATCGCATCGACGATCTGCGACACCGTCATCGAGTGCAGCGGTTCGGAGCGCACCCCGTAGCGCATGATGCCCAACCCGACCAACTGCGAGGCACACAACGACGCCCGGACGGCGACTTTGTCGGCCCCCAGCGTCTTGAGTAGCGGGTTGAACACCGGACCGATGAACATCGACTGCACGATCTCGGCAGTCTTGGACAAACCGGTCGACGCGATGGCGCTGGCCGCAAACGGCCCGCCGCCGGCCGCGTCCCAGGTGGTGATCAGCATGTACAGCGTGCGGCGTCCTACCTGATTCACCGAGCCGGTGACTATGCGGTCGATGAACTCCGGTGTGCTGAAGGGCAACCGCAGCATCTTCGCGACGTCGTCGAGGAGCCCGCGCGAGGGCTCTTCGTTTCGGGCCATGTTGCCAGGATTACGTGGTTATCACGAAAGATCAAGCGTCGCTGGTGAGAGCGTGCTTTGACGGCAAAGCCGGTTGATTGCCGGACCGCCGGGCAGGGCGGCACGCCGGAATCGGTTCGCCACCAGCCTGGCCAGTCCGGCATCGGCGCCTAGTGGTCGCGTCACGAGATCGGCACCGCTTTGGTACAGCCGCTCTTGAAACAGTCCGTCGGCCAGCAGATACGAGGCGACCACGACGCGCCGTGCGCCCCGGCCTCGCGCGGCGGCGACGGCCTCGGGCACGGTCGGCGATCCGACAGCCGCGAATCCCAGATCCACCCGGGACCCGGTCAGCGCCGACAGTAGGGCCGCGGCGTGGTGTAAGTCCCTGCGGGCCCGGTGATCTGACGTACCTGCCGCCCCAAGGATCACCGAATCGCCGACCCGCCAACCGGATTCCGCCAATTGTCGGCTGAGTATATGAGTGATCTCCGGACCTGGTCCCAAGGCGGGCGTGACCGTGACGTTGGGGTGGCCGCTGGCGGCGATGTGGGCGGGGAGGTCGGCGCGGACATGGTAGCCGCGAGATAGAAACGCCGGCACCACGATCGCGGGCCGCGGTTCGGTGTCCAGACTGGATAGCACCTCGCTGGGTGTGGGCCCCAAGACATCAACGAAGGCGACATGGACGGTGCGGTCCAGCCGTGCGCTCACCTGGGCGGCCAGGTCGCCGATCATGGCGACCCCGGTGGCCCTGCGGGTGCCGTGGGCGGTCAGGATCAGGCTCATGCGGCGTCGTGCTCACCATCGAGGGCCAACCGGTAGCCCCGTTTGACCACCGTCGCCACAATGTTCTTGTCGCCCAGGGCCGCTCGCAGGCGCAGCACGGCGGTGTCGACCGCGTGGGTATCGCCGCCGTTGCCGGGCAGCAAGCGCAGCAACTCCGCCCGTCCGACGACATCGCCGGGTCGGTGCGCCAGCGCGCGCAGTATCGCCATTCCCGAGCCCGACACGGTTTTGACCGAACCGTCGACCAGCACGCAGGTGCCCCTGATGTCGACCAGGTGACCGGCGGCGTGGACGCTGCACGAACCCAGTAGCGGCAGTTCCTCGGCGATGTGACGGGCCAACGCGCCCAGGCGCATTCGCTCAGGCGCCGAGGTCGGCACACCGCGACGGATCAATGGTCGCGCGGTGACGGGACCCACGCACATCGCGTGCACGCCGTTGCGCAGCGCTCCCAACACCTGGTCCTCGATTTCCAATTCCCGGCTGCGTTCCAGGACCGCGACCGCCGCGGGAGCAGACGTGAAAGTTACTGCGTCGAACTGCCGTCGGGCAATACCGGTGACCAACTGATCGAACTCGCCACCCAATGGCGTTGGGTTCCAGCGGTATACCCGGATGGGCACTACCTCGGCACCCGCGTCTCGCAGGCTGCCGAGAAATTCCGGGAACGGGTCCCAACCGTCAGCGGCCCCGTGCAACTGAACGGCGATGCGCTTACCGGCCAGACCGGTTTGGAGGCCGCTCTCGAGTAGGTATTCCAATACCTCGTGCGAGGATTCGGACTCCGGCGACCACTCCTCGCGCAGTCCGGCGGCGCGCAGCGCGCCCGTCGCTTTCGGTCCACGAGAGATAATCCGAGCCGACGACAACGACTCGAGGAGCTCGGTGGCCAGTCCCCAACCTTCGGCCGCGGCCACCCAGCCGCGAAAGCCGATGCCGGTATGGGCCACCAGAATGTCTGGCGGATCGGCGATCAACGCTTCTGAGTTGGCATGCAACTCGTCGTCGTCGGGTAGCGCGATCATGTTGATCGCCGCGGCGCTGGAAACCTCGGCCCCATGACGACGCAGCAATGCACACAGCTCTTCCGCACGGCGAGCTGAGGTGACTGCAATTCGGTAGCCAGCAAGTGGCGCAGACGGTGACTGGGCCATTTGACTCTTATATGCCCGCCACATTTCCGCAGCGTTACCTCGCAATTGCTGCGGCATTGCCCTCGGCTGCGTTGTTCGTCACACGGATGCTGGGACGGCGCACATACATCGTCCAGGTAAGCCATGCCGCGACGAGATAGGAACCCAGGAACATCCAGTACGCCGAAGTCTCGGTTCCGCTGTGCAGGTAGGACTCCCGCAAAGCCAGGTTGATACCCACACCGCCGAGTGCGCCGACGGCCGCGCAAAATCCGATCAGCGACCCCGACATAGCGCGCGCCCAGTGTCGGCGTTCCGCCTCGCTGACATCCAAAGAGCGACTACGTGCTTCGAAGATGGACGGGATCAACTTGAAGATCGAGCCGTTGCCCATGCCCGCCAGGATGAACAACGCGAAGAAGCCCACGACGTAGCCGACCAACGTGACGGCACCAGCGCCGGGATGCAGGTCGTCGTGTGTGCTGAGGCCCACCAGCAATGCGGCCGCCGCGATCATCCCGCCCAGCACGCCTAGGGTTACCCGGCTACCACCGATACGGTCGGCCAGGCGACCGCCGTAAATGCGGGACAGCGAACCCAAAAGCGGCCCGACGAACGCGATTTGCGCCGCATGTAAGGCAGCGTGCCGCGCGGTCTCACCGTGTTGTGCGAAGTTGACCTGTAACACTTGGCCGAACGCGAATGCGAAGCCGATCCAGGATCCAAAAGTGCAGACGTAGAGCAGCGAGATCACCCAGGTGTGCCGGAGGAACAAGATGGACCGCATGGTGCGCAATTCGATGGTGTAGTCGATGTTGTCCATCAACAGTGCCGCGGCGATGCCGACGACAGCTAGGAGCACAAGGTAGATCGCGCACACCCAGTACGGCGCCGCGTGGCCCACCGCCGCGAGCGCCAGCAGTCCGACGAGCTGGATCACTGCGACGCCGAGGTTGCCGACACCGGCGTTGACGGCCAGCGCGGCACCCTTGAGCCGTTGCGGGTAGCAGGCGTTGACGTTGGCCAATGATGCCGCGTAGTTGCCGCCACCCAGCCCGGTCATGGCCGCGCACAATAGATACGGCCACAGCGGCAGGCCGGGATTGGCCAGCAGCGCTATGGTGCCGGCGGTAGGAATCAGCAAGACGAATGCCGAGAATGCCGTCCAGTTGCGTCCGCCGAACCTGGCGATGCCCAACGTGTACGGAATCCGTGCGCAGCCGCCGGCAAGTGTTGCTACCGCACCGAGCAAGAGCTTGTCGCCCGCCGAGATGCCGTAGACCGATACGGGCAAGAACAGCGCCATCACCGACCACAGTGACCAGATCGAGAATGCAACGTGGTCACCGGCCATCGTGCAGAGCAGATTGCGGCGCGCGATCGCGTTGTTCCCCGCCTCCCAGGCAGCCGTGTCTTCGGGATTCCAGTCGGTGAGGTGAGGGTTGCGGCCCATACGGTCGGCTACCTTTCCGGGCGTGTTGAAGAACCCTGAAGGCGCGAGCGATCGAGAGGCCCTGCGCCGCTGTCGGTTCGATGCTCACACCGAGAACGCAAGGCAGTCAACTCGATTCGGCCGATATCGACTGAAAGTTGAATCCGAGTTTTCTGGCAGATACCTGAAATATCCGAATTACGCTCTATTCGAGTGAGATTCGTTACAACCGGGCGCTACTTCAAACAGTGCTACATCAAACAGTGCTACTTCAAACAGTGCTACATCAAACATAAGCCAAGCCGGTGGCCGCGCCGTCCTGCGCGTGATGGGCCGAAGGCAGCGGTTTGCGAACATAGATCGCCCAAGTCAGCACCGAGGCACCGATATAGAAGGCGACGAATACCCAGAACGCCGACGTCGCGGTGCCGCTGCTCAAATATGACTGACGCAGAGCGAGATTGACCCCGACCCCGCCCAGCGCGCCGATCGCGCCGGCGAATCCGATCAGCGCACCCGACATCGAGCGCGACCACTGCCGACGCTCGGCTTCGCTGACCCGCAACGAATGGCTGCGCGCCTCGAAGATCGACGGGATCATTTTGTAGACCGAGCCGTTGCCGATGCCGGACAGGATGAACAGCGCCACGAAGCCGGCGATGTAGCCCACCATCATCGAGGCGGGGACAGGCCCACTGTGGCGCTCACCGAAAGTGCTTACACTGACCAGGATTCCGGCTGCCAGGATCATTGCGCAGAAGACGCCGAGGGTCACCCGCCCGCCGCCGACGCGGTCGGCCAGCCGGCCGCCGTACACCCGCGACAGCGACCCCAATAGTGGTCCCAGAAAGGCGATCTGGGCGGCGTGCAACGCGGCCTGTGAGGTGCTCTGACCGCCGGCGATGAAGTTGATCTGCAGCACCTGGCCGAACGCGAAGGAAAATCCGATAAACGATCCGAAGGTGCCGATGTAGAGCAGTGAGATCACCCACGTGTGGGGTTCGGACAGTACCCGGCGCATGGTGTCCAACTCGATGCGGTACTGCGCCAAGTTGTCCATATAGACGGCCGCGCCGATGCCGGCCACAGCCAGTAACACCAGGTACACGGCGCACACCCAGTAGGGCTGACGCTCGCCGACGGTCGCGATCACCAGCAGGCCGATCAACTGGATCACCGGCACCCCGAGGTTGCCGCCACCGGCATTCAGGGCCAGCGCGGCGCCCTTGAGGCGCTGTGGATAGAACGCGTTGATATTGGTCATCGACGAGGCGAAGTTGCCGCCGCCCAGTCCGGCCAGGGCGGCACACACCAGATACGGCCACATCGGTAGGCCGGGATTGGCCAGCAAGAAGATGCTGCCGACGGTGGGAATCAGCAGTACCGCGGCCGAGAAGACGGTCCAGTTGCGACCGCCGAATTTCGCGGTGGCGAACGTGTACGGAAAGCGCAGGCAGCCGCCGACCAGGGTCGCGGTGGCGCCCAGCAGGAACTTGTCTCCGGCGGAGAAGCCGTACACCGCTGTGGGCATGAACAGCACCATCACCGACCAAATGGACCAGATGGAGAACCCGACGTGTTCGGCCGCCACCGACCAGATCAGGTTGCGTCGAGCAATGTTCTTGTTGCCGGCCTCCCAGGCCACCTCATCCTCGGGATCCCATTCGGTAATGACATGCGAACGGGCAGACATGAAGACTCCTAACGTCATTGACTTGAGATGTCACGCTAGGAATCCTTTGTTGCCCGGGCGCTTCTCCGAAGTGCCCGCACGTGTGAATTTCCGATCACCGCAATGACACAACGCCTGTGAGGGGACTACCAGACGTCTCCGTCGCGCCAGTCGCACATCAGCTCCGCGGAGGTGTCCAGGGTCACACAGACCGGTAGGACGAACACCGTCCCGTCGTCCTCGGGCGTGCGGGACGGGCCGGTGGGAGTCAGTACCGAGGTCGGACCCTGCCAGGGCAACCAGCCGCGGGCGGCGTACAGTCCGCGGGCTTGCAGCGACGAGCTGAGCGCACCCAGTTGATAGGCGCCCCGCATGACCTGCTCGACGCCGTCGAGCAGCGCCCGCACCAAACCCTGCCCGCGCCAATCTTCGCGTACCGCAACGCCTTCGACGTAGCCGCAGCGCAGTGCGCTACCCCGGTAGATCAGTCGCCGTTGTACCACCGCAGCGTGCGCGATGATCGCGCCGTGGTGCCAGATCAGCGCGTGCATCCCACCCAGGGCGTGTTCCCAGTCAGCTTCGGTGAAGTCACCGGCGAACGCCGCGGTGACCATCTGGCAGATGCGCTCGCGGGTGCAGCTGTCCAGATCAGCGGTGTGTACCAGGCGTGCGGTGTGCACGAACCATGTCTACACCGCGGAGCGGGGCCGCGACCAGTGCAACCGCACATACTGGCCGGGCCGCACCTGGGCGACCTTGTCGATGTCGGCGTCGATCACCACGCCGGCCACCGGGTAGCCGCCGGTGATCGGATGATCGGGGCCAAGAATCACCGGTAATCCGTTGGGCGGCACCTGGATCGCGCCGCGGGTCACACCTTCGCTGGGTAGTTGCCGATCGGGCCAGCGGTGCTGCAGCGGTCGGCCTTCCAGTCGCATGCCCACGCGGTCGCTACGGTCGGAGACCATCCAAATGGTGTGCACCAGGGCGTCCGGATCGGTCAGCCAGTCGTCGCGTGGCCCGGGCACCACCTGCAGTTCCACCAGGTGGCTCGCGATCGCGGCGACTGGAGCCTGGTCGAGTTCGGGGTAGTCGTCGCTGTGTTCGCCGATTGGCAACACGTCGCCGGGTTGCAGCGGCAACGGTCCGATTTCTGACATCACGTCGTAACTGCGCGAGCCCAGCACCCGAGCTACCCCGATGCCACCACGTACCGCCAAATAGGTCCGCAGTCCGGTCCGAGGTGTGCCGAGGGAGATCAGCTCTCCGTCGTGTACGTGGTGAATGCTGTTGTTGCCGAACATAACTCCGTCGACAGTCGCGTCGGTGTCGGCGCCGGCGACCGCGATGTCGAGGTTTCCGCCGCGGACCCGGGCGGTCAACCCGCCGAAGGTCACCTCGACGGTGGCCCAGTCATCCGGATTTGCGACCAGTCGGTTGGCCAGCGTGTGTGAGCGGCGGTCGGCGGCCCCGGACCGGCCGACACCGAGATGCGCCAGCCCCGTTCGACCGAGGTCCTGGATCACCGCCAACGGTCCGGTGCGCAGGATTTCCAGAGTTGTCATCTCAATCCTCCTCACGCGGGCCGAAACTGGACCCACATGCCCTGCGTGAGCAGCGCCGGGCCGGGTCGGTCCCCTAGACCGTCGATGTCCCACATCACCGCGTCCGTGTGGCCGATGATCTGCCACCCCCCGGGTGACTTGCGCGGATAGACCGCACTGAATTCACCGGCGAGACCGACCGACCCGGCCGGTACCGAGGCGCGCGGCTCGGCCCGCCGCGGCACCCGGAGGCGCTCGTCGCCGCCGATCAGGTAGGCGAAACCCGGTGCGAACCCGCTGAACCCGACCCGCCACCGGCTGCTGGTATGCGCGTTGATGACCTGCGCCGTGCTCAGGCCCGTGTGTTCGGCCACCGCGGCCAGGTCCGGGCCGTCGTAGACGACGTCGATCACGAGGTCGATTACGAGGTCCCGAGCCGGGTCGCCTTGATCGACTTGCAGCAGCGGTGCCGGGCGCAGTTTTCGGATCCGTTGGCGCGTCGCGCCTTGGAAACGCGGGCCGTCGAGTTTCACCAGCACGGTGACCGAGGCCGGCACGATGTCGACCACGCCGGGTAACCGCGCCGCCCGCAGCGCTTCGGTCCAGGCCAAGACGTCGCCGGTGCTGTCACATTGCAGCAGCAACGCTTGGTCGCCGTAGTCGAGGACGCAGCAGGCCAACCCGGGCTCTCTTGGGATTTCAGTGATCTCCGTCACACTCATAATTCACGGTAGCGCCGCAAACGGACCGTCCGCCAGCAACTTTCGAGCACTGCCAGAGGTGCCTTAGCAAACGCTCATGCAGCGCTTGTTCAACCCAGAATCTTCTTCAGCTGCGGGCCCAGTTGGTCGGCGACCACCGGGTAGCTCAACGGCGAGGCGAAGGCGATGGCACCGGCCAGTTCCTTGGTGGTGAAGATGTGGCGCTGCTGCGCGGTCGCCTGTGCTGCCGCCACGTCCGGGTCGGCGAGCAGAGCCTGCTCCTCCTCGGGACTTTCCGTCGACCAGATCACCACATCGGCGGAATCGAGCACTTCTTTGATGTGGTCACGGGGTATCACCGCGCGATGATCGGTGACGTATGTCTTGATGCTTTCCGCGACGACCAGGCCCATCTGGTTCAAGAAGTCGGTTCGCCAACCCGCCGCCGCGGCAACCACCGTGCCCTGCCATAGCCGGCCCTGCATCAGCAGCGCCTTCTTCCCCTTCCAGGAAGGGTTCTGCTGGCCGATATCGGTGAACTTGCGGTCGACGGCCTCGATCAGGGACTTCATCTGGTCGGCTTGAAACACCGCCTGACCGATGGCGGTGGCCTGGTCTTTCCACGGTTCGAAGAACGCATCACCGTCGGACTGCGCGATGGTCGGCGCGATCGCCGACAGCTTCTGGTAAGTGTCGGCGTCCAGACCGGCGTTGGTCGCCACGATCAGATCCGGCTTGAGGCCGGCGATCAGATCGACTTGAATGCCATTGTCCAGACTGAGCACAACCGGTTGTGCCGCACCAAGTTTGGGTTGAGCCCACGGCCACACCGCGTAGGGCTGGTCGCCAAACCAGTTGGTCACCGCAACGGGCACCACGCCGAGCGCGAGCAGGTCGTCCTGCTCGGTGTAACCGGCACTAACCACACGCTTGGGCGGTTGCTTGATGACCGTCTGTCCGAACAGGTGCGTGACCGTCACCCCGCCGCCCCCAGGCGATCCCGGCGACGGTTTGGATCCGGAGCACGCCGTGAGCAGACCTGCGGCCGCGGCGAGCTGTAGGAATCCTCGCCGACTCAACCCCGTCACAGCGTGAGAGTATCGCGTGCCTTACCTGACCGTTAGTTACGCGGCCTACTTGCGAGACGGGTGGGCGGGCCAGGGGTTGAGTCGGCGATCAATTCCTCCTGTGCGGGACGCTCCGCAACCGGCACGTGCTGCAAGTTGATCCGGATGCGGTACCAGATCGAACTGGGACCGCGCATCCCGTCGACCAGGACGTCGGCCGGCTGCAGCCGCTGCGCCGCGGCGGGGTGGCGAGCGCGCCAGGTGTCCAGGGCGGCCATCGCCTCGTCCTTGGTCTTGGTCCGGGCGACCTCGATGAGCGGCATCACGGACTGCCGCCTCCCGTCGGCGCTCTTCTTGGCCCCGCGCGGCGCCTTCTCCGGGGGACCCAGCTCGTCGGCCAGGGCCAGCAGCTCGTCGAGGCCCCCCACCGCGTCGTCCATCCCGGCCCAGGGGTCGCCTAGTTCGGTAAACCGGCCGGGAACGGTGTCGATGGTGAAGCGTTCCGGCTGGCAGTCGGGGACTTCGTCCCAATGCAGTGGCGTGGAGACCCGCGCGTCGGGCGTGGCCCGCACCGAGTAGGCGGAAGCGACGGTGCGGTCCTTGGCGTTCTGGTTGAAGTCGACGAACACGCCCTGGCGCTCTTCCTTCCACCACCGGCTGGTTGCCAGGTCGGGCACCCGGCGTTCGACCTCCCGCGCGATCGTCTGCGCAGCGAGCCGGACTTTGGGAAACGGCCAGCGCGGGGCGATTCGGGCGTAGATGTGAAAGCCCCGCGAGCCCGACGTCTTGGGCCATGCGGTCAGTCCGTGGTCTTCGAGCACTTCCCGGGCCACCAACGCCACCTCGATGATGCCCCGCCAGTCGACCCCGGGCATCGGATCCAGGTCGACCCGCAGCTCGTCGGGATGATCGAGATCGTCGGCCAGCACCGGGTGTGGGTTCAGATCCACGCAGCCCATATTGATGGCCCAGGCCAGCCCGGCGGCGTCGTGGATGACGGCCTCGTCGGCCGAGGTGCCTGAGGCGTAGCGCAGCGTCGCGACGTCCACCCAGTCGGGCCGTTTGGCAGGCGCGCGTTTCTGGAAGACCGCCTCTTCGGTGATGCCTTTGACGAATCGCTTCAGGATCATCGGGCGACCGGCCACGCCACGCAGGGCACCGTCGGCCACGCTCAGGTAGTAACGGACCAGATCGAGCTTTGTGGCGCCGTGATCAGGAAAAACGACCTTGTTTGGATGGGTGATGGTGACCTGGCGGCCGGTCACATCCAGCGACACGGGTTTGGTCATAGATCCCGATGGTAATTCGGGAGAAACCTACTGGTCGCTTTGCGACCTCCGTCACATATGGTGAGGATTATGCCTAACCTCAGCGACCTGCCCGGCGTCGGAAAAATCCAGCAATACGTTGAACGCGGCGCCGCCGAACTGCATTACGTCCGCAAAATTTTCGAGGCCGGTGCGTTTCGCATCGAACCGCCGCAGAACTATGCCGCGCTGGCCACCGGCATCGTCAAGTGGGGCGAATTCGGCATGCTGCCGGCGCTCAACGCCGCCCGCACCCCAGACCGGGCGGCGTGCATCGACGAAGACGGCGAGTTCACCTTCCGGGAACTCGACGAGGCGGCCCACGCGGTGGCCAACGGCCTGCTCGAGAAGGGCGTCAAGGCCGGGGATGGGGTTGCGATCCTGGCCCGCAACACTCGCTGGTTCCTGGTTGCCTACTTCGGTGCAGCTCGGGTGGGCGCCCGCATCATCCTGCTCAACAGCGAATTCTCTGGCCCGCAGGTCAAGGAAGTGTCGGAGCGCGAAGGCGCCCAGATCATCATTTATGACGACGAGTACACCAAGACCGTCAGTAAGGCCGAACCGGAGCTGGGCAAGTTGCGCGCGCTGGGCACCAACCCGGACAGCGACGAGGACTCGGGCAGCGAGGACGAGACGCTGGCCGACCTGATCAAGCGCAGCAGCAAGGATCCGGCGCCCAAGGCCGGCAAGCACGCGTCGATCATCATCCTGACCAGCGGTACCACCGGAACTCCGAAGGGCGCGAACCGCAGTACTCCGCCGACCCTGGCGCCGGTCGGCGGCATCTTGTCGCACGTGCCGTTCAAGGCCAACGAGATCACTTCGTTGCCGGCACCGATGTTTCACGCGCTGGGCTTCCTGCACGCCACGATCGCGATGTTCCTGGGCTCGACGCTGGTGCTGCGCCGGAAATTCAAGCCGCCGCTGGTGCTCGAGGACCTCGCGAAGCACAAGGCGACCGCCATGGTTGTGGTGCCGGTGATGTTGTCGCGACTGCTGGACGCGATCGAGAAGATGGACGAGAAGCCCGACCTGTCGCACCTCAAGATCATTTTCGTATCCGGTTCGCAGTTGGGTGCCGAGCTTGCATCTCGCGCGCTGAAAGACTTCGGTCCGGTGATCTACAACATGTACGGCTCCACTGAGATCGCGTTCGCGGCCATCGCCGGGCCCAAAGACCTGGAGAAGGACCCCGCCACGGTCGGGCCCGTCGTCAAGGGCGTCAAGGTGAAGATCCTCGACGACAACGGCAAGGAGAAGCCGCAGGGCGAGGTGGGGCGGATCTTCGTCGGCAACGCCTTTCCGTTCGAGGGTTACACCGGCGGCGGCCACAAGGAGATCATCGACGGCCTGATGTCCTCGGGCGACGTCGGTTACTTCGACGAGGACGGCCTGCTCTTCGTCAGCGGCCGCGACGACGAAATGATCGTGTCTGGTGGCGAGAACGTGTTCCCGGCCGAGGTCGAGGACTGCTTGAGCGGCCACCCGGACGTCGTGGAAGCCACCGCGATCGGCGTCGAGGACAAGGAGTGGGGCCACCGGCTGCGGGCCTTCGTGGTCAAGAAGGACGGCTCCGGTGTCGACGAGGACACCCTCAAGAAGCACGTGAGAGAGGAGCTGGCCCGTTACAAGGTCCCGCGCGAGGTGATCTTCCTCGACGAGTTGCCACGCAACCCGACGGGCAAGATTCTCAAGCGCGAACTGCGCGAGCTCGACGCCGAGGACAAAGACGAGGCCAAGGACAAGGCCAAGGAATTGTCGAAAGAGTCCGAAAAGCAAGGTTCGAAAAAGGGCTCGAAGAAAGAAGAGTCAGAAGACTCCGAAAAAGCCGAGTGAACCCAGGGCGCCGAAAGTGAACGCAGGGCGGAGATTCGACCGAATCTCCGCCCTAGGTTCACTCGCGAATGCGTAGCTTCACACTCGATGTCAGCGGCGTCCGCGCAGACCCCGGTTACGGGTCGCGGGGCAGGCCGAGCAGGCGCTCGGCGATGATGTTGAGCTGCACCTCCGAGGTGCCGCCGTAGATCGTGGTGGCCCTGCTGGCCAGTAGGTACTCGCCCCACTTGCCCTGCAACGTGTCGGGGTCGCCGATGACGGCATCGGAGCCGAACGTCGACACCGCGAACTCGGCGTAGCCCTGTCCGGTGCGCATCGACAGCAGTTTGGAGATCGCGGCCGACGGCATCGCATCACCACCGGCCAAGGTCAGCAGCGTGGAACGCAGGTTGAGCACCTTGGCCGCGTGTCCCTCGGCGATCAACTGCCCGGCGCGGTGCCGCGCCACCTGATCGAACTGCCCGTCCCGCACGAATTCGACGAACTGCGGCAGCGTGGCCAGGAAGTTCGCGTCGCTGCTGCCGATCGAAACCCGTTCTGCGGTAAGGGTATTGCGGCTGACTTCCCAGCCGCGGTTCACCTCGCCGAGCACGTACTCGTCGGGCACGAACACGTCGTCGATGTAGACGGTGTTGAACATTTCGTGTCCGGTGAGCTCTTTGAGCGGCTTGACCGTCACGCCCTCGCTCTTCATGTCGAGCAGGAAGTAGGTGATGCCATTGTGTTTTGGCGCATTCGGGTCGGTCCGGGCCAGGAGCGCACCCCACTGCGAGTACTGCGCGGCCGTCGTCCAGATCTTCTGTCCGGTGATGCGCCAGCCGCCGTCCACCCGGGTGGCCTTGGTGGACAACCCGGCCAGGTCCGACCCGGCCCCCGGCTCGGAAAACAGCTGGCACCAAATCATTTCGCCCCGGAAGGTCGGCGGCAGGAAGCGCTGCTTCTGTTCCTCTGTGCCGAACGCGACGATGGACGGGATGATCCACGCCGCGATGCCGATCTGCGGTCGTTTGACCCGTCCGGCGGTGAATTCCTGAGCGATGATGACCTGCTCGATCGGATCCGATGCCCGCCCCCACGGCCTGGGCAGGTAGGGCAGCACCCAGCCGGCCTCGGCGATAGCCACCGCGCGGGCCGCGCGATCCATCTGCTTGAAGGCGCTGACTTCACCACGGATCGCGGCGCGCAACTGTTCGGTCTCGGGGTCCAGATCGATGTCGACCGCGCGCATGCCGGTGGTGGTGGCGGTGTCCACCACTCGTTGCGGGTACTCCGAAGCGCGCCCGAAGCAGGCCGCCAGCAACAGCGCCCGGCGGTAGTAGACGTTGGTGTCGTGTTCCCAGGTGAAACCGATGCCGCCGTGCACCTGAATGCAGTCCTGGGCGCATCGCTGCGCCGCCGCTGGCGCCAGCGTGGCGGCCACGGCGGCCGCGAACTCCACGTGCTCGCTGCTCTCGTCTATCGCCCGCGCGGCGTCCCACACGGCGGCCGTGGCCCGCTCGGTGTCGGCGATCATCTCGGCGCATTTGTGCTTGATCGCCTGGAACTGGCCGATCGGCCGACCGAACTGCTCGCGAATCTTCGCGTAGCCCGAGGCGGTGTCGGTCGCCCAGCGCGCCACCCCCACCGCCTCGGCCGAGAGCAGCGTCGTCATCAGCGCGTGCGCGGCCGTCATGCTCAAGTTGTCCAGCACCACGTCGTCGCCCACCTCGACGGCGTTGGCCCGCACATGGGCGACGGGCCGCAACGGGTCAAGACTCGGCACGGGTTCGATCTCAAGCTGCTCGGAGCGCAGCACCACCCACTCTTCGCCGCTGTCGATGGCTACCGGCAGCACCAGGATGGTGGCCTGCGCGGCGGCGGGCACCGCCCGGACTTCGCCGCGGATCACCAGCACTTGGCTTCCGTCCGGGCCTTGGCGGGTGGCGGTCAGCCCGGAGTCCAGCGCGTAGGCCGCGATGGCTGCGCCGGAGGCAAGTTCGGCAAGCACCTTGGCGTCTGGGTCGTGCGCGGAGACCAGCGCGCTGGCGATCGCCGACGGCACAAATGGACCGGGCACGGCTCCGTAACCGAACTCGGCCAGCACGATGGCCAGCTCGAGGATGCCGTAACCCTGCCCGCCCACCGATTCGGCCAGGTGCACACCGGCCAAGCCCTGCTCGGCGGCCGCCTGCCAATAGGGCGGCGGGTTCGGGACCGGTGTCTCCATCGCTTCGTGCAGCACCTCCGACGGCGCTACCCGCGCCACCAGGGACCGCACCGAATCGGCCAGGTCTTGATGTTCAGGGGTTATTGCGATCGGCATTGGTTGCCTTCCCTCGCCTTGGTGGGTTCAGTTGCAAAACTAACAACCAGTCGGCTGGCGTACGACAGCTAGGCCCACCGAGCAGCGATCCATTCGGCAATGGTGTCGGCCTGCTCGTCGCGTGCCCCCGGGGTGGTGAAGTAGTGGTCGGTGTCGATGGCGGCCTGCGTCTTGTCGGTCCCGGCCAGCGCGTCGTAGATGCGTTTGGCATCCGATGGAAAGACACCTGTATCGGCCTCGGCGTTGATCACCAGCGCCGGGCAGGTGATGCGATTCAGGTGCGGCTCGGCCCGGGTCTGCGCCACGCGCAAACTCCACATACCCAGCCAGTTGCGCAGCGTGCAGGCCGCGGCGATGCCCTGCGCGGAACGGTTGGCCTTCACCGGGACTCCGGCGTAACACGAATTAGCTTGGCGCTTCGTGGGTTCGATGGTCGGATCCACCATGCGTGGGTCTGCCCAGGTGCGGGTCACGCTGAACGGCCGGTCGGAAAAGCCGGCGGCACGAATCCGGGTGAGTTCGTGCTCGGCCCAGTCGGTGATGGCGTGGTTGCGGGCATGCTGCGCCGCGCGGTAGCGCTCGATGAACTCGGGCGAATACGGCGGTCCGTTTCGTTCGTCGAACAGGTCAAGGTCGGGATCTGTTGCGGTGGGGTCGTTTTCGTCGATGACGGCACCGTCCATCCAGGCGGTCAGCACATCCGGGCGCCCAGGGTGGGCGGCGGTGGCGACATAGCCGTCGGCGGGGAGCAGTTCGGTGACGCCCGTCGCGGGCCGCATGCCTGCCAGTGGTGTCACGTTCGGGTCCACCGCCTGGGACTGGTAGGCCGACATCAGCGAGCCACCTCCCGAATTACCCAGCAGCAGAACTGTTTCCACGCCCGCGACCTCGCGCAGCCAGCGCACCCCGACCCCGATGTCGACCAGGGCGTGATCGAGCAGAAAGCTGCTTTCAAAGCCGCGGAAGCGGGTGTTCCAGCCCAAGAACCCGATGCCGCGGGCGGCCAGGTACTCCGCGATGTAGTGCTCGGAGAAGTCGATCTGGTAATGCGTGGCGATCATCGCCACCTTTGGCCGGTCGCCCGCCGCGCGGTGGTAGAGCCCTTGGCAGGGATGTCCGCCCGCACCCGCTCGCGCGGCGGTTTGGGACGGCAACCCGATGAATTCGCGGCTGATATCAGTCAATTGGAGCGATCCTCCTGGCAGTAGATGGCCCGGTAGTAGATGTTGGCCAGCGTCTGGATGCAGGCCTGATCGTCGCACTCCGGGGACCGGGTGAGCTGGATGTAACAGAACTGGTTGAACATCGCCACGATCGCCTCGGCCAGTAGCTGCGGGTCATCGCCGGCGCAATATCCTTGCCCCTGAGCGCGTTTGACCGATTCTGCGATGAAAGTGAGTGGAATCGCGCACATCTCGGCCCAGTACTGCGCGAAGTCGTCACTGACCATCGCCAGTTGCGACACGCTGATCATCTCGGCCAGCCGGTGCCGATAGGTGTGCCAGTGTGCGGCCGCCGCCTGGTGCGCGCGTTCGCGGTCGGACAAGCCGTGCTCGGTCACCGAGAGCGCACGTTTGTTTGCCTCGTCGCGGAAGCGCAGCGCCCACTGGCGGACCATCGCTTCTTTGGAGTCGTAATAGTTGTAGAACGACGCCGCCGACCGGCCGGCTTCGGCGGCGATGTCGGCGATGGTTGTTGCCAGAATTCCCTTGCGTGCGATCACTGTTCGCGCGGCAGCGTCGATTGCGGCTTGAGTTTGCCGGCCACGCTGGGTTGGGAACGACACCTGCGCCTTCCTGGAACGTACCTGAATCTGATGTTAGATTCAGGTTTGGATCTTAGGTAGGAGGCGCGAACATGATCAAGCCGTACAACGCCAACACCGAGTTCGAGCTCGGCGGAATCAATCACGTCGCGCTGGTGTGCTCGGACATGGAACGCACCGTCGACTTTTACAGCAACACCCTCGGCATGCCGCTGATCAAGTCGCTCGACCTACCCGGCGGTGCGGGGCAGCATTTCTTCTTCGACGCCGGCAACGGCGACTGCGTCGCGTTCTTCTGGTTCGCCGAGGCGGCCGACCGGGTGCCCGGCATTTCATCGCCGGGTGCGCTACCGGGGCTGGGGGACATCACCAGCGCGGTCAGCACCATGAACCATCTCGCCTTCCACGTGCCGGCGGACAAGTTTGACGCCTACCGGCAGCGACTGAAGGACAAGGGGGTTCGGGTCGGTCCGGTGCTCAACCACGACGAGAGCCCGATGCAGGTGGCCGCCACGGTGCATCCGGGCGTGTACGTACGCTCCTTCTACTTTCAGGACCCTGACGGCATCATGCTGGAATTCGCTTGCTGGGTCCGGGAATTCAACGAAGCAGACACGCCCGCGATACCCAGGACCGCGGCCGACCGGCGACCGCCGGTAGCCGCCGGCCCAGTATGACCGAGGCCATCCTGTCCGACGACCAGATCGCGGCGCTGTCACCCGAACAGCGACGGGAGTTGATTTCGCGGCTCGAGGCGCCCCTGAGCGAGCTGGAGGACCCGGCCGTGCTTGCCCGGATGCGGCGCATCCGGCTTGGTCTGATCGTGGGCGGCCTGGTCGCGATGATCCCGTGGATCGGTTACCTCGCCTGGACGCTGCCGCAGAAGTACGTTGCGCACAACTGGCCGGTCACCTGGGTCGGCTTCGACATCCTGCTGCTCGGGTTCATGGCGGCGACGGCGCTACTGGGTTTCAAGCGTCGTCAGCTGTTGATCCTCACCGGGTTCACCACCGGAGTGTTGTTGATCTGCGACGCCTGGTTCGACATGATGACCGCCGGGCCCGAGGATGCCGCTTTGTCGGTGATCACCGCGGTGCTTATTCAGGCACCGATGGCGTTTCTGCTGATCTCCGGGGCACTGCGGCTCATGCGTCTGACGTGGATGCGCCTGTGGCTTCATCCAGATATGCGTCTGTGGCAAGTGCCGCTGATGCCCTGACCGGGGGCCGGTACAGACTTGGCTCGGTGAGCTCGAGGAGCAGCGAGGCGAGGTGATCGGCGAGGTCGTCGGGTTCCATCTGGACATCGCCGGCGAGCCAGGCGCTCAGCGTTTGCCCGACACCGCCGACGGCGAAGTGCGCGCCCGCCTTGACGCGATCGTTCTCCGGCGCCCGCATCGAACCGATGACGTGCTGGCCGGACAGTAGTGCGAAGAACGCGATCGATTCCGTGCGCTTGCGCATCACCACGGCATTGGCGACCTTGGTGCTGAACAGCAGGCGCCCGATGCGGACATCGCCGGCGATGGTGCGGACCAGTTCGGCCATGCCGGCGCGCGGCTGCTGGTCTGGCGGGACCCCGGCGGCCGCCGCGGTGATCTTGCCGGCCAGGCCGGCGATAACCCAGTCGTAGATCTGACCGACAAAGTCGTCCTTGTCGGTGAAGCTTTCGTAGAAGTACCGGGCCGACAGCCCCGCGCTCTGGCACACGTTGCGGACGGTGAGCTCGGCGGCGTCCTGATCCTCGGCGCCCAGCAGGTCTAACCCGGCGGACAGCAGCTGGTTGCGTCGCGCTGCGAGTCGCTCGACCGCGTCGACGCCGCGGTAGGGCCGCGCGCTTGCTGCTTCGCCAGTCATAGGCACCCATCTTGACATCAGCGTGGAACCCGGGCCAGTATCGGGAAACAGACGTTACCAGATTTTCTGGCAAAAGCCGGGGGTTGACGATGACGATTGAGCAAACTGCTCGCCAGGTGATACCGCACGTCGAGCGGCCCGTTTCGGACCCGCCGCGGCCTCAGTCGGGGCGCAAGCGCCGGATAGCCGAGGACTACGGGTTGATGGGCGTGGCGCTGTTGGCCGGTCCGGCCAACGTGATCATGGAGTTGGCGCGCCCTGGCGTGGGCCACGGCGTCGCCGAGAGCCGTGTTGAGAGCGGGCGAATCGACCGTCACCCGATTAAGCGGGCGCGTACCACCTTTACCTACATCGCGGTTGCCAATAACGGCACCGACGCCCAGAAGGCGGCCTTTCGGCGCGCGATAAACCGCGCGCACGCGCAGGTCTACTCGACACCGGACAGTCCGGTGTCTTACAACGCGTTTGATCCCGAACTGCAGCTGTGGGTGGCGGCCTGCATCTTCAAGGGCGGCATCGATATCTATCGCATCTTCGTCGGCGAGCTCGACGAAGAGGAGGCCGATCGTCTCTACCGCGAGGCGGCGGCGGTCGGTAGCACGTTGCAGGTGCCGGAGGAGATGTGGCCCGCGGACCGGGCCGCCTTCGACAAGTACTGGCAGGAGTCGCTCGACCAGATACACATCGACGACGCCGTCCGCGAGTTCCTGTATCCCATCGCGGTAGCCCGGATAAAGGGCGTGTGGTTGCCGAGCTGGATACGCGAACCCATCGAAAGTCTCAACCTGCTGATCACCTCCGGCTTCCTGCCCCAACGGTTCCGCGACGAGATGGGACTGTCGTGGGATGACGGCAAGCAGCGAAACTTCGACCAGCTGATGGCGGCGATCGCAGCGGTGAACAACCTGATGCCCAAAGTGATTCGGCAGTTCCCATTCAACCTGACCCTGTGGGACCTGGATCGCCGGATCCGGAAAGGCCTGCCGCTGATCTGAGCCGCGCTGGCCGCCCTATTGAAAACGATTATCAAAACCAGTAATCTCCAAAGCCGGAACTCACCGGTGGAGGTTTGGTACGGATGGCCACGATGTGGATGGCGTCACCGCCCGAAGTCCACTCGACGTTGCTCAGCACCGGTCCCGGCCCCGGCCCGTTACTCGCTTCCGCTGCCGCGTGGTCGGCGCTGAGCACCGGGTACATCGAGGCGGCCGACGAACTGCTGGCGCTCCTGGGCGGAGTCCAGGGCGGGGCATGGGAGGGGCCGAGCGCTGCCCAGTATGTGGCCGCCCACGTGCCGTATCTGGCCTGGCTGAACCAGGCCGGCACCAAGAGCGCCGGTGCCGCCGTCCAGCACGAAACCGCGGCCGCCGCGTACACGACGGCACTGGCCACCATGCCGACCCTGATCGAGCTCGCCGCGAATCACGCCATTCACGGCGTGCTGGTGGCGACCAACTTCTTCGGGATCAACACCATTCCGATCGCGCTCAACGAGGCTGACTACGCGCGGATGTGGGTCCAGGCGGCCACCACCATGGCGACATACGACGCCGTAACCGGTACCGCTGCGGCGGCGACGCCAGTCACCGGCCCGGCGCCGGAAATCGTCCACTCCGACGACGATGGCCATGACCATGACCATGAGGAAGGCGGGGGTCACGAAGACCATGACCACGGGGACCCCACCGCGCTGGATTACATCGTGGCCGACCTGTTGCGCATGGTCACCAACGGCCAGCTCAACTGGGATCCGCTCGAGGGCACCCTCAACGGAATCCCCATGGAAGACATCACCGACGCCACCCAGCCGCTGTGGTGGGTGGCGCGCTCGCTGGAATTCGGCCAGCAGTTCGAGACCTTTGTCCAGCAACTGTTCACCAATCCCGCGGGCGCACTGGAATACGTGGTCGAACTGGCCGAATTCGACTGGCCTACCCACCTGGCCCAGCTCATCCCGGTACTCCAATCCCCGCAGCTGATCGCCGCCGCGATGGGCGGCGCCATCGCCAACCTGGGTGCGGTCAGCGGCCTGGCGGGGCTTTCCGGACTGGCCGCCATCGGACCGGCAACCATCCCGGTAACTGCTCCGGCGGCGACCGCAGCGCCGTTGCTGCCGGTGGCCGGGTCGGCGCCGAGCGTTGTGGCGTCGGGCGCAACCGCGGCCCCAGCGCCCATTACCGCCACCGCGACCAGCACCGTTGCCAGCGCCGCCCCGACACCACCACCGGCCGGTGCTGCTCCGGGCGGCTTTGGGTTTCCGTTCTTGGTGGGCGGCGGCCCGGGCATCGGGTTCGGCTCCGGCATGGCCGCCAGCGCCAGCGCGAGTGCCAGGAGGAAAGCGTCCGAACCCGACTCGGCGGCCGCTTCGGCCGCGGCAGCCGCGCGGGAGCAAGCCCGCCGGCGGCGGCGCCGACGCTCGATTCAGCGTGAATACGGCGACGAGTTCGCGGATATGAACGTGGACGTCGACCCGGACTGGGGAGCTGTCCCGGAGACGGCGTCCACCGCCTCGGGCGGCGGCGCCGGAAATATGGGGTTCACCGGCACGGTGCGCAATGCATCGGCCGAGGACGCGGCGGGTCTGAGCACGCTGACCGAGCCGGAATTCGGCGCCGGGCCCACGGTGCCGATGCTGCCAAGTACCTGGAGTGTCGAACACCGCTAGCCTGGGTTGGGTGCGTAGTGAAGGCGACAGCTGGGACATCACCACGAGCGTCGGGTCGACGGCGCTGTTCGTAGCGACCGCGCGTGCGTTGGAGGCGCAGAAGCCCGACCCGTTGGCCGTGGACCCGTTTGCGGAGCTGTTCTGCCGGGCGGTCGGCGGTTCCTGGGCAGACGTGCTGGACGGCCAGGCGCCCGATCACGAGCTCAAGAGCGACGACTTCGGTCGGCACTTCGTCAACTTCCAGGGTGCGCGTACCCGGTATTTCGACGCCTACTTTGAGCGGGCAGCCGCGGCGGGCGCGCGCCAGGTAGTCGTCCTGGCCGCCGGACTGGACTCGCGTGCCTACCGGCTGCCCTGGCCGGACGGAACCACGGTCTTCGAGCTGGATCAGCCGCAGGTGCTGGAATTCAAGCGGGACGTGCTCGCCGATCACCAACCGCGCGCTGAGCGTCGTGAGATCGCCGTCGATCTGCGTGATGATTGGCCACAAGCGCTGCGGGACAGCGGTTTTGACCCTACCCAGTTTTCGGCATGGATCGCCGAGGGCCTGTTGATCTACCTTCCGGCCGCGACGCAGGAGCAACTGTTCACCGGTATCGACGCGATGGCCACCCTCGGCAGCCACGTCGCCGTCGAGGACGGCACCCCGCTACCTCCCGAAGTGTTCGAGGCCAAGGTCGAGGAGGAACGCGCAGCGGCCGAAGAGCGTCCGTTTTTCCAGCTGGTCTACAACGAGCGCCATGCCCCGGCCGCCGAATGGTTCGGTGCGCACGGTTGGACGGCGATCGGGACTCCGCTGACCGACTACCTGCGCGAAGTGGGTCGTGAGACACCGGGTCCAGACTCCGAGGCTGCGGAGATGTTTGCCCGAAACACCCTGGTGAGCGCAGTGAAGCCGTAGCACTTCGCTGGAACTTCGGCGCGACGGCATCCGACTACTTCTAATGTGCCGTCCAATGTGTCGGTGCCGTGGACGGCATTTCAGCCCGAGATTCGTTCGGCCCAGCTCAGTGGCGGCCCAGGACCCGCGGGCTGGCTGGCGGCGGCGCAGGCGGGGCGGGGCCCCACGGCCGCGCGGTACTCGAGCGCGTATCCGCCGTATCTGTCCTGGCTGAAACGGACCAGCGCCACCAGCGCCTATGCACATTTGCCCGGCTCTGCGCGACAGGTCGCCCGCGTGGGGCCGGACGATCGGCGTTTGTCGCGCAGAGCCGGGCAAACGCGCACATGTCTGCCTCTCCAGCACGAGACCGGGGCGGTGCTGCTCGCAACGAACTTCTTCGGGATCAATACCCGTCCCATCGCATCCCAGCGCAACCGGCACAATCGCAGCCCCCAGGCGGTCACCGACACAGCCGTGTCGTCGAGGCCGCGTGCGGTTCGCGGGAGTGCTGGGCTTCGCCGGAACGCTGAGCCGCGCGGTGTCCGGCAGGCGGATCGGGCTGGCGGCGCTGACCGCCGACGGCGGGGGCAAGAGCTCGGTCGAGCCGAGGCTGCCGGACACCTGCCGAGCGGCGCAGGTGCAAGTCGACCCCGGCATTGTTAATGAAAATCATATTCAGTAAGCTGCGTACGTTGAGGGCCCAGTCCCCGGGAGGTGTGGAGATATTGCTGGTCAGTGGCATCAGAGCGGTAGTCCGTGTGGCGAATTGCACCCATTCGGCCGCCTCGACAGTTAGCTTAGGGAATGCTAACTTCGTGTGGCTAACGACGAGCAGAATTCGCCAATGGCGACCTTGACTTCAGGAGACGGCGCAGGCGTGGAACGCGGTGATATTGGCATGCTTGCGGCTCATCCCCGCGCATCCCGGACGGACGGCAGGGTAGATAGTGACGTGGTCAGCAGGTTTGCTACCTGCTGCCGCGCACTGGGCATTGCGGTATACGACCGGCAGCGCCCGGCCGATCTGGACGCGGCCCGGTCGGGTTTCAGCGCGCTCACCCGCGTTGCCCACGAGCAGTGCGACGCCTGGACCGGCCTGGCCGCCGCTGGCGACACGTCAAAGCATGTGCTCGCACAAGTTGCGCGCACCGCGGCGACGGCCGGCGTATTGCAGCGGCAGGTGGAACTGCAGCGCGGAGCGCTCGGATTCCGCTATGACACGGGTCTTTACCTGCAGTTCCGCGCGACCACGCCGGACGATTTCCACCTTGCCTATGCGGCCGCGCTGGCCGCCACCGGCGGTGCGAGCGAATTCGCTGCCGCACACGAGATCGTCAGCCGCGTTGCCGAGCGCCGCCCCAAGCTGCGCGAAGCACGCTGGATCTCCGTCGTCATCAACTACCGCGCCGAGCGCTGGTCGGACGTCGTCAAGCTGCTGACGCCGATCGTCAACGACGCCGACCTCGATGAGGCCTTCGCCCACGCGGTCAAGATCACGCTGGGCACCGCGCTGGCGCGGCTGGGCATGTTTGCTCCAGCATTGTCGTACCTGGAGGAGCCCGAGGGCCCGATCGCCGTCGCCGCGGTCGACGGTGCGTTGGCCAAGGCTCTCGCGTTGCGCGCGCACGTGGACGAGGAAGCCGCCAGCGACGTATTGCACGAGCTCTATGCGGCCAATCCGGAAAACGAAGAGATCGAGCAGGCGCTCTCCGACCCGAGCTTCGGGATGGTCACCACCACCGCTGCCCGGATCGAAGCCCGCACCGACCCGTGGAACCGGGACACCGAGCCCAGCGACGCCGACTTCGTCGACCCGGGTGCCCGGGAGCGCAAGGCCGCCCTGCTGGCAGAAGCGGAAGTGGCGCTCAACGAGTTCATCGGTCTGAACGAGGTGAAGAACCAGGTTTCCCGGCTGAAGAGCTCGGTCGCCATGGCGGTGTTGCGCCAACAGCGCGGGCTGACCGTCGCTCAACGCACCCACCACCTGGTGTTCGCCGGCCCGCCCGGAACGGGCAAGACCACCATCGCCCGCGTGGTCGCCAAGATCTACTGCGGCCTGGGTCTGCTGAAGCGGGAGAACATCCGCGAGGTGCACCGCGCCGATCTGATCGGTCAGCACATCGGCGAGACCGAGGCCAAGACCAACGCGATCATCGACAGTGCGCTGGACGGCGTGCTATTCCTCGACGAGGCCTACGCGCTGGTGGCCACCGGTGCCAAGAACGACTTCGGTCTGGTGGCCATCGACACGCTGCTGGCCCGCATGGAGAACGACCGCGACCGGCTGGTGGTCATCATCGCCGGATACCGGGCAGACCTGGACAAGTTCCTCGACACCAACGAGGGTCTGCGATCCCGGTTCACCCGCAGCATCGACTTCCCGTCCTACCAGCCGTCCGAGCTGACCGAAATCGCGAATCTCATGGCGCAGCAACGAGACAGCGTGTTCGAACAGCAGGCACTCGACGACATGCAGCGCCTGTTCACGCACCTGGCCGAGACATCGTCGCCCGACAGCAACGGAATCGACCGGCGAAACCTCGACATCGCCGGCAACGGCCGGTTCGTCCGAAACGTGGTCGAGCGGTCCGAGGAAGAACGTGAATTCCGGCTTGACCATTCCGAACAGGCCGGTACAGGTGAATTCACCGATGAGGACTTGATGACAATCACCGCACAAGATGTCGGCAACACGGTAGCCCCGCTGCTACGCGGTCTCGGGCTCTCGGTGCCGGCATGAGCAGCAGGAACGAGTTTGGCGACGAGCGGGATGAGGCTCGGCGTTCCTTCGCCTCCCGCACCCCGTCGAACGAAAATCCCGACCAGGTGCAGTACCGTCGCGGCTTCGTCACCCGTCACCAGGTAACCGGTTGGCGGTTCGTGATGCGCAGGATCGCGTCCGGAATCGCGTTGCACGACACCAGGATGCTGGTAGACCCGCTGCGCACCCAGTCACGTGCGGTGCTGATGGGTGTGCTGCTGGTGGTCACCGGATTGCTTGGCTGCTTTGTGTTTTCGCTGATCCGGCCCAACGGCCAGGTGGGCAGCAACACCGTGCTCGCCGACCGGTCCACCGCGGCGCTCTACGTGCGGGTCGGTGAACAGTTGCACCCGGTGCTCAACCTCACCTCGGCCCGGCTGATCGCCGGCCAGCCGGTCAACCCCACGACCGTGAAAAGCACTGAGCTGGACAGCTTTCCGCGGGGTAACCTGATCGGAATCCCCGGCGCGCCGGAACGAATGGTGCAGAACACCACCCGCGATGCCGACTGGACCGTGTGTGACGGGGTCAGCGGGCAGCCCGGGCGTGGCGCACACAGCACGGGAGTGACCGTCATTGCGGGACAACCGCACAGTGACGGCGCCCGCGCGGCCGCAATCGCTTCCAGCCAGGTGATCCTGGTCGACGCCACCCCGTCCGGAGGCAATGGCACCTGGGTGTTGTGGGACGGCAAGCGGAGTCGGATCGATCTGGCCGACCACGCGGTCACCAACGCACTGGGTCTGGGCACCGACGTGCCCGCTCCGCGGCCCATCGCGTCGGGTCTGTTCAACGCGATTCCAGAAGCACCGCCGCTGGCCGCACCGCCCATTCCAAATGCTGGCGCCCCAGCCGCCTTCTCGCCCGGGGGAGCCGTGCCCGCTCCGATCGGCGGGGTGGTGGTGTCCTACGCCGTGGATCGCAGTTCATCGGACACCATGACGTACTACGCGGTGCTGCCCGACGGCCTACAGCCGATTTCGCCGGTGCTGGCGGCGATGTTGCGGAACACGAATTCCTATGGCCTGCAACAGCCGCCGCGCCTGGACGCCGATGCTGTCGCCAAACTGCCCGTCTCGCGGTTGCTGGACACCAGCCACTATCCCGCCCAACCGGTGACCAACGTCGATGCGGCCAGCAACCCGATCACCTGTGCGTTCTGGACCAAGCCGAATGGCGCCGCCACGAGTTCGGTGAGCTTGCTGGCGGGTTCGGCGCTGCCGGTGCCCGAAGGTTTACGCACCGTCGAATTGGTCGGCGGGGGAGCCAAAGTCGCGCTTACGCCGGGAACCGGCTACTTCACTCAGACCGTGGGGGGTGGCGCGGCCGCACCTGCCACCGGGTCACTGTTCTGGATTTCCGACACCGGGGTCCGCTACGGCATCGACAACGAGGCCGACGGTAGGTCCGGTGCGAGCGGTCGCGGCAAAGCCGTTGAGGCACTGGGTCTTCAGTCGCCGCCGCTCGGCATCCCGTGGTCGATTTTGTCGTTGTTCGCACCCGGTCCGACACTGTCGCGCGCCGATGCGCTGTTAGCGCATGACGGCCTGCCGCCCGACAGTCGGCCGGGTCATCCGGTAGCAGCCGAAGGGGAGCCCCGATGAGCAGACTGATCTTCGAGGCCCGCCGGCGTCTGACGCCGCCGAGCACTCGCAAAGGCACCATCACGATCGAGGCGCCACCGGAGTTGCCCCGGGCGATCCCGCCGTCGCTGTTCCGGCGCGCGATGCCGTACCTGATCGGAATCCTGATCGTCGGCATGATCGTCGCGCTCTTTGCCACCGGTATGAAAGTGATTTCGCCGCAGACGCTGTTCTTCCCGTTCGTGCTGCTGCTGGCCGCTACTGCGCTCTACCGTGGCAACGACAACAAGATGCGCACCGAGGAAGTCGACGCGGAGCGCGCCGACTACCTGCGCTACCTGTCGGTGGTTCGGGACAACATTCGAGCTCAGGCCACCGAGCAACGCGCGGCGGCACTGTGGTCGCACCCGGACCCGGAGACGTTGACCGCGGTGCCGGGTACCCGTCGGCAGTGGGAACGCGACCCGCACGACCCCGACTTCCTGGTGGTACGAGCCGGGCGGCACTCCGCCCCGCTGACCACCGCGCTGCGGGTCAACGACATTGCCGATGAGATCGATCTGGAACCGGTGTCGCACAGTGCATTACGCAGCCTGCTCGAGACGCAGCGCACGGTGCGCGACGTGCCGACCGGAATCGATTTGACCAAGGTCTCCCAGATCACGGTGCTCGGTGACGCCGCGGCGCGGGCCGCGGTGCGCGCCTGGATCGCCCAGGCGGTGACTTGGCACGACCCGACGGTGCTCGGGGTGGCGCTGGCCTCCCGCCACCTGGAGGACGACGACTGGTCGTGGCTGAAGTGGTTGCCGCACGTGGACATTCCCGGTCAGGTCGACGGTGTGGGACCGGCCCGCTACCTGGCCACCGATGCCGACGAGTTGATCGATCTGCTCGGCTCGGCACTCGAAGACCGCACCGCGTTCACCGGTCAGCCGGTAGATGCGTTGCGGCACTTGCTGATCGTCGTGGACGACCCCGAATACGACCTGAGCGCCTCGACATTGGCGGTGGGCCGCGCGGGAGTCACCGTGGTGAACTTCTCGGCCACCGCCCCCAACCGGGAGCAGTACTCGGATCCGGAAAAGCCGATCCTGCGCATCGAGACCCGCGGCGGTAAACGTGCCATCGAACGGTGGCAGACCGGGGGCTGGCAGCCCTACATCGACGCCGCCGACGAGTTCGGCGTACGTGAGGCCTCCCATCTGGCGCGCCGGCTGTCGCGCTGGGACTCCAACCCGACGCACACCGGCCTGCGGTCGGCGGCCACCCGCGGCGCGAACTTCACTACGCTGCTGGGAATTTCGGACGCTTCCCGGCTCGACGTGCCGGCGTTGTGGGCGCCGCGCCGTCGCGACGACGAGCTGCGGGTCCCGATCGGTGTCACCGCCACCGGTGAGCCGCTGATGTTCGACCTCAAGGACGAAGCCGAGGGCGGGATGGGCCCGCACGGCCTGATGATCGGTATGACGGGTTCTGGCAAGTCGCAAACCCTGATGTCGATCCTGTTGTCGCTGTTGACCACTCACTCAGCGGATCGGTTGATCGTCATCTACGCCGACTTCAAGGGCGAGGCCGGGGCCGACAGTTTCCGCAACTTCCCGCAGGTTGTCGCGGTGATCTCGAACATGGCGGAGAAGAAGTCGCTGGCCGACCGCTTCGCCGACACGCTGCGCGGCGAGGTCGCCCGACGCGAGATGTTGCTGCGCGAGGCCGGCCGCAAGGTGCAGGGCAGCGCGTTCAACTCGGTGACCGAGTACGAGAACGCGATATCAGCCGGACACGATCTGCCGCCGATCCCAACGCTTTTCGTGGTCGCCGACGAGTTCACCCTGATGCTCGCGGACCATCCGGAATACGCGGAACTGTTCGACTACGTGGCACGTAAGGGCCGCTCGTTCCGCATCCACATCCTGTTCGCCTCCCAGACGCTGGATGTGGGCAAGATCAAGGACATCGACAAGAACACCTCCTACCGGATCGGTCTGAAGGTGGCCAGCTCCAGCGTGTCTCGGCAGATCATCGGTGTGGAAGACGCCTACCACATCGAGTCGGGTAAGGAGCACAAGGGCATTGGTTTCCTGGTGCCCGCACCGGGCGCCACCCCGATCAAGTTCCGGTCCACCTACGTCGACGGCATCTACGAGCCGCCGCAGGTAGCCAAAACCATGGTGGTGGAGTCGGTTCCCGAGCCGAAGCTGTTCCCCGCCGGTGCGGTGGAGCCGGACCCGGGCACCGTCGTCTCAGTGTCGGACGAGGACGAGCCGACCGGACCGCCACGCAAGTTGATCGCCACGATTGGCGAGCAACTCGCCAGCTACGGACCGCGGGCCCCGCAACTGTGGCTGCCGCCGCTGGACGAGCCGATCCCGCTGACCGCGGCGCTGGCCCGGGCCGGGATACCCGCTCGGCAATGGCGCTGGCCGCTCGGCGAGGTGGACAAGCCCTTCGAGATGCGCCGCGACCCGCTGGTGTTCGATGCGACATCCTCGGCCGGCAACATGGTGATCCACGGCGGTCCCAAGTCCGGGAAATCGACTGCGCTGCAGACCTTCATCCTCTCGGCTGCCAGCCTGCACACACCGCACGACGTCACGTTCTACTGCCTGGACTACGGCGGCGGGCAGCTGCGGGCGCTGGAGGGACTGGCGCATGTCGGCAGCGTTGCCACGGCACTCGAGCCCGAGCGCATCCGCCGCACCTTCGGCGAGCTGGAGCAGCTACTGCGGTCCCGTCAAGAGCGGGAGGCATTCCGCGACCGTCCGAACGGGCATAACGGTTCCGGCGGCGACACGGTAGTCGCGCAGGATGACGGTTTCGGGGAAGTCTTCCTCGTCATCGACAACCTCTACGGCTTCGGCCGCGACAACGTCGATCAGTTCAACACACGGAACCCGTTGCTGGCCAAGGTGTCCGAACTCGTCAACACCGGTCTGGCATACGGAATCCACGTGGTGATCACCACGCCGAGCTGGCTTGAGGTCCCGCTGGCTATGCGCGATGGGCTTGGCCTTCGGCTCGAGCTCAAGCTGCACGACGCGCGCGACAGCAACGTGCGGGTGGTCGGTGCGCTGAACCGTCCGGCCGACGCCATCCCGCCGGACCAGCCGGGTCGCGGATTGACAATGGCCGCACAGCATTTCCTGTTCGCCGCACCGGAACTGGACCAGATTCCGGCGATCAACGCCCGCTACCCGGGCCAGACCGCGCCACCGGTGCGGTTGCTGCCCACCAACCTGGCGCCCGAGGCGGTGGGCGCGCTGCATCAAGGTCCCGAGCAGATCGTGCTCGGCCAGCGCGAAGAAGACCTTGCGCCGGTGGTGCACGACTTCGCGCAGAACCCGCTGCTGATGGTGTTCGGCGACAGCAAGTCCGGCAAGACCACCCTGCTGCGGCACATCATCCGGACCGTCCGGGAGCACTCGAGCGCCGACCAAGTGGCCTTCACCGTTTTGGATCGGCGGCTGCACCTGGTCGATGAGCCGCTGTTCAGCGACAACGAGTACACGGCCAATATCGACCGGATCACCCCGGCGATGATCGGTCTGGCCAACATCATCGAGTCGCGCCGGCCGCCCGCGGGGTTATCGCCCGCGGAGCTGTCGCGGTGGCGCTACCCGGGTGGCCACACCCACTACCTGATCATCGACGACGTCGACCAGATCCCGGACTCGGCGGCCACCAGTGGTCCTTACCTTGGGCAGCGTCCTTGGACCCCGCTGATCGGCCTGCTCGGCCAGGCCGGCGACTTGGGGCTCCGGGTGATCGTCACCGGGCGTGCGTCGGGCTCGGCGCACGGATTGATGACCAACCCGTTGCTGCGCAGGTTCAACGACCTGCAGGCGACCACGTTGATGCTGGCCGGCAACCCGCAGGACAGCGGCAAGATCCGCGGTCAGCGGTTCAGCCGGCTACCCGCCGGTCGGGCGATATTGCTGTCCGACAGCGACATTCCCACATACGTCCAACTGGTCAACCCGCTCGAGGGTGCGGCCGCGACATTTGGTGATACGCAACAGAAGGGAAGTCAGTGATGACGTTGCGAGTAGTTCCGGAAGGACTGGCCGCGGCCAGCGCCGCAGTCGAGGCACTGACGGCGAAACTGGCTGCCGCGCACGCCAGTGCGGCACCGTTGATCACCGCGGTGGTGCCGCCCGCCGCCGACCCGGTGTCGCTGCAGACCGCGGCCGGGTTCAGCGCGCAGGGCCAGGAACACGCCGCCGTCGCCGCTCAGGGCGTCGAAGAACTCGGGCGCGCCGGCGTCGGTGTCGGCGAAGCCGGTGCCAGCTACATCGCGGGTGACGCCGCGGCCGCTGCAACGTACGGAATCGCGGGCGGGTGACCGGGCGGGTGACATTGACTCCCGCTGTAGTCCCCCTCGCTGGGCCCATCTGGATGGCTTCGCCGCCGGAGGTGCATTCGGCACTGCTGAGTAGTGGACCGGGACCGGCGTCGCTGTCGGCGGCCGCCGGGGCCTGGAACGCGCTCAGTGCCGAATATGCCGCGACGGCAGCAGAACTCAGTGGTCTTGTGGGGGCGGTTCAAGCGGGCGCATGGCACGGCCCGAGCGCGGCGCGGTACGTGGCCGCGCACCAGCCATACGTGGCCTGGCTGCAACAGGCCAGCGCCGATGCGGCGGGATCGGCGGCCCAACACGACATTGCGGCCTCGGCGTACACCGCCGCGCTGGGCGCGATGCCGACGTTGCCGGAGTTGGCCGCGAACCACATCGTGCACGGCGTGCTGGTGGCCACGAATTTCTTCGGTATCAACACGATTCCGATCACGCTCAACGAGGCCGACTACATGCGGATGTGGCTGCAGGCCGCGACGACCATGGGTCTCTACCAGGCGGCCGCCGGCGCGGCACTGGCGTCGGCGCCCCGTGCCACCGCGGCGCCGTCGATCGTCGCCCCCGCCGGGGAAGCTGCCTCGGCCGCAGACCTCACGCAGGTCGCTGCGGTGGCACCCGCCGCCGACGCGGGTTCGCAATTCGACATCCTGCAAATCATCGTCAATCTCCTGCACGACTACGTGCTGCTGCTGCCGGACGGCCAGCTGCTGTGGGACTTCCTATCCAATCCGCTGCCGGCGATCCAGCAGATGGTGATCGACTTCGCCACGAACCCGGAAGCCGCGTTGGTCACGTGGGGCCCGCTGCTGTTCGCGCTCGGGTATCAGGCGTTCTTCCAGCCGGTCGGGTGGGGAACCTGGGGCACCGTGCTGAGTGCGCCGCTGTGGGCGCCACCCCTGCTCGCCGTCGGACTCGCCAGTCTGGGCTTTCTCAGCCTGCTCAAACTGGACGCCATTCCGAGCCTTCCGCCGGTGGAACAGGTGGTGCCGGTCTCGCACACTCCTGAGCCGAGTTTCCCGGTCGCCGGACTCGGTTCGACGGTGGCCAGTCCGGCCGGAGCGCCGGCATCTACCACCGCCGCGGGTGCGCCCGCAGGTTCAGCCCCGGCGACGGCGGCACCGGCGACGGCGGCCTACCCGTACGTGGTCGCCGGTCCCATCGACTCGGGTCCCAGCCTGGGTCCGACGGTGGGTGGCCGTACCGGGGCGAAGGCGCCCGCGGCCACCGTCCCTGCGGCCGGCGCTGCCGCGGTCAGCAGTGCCGCGGCACGCGCCAAACGGCGGCGGCGCGCACCGCTTCACCACCACAGTCATGAATACGTGGATGCCAATGTCGACGTCGACCCCGTTTGGGACGGCGATGCGCAGGCCTCCGAGCGAGGCGCCGGAACATTCGGCTTCGCCGGCACCCTACCCCGGGAGAAGTTGCTCCGGGCCGTGGGGCTGACCGCGTTGGCCGGCGATGAATTCGGCGGTGGCCCAAGGGTTCCGATGATGCCGGGCACCTGGGAGCAGGTCGGAGAGGAAGGGGGGCCGGAAAGTCGACGAGATGACTTACCCGACAGTCAGTGATGGATTTCGGATTCGCATGAATCGAGTAAATGGAGAGGGAGAACTATGAGTCTGTTGGATGCTCATATTCCGCAGTTGGTGTCGTCGCAGTCGGCGTTCGCCGCCAAGGCGGGGTTGATGCGGCACACGATCGGTCAGGCCGAGCAGGCGGCGATGTCCGCGCAGGCCTTCCACCAGGGTGAGGCCTCGGCGGCGTTTCAGGCTGCCCACGCCCGTTTCGTGGAGGTAGCGGCGCGGGTCAACTCGTTGCTGGACATCGCGCAGGCCAACCTGGGCGAGGCCGCTGGCACCTATGTCGCCGCGGACGCCGCGGCCGCGTCCACCTACACCGGCTTCTGATCCGGTCACCGAGCAGAAAGGACTTTTCATGTCGCAGATCATGTACAACTACCCGGCGATGCTGGCGCACGCCGGTGACATGTCCGGCTACGCGGGCACGATGCAGGGCCTGGGGGCCGACATCTCCGCTGAGCAGGCCGCGCTGCAGAACGCCTGGCAGGGCGACACCGGCGTGACCTACCAGACTTGGCAGGTGCAGTGGAACCAGGCGATGGAAGACCTGGTGCGCGCCTACCAGTCGATGGCCAGCACCCACGAAGCCAACACGATGGCGATGATGGCCCGCGACCAGGCCGAAGCCGCCAAGTGGGGCGGCTAGCACCAATTGGCCGCCATGCCCAATGCCGTTGAACTGACGGTCGACCAGGCGTGGTTCATCGCGGAAACTGTTGAGGCAGGCAGCTTTCCGTGGGTGCTCGCCATCACCACGCCGTATAGTGATGGCGCGCAACGAGCCGCGTTCTTCGACCGTCAGTCAGACGAGTTGACCCGGATGGGGTTGATGACACCGGATGCGGTCATCAACCCCAGAGTCGCCGACTGGATCAAAGTGGTGTGCTTCCCGGACCGTTGGCTCGACCTGCGCTACCTGGGGCCGGCGCGCCCAGATAGCGAGGGCGGTGCTGAGATGCTGCGCGGCATCGTCGCGCAGCGTGCCGGCAGCACCGTGGTCGCGTTGCGCAGCGCGCAGTTGATCACGTTCACCGCGATGGACATCGACGACCCGCGCGCCCTGGTCCCCGTCCTCGGTGTGGGACTCGCGCAACGGCCGCCGGCCCGGTTCGAGGAGTTCAGCATGCCGATGCGGGTCGGCACCCGGGCGGACGAGCGGTTGCGGGCCGGCACGCCGCTCGCCGAAGTTCTTGACTACCTTGGCATTCCGGCCTCGGCGCGCCCCGTGGTGGAGTCCGTTTTCAGCGGACCGCGCAGCTACGTCGAGATCGTTGCCGGCTGCAACCGCGACGGCCGGCACTCCAACACCGAGGTCGGCCTGAGCATCGTCGACACCACCGCCGGGCGCGTGCTGGTCAGCCCGTCCCGTGCCTTCGACGGGGAGTGGGTTTCCACCTTCAGCCCCGGTACACCATTCGCGACCGCCGTCGCGATAGAGCAACTTGTGTCCCACCTACCGGACGGGGAATGGTTCCCCGAACACCGGCTGTCCCGAGACTTTTCCGCCCAAACCTCATAACGACCTAACCGAAATACGAAAGAGAGCGCGATGTCCCACCAACGCCATCAACACAATTCGAGGGTCCCGTGATGAGCCCTGGGCCGTCCGGTACCGTCATGCCGATTGTCCGCGTAGCCATTCTCGCGGACAGCCGGTTGACGGAGATGGCCTTGCCTGCCGAGTTGCCGTTGCGCGAAATACTGCCTGCGGTACAGCGTTTGGTGGTTCCAGCCGACCAGAACGGCGACGGCGGGCAAGCCGGTGCCGCTCCCTACCTGAGCCTGGCCCCCATCGGCGGGGCGCCGTTCAGCCTGGATGCGAGCCTGGACACCGTCGGTGTTGTCGACGGCGATCTGCTGGCGCTGCAACCGGTGCCCGCCGGCCCGGCTGCGCCGGGCATCGTCGAGGACATCGCCGACGCCGCCATGATCTTCTCGACGTCACGACGTAACCCGTGGGGCGCCAAGCACATCCAGCGTGGTGCCCTGGCCGCGGTGATCGGCGTGACGCTGGTGGCAACCGGTCTGGCCGTCGCGCACCGCGTCGTCACCGGCGCGTTGGTTGGCCTCGTCGTGGCCAGCGTGATCGCGGCGGCCGTAGCGATCACCGGTCTGCTCACGGCTGCTTCCTCGCGGGCGCGGTCCCCGCGCACCGGGATCGCGCTGTCGATCACCGCTCTGGTGCCGATCGCGGCTGCGCTGGTGCTGGCCGTGCCGGGCAGGTTCGGGCCGGCGCAGGTGTTGCTGGCCGCGGCCGGCGTTGCCGCGTGGTCGCTGATCGCGCTGATGGTGCCCAGCACCGAACGCGAGCACGCGGTCGCCTTCTTCACCACCACCGCGGTGGTCGGGCTAGCGGTCGCACTGGCTGCAGGCGCCGAATTACTTTGGCAGCTACCGATACTCACCATCGGTTGTGGTCTTATCGTGGCGGCGTTGCTGGTCACCATCCAGGCCGCGCAGCTGTCCGCGCTGTGGGCACGGTTCCCGCTGCCGGTCATCCCGGCACCAGGCGATCCCACGCCGTCGGCACCGTCGTTGCGGGTGCTCGAGGATCTGCCGCGGCGGGTGCGGGTGAGCGACGCTCACCAGAACGGTTTCATTGCCGGTGCGGTGCTGCTCAGTGTGCTGGGTTCGGTGGCGATCGCTCTGCGCCCGGAGACCCTGAGTGTCGCGGGTTGGTATGTGGTGGCGGCGACGTCCCTGGCTGCCGTCCTGCGGGCGCGGGTGTGGGATTCGGCCGCGTGCAAGTCGTGGCTGCTCGCACAACCCTTCCTGGTTGCCGGAGTGCTGCTGGTGATCTACACGGCGACGGGACGTTTCGTCGGTGCCTTCGCGGCGGTTGTGGTGCTGGCCGTGCTGGTGCTGGCATGGGTGGTGGTGGCGTTGAACCCGTCGATCGCTTCCCCCGACAGCTACTCGCTGCCGCTGCGCCGCCTGCTGGGCTTCCTCGCGGCCGGTCTGGATGCGTCGCTGATTCCGGTGATGGCGTTCCTTGTCGGCCTGTTCGCCCTGGTGCTCAATCGATGAAACGTGCGGCCGGATTGGGTTGCTGCACAGCGGTTCTGGCGCTCGTGCAGGCTCCTGTGATTGCGACCGCGCCACCCGCGCTGGCGATCAGCCCGCCGGTGGTCGACGCCGCCGCGCAGCCGCCCAGCGGCACGCCTGGTCCGGTGCAGGCGATGGAGCAGCGTGGCGTGTGCAGCGTCTCGGGCATCATCGCAGGAACCGATCCGGGCATCCCGACGCCCAGCCAAAATATGCTCAATCTGGCTGGGGCATGGCAGTTTTCCCGCGGTGACGGCCAGCTGGTGGCGATCATCGACACCGGAGTGCGGCCGGGTCCGCGGCTGAACAACGTCGATGCCGGGGGTGATTTCGTCGAGTCCACCGACGGGCTGACCGACTGCGACGGGCACGGCACCCTGGTCGCCGGAGTCGTCGCGGGCCAACCGGGTCCGCCCGGTCAAGAGGACGGCTTCTCCGGCGTGGCGCCGGCGGCCCGGCTGTTGTCCATCCGGGTGACGTCGGCGAAGTTTTCGCCCCGCGCACCGGGGGGTGACCCGGCGACGGCCCGGGCGGCCATCGAACTCGAGGCGCTGGCCAGGGCCGTCGTGCATGCCGCCGATCGCGGCGCCCGGGTGATCAATATTTCCGCGATCACCTGCGTGCCGGCCGACCGGCCGGTCGACCAGGCCGTGCTCGGGGCGGCGATCCGATACGCCGCGGTGGAAAAGGACGCGGTGATCGTGGCGGCGGCGGGCAACAGCGGGCCGACCGGGTCGGTCGCCGGTGGCACGTCGTGTGACTCCAACCCGCTCACCGATCTGAGCCGTCCCAACGACCCGCGCAACTGGGCCGGCGTCACCTCGGTATCCGTCCCGTCCTGGTGGCAGCCCTACGTGCTGTCGGTGGCGTCGGTGGCCTCCGACGGGCGGGCCTCGAAGTTCACCATGGCAGGTCCGTGGGTGGGAATCGCGGCACCCGGTGAGAACATCGCGTCGGTGAGCAATGCCGACGGCGGCGGCCTGGCCAACGGTCTGCCCGACGACCACCAGCAATTGATCCCGCTCAGCGGCACCAGTTACGCGTCCGCCTACGTCTCCGGTGTCGCGGCGTTGGTGCGTGCCAAGTATCCCGCTTTGCCGGCTGCTGAGGTGGTCCGGCGCATCACCGCTACCGCGCAGAACGGTCCGCGCGATCCGTCCAATGTGATCGGTTCGGGCATCGTTGACCCCGTTGCCGCCTTGACCTGGCAACTACCGGCGGCACCGGCGGGCGAGACGCCCGCCTCGGTGAAGCCGGTCGCCGTCCCGCCGCCACCGGCACCCAGGGACACCACCCCGCGCAACGTCGCACTGGCCGGAGCCGGCGTGCTGACGCTGCTTGTCATCATCACCGCAGCGACCGTGGCGGTAACGCGCCGCCGGAAGGAGCCCACCCCGTGAGCCACATCCCAACACCGGGGGCCGGCCGGATCACCCTGGCGCTGCTGGCCGTCGTGCCCGCCGCGCTGGCTTACCCCTGGCAGAGCACCCGCGCATACTGGTTGCTCGGCATCGCTGCCGTCGCGGTGGTGGTGTTATTCGGCTGGTGGCGCGGGCTGCATTTCACCACGATCCTGCGCCGGCGGCTGGCGATCATCAGCCGCGGCGGGCGTCCAGTTCCCGAACCTGACGCGAACACCCGCACCACTGCCCTGCTGCGGGTGGGGCCAGGACCTTCCGACGCACCGGGGAATGTGCTGCCGCTGCCACTGATCGCCGGCTACCTGGACCACTACGGCATCCGAGCCGACAGCATCCGAATCACCAACCGCGACACCGCAACCGGTGTGCGCGAGACCTGGATCGGATTGACACTCTCGGCCGTGGACAACCTGGCCGCCCTGCAGGCCCGCTCGTCGCGGATCCCGCTGTACGAGACGGCCGAGGTCGCCGCCCGCCGCCTGGCCGACCACCTGCGCGAGCTCGGCTGGGAAGCCAATGCCGTTGCCTCCGAAGATGTTCCGGAAGTATTGGCATTCGAATCCAAGGCCGCCCGCGAAACGTGGCGCGCCGTGCAGCAAGATGACTCCGATTACGTTGCGGCATACCGCATCAGCGCCGATTCCGCGTTGCCTGAGACACTTGACGCGATCAGGTCGCAGCAGGCACGCGAGGTCTGGAGCGCGTTGGAGATCGCCGGCTCCGAGTCGGCCTACACGGTGGCCGCCGCCTGTGCGTTGCGCACCGAGGCGGCACCGGCCGGCGCCCCGCCCGTGGCCGGGATGACCCTGGAACGCGGAAATCAGCGGCCGGCCTTGCAGGCGTTGGACCCGCTGTCCACGCGCCGGCTCGACGGGCACACTGCCGCTGCCGAGGATCTGCTCGCCCGGCTGGAGTGGCCTACACCGTCAGGGGGAGGGCACCGCGCTCCGGACGGCGAAGCCGCCACACAGGTTTTCAGTCGTACATGAACCGGTGCAGGAATGGCGTCATCCGGCGCAGGTAGTCCAACTGGCTCACGTGCAGGACGTGGCTGCCGGGGAACCAGTGCAGCGCGCACCGGTTCCAGTGCTCCCACAGCGCGACCGCGTGCTCCGGCGGTGCCATCCGATCGCCTAGTCCGGTGATGATCATGCGGCGGTCCTTGGACAGCAGCGGCTGATAGTTCAGCGGTCCGTGGTATGCCAGGCCGGCCGCCAGTTCTTCGCGGCTGATTCGGGTCAACCACGTGCCCAGGGTGATCATCTTGCTGGCCGGAAACCATTCGTTGAACAGGTCTCCGGGGGTAACCACCGGACAGTTGGGAATGACGGCCTCGAGCCGATCGTCGACCGAGGCGATCAGCGCAGAGGTATAGCCGCCCAGCGAAAGTCCGGTCAGCGCAACACGTTGCACACCGGTGCCATGCAAATAGTCCACCAATGACCGAAAGTCGTGCACCGCTTGGGCCATGGACTCGGCGAACCCGCTGAGCCCGTTGGCGAAATATCCGAATCCGCTGAACGGCGACAGCTTTTCGGCCCGCTTACCGTGAAAAGGCAAGGTGTACAACACCACGTCGTAGCCGGACCGGTAGTACCACGGCAGTGAGAAGAACAGTCCGTTGAGCAGATACGAGGACCCCATGAAGCCGTGGATCACACACAGCGTGGGACGCGGCCCGTCGTCGTGGCGCCAATGCTGTGCGCGCACGATGTTGTTGGCGCGCAACGAACTCCACTGTTTGCGCAGCGCGGGGTTGACGGCCCGGAAGCTGCTGGGGAAGGAGATGTTGTCGACGGTGCCGCGCGCGATCCACTCGGCCACCGGGCTGGCGCGCCGCGACACGATTTTGGGTGGCTCCAGCGGCGCCGGGAAGGACAACCGCGGGTCGTGCTCGGCCCCGACTTCGGCGTAGAACTTCAGTTTGCTGCGTTCACCGTCGGCGTCGCCTCGGCACAGGTTGGCGCCGACGACGACCGGGGCCACCGTCGCGGCCAGCACTGACGATGCCGTAGTGCGCAGCGCGAGATCGCTGAGTGCCGAAGCTTCCACCACGGCACGCTGGCGGGGCGACAGTGCCGAAAGTGGCGGCAGTCCTTTGACGCTGGCGTCACCACCCGGCACGTCGGGAATGGGCACCGGCGGGTTTATCGGATCGGCCGCGCCGCCTACCTCCGAAATCTCAGACATCCAGGCGATGGTAACTCGCACATCTGGACGGCCGCCGCATGTTTCGACAGTATCGTCAATAAATATTCGCCTGTTGCGCGCGCATTCTGGCAGAGTCCGGTAATACGGTTTAGCTATGACACCGGACGGAGCCGACCATTGCCGGTGTCGACAGGAGGACCGATATGTGGGATCCCGACGTCTACCTGGCTTTTGCCGATCATCGCAGCCGTCCGTTCTATGACTTGCTGTCGCGGGTGGGCGCCGACCGGGCGCGCCGGGTGGTCGACCTCGGTTGCGGCCCGGGCCACCTGACCCGGTACCTGAACAAGCGCTGGCCCGGTGCGGTGATCGAGGCGATCGACAGCTCACCGGAGATGGTCACCGCGGCCCGCGAACGCGGCATCGACGCCACCGTCGGCGACCTACGTAACTGGAAACCGCAGCAGGACACCGACGTCGTGGTCAGTAACGCGGCCTTGCACTGGGTGCCCGAGCACTCAGAACTGCTGGTCAAATGGGTCGGCCAGCTTCCGGACGGGGCCTGGATAGCGGTCCAGATCCCGGGCAACTTCGAGACGCCCTCGCACGCCGCCGTGCGGGCCTTGGCGCGTCGTGAGCCGTACGCAAAAATTATGCGGGACATACCGTTTCGGGTCGGGGCGGTGGTGCAGCCGCCGGCCCACTACGCCGATTTGCTGATGGATGCCGGATGTCGGGTCGATGTGTGGGAGACCACCTATCTGCACCAGCTGACCGGGGAACATCCGGTGTTGGACTGGATTACCGGCACCGCGCTGGTTCCCGTGCGGGAACGGCTGGACGAGGACGGGTGGGAACAATTCCGCTCCGAGCTCATCCCGCTGTTGGACGACGCCTATCCGCCCCGGCCGGACGGCACCACGATCTTCCCGTTCCGACGCGTGTTCGTCGTGGCGAAGGTCGGCGGGGCGCGCCGCTCAGCTGGTTAGACCCGGCTCGACCTCGTCTTCGATGCCGCGGTCCACGGCAATGGCCGACCTACTGGTCGGCGCCGTGCGGTGGATCTGCAGATAGGTCTCGGTGTAGCGCTCGGCGATGCGGGTGCCGGCGAAATCCGATGGGATCACATCGCCGGTGCGCTCCCGCCATTCGTTGAGCCGTACGGCCAGGTCGGCCGCGACGGTTTCGTTGTTACCGCCGCCAGCTGCGGTGTCGGCCAGCAGATTTGTGGTTTCGGTGGGGTCGGCCTGCAGGTCGTAGAGTTCCCGCTCGGGCCGCGGCGCGGTGACCAGCGGTGCGACCGCCAGGCCGGACGGGCTTTCCTCGATGTCCCACGGGAGGTCCAGCATGGGCCGGGGCACGTAGTTCTCGATGTAGCTGTAATCCTTCGTGCGGATGGCCCGGATCGGATCGAACGAGTCGTGGTAGGTCTTCGCGGTGTACACGTGATCGCGCACCGGGATGTCGGTGTCCGCGGCGAACAGGGCACCCGCGTGCGATATGCCGTCGACGTCGTCGGGCACATCCAGACCCAGCAGACCCAGCAGGGTGGGCAGCAGGTCGACGCCACTGAACAACTCGTCGTAGACGCGCGGGGTCTCCGAAAGCCCGGTGGGCGGCCGGATGATCATCGCTATGCCCGTTCCGGCGTCGTACAGCGTCGATTTCGCGCGCGGGAACGCCGGGCCATGATCGGTGAAGAACACCACCCAGGTGCTGGCGTCCAAACCGGTCTCGGACAGCGTGTCCAGAATCGTCCCGACCGCCGCGTCGGCGGTGCTGATCGACCCGTAGAAGTCGGCGAGGTCGCCGCGCACCTCGGGGGTGTCGGGCAGGTAGTCGGGAAGGTCGACGGCCGCGGTGTCGGCCGGTTCGTAGCGGTCGTGCGGATAGGGGCGGTGGGTTTCGAAAAACCCGGCGGTCAGCAGGAACGGTTGCCCACTCACATCCTCCGGAGCCGAATCCGAAGCCCAGTCCCGGAGCCACCGTTGCACCTGTTCGACCACGTATTCGCAGTAGGAGTTCGATACGTCGAACTCGTCGAACCCCAACCGCTTCGGATAGGACGTCTCGTGTTGCATGCCGAAAAGTGCTGAGTACCAACCAGAGTCGGACAGCAACTGGGGAAGCGTGCGCACATCGGTGCGGTATTCCCAGCCGTGGTGGGCCAGGCCGACCAGACCGTTGCTCTGCGGGTAGCGGCCGGTGAACAACGAACCGCGGGAGGGTGAGCACAGCGGTGCGGTGGCATGGGCTTTGGTGAACAGGATCCCTTCGGCGGCCAGCTGGTCCAGGCGCGGGCTCGAGACGTCCGGATGGCCGTAGACACCCAGGTAGCGCCCGAGGTCGTGCCAATGCACGAGCAGGATGTTGCGTGCGTCTTCACCCGGGCCCTGATCCGTCACCGTGGGTCAACCGTCCTTTCGTGTTCGGGCACGCGGGGCGGGCCCCAGCTGTTCTCCGAGACGAACTCCGTCAAAGGTCGCGGTGCTGTCCAGCCGTCCAATTCCAGTGCGGGTCGATCGGGAAACTCCGGTACCGGCCCGACGCACAGGATCGCGACCGGTTCGGCACCGGCAGGCATCTGCAGCAGCTCGGCCAACCGCTGCGGATCGAACAGCGACACCCAGCCCACGCCCAAGCCCTCGCATCGAGCCGCCAGCCACAGGTTTTGGATCGCGCAGGACACCGAGGCGAGATCCATCTGCGGCAGCGTGCGCCGGCCGAAGATGTGCGGCTCGCGGTTCTCGCACAATGCGACCACCAGCAGCTCGGCGCACTCGCGGATTCCTTCGACCTTCAGCGCCAGGAATTCGGCCTCGCGCGACCCCAACGCCGCCCCGGTCAGGGCGCGCTCTTCGTCGACGAGTGCGTAAATGCGCTGCCGCAGCGCGGCGTCGGTGATCCGGATGAAACGCCAGGGCTGCATCAGACCGACACTGGGCGCAGCATGCGCGGCTTGCAGCAGGCGTGTCAGCACCTCCTCCGGCACCTGGCCACCCGACACGAAGCGGCGCATGTCTCGTCGTTCGGCGATCACGCGATATACCGCGCGGCGTTCCGGCGCGGTGAACGCGTAGTCGGTCACCGGGCCATCTTAAAAAGGCCCGTGGGAAGGCGACTCCTATGGACTGGCCTACGGACTGTAGGTGACACCCACCGCCCGGAAAACGTACTCGGGTGGGACATCGAATGCCAGCGAGTGCCGCGGCAGGCGGGCCAGCACATCCTCCGGTATGGCGTCCTTGAAATGCAGGGACAGGCGGCCGTGGAACTTGTCGTCCACGGCGCCGACGTCAAGATCGACCTGCAGTCCCGTCTCGGAAATCTCCGCCGTCGCCGCTCCGCCCTGCGGTTCGTCCCAGCGCACATCGACGGCTCGGCCGGCCAGCTTCGGGACCACAGACAGCGTCGCGAGCACTCGTTGTGAGGTGAACGCTAGGCAGCCTACGTAACCGGCGATAGTGCCCTGGGACCGAAGGCCCGGGATGGATCCGCTGAACCGCCGGGTGACCGGGACGAACTCGGCAAGGTGAATGAGTCCCTCGGCCTCCACTTGGGCATGCAGATCGGCCGGCAGCTTGCCGACGCCGAACAACCTACGAAGAATCACCGCCATGACGCCAGTATGGGGTCGTTTCACCGACGGCGCACCGATGCTGGTATCGGTTAGCCCGTGACCGGCCCACGAATCGCGCTTCCGGCTGCTTTGCGCCGTGCCCTTCCAGTTGCGCCGACGGTCTGGTTGGCCGTCGCCGCGATCGTGCTTTACGCCGTGTTGTGGGTGGGGCACCGACAGGAATGGGGCTGGCTGGAAACCTTCGATTGGGGGTTGCTGACTCCGGCGCACGACATCGGCATCAAGCACGGCGGGTGGGTGCGGTTTTGGGTCATCGTGTCATTCGTGCTGGGCCCGGTCCCGCTGCGAACGCTGGGATTTGTGGCGGCGGTGGTCATGTTGGTGCGGCGTCGGTACCGAATGGCATTGCTGTTGTTGGCATGTGCGCCACTCAACGGGTTGGTGACGTGGGTGGCCAAGTCCCTGGCGGGGCGTCCGCGGCCGGCTACGGCGTTGGTGGCGGTGCCCGAGACGTCATTTCCGTCCGGGCACGCGCTGGCGGCAATGGCCGCTGTGCTCGCGTTGCTCACCCTGGCGCTGCCGATGGTCAAGCGCCATCTGACCCGGGTCGTCGTAATCGCGTTGAGCGCAGTCGGCGTGTTCACCGTGGGTGTCGCCCGGGTGGCGTTGAACGTCCACCACCCCTCCGACGTGATCGCCGGTTGGGCACTGGGATTCGTGTATTTCGTCGTTCTTTTGTGGCTGTGTCGCCCCGAGTCACAGCCCCGTGATGCAACCGGGTCTCAACCTTTACTTGACCCTTAGTGGCGGCGCATCCGACCATTGAACGATGCGCCGACTGCTAGCTCTGCTGTGCGCTGCGCTCTGCGTCGCCGGAGTCGGCACGCTGTTGGCGCCGGGCGCCGCCGCCGCCGGCAATCCGTGGTTTGCGAACTCGGTCGGCAATGCGACACAAGTGGTTTCGGTTGTCTCCACCGGCGGGTCGAACGCGAAGATGGACATCTACCAACGCACCACCGCCGGTTGGCAACCGCTGAAAACCGGAATTCCCACCCATGTCGGCTCGGCCGGCATGGCCCCCCAGGCCAAGAGCGGCTACCCGGCCACGCCGATGGGGGTCTACAGCCTGGACTCCGCCTTCGGTACCGCGCCGAATCCCGGTGGCGGGCTGCCGTATACGCAAGTCGGATCGAATCACTGGTGGAGCGGTGACGACCACAGCCCTACCTTCAACAGCATGCAGGTGTGCCAGAAAGCCCAGTGCCCCTTCAATACTGCCGAAAGCGAGAACCTGCAGATTCCGCAGTACAAGCATTCGGTCGTGATGGGCGTCAACAAGAACAAGGTTCCCGGTGGGGGCGCCGCATTCTTCTTTCACACCACCGACGGCGGTCCCACCGCGGGCTGCGTAGCGATCGACGACGCCACGCTGGTCTCGATCATCAAGTGGTTGCGGCCGGGCGCCGTCATCGCGATCGCCAAGTAGCTCAGCCCTGGAAGTCCGCCCGAGCCCGGCCTGGCTTGATGTGGAACTTCATATCCGCCACCGACATCGTCGCCTCGTACGTACGGTCGTAACCGGTTGCGCTGATCCGCCACCCCTCGGGAGTACGCCGGTACTGGTCGCGGTAGAACGCGGCTCCGATCAACATGAAGTCGAACTCGGCGACGATGACCCGGTCCTGCAAATACCAAATGCCCGAAGCGGTGTCGCCGGTGACGGTGATCTCTGGATGCGTCACCCGGTGCTCGGTGACCACACCGGGCCCCATCGCCGAGCTCAGGTACTCGACCAGATCCTCGCGGTTGTCGAAGTGCAGTTCCTTGCCCAGCGACGACCCGTAGGAGCCGACGATGTCCTCGGTCATGGTGGCCGCGAAGTCGTCCCAGTGTTTGGTATCCATCGCACGTAAATAGCGGTACTTGACCTGCTTGATTGCTTCGACGTCCGCCACGGGGAATTCGGGAAGGCTCACCACGCCATTGCAACACACCTGATCGGATGCGCTACCAGAGGCCCCGCATACAACGTGATCAGACGTGCTGTGTCAAGTGCGGCCGCTATACCGGTTTGGTGACGACACGGCATCGACCAGATACCAATGAGGTTGGGGCAGAACCACATCCGGCATCGGCATGGTTAAGGTTAACGCTGGCTACCGACCCTATCGACGAAAGTATTCGCCATATGTACGACCCGCTGGGGTTGTCGATCGGGACCATGAACCTGGTCGCGGCGGCTAACGGGAGTTCTCCTGTTATCCGTCGCGCCGTGCTCACCCTGTATCCGCACTGCGCCCCGAAACTTGGTGCGCTCGGCGAGAAGTCGGCCGAGGCAGGCACTTTGATGAGTGCGTTCGTAGAACGCATCGGCGACTCTGTCGCGCTGATCTCCCCGGACGGATCCGCGCATGACCCCGACCTGCTGACGGTCGAGGCACTTGACGCGATGGTCGTCGCCGCCGGCGCCGACTCCAGTTCGTCGGAGATCACGATTGCTGTTCCCGCACACTGGAAACCGGCCACCGTACAGGCGCTACGTAATGCTTTGCGGACACACGTCGGCTTCGTGCGCAGTGGGATGGCGCCGTGTCTGGTGCCGGATGCGGTCGCGGCGCTGACGGCGGTGAACGCCGAGGTGGGTGTTCCCACCGGAGGGGTGGTTGGGCTACTCGATTTCGGCGGCTCCGGCACCTATGTCACCTTGCTGGAGACCAAAGACGAATTCGAAACCGTCAGCGCCACAATGCGATACGAGGACTTTTCCGGCAGTCAGATTGACCATGCCTTGCTGATGCACGTCATCGAGCAACTCGGGCACTCCGACATCGACTCGACCAGCCCGACCGTTCTCGCCCAACTCGGCGGCCTCAAGGAACAGTGCCGGGAAGCCAAGGAGCGGTTGTCCACCGACGCCGTCACCGAATTGGCCGCCGAACTCGCCGGTTCGCACGTCGCTCTCGAACTCACCCGGGAGAAGTTCGACGACCTGATCCAGGACCGGTTGACCGGTTTGATCTATGCGTTCGACGACATGCTGGCGCGCAACAATTCAAGCTTCGCCGACCTCGCCGCAGTGGTGACCGTGGGTGGTGGCGCAAGCATCCCGCTTGTCACGCAACGCCTTTCGTTCCACACGAAATTGCCGGTGCTGACCCCTTCGGAGCCGGTCAGCGCTGCGGCCAGCGGTGCACTGCTGTTGGCGGGTCGCAAAGACCTGCTCGATTTGCGGACTCGCACGTCCATTGGACTGATGGCCGGGCTGGCGAAAGCCTCCGCAGGCCCCGGCACCAGCTTGATCGAGTTGCCGCCCGCCGATCTGTTGGTGGTCGACCAGGACGCGCTCACCGACCGTGAGCTGGCCTGGTCGCAGACCGAGTTTCCCGAGGTGCTGACCCGGTTCGAAGGCGACACCTATAACGAAGACGGCGCGTGCTTTTCGATGCGGCTCAACGTCATCGACCCACCCAAAGAGCCGCCGTGGCGTCGCATACGGGTGTCGCAGCTGCTCATCGGACTGTGTGCCGCGGTGGCGATGACGGCGATCGGCGGGGTGGCGATCACCCTCACCGCCGTCGAGCAGCGCCACACTCCGCATCGAGCGCCGATCGTGCCCAGTGTGGCGCCACCGCCCGCTGAAGTGTCGATGTCTCCCAACGCCAAGCTGCCCAGCTTGATCCCGACCAGTCCGCCGGCCGCTAGCGCTCTGCCGCCCCCACCGAGCGCGGAACCGCCGGCCCCCAGCGCGGCCGCACCCACCAGCGTGGAAACGCCGCCGCCTGTTTCACCGTCGCCGCCACCGGCGATGACGACGACCAGGCCGGCGCCGGTGACCACCACGCGGCCACCCGTCACTACTACGCCGCTCACTTCCCCGCCGTCGGCCGTCACCACACCCGCGCAGAGCCCCGCCGAACCTCCGAGCGCCGCGGAAGTGGCTCCGCCGTCCGAGCCGCCCCCCGAATCTCCTTCGGTGAAGATGACAACCCAGTGGCTGCACGTGCCGCTGATCCCGCTCCCGATACCGATCCAGGTCCCGGCAAACCAGGTCCCGGCAAATCAGGTCCCGCAGAACGGGTTGCCGCAGGACCCGGGTCCGCAGAACCCGTTCCAGAGTCCCGGAGGTCCCTGAACCCTCAACCTCACCTTGAGCGTCTCATTTGAGCTTCCTAGGAATTGCTCCCCACCTCCATGTGCGCGAGTAGGGTTTGAGCTGGCAAACTGCATACAAGCCAGCAAATCGGTCGCGCCGGCGGTGGGGCGAGACAAGCATTCGATGGCGGCTCTGCGCGGGGGTGCGCCGGGTCGCCCAGACCCCACAGCTAGTTCGCGTGGCTGGAAGGGGTTGGAGGGGTTATGGACATCGTGCTTGGGGTTTCGATGGAAACCTCAGCAGTGCGCATGGTGTTGATCGAGGGAGCGAACGCCGACGGCGCGACCGTCGAGGAAGACAGCATCGAAGTTGCCGCGTCGGCCGAAGGTGACGCGGCCGCCGCGCAGGTAATCGCCGCGCTGATCGGCACCCGCGAGGGCGCCGTCGAGGGCGGCTACCAGCTGACGTCCACCGGGGTGACCTGGACGGACCCCAGCGAGGTGGCGCCGCTGCGTGCCGAGCTGGCCGCCCGCGACGCCGGCAGCGTCATGCTGGTCTCACCGTTGCTCGCCGCGGCCGCTCTGGCCCAGTCGGTGGGCGCGGCGCTGGATTACCAGCACATCGCGATGTTGTTCGTCGAAGCCGACAGCGCGACCCTGGCCGTGGTCGATATCGCCGACGGCTCCATCGTGGATCTGCATCGCCAATCCTTGAAGGGCGTGTCACGGGCCGCCGGCCTGGTGACGATGGTCGCGGGTCTCGACGCGCCGGGCTCGCGCTCCGACGGCGTGTTCGTCGTCGGTTGCGGTGTGGACATCGTCGAGATCAAGCCCGCGCTCGAGGCGGCGACGTCGCTGGTGGTCAGTTGTCCGGCGGAACCGGACACGGCGTTGGCCCGCGGCGCGGCGCTGGCATCTGCGAATGCGCCGCTGTTCGCCTCGACGACGTCCGCGCTGGCCTACGCCTTGGACCCGGGCACCGGGGAGGTCAACCCGCGCGCGCTCACCCCGAGCTATCTGGACGTGTGTGCCATCGCCGGCGTCGGCGAGGGCTCGCTGGCCTACAGCGCCCTGGCCGATGAGGCCGATGAGGCTGACGAGGCCGATGACCACACCACCGAAGCCGCACCCGCCGCAGACCGCAGGCCGCTGGCGCTGGTCGGAGGAGCGATCGCCGGAGTCGCTGCGGTGGTGGCCGGAGTGCTGGTGATCTCGCTGACCTCCGACGTCCGGCCGACGGC
>NZ_LZLS01000212.1 GCF_001673365.1 Mycobacterium asiaticum
GCTGTATCCCAAAGGGCTGCAATGGTATTGGCGCGGTGACTTCATCCGGACCATTTCCGATGACGCCGTGGCGGCCCCCGTACTGGACCGCCTCGTTTTGCGACGTCAGGTCGGGTGTCCAGTCGTCGGATTCGGTATGCCGGGAACGCCGCCGCCGTCCGCCCGGTTCGGCCGGGACAGGGGCGCTCGGGGCCCAATGACTGCCGGGTGCGCCCGGCGGCAGCCACTGTCCCTCGGCGGCGACCGGACGCCATGCCGCCGGCTGCTGCGGTGGAGGCGGTGGTGAATAGGGCTGGAATTGTGGTTGCGCGGGCTGGGGTGGCGCCGCGGCGGGAGGGGCCGGCGGGGTCTCGGGCCGGTGCCGAGGTTGGAACGGCGGCTCAGGTTGCGGCGCCGCAGGGGCCGCCGGTGCAGCAGGGGACGCCGGGGACGCCGGGGACGCCGGGGACGCCGGAATGTAGTCACGGACCGGCGCCGGTGGCCGAGGCGGCAATAACGGCTCCTCCGGCACGTCGATGATCGCCGCGTCCTCTTCACGTGCCGCGGCCTGGGCGGTGACCTCTTCGTCCTGGCGTTCGTCCTGGCGCACCGCAGTAACTCGATCACTGGTGACCCAGTCGGCGGGCGGACTCTCGCCATTAACGCCGCTATTGCGCCCGGAAGCCCGATCGGTCAACGCGCGAGCGCCGTCCCGCACGGGTGTCTCGAGCGCCGGACGTTGCTCGAGGTCGGCGTCGAACAGTATTTCGAGGTGGCTGCGCAGCGAATGCAGTTCAGCGCGCAACGCCGCGATTTCGTCGGCGGCCTGCGCATGTATCTCAGCGGCCAGCTCACGACGCAGCTGCGACTCCACCGTCAGCTCGTACTCGCGGCGTGCCGATATTTCGCGATCCAGCTGCAGGTCGTACACCAGCTTCATGTCCCGCGCCCGAGCCTCGTCCGCCTCGGCTTGCCGACGGTAGAGCACCGACACGAAAGCTCCGGCGACGGCGGCCCACAGCGCCAGGATCACAGCGAGCTTGAGAAGTTCCACGCGATCGGTGAAAACCAGTGCGGAACTGGCCCCGATTGCCAGTACCAGCAACGTCGTCAAGAGCACCCACCCCGGCCTGCGGCCGCCGCGCCGGACCCGGGCGCCGCGGGACAGAACGGTCATGGCCCCTGACTGTACCGGGCGAGGTCATTTGGCGTGTCGCGCCTGTCCGGCGATTCTCACCCCGACTTGCCGCAGAACCGCTGAACTAGGTCTCGGCACCCTCACCGCGCTCAGCCGGGTCCTGCGGCGGTGACTTGCAGCAATGCTGGAGCCACAGCGCCGCGGCGACCAACGCCAGCGCGCAAAGCGCGGCCACCACCGCCCCTGAGGTGTCCTCAGCGGCTGCGCGCATCCACGAGCGTCGCGGCAGGAAGTACACCAGCACTCCGAGCCACCAACCCAGCACCAACGCGCCCACCCAGGCCGACGCCTTGGCCACGATCAGACTGCGTGCCACGGCCAGCGGATGCAGCCAGCCAGGCCCGTCGCCAATCTCGCCGTCGTTGATCTTGGTGCGCACGTTGCGGGCCCAGAGTCCTTCGGCGACGGCGACCACCAGCAGCGAGGCTCCGCTCCACACCGTGATCGGCGGAAACCACCGGTACAACGCGGTGACCAGCAGGTAACCGACCACCGCTGCGCCGAACACCACAACGGTCAGATCGCGCTTTCGGGTGGGCCCCATCAGGTTCCCAATGTCAGCGCGGTCGGGCGCACGCCGGCGCGCTCGGCGGGGTCCAGTTCGGCCAGCAACTGCCGCACTGGCTTGCCGAGTTCGGCGGCAGGGTCGACGTCCAGCCACGGCACCAGGACGAACGCCCGCAGCGCTGCCCGCGGGTGCGGCAACGTCAGGTCGTCGTCGTCCAGGCTCACCTCGCCGTGCGCGTCAGAGAGGGCGATCAGGTCCACGTCGAGGGTGCGCGGGCCCCAACGCTCCGAGCGGGTGCGTTCCGCCGCCTGCTCGAAGGTGTGCGCCAGCCGCAACCAGGCGTGCGCGTCGCGGCCGTCGTCGTCGGCAATCACCACCGCGTTGAGGAACGGCTCCTGTTCCACGCCACCCCACGGGTCGGTCTCGTATACCGGGGACACCGCCACCAGTGCGTCGTGCAGGCCCACGACGACCGACTGCAGCCGGGCGAGTCGGTCGCCCAGATTGGAGCCGATGGAAAGCACCACTCGGGTCACAAGCGCCGCTCCTCCGCATCGCTTCGCTCTGCATCGTCGCCGACGCGCGTCATACCGCTCCGCCCGCGGGGATCACCGAACCGCGACCACCGCGCCGCGATCGCCGGGTCACCACCGCCACGTCGTCGAAGCCGTGCGGAATAGGGGCATGGGGCTTGTGCACGGTCACCTCGACGGCGTGCACCCGCGGGTCGGTGATCACTTGATCGGCGATGTTGGCGCCGACCGTCTCGATCAGATTTCTGGGTGTGCCCCCGACGATGTCGGCCGCCAACTGCGCCAGTTCGCCGTAGTCGTAGGTGTCGGCCAGCTCATCGCTGGCGGCGGCTTGAGCCAGGTCGATCCACACGGTGATGTCGACGACGAAGTCCTGGCCGTCGGCTCGCTCATGGTCGAAGACACCGTGATGACCGCGAACTTTCAAGCCGCGCAATTCAATTCGGTCAGCCATCGCCTGCGGTCCCTTCAGCCCACGCTTTGGCGACCTTAAGGGCGTCAACCGTCGCGCGCACGTCGTGCACCCGTACCCCCCAGACGCCGTGCGACGACGCGAGCGCGGACAGTACTGCCGTTGCCGTCTCACGCCCGGCCGGCGGACGTGGGGTGCCATCGGGTCCGGCCAGCAACGTACCCAGGAACCGCTTGCGCGAAGCACCCAGCAATACCGGCAACCCGGTGGCCACCAACTCCGGCAAACCGTGCAGCAGCGCCCAATTGTGTTCTCCGGTCTTGGCAAATCCCAGTCCCGGGTCGATCAACAGCTTGGCTGGGTCCACACCCGCGGAAACCGCGTCGTCAACAGAGGCGAGCAGGTCGTTGCGCACCTCGGCAACCACGTCACGGTAGTCGGGTACCTGGTGCGGACAGGTTGCCGATACCGGACGCCAATGCATCAGCACCCACGGAACTCCGGCGCCGGCCACCAGTGGCGCCATGGCCGGGTCGGCCCGGCCCCCGGACACGTCGTTGACGATCTGCGCGCCATTGTCCAGCGCCGCTTGCGCCACCCGGGCGTGCATGGTGTCGATGCTGATCGTGATCCCTTGGGCAGCAAGCTCTTTGATTACCGGGACCACGCGTGCGGTCTCGATGTCGGGGTCTACCCGAACGGCGCCGGGCCGGGTCGATTCACCCCCGACGTCGACGATGTTCGCACCCTCGGCGGCCAGCGCCAGGCCCTGTTCGATAGCGCCGCGGACGTCGAGGTAACGCCCCCCGTCGGAGAAGGAGTCGTCCGTGACGTTGAGCACCCCCATCACCTGCATGGGCGCGAAACTCACTTACGCAGAATGAGATCGAGCGCTTCGGCTCGAGAGGCGGGGTCGGACTTGAACTGGCCGCGCACCGCTGACGTCGTCGTGATGGCGCCGGGTTTGCGGACGCCGCGCATCGCCATGCACAGATGCTCGGCCTCGATCACCACCATCACGCCGCGCGGGTTCAGCCGTCTTACCAGCGCGTCGGCGATCTGACTGGTGAGGCGCTCCTGCACCTGCGGGCGCTTGGCGTAAAGATCAACCAGCCGAGCGATTTTCGACAGACCGGTGACCCTGCCGTCTTCACCGGGGATGTAGCCGACGTGTGCCACTCCGTGGAAGGACACCAGGTGGTGTTCACAGGTGGAGTACATCGGAATCTCTTTGATCAGCACCAGTTCGTTGTGGTCCTCGTCGAACATAGTGTCGAGCACCGAAGCCGGATCGGTGTAGAGGCCGGCGAAAATCTCCCGATAGGCTCGGACCACGCGAGCCGGCGTGTCCCGCAAGCCATTTCGGTCCGGGTCTTCGCCGAGCGCGATCAGCAGCTCCCGTACGGCGGCCTCCGCTCGGTCCTGGTCGAATGGGCGCACGAAGGTATCTCTGGAATCCAGCTGGGTCATCGAGCCTCCGTCATTCAGCCGTGCGCCGGCGGGTTGGACCGAGTCACATCCTTGTCACGCTGATCAGACTCATCGGGCTCAGACGCGTCGCTATCCGGTCCGGGATAACTCGGTGCGGATTGAGGGCGACTCGATGACGGCGGGGGCCAGCCCGGTGCATGCCATCCGGCAGGGGCCCCGTAGTCGGGTTGAGTCGGACCGTGCGAACCGTTGGCGGCTTGGGATCCATTTCCGCCCTTGCCGGTGGAGTTGCCGGGTGTGTCGGCGGCCTTCTCGGCGGCCTCCTCCGCGGCCTTCGATGCCTTGGCGATGGCGACCTTGAAGGCCGGCTCGGGCAGTGGCTGCGGCCAGGGCTCGCCACGTTCGATCGCCAGCTCGCCGGGCGTCTTGATCGGCGGCTTGTCCGACGGGATCCGGCCTCCGAAGTCGTCGAACATGGTCAGGCGGGGGCGCTTCTCGACGTCGCCGAAGATCGCCTCGAGTTCGGGGCGATGCAGCGTCTCCTTTTCCAGCAGTTCCCCGGCCAGGGTGTCCAGCACGTCCCGGTATTCGGTGAGGATCTCCCAGGCTTCGGTGTGCGCCGCCTCGATCAGCTTGCGCACCTCTTCGTCGATGGCGCCGGCCACCTCGTGCGAGTAGTCCGACTGGGTCCCCATCGAACGGCCCAGGAACGGGTCGCCCTGCTCGGTGCCGTATTTCACCGCCCCCAGCCGAGCGCTCATGCCATATTCGGTGACCATCGCCCGGGCGACCTTGGTGGCCTGTTCGATGTCAGACACCGCACCCGTGGTCGGCTCGCGGAATACCAATTCCTCGGCCGCGCGGCCACCCATCGCGAACACCAGCTGGGCGATCATCTCCGAGCGGGTGCGCAGCCCTTTGTCTTCCTCGGGGACGGCCACCGCGTGACCGCCGGTGCGTCCGCGGGCCAGGATCGTGACCTTGTAGACCGGGTCGATATCCGGCATGGCCCAGGCCGCCAGGGTGTGCCCGCCCTCGTGGTAGGCGGTGATCTTCTTCTCGTGCTCGCTGATGATCCGGCCCTTGCGGCGGGGCCCGCCGATCACGCGGTCGACGGCTTCTTCCAGCGCGGGACCGGTGATGATGGTGCCGTTCTCCCGGGCAGTGAGCAGGGCCGCCTCGTTGACGACGTTGGCCAGGTCGGCGCCGGTCATGCCGACGGTCCGCTTGGCCAACCCGTCGAGGTCGGCGTCCTCGGAGATCGGCTTGCCCTTGGAGTGCACCCGCAGCACGGCCCGACGGCCCGCGAGGTCGGGGTTGGACACCGGGATCTGCCGGTCGAAGCGTCCCGGGCGCAGCAGGGCCGGGTCGAGGATGTCGGGCCGGTTGGTGGCGGCAATGAGAATCACGCCGGCCCGGTCACCGAAGCCGTCCATCTCGACGAGCAGCTGGTTGAGGGTCTGTTCCCGCTCGTCATGGCCACCACCGAGCCCGGCACCTCTTTGCCGGCCGACCGCGTCGATCTCGTCGACGAAGATGATGCACGGGCTGTTCTGTTTGGCCTGCTCGAACAGGTCCCGGACGCGGGAGGCGCCCACGCCGACGAACATCTCGACGAAGTCAGAGCCCGAGATGGTGAAGAACGGCACACCGGCTTCACCGGCTACGGCGCGGGCCAGCAACGTCTTACCGGTGCCTGGCGGCCCGTAGAGCAGCACGCCTTTGGGGATCTTGGCGCCGAGCGCCTGGTACCTGCTGGGATTCTGCAGGAAGTCCTTGATCTCGTAGAGTTCCTCGACCGCCTCGTCGACGCCGGCGACGTCGGCGAACGTGGTCTTGGGCATGTCCTTGGACAACTGTTTGGCGCGCGACTTGCCGAACCCGAACCCCATCCGGGCGCCGCCCTGCATGCGCGAGAACATCACGAACAGGCCCACCAGCAGCAACAGCGGCAGGACGTAGACGAGCAGCTCGCCGATCAGGCTGCCTTCGTTGACTACAGTGCTGACCTTGGCGTTCTTGGCAGTGAGGGCATTGAACAGGTCCACGCCGTACCCGGTTGGGTACTTGGTGATGACCTTGTCGGAGTTCTCGGTGTCGTTGTTGCCCTTTTTCAGGGTCAGCCGGAGTTGCTGTTCGCGGTCGTCGATCTGCGCGCTCTTGACGTTGTCGCTGTTGATCTGGGCCATCGCCACCGAAGTGTCGACGGGCTTGTAGCCGCGGGTGTCGTCGCTGAAATAAAAGAACGACCAGCCGAGCAGCACCAGGACGGCGACCGCCGTGATGGTGCGGATCACGCTTTTACGGTTCATCAATCATCGGCCGATCCGGCCAGGTCCTTCCCGATAAACGCAGCTGGAAATGTCCAGGTTACCGCTATACCAACTACCCCGATGTCTTGGCAGTTCCCACTACCCGGCTGGGCCCTGCCGCGCGCGGTCGCCGGCCAACCCGGTCGCCGAGCGTGCGGCCAGCTTCACGTTCGGCGAGAAGGAACTACTCGTAGTAGCGCGCCTCGACCACGTTGCCGTCCGGATCAGCGAAGTAATAGCCCTGCGGCGCCCACCCCTGGGCGCCGAAGCTGTGGTTGAGCCGTGCACTGGTGTCCACACCCTCGGCCTGTAGGCGCCGGTCCAACGCGTCGTACTCGTCCTTGGTCATCGCGAGGCAGACGTGGTTGATCCGGTGGCCCGCGCTGCCCGCGACTTTGGTCATCGCCTCAGTAGCAGACGCCCCTTCGGTCCGCATCAGATCAATGATGGAGTCACCAGACACCCGCACGCTGGGAAACGGCGCATCACCGGCCTCGTACTCGTCGAACCTGACCGGCTCCAGCCCAACCACCCTGGTGTAGAAATCCATCGCCACCCGGGGTTCGTTCGTCCACAGCACTACGTGGTCCAGACGCATGGCTCACCATGATGCGCGCCCCGTCCCGCGATATCTACCCGTACACCCTTCTCAGCCCGATTCGGTTGTGATTTGGTGAGACGGTGGGCCTATCTACCGAACGGTTAGTTGACACCAACGGTGTGCAGTTGCGGGTGGTCGAGGCCGGCGATCGCGGCGCGCCCGTGGTGTTGCTGTGTCACGGATTCCCGGAACTGGCCTACTCCTGGCGCCACCAGATCCCGGCCCTGGCCGATGCCGGATATCACGTGCTGGCGCCCGATCAGCGCGGTTACGGCGGGTCGTCACAGCCGAAGGCGATCGAGGCCTACGACATGCACCACTTGACGGGCGATCTGGTGGGTTTGCTCGACGACGTCGGCGCCGAGCGGGCGGTGTGGATCGGTCACGACTGGGGCGCGATGGTGGTGTGGAATGCACCGCTGCTGCACCCTGACCGGGTCGCGGCGGTTGCCGCATTGAGCGTCCCCCCGGTCCCCCGGGCTAAGCGCCCGGTGACGGTGGCACTGCGCCGCACATTCGGCGAGAACTTCTTCTACATCCTCTACTTCCAGGAACCGGGCGTCGCCGACGCCGAACTCAACGCCGACCCCGCCAGGACCATGCGCCGGATGATGGGCAGCCTGCAGCTTCCCAGCGACCAGGAGGCAGCGCTGCGGATGCTGGCCCCGGGGCCGGAAGGGTTCATCGAGCGACTCGCCGAGCCTGACGGCCTGCCTGACTGGCTCACTCAGGACGAATTAGACCACTACATCCGGGAATTCACGCGCACCGGCTTTACCGGCGGACTGAATTGGTACCGCAATATGGACCGCAACTGGGAAACCAGCGCGGACCTGGACGGGATCAAGATCACGGTGCCTTGCCTGTTCGTCGGCGGCTCAGCAGATCCCGTCTTGACGTTCACCCGGGCCGACCGGGCCGCAGAGGTAGTGAGCGGGCCGTACCGCGAGTTGATGATCGACGGCGCCGGACATTGGTTACAGCAAGAACGGCCCGATGAAGTGAACTCCGCTTTGCTCGAATTCCTCGAAGGAGTCCAATGGTGAGTGCCCCAATGCGATTCGGCGTCTTCATTACACCGTTTCATCCCACCGGCCAATCCCCAACGGTGGCACTGGAATACGACATGGATCGGGTCGTCGCGCTGGATCGCCTGGGCTACGACGAGGCTTGGTTCGGCGAACATCATTCCGGCGGTTACGAATTGATCGCCTGCCCGGAAGTGTTCATCGCGGCCGCCGCCGAACGCACCAAGCACATCCGACTGGGCACCGGCGTGGTGTCACTGCCCTACCATCACCCGCTGATGGTGGCCGACCGCTGGGTGTTGCTGGACCACCTGACCCGGGGTCGGGTGATGTTCGGCACTGGACCGGGCGCGTTGCCGTCGGACGCCTACATGATGGGAATCGATCCGATCGACCAGCGCCGGATGATGCAGGAGTCTCTCGAGGCGATACTGGCCCTCTTCCGCGCCGCGCCCGACGAGCGCATCGACCGTCACACCGAATGGTTCACCTTGCGCGATGCCCAGTTGCACATCCGCCCGTACACCTGGCCTTATCCCGAGATATCCACTGCTGCAATGATTTCACCGTCCGGGCCGCGGCTGGCCGGTGCGCTGGGCACGTCGTTGCTGTCGTTGTCGATGTCGGTGCCAGGTGGTTATGCGGCGCTGGAGAACACCTGGGATGTGGTGTGCGAGCAGGCCGCGAAAGTGGGGCGGGAACAGCCGCAGCGTTCCGACTGGCGGGTGCTGAGCATCATGCACATCGCCGACACCCGTGACCAGGCGATCGACGACTGCACCTATGGTTTGCTGGATTTCGCGAAGTACTTCGGAGCGGCCGGGTTCGTGCCGCTGGCCAACACGGTAGAAGGCGCGCAGTCTCCGCGAGAGTTCGTCACAGACTATGCGGCCCAGGGCAATTGCTGTATCGGCACCCCCGAGGACGCGATCGCCCACATCGAGGATCTGCTGGAACGTTCGGGCGGCTTCGGGACGCTGCTGCTGTTGGGCCACGACTGGGCGTCACCGCAAGCGACGTTCCATTCTTATGACCTGTTCGCGCGCAAGGTGATTCCGTACTTCAAGGGTCAACTCGAAGCCCCCCGGGCATCGCACGAGTGGGCCAAGGACAAACGCGAGGAGTTGATCGGCCGGGCCGGTCAAGCGGTCGTACAGGCGATCACCCAGCATGTGGCCGAGCAGGATGGGTCGGGTAACTGATGCGAGCATCGGTGCTGCGCGACGGACGGATGATCTATCGGGACGACGTGCCCGAGCCGGTTCCGGGGCCGGGACAGGTGCTGGTTGCGGTGCGGTGCTGCGGAATCTGCGGTTCGGACCTGCATTTCGCGGCACACGGTGCCGAGGTGGTGGAGCTGAGCAATAGGTTGGCCCGTGACCGCGGCGGTATGGACCTCGACCTGAACAGTGACGTCTTCATGGGGCACGAATTCAGCGCCGAGGTCATCGAGGCCGGACCCGACACCGACACCCACGCGCCGGGCACGCTGGTCACCTCGATTCCGGTTGTGTTGTCCGCCAAGGGCATCGAACCGATTGTCTTCAGCAACACCACACTGGGCGGCTATGCGGAACGGATGCTGCTTTCGGCGCCGTTACTCTTGCCGCTGCCCAATGGGCTCGACGTCAGACACGCGGCACTGGTCGAACCCATGGCGGTGGGTTTGCACGCGGTGAACAAGTCCGGGATCGGAGTTGCCGAAACCGCGCTGGTGATCGGCTGCGGGCCGATCGGCCTGGCAATAATTGCCGCACTTCGCGTTCGTGGCGTCGAAACCATTGTGGCGTCGGATTTTTCATCAAAGCGGCGTGAACTCGCTACCAAGATGGGGGCGCACCAGACCGTCGATCCGGCCCAGGGCTCGCCGTTCGACGTGGCCAAGGCCGGCGTGGTGTTCGAGGCGGTCGGGGTGCCGGGGATCATCGACGACGTGCTGCAACGGGCCCGCAACGGCACGCGCCTCGTGGTGGCCGGGGTGTGCATGCAGGCCGACACCGTGCATCCGTTCTTCGGCATCGCCAAGGAAATCAACGTGCAGTTCGTGAATGCCTACACACCAGAGGAGTTCGCCGACTCGTTGCGCGCCATCGCCGAAGGCGACATCGATGTGGCACCGATGATCACCGGCGAGGTAGGCCTGGACGCAGTGGGCGCGGCCTTCGAGGACCTGGCAGACCCGGAGCGGCACTGCAAGATCCTGGTTACGCCCTAGCTACCCCGCGAACGGCGGGCGTGTCATCACGGTCGGGTGGAATCCGTAGCGAGGCGCGGCGGCTGCACCCAGACCGCGTCCCGCCCCGCCGGTGAGCGGCATGCCGCCCAACATGTGCTGACTGGGTGCGGCAGCTTCAGCGACGGCCCCGGGCGTGGCAAGCGGCAACGTTGCCATGCGCCCGATCCCAGGAGTCGCCGACGCCCACGCGTTCGGTACCGAGAGCCCACCGATCTGTGCAGCCTTACCGATCCCGCCCAATCCGGAGGCGCCACCCAGCCCCGAGAAGTTGAAGCTGTGCGGCAGCGCCTCGAGCGCCTTAGCGGCTTCCTTGGCGGCATGACCGGCCGCGGGGAAGAAGGTCTGACCCAGACCGGTGACATCCCGGAAAGTGGTCGCGAACAGACGGGTGGGCGAGATCAACCTGATGAACGCATTGATGCCGGTGCCGGCATCAAGGGTCGACGATCCCGTCAACGCGTCCAAGATGTCGCCGAGCGGGCCATCGAAGGTCAGCGCGTCGCCGGTGAACTCCACACCCAGCGCGGTTGCGGGGTTGAACGCGGCCATACCCCCGAGCGTGTTGGGCAGATTGGATATCAGCTGCTGCAGTTGAGGCACGTCGGCCGCGGCGGTGCTGCTGACGGCCTGGGAGACCGCGGCGGCCTGGCCGGCCAACGCGGTTGGTGTCGTCGCCGACTTCGGCGGCGTGAACGGCGTCAATGCCGTCGCCGCCGCCGAGGAACCGGCATAGCTGTACATCACGCCGGCATCCTGCGCCCACATTTCGGCGTAGTCGGCTTCGACCACTGCGATCGCCGGAGTGTTCTGGCCGAAGATGTTGGTCGCCACGAGCTGCGCCAGTAGGGCGCGGTTCGCCGCAACCACGGCCGGGGGGACCGTGCCGGTGAACGCCGCCTCGTAGGCACCTGCCGCGGCGGAGGCTTGGGCGCCAGCTTGTTCGGCCAGCAGCGCTGTGTTGCTCAGCCAAGCCAGGTGCGGAGCGGCCGCCGCCGACATGGCCGCGGCGGCAGGTCCCATCCACGGGCCAGCGGCCAGGCCGGACAACAGGGAACGGTAGGACCCCGCCGTGCTGTTGAGCTCGGCGGCCAGCGATTCCCATGCCGAAGCTGCGGCCAGCATCGACCCTGCACCCGGTCCGGAATACATCAACGTGGAGTTGACTTCGGGCGGTAGTAGAGCGAAATCCACTATTACGACTCCTCGCCTAGCCGATGTTGGCGGCGTTGGCGGCCTCGGTGTCCGCGTACGAACCCGCGGTGACGGCAAGTGTGGTGGCCAATTGGTCCTGCACCAACGCGGCCTGCTGGCTGATCACCTGGTACAGGCGGGCGTGTGCGGCGAATTGGGCGGCGGTCAGCTGCGACACCACGTCAGCGGCGGCCGGAACCACCCCCGTTGTCGGTGCTGCGGCGAGTTCATCTCCCGATCGGGCCAAGGCGTTGATGGACTGCAGTTCCCCGGCCACGCCAGCCACGATTTCCGGGCGAGCGATCACGAGCGACATGTATTTCCCTCCCTCAAGGCGGTGCATCGGTGTTTTCAGTGATCAGTTACCTCACCGACGCGCATCCTCCGCCACATTAGGCAGCCATTCGAGCGCAACCCACCCTTCACACAGCTTGTTCACTGGTGGGTTAACAACAATTCATTTCACCAAGCGGCTTTCCTGCTAAGATGCCGCTTTCTATGAATTTGGCCTGAATATCCCCGCGGCACCGGTAGATGACCTAGAGTGATCCGCCTCGGGATGCTAATACGCCGCGGATATCTTTGCTGTAATCCTTGTCCGGCGAATTTATTGCCATAGGTAACAATTGCAATATTTTTCGTTTTAGCGCTTTTACCCTGGCCGCGCAAATACGCCTGACGCTTTAATTGCGTGAACGCCCATCCCCGGATCGGGGATGGGCGTCCATTGAATGGCTATTAGTCCCTAGTGGATTGTCAGCCCGCTCGTGTTGTCACCACCGGCGAGCGCTACCCGCCCGACGGCGGTTGCACCACCACCGTGGGTTTGAACCCGTACCGCGGCGCGGCGAAGTTCGCCACACTGCGCCCCGAACCGGCGCCGGGCATCACCGGCAACCCCCCGAACGCGGCCGTCGCGGGCTCCGCGGCAGCCGCAGCGCCCATGCCATTGAGAGCCACATTCACTGGGGCGGCCGCCGGCGTGCTGATCCAGCTGGCCGGAACGGAAACCGCCCCGACCTTCGACGCGTTGCCGACAGCACCGGTGATCCCGCCGAGCGCGTTCCCGAAACCGCTGCCGAAGGTAGGTGCAGCAGCAGCCGCTGCTCCTTCGGCGGCCTTCGCCGCACCCTCGGCCGCCTTGCCGAAGGCAGGAAAAGCGCTGTGGAAAAGACCGTCGATGTCCTTCATCGCGGTGGTGCTGAGCCGCATCGGCGAAACCAGCCTGATGTAGGCGTCGAACGGGGTGCTGCCGTCGATCGTCTGCGATCCGGTGAGGCCCTCCATGACGTCACCGATGATGCCGTTCAGGACGATTCCGTCGCCGTTGGGGTTCCACGCGGTCCCCGTCAGGCCAAGCATCGCCTGGGGGTTCACGAATGCCGGGTTTTCGTTGGTCAAGCCGGCCATCCGAAGCAGCACCTTTGGGATGTCATACAGGCCCTGCTGATTGAGACCGGCGTTGAATGCGTTGAAGGCCGCGCTGGACTGCGCACTCCATGCCCCCAGTGCGGCGGCAATCGACTGCGGGGTTAGCGGGGGCAACGCCGCTGCCTGCGCCGACGCACCCGAATAGCCGTACATTGCCGCTGCGTCCTGTGCCCACATTTCGCCGTACAGCGCCTCGGTGGCCGCGATGGCCGCGGTGTTCTGGCCAAGGAAGTTGGTGGCCAGCAAGGTGGCGAGTAACACCCGATTGGCCGCGATTTCCGGCGGCGGGACGGTCGCGGCGAAAGCCGCCTCGTAGGCGCTCGCTGCCGCGACCGCTTGAGATGCGGTCTGCTGTGCCTGTTCGGCGGCGTTGTTGAGCCACGCGATCTGGGGCGCTACCGCGCCGGCCATCGCCGCCGCCGACGGGCCCTGCCATGGACCGTCGGTCAGGGTGTTCAACACGGTCAGCCACGACGCGGCACCGCTTTGCAGCTCAGCGGCCAGCCCCTCCCACGCGGCCGCGGCGGCCAAGAGCGGTCCCGAGCCCGCGCCGGAATACATCAGCGCCGAATTGATCTCCGGCGGCAACTGAGCGAAATCCACCATGGTTGTTTCCAGCTAGCCGATGTTGGCGGCGTTGGAAGCTTCGGCGGCGGCGTACGACCCGGCGTTCAGTCCCAGCGTTGTCGCCATCTGTGTGTGGATCGCCGCAGTCTGGGCACCGATCTCCTGGAAGAGCTTCGCGTGCGTGGCAAACTGCGACGCGGTCAGCAGGGACACCAGATCCGAGGCGGCCGGAATCACGCCGGTGGTCGGGGTCGCCGCGGCCGCGTGTCCCGCCGCCACGGCTGCATTGATTGACTGCAACTCCGTCGCAGCACTGTCCAAAACATCGGGCTCCGCATAAACGAGCGACATGAACATTCCTCCTGCAATGATTGCCTGTTTTCCGCAGCTTTCTGCGTCCGAGGACTTCGTCGTCATCGGACGTGGAATTGATCAAATGACACGTTAGGGGAGCGGGACTACGTCACCCAGTGTTCGCACAGCCTGTTCACTGGCGAGCTAGTGATTATTCATTTGCTAATGCATTTCCGTAAGCAAGCCTTACGAAGTATGTGAATCACATTTGTTTCAAATCTATTTTGAGTTTTACATGAAAACGGCTGTGCAGCTGGCTTTATACGAACGCCGTGTGATATAGAACCCGGTAAAGCGGTTATCGCCAGCACGCGTAGCAAAAGTGCTGGATAACAACCATTTTCCGGGACGACCAGGAATTTTCAGGCAAGTACGGCGCATCCCCGCTCCGCAGGACGAGCCCCGAAACGCTAAGAAACGCGAGCGCCTTCGCCGGTCACGGCGCGATCGAGGCACCCACCAAGGGTGAAATCAAGCCCAAATCAAGCCCAGGCCAAGCCTGATGTAGCGATGAACTCCAAGTGCGTCATATCTGAGCTGCGCTTTTGCCCGAACACCCCATACGCTGCCGCGCAAGCAATTGAACAGAAGGTTAACGAAACCTGTCGCGGACCTGCTGACCGGTTACTGGTAGACCCGCGGATCCAGCGTTCCGATGTAGGACAGGTCGCGGTAGCGCTCGTCGTAGTCCAGGCCGTAGCCGACCACGAAGTCGTTCGGGATGTCGAAGCCGACGTAACTGATTTCGACGTTCGCCCCCACTGCGTCCGGCTTGCGCAGCAACGTGCAGACCTGCAACGAACGTGGATGACGGCTGGTCAGGTTGCGCAACAGCCAGGACAGAGTGAGACCTGAGTCGACCACATCCTCGACGATCAGCACGTCGCGGTCGTGAATGTCGCGGTCGAGGTCTTTGAGGATGCGCACCACCCCCGACGACGAGGTCGACGATCCATACGAACTAACTGCCATGAACTCGAACTGCGTCGGCAATGGAATCGCGCGCGCCAGGTCCGTGACGAACAGCACCGCACCTTTGAGCACGGTGATCAGCAGTAGGTCTTGTCCAGTGCTGGCCGCACAGTCCCGGTAATCATCGGCGATCTGCTGACCGAGCTCGGCGATACGGGCCTGGATCTGCTCCTGGGTGAGCAGCACCGACTTGATGTCCCCCGGGTACAGCTCGGCCGTCACGCCCACAGCGTGCCATGCCTGGCTGTGAGGAATCAACGCGGCCGTCAAATCGTCTCTTGGCGCAGCTTAAGCACGCCGTCACGGCGTCCCGCGATCAGTCGCTGACCCTGCAAAGTCGATCCAACCGCCACCCCGCCCTGGCCACGCCACGCCGTGATCAGCGCGTCCACGCCGCGGATCTGCTTGTCGGTCAGCCCAATCGCCCCCCCGGACAACAGCCAGCTGCGGATAACCCGGCGCCGCACCGGACCCCCAAGCGCGGACAGAGCACGCGTATCCAGCCCCGCCTCGACCGCAGCCGCAGGCAGCGCGTCGGCGGCCAGAGCGTCGATCAGCTCGGTGTCCTCGCGCAGCGCTGTCGCCGTGCGCGCCAACGCCTCGGCAACTCCGCCACCCAGCACGTCCTCGAGCAGCGGCAACACTTCAGCCCGCAACCGAGCCCGGGTGAAACGGCGATCAGCGTTGTGCGGGTCCTGCCAGGGCGTCAACCCCAATTCCGCGCAGGCAGCGTGCGTCAGGTCCCGACGAACTGCCAAAAGCGGCCGGCCCCACGGCGAGTCGAAGGGGCGCATGCCGGCGATCGACCGCGCCCCCGATCCGCGCCCCAATCCCAGCAGCACCGTCTCGGCCTGATCGTCGAGCGTGTGCCCCAACAACACCGGCCCCTCTCGGTGCGCGGCCAGTGCGGAGTAGCGGGCAGCGCGCGCCGCCGCTTCCGGACCCCCATCGGCACCGACCTCGACGCGAATTACCTTGGCATCCACGCAACCCAATGAAATAGCTTGTGTGCGTGCGTTTTCGGCGATCACAGCCGACTCCGGCTGCAGCCCGTGATCCACGATCAGCGCGGTGGTCGGTCGCAGCCCTGCCGCGACGGCGGTCAGCGCCAGGGAATCCGGACCTCCGGACAGGGCGACGCACCACCCGGTAACCCGATCGGTCAGCTGTGTCTGCGCGAATTCGCTTACCGCCCTGCGCAGTTGGGCTACAGCACCCGGTCGATCCATCGCTGCGGGTGTTCGATCTCGGCGGGCAAGGGCAACGTCTCGGGACCCGTCCAGATCGTGTTGAAGCGCTTCATGCCGACCCGGTCCACCACCTCGTCGACGAACACCTTGCCCCGGGTGTACTGGCTGAGTTTGGCGTCGAAACCCAACAGGGCACGCAGCAGGCGCTGCAGGGGCGGTTGCTTGCGCTGGCGGCGTTCGTCGAACTTGCGACGGATGGTGGCAACCGAGGGCACCACCATCGGTCCGACCGCATCCATCACATGCTCCGCGTGACCCTCGAGCAGCGTGCCCAGCACCAACAACTGATCCATCGCCTTGCGTTGCGGCTCGGACTGTACGGCGCGCACCAGCCCCAATATCCCTTCAGCGTTGGAATCATCGGATGAGCCCCGGTTACGGACGAAGTCGGCGAGCCGACTGGCCACCTCGCGAATGTCCTCCGCGGGTTCCTGAGTCAACAGTTGCAGCGAACTCGACATGTAACCGGCGATCCAGGGGTTGGCAGTGAACTGCACCCGGTGGGTGACTTCGTGCAGGCAGACCCACAACCGGAAATCGGAGGGATCGACCTTTAGCTGCCGCTCGACGGCAATCACGTTGGGGTAGACCAGCAGCAGCGTCCCCGCGTCAGGACCGCCGAACGGGTCGTACTGGCCCAGAATGCCGGACGAGACGAATGCCAGCACCGCTCCCGTCTGGGCACCGGTCAGCCGGCCGGTGAGCAACCCGCGGGGCTTGTCGCCGCCATTGGTCATTGCCCGCATCGATTCGGTCGCGGCCCGGATCCACTCCGACCGGTTCACGAGCCGGGCCGGCGGCACGGCGCCCTCGGTGATCAGGCCGGTCACGTCGCGCACCGGCGGCTCCGCCTGCTCGGCCGCGCGCGACAACTCCTCGATCACCTGCCGCCGCGTGTAGTCAGAGGTGACCGGACCACCGCGGGCCAACTTCTCCCCTACCGTCGCCGCGAACCCCCAGTCGACGGCGTTACCGATGGTCAGCTCCGAGGATTCGGTCACGTCACACACCCGCAGAACCACAGCTTGGTGGCCAGGGCGTCGAGGGCGTTGCGGCCGTTGGGGCCGGCGTCGTTGGAGATGAACGCGAAGGTCAGTACCCGCCCGTCGGCGTCGGTGAGCACTCCGACCAGCGAGTTCACCGCGGTCAGCGAACCGGTCTTGGCTCGCAGCCAGCCGGCCGGCCCCTGGGCGGTGGACCGGTCGAGGAACCGTTCACCGAGGGTTCCGCTGCCGCCCGCGATCGGCAGCAGATCCAGCAGCGCCCGCAACGACGGCTGATCCGGCCCGGCCGCGGCCTGCATCACCCCGTCGAGCGTCCGAGCCGTCAGGCGGTCGTTGACCGACAAGCCGCTGGAATCGGCCAGGGCGGCACCGGCGGTGTCGACGTGCGCGGTGTTCAACCGGCTTGTCACCGCGTCAACGGCGCCGGTGAAGCTCTGCGGCCGGTTGATGGCCGCCGCGACCTCGCGTCCGATGCACTCGGCCATCACGTTGTCCGAGGCGTTCATCATCTGAGACAGCCGTTGGATCAGCGGCGCCGACTGCACGACAGCCAATTGCCGCGCCCCCGATGGTGCCGACGCGACGGTGACCGCCGCCGGGTCCAGTCCGAGAGCCAGGGCCAGTTGACGTCCGGCGTCCAGCGCCGGGGTTTTGGAGCGCCGGGAGTTGACGGTGGTCGGCTGGATACGCCCGGCGTCGATCATCGCGGCCTCGATCGGCGCGACGTCGCCGTTATCGACGTCGGCGGGGTCCCAGCCCGGCGCCAACGTAGGGCCACTGAACGCGGAGATATCCACCTGCACGGCCGTGGGCGTCATACCGCTGCGATGCACCTGCTCGACCAGGTCATTGATCCTTGCCGCACCCCGATACCAGGTCTCGACGCCGGGCGGCGCCGCCGACAGGGTCGGATCGCCAGCACCCACCAAGATCACCGGTCCCTGGGTGGCTTGGCCGGCGGCCACCACCCGGGTGCTGATCCTGGCTTGACGGTCCAGAGTCAGCAGCGCGGCCGCTGCCGTCAGAATCTTGTTGGTCGACGCCGGCACCATCGGCACGTCATCGAGCTGACGCCACAGTTCCTTGCCGGTGGCCGCATCGGTGATCCTGCCACCCAACCTGCCCAGATTGGGATCGGCCGCGACGCCCGCCAGGGCCACCGACACACCCCCGGGGCTGGGGGTGGCGGCGCTTTCTGCCGCCGGACTGACCGCCGCCTTGACCGTGGGCGGCCGGGGCGGGGGGACGGTTGACCGCGCGCCGCTGGTGCCATGCCCACCCGTGGTGAACAGCACCGCGGCCGCCACTACAGCCGCCACCACCGCAAGCACCGCCAACCCGACCAGCACGTGGGTCGACTTGCGCCAGCGTTTGGGGCCCATGAATTCCTGCGCGATCGTCTCGGTCTCTTGTTTTCGTGTCCCATTCTGCCGAACCGGCCGCGAAGCAGTGCCGCGGCACCCGCTCGACTACTGTGTAGCCGTGCAATTCGACGTCACCATCGAAATCCCCAAGGGCCAGCGCAACAAGTACGAGGTCGATCACGAGACCGGCCGCGTGCGTCTGGACCGTTACCTCTATACCCCGATGGCCTACCCGACCGACTACGGGTTCATCGAGGACACCTTGGGTGAGGACGGCGACCCGCTGGACGCGCTGGTGCTGCTGCCGCAGCCGCTGTTCCCGGGAGTGCTGGTCGAGGTGCGGCCGGTCGGGATGTTCCGGATGGTCGACGAGGCCGGCGGTGACGACAAGGTGCTATGCGTTCCCGCCGGCGACAACCGGTGGGACCACATCCAGGACATCGACGACGTCCCGCAGCACGAGCTGGAAGCGATCAAGCACTTCTTCGTGCACTACAAAGACCTGGAGCCGGGCAAGTTCGTCAAGGCCGCCGACTGGGTCGGCCGGGCCGAGGCCGAGGCCGAGGTGGAGCGCTCGGTGCAGCGCTTCCGGACCGAAGGACACTGACCCGCACACACGCGCTGGCCAGCGTGTTTCATCTTTTTCCAATGGCTCTTCAACGAGTCGTTGCAACCCTGTGATTGCAGACGGATCGGCTGTCGTTCCGTCCTCCTCGACAGGGGGTGATCATTTCGGCCTATCCGCCGCATGCGTCTCTCACAACTGAATCCACTGCTTAGTCCAGAGACACTCACTGCTTTTCAGAAAGGAGCATCCGATGACAACTCGGTTCATGACCGATCCGCACGCGATGCGGGCCATGGCGGGGCGCTTTGAGGCCCACGCCCAGACCGTTGAGGACGAGGCCCGCCGGATGTGGGCGTCCTCGCAGAACATTTCCGGTGCAGGCTGGAGCGGTCTGGCCTCGGCCACCTCGTTGGACACGATGGGCCAGATGAATACCGCATTCCGCAACATCGTCAACATGCTGCACGGGGTGCGCGACGGGCTGGTTCGCGACGCGAACAACTACGAGCAGCAAGAGCAGGCCTCCCAGCAAGTGTTGAGCAGCTAGAAAGGGCTCCCACGATGACGATCAATTACCAGTTCGGCGACGTCGACGCTCACGGTGCGCTGATCCGCGGCCAGGCCGCCAACTTGGAGGCCGAGCACCAGGCCATCGTTCGCGATGTGCTGGCTGCCGGTGACTTCTGGGGCGGCGCCGGTTCGGTGGCTTGCCAGGAGTTCATCGCCCAGTTGGGCCGCAACTTCCAGGTGATCTACGAGCAGGCCAACGCACACGGCCAGAAGGTCCAGGCTGCCGGTAACAACATGGCACAGACGGACTCGGCGGTGGGTTCTAGCTGGGCCTAGTCGCGCGCTAGTCCGCTAGTGTCGCCACGGTGACGGACGGCGCTGGCACCCCGGCAGCTACGGGAACCTCAGCGGGGCCGATCGCGCGCGGCAGCGTCGCGCGCGTCGGCACCGCAACCGCGGTGACCGCGCTGTGCGGCTATGCGGTGATCTATCTGGCCGCCCGTGACCTGGCGCCGAGCGGATTTTCTATCTTCGGCGTGTTCTGGGGAGCGTTCGGCCTGGTCAGCGGTGCCACCAACGGTCTGTTGCAGGAGACCACCCGTGAGGTGCGCGCCATGCACCACCTGCACGAGTTGCCGGAGGGTTCCGGCACGTCCCGAACCCGTCCACTCACCCATCCACTAAGGATCGCCGCCATGGTCGGGGTGGCCGCGGCCGTCCTGATCGCAGGCAGCGCACCGCTGTGGAGCGGACGGGTTTTCGTTGAGGCGCGCTGGTTGTCGGTCGCCTTGCTCAGCATCGGTTTGGCCGGGTTCTGCCTGCACGCGACCCTGCTGGGCATGTTGGCCGGCACCAACCGATGGGGTCAGTACGGCGCCTTGATGGTGACCGACGCGGTAATCAGGGTGACCGTCGCCGCCGCCACATTCGTGATCGGCTGGGACCTGGTGGGCTTCCTGTGGGCAACCGTCGCGGGCTCGGTGGCGTGGCTGATCATCCTGATCAGCTCGCCGATCGCGCGCACCACCGCGAAGCTGCCAACCCCCGGCAGCACCGCGACCTTTCTACGCGGCGCGGCTCACTCCATTACCGCGGCGGGTGCCAGCGCGATTCTGGTGATGGGCTTCCCGGTCCTGCTGAAGCTGACCTCCGCCGAACTCGGCGCTGAAGGAGGCGTCGTCATCCTGGCGGTCACATTGACCCGTGCGCCGCTGCTGGTGCCGCTGACCGCCATGCAGGGCAACCTGATCGCCCATTTCGTCGACGAACGCAGCCACCGGTTGCGGGCGCTGGTCTCCCCCGCGCTGCTAGTCGCCGGAATCGGCGGTTTGGGCGTGCTGCTGGCCGGCGTCGTGGGTCCGTGGTTGTTGCGTGTCGGGTTCGGCGCGGGGTACCAGCCCTCCAGCGCGTTGCTGGCCTGGCTGACGGCCGCCGCCGTGGCGATGGCCCTGCTGACGTTGACCGGCGCGGCCACCGTGGCGGCCGCGTTGCACCGGGCGTATTCACTGGGCTGGGTCGGTGCCACGGTGGCGTCGGGGCTGTTGCTGGCCTTGCCGCTACCGCTGGAGACGCGCACCGTGATCGCTCTGCTGTGCGGTCCCCTGGTGGGAATCGCCGTTCATCTGCTCGCGCTCGGGCGTGGCGGACGCGCCGGCAACTGATCACGACCGGTCTCTACGTGTACTTTGTGGCTTGAAATGGGTTCTGAAGCACATCACGTCTGGATCGTCGTCCCCAACTTCAACGAAGGCCCAGTCATCGGCGAGGTAATCGCCGAGCTGCGATCGGTCTTCGACAATGTCGTCTGCGTTGACGACGGCAGCTCTGACGGCAGCGGCGAGATCGCGCGAAAGGCCGGAGCGCACCTGGTTCGTCATCCGATCAACCTGGGCCAGGGTGCGGCGATCCAGACCGGCGTCGAATACGCGCGGCGGCAACCCGGCGCCGAGGTGTTCGCCACCTTCGACGCCGACGGGCAGCACCGGGTCAAAGATGTGGCCGCGATGGTCGAACGGTTGGCCGTCGGCGACGTGGACGTGGTGATTGGCACCCGGTTCGGTCAGGAGTCCGCCAGCCGGCCGCCGCTGCTGAAACGGATCGTCCTGCAGACCGCAGCCCGACTCAGCCGCCGTGGTCGTCGACTCGGCCTGACCGACACCAACAACGGCCTGCGGGTGTTCAACAAGACCGTCGCCGACGGCATGAACATCACCATGAGTGGCATGAGCCACGCCACCGAGATCGTCATGATGATCGCCGAAAACCATTGGCGGGTGGCCGAAGTGCCGGTCGAGGTGCTCTACACCGAGTACTCGAAGTCGAAAGGTCAGCCGTTGCTGAACGGCGTCAACATTATTTTCGACGGGTTCCTGCGAGGGAGGATACGGCGTTGACAGGGACGACGAGATGAACTGGATCAAGGTGCTGCTGATCGGTTCGATCATCGCGCTGCTGATCTTCCTGCTGCGGTCGCGTCGCAGTGCACGGGCGCGGGCCTGGGTGAAGGTCGGCTACGTCATCTTCGTGCTGCTGGGCATCTACGCGGTGCTGCGGCCCGACGACACCACGATCGTCGCGCACTGGTTCGGGGTGAATCGCGGCACCGACCTGATGCTATACGCGCTGATCATGGCGTTCAGTTTCACCACGCTGAGCACGTACATGCGGTTCAAGGACCTCGAGTTGCGTTACGCACGGCTGGCGCGGGCCGTCGCGCTCGAGGGCGCCCAAGCGCCGGATTAGTTGGGCGAGCTAGGCGTGCCGGTGCCGGAAGAACTCCACCGTCCGGCGCACGCCTTCGTCCAAGCCGACCTGTGGCCGCCAACCCAAAACCTCAGCCGCCAAACCGATGTCGAGGCAGGAGCGTTTCAGGTCGCCCAGCCGTGGTGGGAAAAACTCTGGATCGTCCGGACCGCCGACAGCAGCGGCCACCGACGAATGGAGTTGGCGGTCTGAGGTTTCGACGCCGGTGCCGACGTTGAAGCGCTGCCCACCGCCCGCGTTCCCGGACGCTTTGACGAAGGCGTCCACGACGTCGTCGACGAACACATAGTCGCGGGTGTTGGAGCCGTCGCCAAACACCTTGGTGGGCTTACCTTCCAGCAGCGCCTGGGCGAAGATCGCGACCACACCGGCCTCGCCGTGCGGATCCTGGCGTGGGCCGTAGACGTTGGCCGGCGCAATGTGCGAACAGTCCAGGCCGTACAGATGCCGGAAGGTGTTCAGGTAGATCTCGCCGGCCACCTTGCCCGCGGCGTAGGGCGAAGCGGGGTCGGCCGGCACCGTCTCCGGAGTGGGGTACTGGGGCGGGACGCCGTAGATGGACCCGCCGGAGGAGGTGTGCACGATCTTGCGCACCTGGGCCCGCCGGGCGGCTTCGGCCAGCCGGACGGTGCCCACCACGTTCACCGAGGCATCGAATTGCGGATCGGCCACCGAGTTCCGGACATCGATCTGGGCCGCCAGGTGGAACACCACCTCGGGCTTGTGCTCCTCGAGAATGGCGTCCAGGTCCGCGTTCACGATGTCGGCCTCGACGAAGGTGAAGACCTGCGACGGGTGCTCGGCCAGGTGCTCGAGGTTGGTCGCGCGCCCAGTCGCGAAGTTGTCCAGGCCAACGACGGTGTGACCGTCGGCCAGCAGACGGTCGACTAGCGTCGACCCGATGAAACCGGCTGCCCCGGTGACCAGTGCGTGCACCGGCCCACCATACCGAGTGGCGCTGGCGGCGGCCGTAATGATCACCGTGCAGCTGGGTATCCGCGCAGCGCTGGCTTTCGGTGGCTATTTCTATTGGGACGATCTGATTCTCGTCGGCAAGGCCGGGACGCAGGGCCTGGTGTCTGCGTCGTACCTGTTCGACGATCACGACGGTCACCTGATGCCGGGCGCCTTCCTAGTGGCCGGGTCGATCATTCGGGCGGCGCCGCTGGACTGGACCGGGCCGGCGATCAGCCTGGTGGCCTTGCAACTACTCGCATCGCTTTCGTTGTTGCGGACGCTGCACGTGATCCTCGGTTGGCGACCGGTGCTGCTGCTTCCGTTGAGTTTCGCGTTGTTCACGCCGTTGGGAGTGCCGGGCTTCGCCTGGTGGGCGGCGGCCCTGAACTCGCTGCCGATGCTGGCGGCGCTGGCCTGGGTGTGCGGTGACGCGGTGCTGTTGGTCCGCACCGGCAACCAGCGCTACGCGGCGACGGGGTTGTTGGCCTATTTCGGCGGTCTGCTGTTCTTCGAGAAGGCGGCGGTGATCCCGTTCGTCGCCTTCGCAGTGGTGGCCCTGCTGTGTCACGTCCACGGTGACCGGGATGCGTTACGCAAGGTGTGGCGAGCGGGCTTCCGGCTGTGGGTGCCGGCGCTTACGTTGACGGCCGGTTGGGTGGCGCTGTACCTGGCCGTGGTGAACCAGCGGAGGTGGAGTTCAGATCTGGCGATGACCTGGGCGCTGCTGCGCCGCTCGATCACGCACGGCATTGTGCCGGGCCTGGCCGGCGGGCCGTGGGACTGGGCCCGCTGGGCGCCCGCGTCCCCGTGGGCGGTTCCCGGTCCGCTGGTGATGACGCTGGGTTGGCTGGTTTTGTTTGCGGCGCTTGCCTTTTCCTTCTTGCGCAAGCAACGCATCGGGTGGGTGTGGGTGACGGCGGCGGGCTACGCCGTCGCCTGTCAGGTACCGATCTATCTGATGCGGTCATCGCGATTCACCGCACTCGAACTGGCCCAGACGTTGCGGTATTTCCCCGATCTGGTCTTCGTGTTGGCTCTGCTGGCAGCGATTGCGTTCACCGCGCCGAACCGGCAATCGTCGGGCTGGCTGGACGTTTCCCGTCTGCGCACCGCGCTGACAAGCGCGGCGGTACTGCTGTTCTTGGCCAGCAGTTTGTTTTCGACGTCGACGTTCCTGACGTCGTGGCGCGACAACCCCGCGGAACCGTACCTGAAGAACGCACGAGCCGCGCTGGCCGCAGCCGACGCGCCGTTGCTGGATCAGGAGGTCGATCCGCTGGTGCTGCAACGTGTCGCCTGGCCGGAGAACCTGGCCAGCCACATGTTCGCCCTAGTCCGTGATCGTCCCGAATTCTCCTCCACCACAACACAATTGAGAATGCTCGACAGCAAGGGCCGGCTGGTCGAGGCCCGAGTGACCTGGGTGCGGACCATCATCGCCGGTCCGGTGCCACAGTGCGGCTACTTCGCCCAGCCCGACCAACCGACGCGCCTGGTCTTGGACGGGCCGCTGCTGCCGGCCGACTGGACGGTCGAAATCAACTACCTGGCCAACACCGACGGCTCGATGCTGCTGGCCCTCTCCCAGGGCCCCGAAGTCAAGGTTCCGGTTCGTCCTGGCCTCAACCGTGTCTACGCGCGACTGCCCGGTGCCGGGGACGCGATCACGGTTCGTGCCGCCACCACCGCCCTGTCGCTATGCATCGCGTCCGGACCGGTGGGATTTCTGGCTCCGACTGAAACATCCCGGCCCGCGATACCGATAGGTTGAGTGTGGCGGAGCTGATTGCGGTCCCGGAGCTGATGGTGTCGGCGGCAACGGACCTGGCGGGCATCAAATCCACTCTGGCCGAGGCCAACGCGGCCGCGGCACTACCCACCTCCGCGATCCTGGCCGCGGGCGGAGATGAGATCTCGGCCGCCGTGGCGGCACTCTTCACCGGACACGCCCAGCAGTACCAGACGCTGAGCGCCCAGGCTGAGGCGTTCCACCAGCGGTTTGTGCAGCTGTTGACGACGGGAGCCAGTGGTTACGCAGTGGCGGAGGCGGTCAACGCCGGACCGCTGCAACCGGTGCTCGACCTGGTCAACGCCCCGACCCAGTTTCTGGTGGGCCGGCCGCTGATCGGAAACGGCACCAATGCGACCACCCCTGGCGGAGCCGGTGGCGCCGGCGGACTGTTGCTCGGCAATGGCGGCGACGGCGCGGCCGGCGGGGCCAACCAGGCCGGCGGCGCGGGAGGTGACGCGGGGCTGATCGGCAATGGCGGCGCGGGCGGAACCGGCGGAAGCGGCGGCGCGGCCGGCGGGCTGGGTGGCCGCGGCGGGTGGCTGTTGGGCGACGGTGGCCGCGGTGGGCAAGGCGGTGCCGGAGGCGGCCTCGGGGGCGGAGGCGGCACAGGTGGGCTGTTCTACGGTCATGGCGGCGCCGGTGGCGCGGGCGGCGACAACACCTCGGGCGGCAGCGGCGGCGCGGGCGGCAGCGGCGGCGCCGCGACCCTGTTCGGCGATGGCGGTCAGGGTGGCGCGGGCGGGGCAGGCGACCCCGCAGTGGCAACGTCGACCGGCGGATTCGGTGGTGCCGGCGGACGCGCCGGGCTCTTGATCGGCAACGGCGGCCTCGGCGGCGCGGGTGGTCTCACGCCGAGCCAGACCGTCGCCGCGAATGGTGGGGCCGGCGGTGATGCCGGCCTGATCGGCTTCGGCGGGGCCGGTGGAGCCGGTGGCGCCGGCGTCGCGGGCGGGATCGGCGGTGACGGCGGTGCCGGTGGCCAAGGCGGATTGTTGTTCGGCGGCGGCGGATTCGGCGGCAACGGCGGCGCGGGCGGACAGGCCGGGGTCAGCGGCGTGGGCGGCAATGGTGGCGGGGGCGGTGCCGGCGGTTCGGCCGGGCTGGTGTGGGGCAACGGTGGTAGCGGTGGCACCGGTGGGGCCGGCGGAAGCGCTGCGGGGATCCCGTTGGGCACGGGCGGCATGGGGGGTGCCGGTGGCAACGGAGGCGCGACCGGCGGGGTCGGGAGCGGCGGGTTCGGCGGGTGGGGTGGTGCCGGAGGTACCGGCGGCACCGGTGGTATCGGCGGCGACGGCGGGGCGGGCGGCTCCGGTGGCTCCGCTGAGTACATCGGCACCGGCGGCAACGGCGGCGGGGGCGGGGTTCCCGGCGCGCCCTTCGCCGGTGCGGTGGGAGGCCTTGGAGGTGCCGGTGGCACTAAAGGCTCCATCTTCGGCGCGGATGGACAACCTGGACCCAACGGTTGACGAAATCTCTTAACGCGCGGACCCTCCAGGACGGGACTCGCCGCGATGAGTAACGCGTTGCGGTGCAGTCTGATCTGCATGGGCAAACTCATCTATGGCTTCAACGTGTCGGTGGACGGGTACATCGCCGACGCACAAGGCAACATCGACTGGGGCGAACCGAGCGACGAGTTGCACCAGTACTGGAACGACTTCGAGCGGGAGACGGCCCTGTCGTTCTACGGGCGGCGGCTCTACGAACTGATGTCCGCGTACTGGCCGACCGCTGACAAGGACCCGGATGCCACCCCGCTGATCGTCGACTTCGCCCACATCTGGCGCGACATGCCCAAGGTCGTGTTCTCGCGCACGTTAACGTCCGTCGACTGGAATTCCCGCCTGGAACGCGGCGACCCGGTCGAGGTGGTAACGAGACTGAAAGCCGAAACCGGCGGCAACCTGGAGATTGCCGGCGCGACGCTGGCCGCACCGATCGTGCAGGCCGGACTGGTCGACGAGTACCGGATCGTGATCGCGCCGACTGCCGTGGGCGGCGGCATCCGGTTCTTTCCGACACTGCCGTCGTGGATTTCGTTGAGGCTGTTGGAGAACCGCACCTTCCCGGGCGGCACGGTCCTGCTGCGCTACGAGGCCAAACACGACTGATCGACCCGGGTTTCGAGATTGTGCGCGCTGGTTGATGGAGCCGCCTAGGAGAATCGAACTCCTGACCTATTCATTACGAGTGAATCGCTCTACCGACTGAGCTAAGGCGGCGTGCCCTCTCGGGCGGCACGAGTCTACGGCAGGCAGGCGGACCGACCCAAACCCTTACCGCAGTTCCAGCCCGAGCGTGGCGACCATGGCGTCGACGGCGAACTTGGGTTTGACGTTGGTTGCCAGCGCATCACGGCATTCCAGCACGGCTTCGATGCAGCGCAGCAACCGCTCGGGGGTCGCGTGGGCGGCCAGTGCGCTCACCCGCTCCGCCATGTCCGGGTGGTTGGCGCGAATATCGCCGGCATTCGCCGACACGAGCAACGCGTCCCTGAAGTAGGTCGCCAAGTCGATCAGGGCGCGGTCCAGTGCGTCGCGCGAGGCGCGGGTTTGACGGGACTTCTGGCGCCGCTCCAGCTCTTTCAGCGCGCCCGCGGATCCGCGCACCGCGCCGGCAGCGCCTTTACCCGTACCACCTGCCCCCAGCGCCGTACGCAGCTCTTCGGTCTCCACTTCGGCGCGCCCGGCCGTCAGCGCCACCGCCTCGGCTTCGGCCGCCGCAACCAGCTCCTCTGCGGCAGCGTATGCCCGCGCCGGCCGCGCGGCGTCGCGAACAAGCTCCAGCGCCCGCTCTCGTCGCTCCCGTGCCTCTGCGTCGGTGGCCAGCCGACGTGCCCGGCCGACGTGCCCCCCGCTGACGGACGCCGCCCAGTCCGCGATGGCGGTATCCAGGCCGTCACCGTCGATCAGCACCTGCGCGATCGCCTCCGTCGGCGGCGTCACCAATGCGACGTGCCGACACCGGGAACGCAAGGTGATCGCGATGTCCTCAGGGTCCACCGATGGCGCGCACAACAGGAAGACCGTCGACGGCGGCGGCTCTTCGACCACCTTCAAAAGAGCGTTGGCGGCGCCCTCAGTCAACCGGTCGGCGTCTTCGATCACCACGATCTGGTGTCGCCCGGTGGTCGGACGGCGTGACGCGACCTGCACGATGCCGCGCATCTCGTCCACGCCGATCGACAGCCCTTCGGGAATCACCCGGCGAACGTCAGCGTGGGTGCCCGCCATCGTCGTCGTGCAGGCCTTGCAGCCGCCGCAGCCCGGCTCGTCCTCTGACGTGCATTGCAGCGCCGCCGCAAAGCACAAGGCGGCCACGGAGCGACCAGAACCCGGCGGCCCGGTGATCAGCCAGGCATGTGTCATATTCCCGAAGCTCGACGCTTGGTGACTCTGATCACTTCGAGCCTGCTCGCGCGCGGACTTGGCGGCGGCGAGCAGCTCGGCCTCCACCACTTGCTGGCCTACCAGCCGCGCAAACACGCCCGTCATCATCGGCAACAGTAGTTAGTGGCCCCGACAGAGACCTATCAGCGTCCGATTCGCGACATTTCCGTGATCTTTCCCCGTCTTTCGCCCATGTCGGGCGACGTGCCGAGGTCGTTTTTGGTTTCCGACGAGTCACCGCTGACCGATACGGTGGTTTCGTGACCGCGGTAGCAACCCTCCCTAGACGAATCAACGCATTCGTCCGCTGGGTGGTGCGCACACCGTGGCCGGTTTTCTCGCTGAGCATGCTGCAGTCCGACATCATCGGCGGTTTGTTCGTGCTCGGCTTCCTGCGCTACGGTTTGCCGCCGCACGACCAGGTTCAGCTCGGAGACCTGCCCCCCGTCAACGTCGCGATCTTTATCTCCTCGGTGGTCTTTTTGTTCCTGGCCGGGTTCGCCTGGAACCTGAGGCTGCTGGTCCCGGTCTTCCGGTGGCAACGCCGCGACAATCTGCTGGTCGAAGCCGACCCGTCCACCACGGAACTGGCTCGGACCCGAGCATTGCGGATGCCCTTCTACCGCACCTTGACCAGCGTGACCTCCTGGGCGATCGGCAGCGTCATCTTCCTGCTGGCCAGCTGGTCGGTGGCCCGCAATGCCGCGCCGGTCGTGGTGGTCGCGACCGCGCTGGGCGCCACCGCGACAGCCATCATCGGTTACCTGCAATCCGAGCGGGTATTGCGGCCGGTGGCTGTGGCCGCGCTGCGCAGTGGCGTGCCGGAGAGCGTGCGGGCACCCGGCGTCATCCTGCGGCTGATGCTGACCTGGGTGCTGGCCACGGCCGTGCCGCTGCTGGCGATCGTGCTGGCCGTCGTCTCGGACAAGATCTCGCTGCTGCACGCCGCGCCGGAAAAGCTGTTCAACCCCATCCTGCTGTTGGCGCTGGCGGCATTGGGTATCGGCGCGGCCAGCACCCTGCTGGTGTCCATGTCGATCGCGGATCCGCTGCGCCAGCTGCGCTGGGCGCTCTCGGAGGTGCAGCGCGGTAACTACAACGCACACATGCAGATCTACGACGCCAGCGAATTGGGTCTGCTGCAGGCCGGCTTCAACGACATGGTGCGCGACCTGTCCGAACGGCAGCGGCTGCGGGACCTGTTCGGGCGCTATGTGGGTGAGGACGTGGCCCGCCGGGCTCTCGAGCGCGGCACCGAGTTGGGCGGGCAGGAGCGCGACGTCGCGGTCCTCTTCGTCGACTTGGTGGGCTCCACCCAACTCGCCGCGACGCGGCCACCCGCCGAGGTGGTCCACCTGCTCAACGAGTTCTTCCGGGTCGTGGTCGACACCGTCGGCCGCCACGGCGGCTTCGTCAATAAGTTCCAGGGCGATGCCGCACTGGCCATCTTCGGCGCCCCGATCGAGCATCCGGACGGCGCCGGCGCGGCACTGGCCGCCGCCCGTGAACTCCACGACGAACTCATTCCGGTGCTGGGGTCAGCAGAGTTCGGTATCGGAATCTCAGCGGGCCGAGCCATCGCCGGCCACATCGGCGCGCAGGCACGCTTCGAGTACACCGTCATCGGGGATCCGGTCAACGAGGCCGCCCGACTGACCGAGCTGGCAAAGCTGGAAGAGGGCCACGTGCTGGCGTCGGCGATCGCGGTCAGCGGGGCGCTGGACGCCGAAGCGTTGTGCTGGGACGTGGGCGAAGTGGTCGAATTGCGTGGCCGCATCGCACCCACGCAGCTGGCGCGGCCGCTGAAATTTTCTGAACCAGAAGATGTTTCGGACGACACCGCCGAAGCTGCCAGTAAAGCCAGTCGCTAGCTGCGCTTGGCTGCCTTCTTGGCCCCCGCCTTCCGGGTGCTCTTCTTGGCGGTCCGCTTCACCGGACCGCGGGCGCGCCGGTCGGCCAACAACTCCGAAGCGCGCTCGTCGGTGATCGACAACACGTCGTCGCCCTTGCGCAGGCTCGCGTTGGTCTCGCCGTCGGTCACATACGGCCCGAACCGGCCATCCTTGATCACCATCGGCTTGCCCGAAGCGGCATCGGTACCCAGCTCACGCAGCGGCGGCGCCGAAGCCGCTTGGCGCCCAGAGCGTTTGGGCTCGGAGTAGATCTTCAGTGCCTCGTCGAGGGTGATGGTGAACATCTGGTCCTCGGTCTGCAGCGACCGAGAATCGGTGCCGCGCTTGAGGTATGGACCGTAGCGGCCGTTTTGCGCAGTGATCTCGTCACCGGATGCCGGGTCCACACCGACGACCCGCGGCAACGACAGCAGCTTGAGCGCATCCTCGAGGGTCACCGTCTGCAGGTCCATGCTGCGCAGCAGCGAACCGCTACGCGGCTTGGGACCGGTCGGTTTCTTGCCCCTCTTGGCGGGTGCTTCGCCGCCGTCTTCGGGCGGTGGGGGCTCGGGCAGGATCTCGGTCACGTACGGGCCGTACCGGCCGTCTTTGGCGACGATCTCGTGACCGGTCTGCGGGTCCACACCCAGCACCCGCCCCTCCTGCGGTGTGGCGAAAAGTTCCTCTGCCACTTCAAGAGTCAGCTCGTCGGGGGTCAGCGAGTCGTTGAGGTTGGCCCGCTGCGGGGTGGGCTCCCCGTCGTCGCCGACTATCGTGCGCTCCAAGTACGGCCCGTTCTTGCCGACCCGAACATAGACGGGACGTCCTTGCGCGTCGTCAAAGAGCCTGATGGAGTTGACTTCTCGCGCGTCGATACCTTCCAGGTTGACGCCGACCAGTCTCTTGAGGCCACCGGATCGAGCCACCGAGTCGGGCACGCCGTGGTCGCCGCCGAAGTAGAAGTTGTTGAGCCAATTGGTGCGTTGCTCGTTGCCCGAGGCGATCGCATCGAGCTCGTCTTCCATGGCCGCGGTGAAGTCGTAGTCGACCAGACGGCCGAAATGCTGTTCCAGCAAACCGATTACGGCGAACGCGACCCAGGACGGCACTAGCGCGCTGCCCTTCTTGTAGACGTAGCCGCGGTCCTGGATGGTCTTGATGATCGACGAATACGTCGACGGCCGACCGATACCCAGCTCCTCGAGCGCCTTGACCAGAGATGCCTCGGTGTAGCGCGCGGGCGGGTTGGTGGAGTGACCGTCCGGGTTCAGTTCGATCGCGTCCAGTCGCTGGCCCGGGGTCAGATGCGGCAACCGGCGCTCGGCGTCGTCGGCCTCGCCGCCGGCCAGCTCGTCGACGGTCTCCACGTAGGCCTTCAGGAAGCCGGGGAAGGTCAGCGTGCGGCCGCTGGCGGAGAACACCACGGCACGATCGCCCGCCGTGCCCTCGATACGCAGGCTCAGCGTGGTGCCGCGTGCGTCGGCCATCTGCGAGGCCACCGTGCGCTGCCAGATCAGCTCGTAGAGGCGGAACTCGTCGCCGTCGAGTTCGCTGCGCACCGCATCCGGAGTCGCAAAGGTTTCCCCGGATGGCCGGATGGCCTCGTGCGCCTCCTGGGCGTTCTTCACCTTGCGGGTGTACTGGCGCGGCGACGGCGAGACGTATTCCTCGCCGTAGAGCTGGCGCGCCTGATTGCGGGCTGCGGTGATCGCCGACTCCGACAACGTCGTCGAGTCGGTACGCATATAAGTGATGTAGCCGTTCTCGTAGAGCCGCTGGGCGATGCTCATCGTCCGCTCGGAGGAGAACCGCAGCTTGCGCCCGGCTTCCTGCTGCAGCGTCGACGTCATAAACGGCGCGTACGGCCGCCTCGTGTACGGCTTTTCCTCGGCCGACGCGACGGTCAGCTGCGCGCCCTGCAGGTTGTTGGCCAGGGTGGTCGCGTCGGCTTCGTCGAGGATGACCACCTCGTTGGCCTTGCGCAGCTGTCCGAGGGAATCGAAATCGCGGCCGGTCGCGACGCGCAGGCCGTCGACGTTGGTCAGCCGGGCGGCGAAAGTGGGGGGCTGCGCCTTCGGGTCCGACACGCTGGCGTCCAGCTTGGCCAGGATGTCCCAGTACGAGGCGCTGCGAAACGCCATCCGGTCGCGTTCGCGCTGGACGATGATCCGGGTTGCCACCGACTGGACCCGGCCGGCCGACAGCTTGGGCGCCACCTTCTTCCACAGCACCGGGCTGACCTCGTAGCCGTACAGCCGGTCCAGAATACGGCGGGTTTCCTGCGCGTCGACCAGGTCGATATCGAGGTCACGGGGATTCTCAGCGGCCTCGAGGATGGCCGGACGAGTGATTTCGTGAAAGACCATCCGCTTGACCGGAATGCGCGGCTTCAGGGTTTCCAGCAGGTGCCAGGCGATCGCCTCGCCTTCGCGGTCACCATCCGTGGCCAGGTAGAGCTCGTCGACGTCTTTGAGCAGTCCCCGCAGCTCGGTGACGGTGCTCTTCTTCTCCGGACTGATGATGTAAAGCGGTTCGAAGTCGGCGTCGACGTTGACCCCCAGCCGGGCCCACGGCTCGGACTTGTACTTTGCGGGCACGTCGGCCGCAGCACGAGGCAGGTCGCGAATATGGCCGCGAGAGGACTCGACGATGTAGTCCGACCCCAGGTAACCGGCCAATTTGCGCGCTTTGGTAGGCGACTCCACGATCACGAGTCGCCGGGTGCTCCCGTTCCTGCCGCTACTAGCCCTCTTAGGGCCCCCGTCAGACAACTGCGCCTACGCTCCATCTCCTATATCGGCCCGGTCGCCTCCCCGAAATCAGGTATGTCGCCGTTCCTTCGCCCGCGGGCAACTGACAATTTCGCACCCTTGGGCGGGCCTGCGCAAACCGGGCTCTTTCGGACGGGGTGTTTTCCAGCTCTCACACCCGGGGCCACTGGGCTGCCGCCGCCACGCCGTCGGGAGCCTCCCCCACGTTCTCTACCAGGCGAGATAGCCTGCGGCGACCACTTATCCGCAACGCCGGACGGGTCCCGCGGGTACCGATCAGAGTGGGCGCGATCCCGACTCTCATCAGAGCCGACGCCAGCGGTGAGTGCGTGTCCGGCGCGTGTGGGTCCAGGCCCAGCAGGTAACGATCGGCCTCCGGGCTGCCCGCCGCCAGGGTCCAGGCCCGCAATTCCCGTGGTCCCGGCAGCCAGCGCGGCGGGACCGTCTTCACCGCACCGCGGGTCCACTCGGTGGCGATGCTGCGCAACGACGGATCCACGGCCGTGCGTACCAGCGGGTGGTCTTCGTCGGTCCGGGTGATTTCCGGGGTCAGGCCGGTCTCCCGGATCATTTCGGCCAGCGCCTCGGCACGCCAGGGCTCCTCCACCACGACCGAGAGTCGCGCACCCAGACCCACCAGCACGATCTGACCGGGTGCCGCCAGCAGTCCGCACAAGTCCCCGACCGCGGGCGGAACCGACTCCGCGGCGAAGAAGGAAAGCTGACTCACGCCACCGACAGTAGGCCAGCGAACCGGGCGTCGGGTTCAGGCAGGCCGCCAACAAGCCGCCACTTACCCCGGAAACGAAAACCCCGGAAACGAAAACCCCCCGGACGGAGCCGGGGGGTTACGTCAGAATCTGCCCTGATTACAGGGAGCGGACTCCGGTGGCCTGGGGGCCCTTAGGGCTGTGGCCGATCTCGAACTCGACCTTCTGGTTTTCTTCGAGGGTGCGGAAGCCCGTCCCCTGGATCTCCGTGTAGTGGACAAACACATCTGCGGAGCCATCTTCGGGGGCGATGAAGCCGAACCCCTTCTCCGCGTTGAACCACTTCACAGTTCCCTGTGGCATTTCTCGATCTTTCCTTTACTTTCTTGTGCGAGGCTCCGCCTTTCGGTGCCCCGGGCCAGCCACGACCGCCATACCTTCGCGGAGTCGCCGGAATTTCACCCGACAGATAACCTCGCAGGAACCGCGACCGCAACGTCGATCCTGCGAAAGCTTTGACACGAACACAGAAGCTGCGACCGCAAACAGTCAACCATGTTCACGGCGTCGGCGACAGCCTCTACCCACAGACTCATCGCCGAACGGCCAGGCAATTTACGTCGGCGTCACAGTGCAGGCCAGAGCCAGAGAGGTGCGTGATGGCGAGTTTCGGCAGCGAGCTGCTCGGTGCTGCGCTCGCCGGTACCGCAGCGGACGAGCATCCGTTGCGGCATATCGCCGAGCTACCGGCCCGCACCGGCACTCCACAGGGTTGGCCGGAGTGGGCCGAGCCCGCCGTGGTCCGCGCTTTCACCGACCGCGGGATAGCTGTGCCGTGGTCGCACCAGTCCCACGCCGCGGAACTGGCGCACGCCGGACGCCATGTGGTGATCAGCACCGGTACCGCGTCGGGCAAGTCGCTGGCCTACCAACTGCCGGCGCTCAACGCCCTGGCGACCGACCCGCGGGCCCGGGTGCTTTACCTGTCGCCGACCAAGGCGCTCGGGCACGACCAGTTGCGCACGGCTCATGCCCTGGTCACCGCCGTACCGCTCGACGACGTGGCGCCGACGGCCTATGACGGCGACAGCCCCACCGAGGTGCGCCGCTTTGCGCGCGAGCGGTCCCGGTGGGTGTTCTCCAACCCGGACATGATCCACCTTTCGATATTGCGCAATCACGCTCGCTGGGCGGTGCTGTTGCGCGGATTGCGCTATGTGATCGTCGACGAATGTCACTACTACCGTGGCGTTTTCGGATCCAACGTGGCGATGGTGTTACGTCGGCTGCTGCGCCTGTGCGCACGTTATTCGTCGTATCCCACGGTCGTGTTCGCGAGTGCGACAACGGATTCCCCCGGCACGACGGCGGCGGAACTCATCGGCCAGCCGGTCGCGGAGGTCGTCGAGGACGGGTCTCCCCAGGGTGCCCGCACGGTGGCGTTGTGGGAGCCGGCACTGTTGACCGACCTGATTGGAGAGAACGGCGCCCCGGTTCGACGATCCGCGGGGGCCGAAGCCGCACGGGTGATGGCAGATCTGATCGTGGAGGGCGCCCAGACTTTGACGTTTGTGCGGTCGCGCCGGGCCGCCGAGCTGACGGCGCTGGGGGCTCAGGCCCGGCTGGCTGACGTCGCGCCACAACTGTCGGGCACGGTGGCGTCCTACCGCGCCGGTTATCTGTCCGAGGATCGCAGCGCGCTGGAGACTGCGCTGGCCGAGGGTCGGTTGCGCGGCCTGGCCGCTACAAATGCGCTGGAGTTGGGGGTCGACATCGCGGGCCTGGACGCGGTGGTGCTCGCGGGATTCCCCGGCACGGTCGCGTCGTTCTGGCAACAGGCCGGACGGTCCGGACGGCGCGGTCAGGGCGCGTTGGTGGTGCTGATCGCCCGCGATGATCCGTTGGACACCTACCTGGTTCACCACCCGGCGGCGTTGCTGGACAAGCCGGTTGAGCGGGTCGTCATCGACCCGGGCAACCCATACATCCTCGGCCCTCAACTACTTTGTGCCGCAACAGAGTTACCGCTCGACGACGCCGAGGTCCGCGCACTCGATGCCGTAGAGGTAGCCGACGGGTTGGTTGACGACGGGCTGCTCAGACGCCGTAGTGGCAAGTACTTTCCGGCGCCGGGCGTGGACCCGCACGGCGCAGTGGACATCCGGGGATCGATCGGCGGCGAAGTCGTCATCGTCGAGGCGGACACCGGGCGATTGCTGGGCAGTACCGGCGCTGGGCAGGCACCTGCGTCCATTCATCCCGGCGCGGTGTACCTGCACCAGGGGGAAAGCTACGTCGTCGACTCGCTGGACCTCGAGGAGGGCGTCGCCTTCGTCCGTGCTGACGATCCCGGGTATGCGACGTTCGCCCGGGAAGTCACCGACATTGCGGTGACCGGTGCCGGTGAACGGTTGGCTTTCGGGCCGGTGACGCTGGGTTTGGTGCCGGTGACGGTCACCAACCAGGTCGTCGGGTATCTGCGCCGCCGACCCAACGGCGAGGTGATCGATTTCATCGAGTTGAGCATGCCGCAACGCTCCCTGCCTACCGCCGCGGTGATGTACACCGTTGACCCCGAAGTGTTGGAAAGCGACGGCATCGATCCGGTCCGCGTCCCGGGTTCGCTGCACGCGGCCGAACACGCGGCCATCGGGTTGTTGCCGTTGGTGGCCAGCTGCGACCGCGGCGACATCGGCGGTCTGTCGACCGCGCTCGGTCCCGAAGGACTCCCAACCGTCTTTGTCTACGACGGCCACCCGGGTGGGGCGGGGTTCGCCGAGCGCGGCTTTCGTCAGGCGCAGATTTGGCTCGGTGCGACGGCGGCGGCCATCGAGTCGTGCGAATGTCCTAGCGGGTGCCCCTCCTGCGTGCAGTCGCCCAAATGCGGGAACGGCAACGATCCATTGGACAAGGCCGGCGCGATCCGGGTGTTGCGCCTGGTGCTTGCGGCGCTGGAATCAGGCTGAAGCTTTCTGGGCCTCTGGTGAAAAAGCGTGGTGAAAACCCCAGTCGGCGACTCGAGTAGCCAGCGGTTCGACCGCTGGTCAGTCGGCCCCCCATGGATGGGCCGGGTCCCAGCTCTCCCGCCAATTGGGCGTTGCTGACGCCGCCGAAAATTCATAGGATGCATTTGCTCAACAACAAGCTACGGTGCACATATCCATCACGTGGAGCGATGGCGATCAGACACTGGCCGAGTCTGTCGGGGACCTAGTCGGAGGTGTCGTATGTCGTTTGTTAGAACGGTGCCTGAGTTCCTGGGGACCGCAGCCCACAAGCTGGCCGGAATTGGTTCGACCATCAGTGCGTCCAACACCACCGCAGCAGCGCCCACCATCGCCGTATCCGCCGCCGCCGGAGACCAGGTATCGGCTGCGGTAGCGGCATTTTTCTCCGGACATGCCCGCAGCTACCAGACGCTGGGTGCGCAGGTGGCGCAATTTCATGCGCAGTTCGTGCAGGCACTGAGCACCAACGCGAACGCTTACGCGACCGCGGAAGCCGCCAACGCCACCCCCATGCAGCACCTGACCAGCGCCGCCGACAACGTGCCCGTCAAGACAGCCACCGCTGTCGTCGGGACCAGCGACAGCCCAATTTCGCAGGACAGCCCACCGGCTGCACGGGCGGCAGTTCCCTTGGTCCAGCGGCCTGCCACCGTGCGAGCCGTTGCGATGCCCGCCACTGGGATGTCTGAACGAAGCGGTGGCGGCTCAGCGGCCGAGGCCACCGCGGCAGGCGCCAATGGCGCGGCCGGCGGCCTGTGGATGCGCCCCACCGCGGTGCTGGGCGCCAACGGTTCGGGCCGTGTCCTGCCCGCCAGCGGATCCGGCGGTCTGCTTTCCCGGCTGGTCGGCACCGACGGCAACCGAGGCAGCACCGGCGTGACCGGGCGTGTCAGCGGCGGGGTGGGTGTCGGCGTGATGCTGTTTCCGGCAGCCGGAGACCTCCGCGCCGGAGCCGACGCTCTGGTCTCCAAGCCCAGTCATGGCGGGTCCGGTGGCAGCGCGGAGCGTTCCGGCCTGCGGGGTGCCGGGTGGCACGGCGGCGCAGCGCACGGCGGCGCATCCGGCGGTACGGCGCAGCCCATCGCCGCACCACCGGCAGTGAAATCCCCGTCCTAGCCGCGCCGGCTCATTCACCGAATTCCAACTGACGCAACACATTTCGAAATTCTTCTCGCCAATAGCAGCTGGGGTGGCATTGAACTTGATCTCGCATTCGCGAATACCCTTGGCAGTGGCGCGAATTGCAGACCGCCGGCGGCGTGTAAGCCAGCGCTTCCCTGCTGGAAAAGAGGAAGATCGACAGAATATCGATCACTAGAGCGTTTGCGAATCCGATGGACGGCGACCGACCCCTCGACGGTCGACCTCCACGGATCTGCTTTGTGCGGTCGGACAACACAATCCGGTCGCACTGTCTAAACGCGAGTGCAGCAGCAAACGTACCTGGGTTCGTCCGTCAAATGCAACACACATGTGGGTCATTTCACGAAGAAATTACAAGCCGAATCCGTCCGAGAGTATGACAAATGGCTGGTCAGGATACCGAGGAAGGTTGCTCGGGAATAAATACCTACTAGCCCACTTAACTAAATGTGGGAAACAGCAGGCGCGTGCGCCAACGCTTCGGGGAGACAAAGGATTTGACGCGCCTGTCAACTATGCGATGTACCCGCCGATGCAACGAACTGACACGCGATCAGTAAGCTGCGCCTATGGGCCACGACTGGCTGCTCGTGGAGACGTTGGGTGATGAACCCGCCGTCGTAGCGCAGGGACGGCAGCTCAAGAACCTCGTCCCTATCACCACCTTTCTGCGCCGCAGTCCATACCTGGCGGCAGTCAAGACAGCAATCACCGAATCAGTGCAGACCGGTCAGTCCTTGACGAGCATCACGCCCAAGAGCGACCGGGTGATCCGCACCGAGCCGGTGATGATGTCCGACGGCCGCATGCACGGCGTGCACGTGTGGAGCGGACCGATCGACGAGGAGCCGCCCGAGCGGCCAACCCCAGGTCCGCTCAAGTGGGATCTGACTTGCGGCGTGGCCACCGACACCCCGGAATCGCTCACCAACAGCGGCAAGAACCCCGAAGTTGAAGTCACCTACGGCAGAGCCTTCGCCGAGGATCTGCCGTCGCGCGAGCTCAACCCGAATGAGACCAAGGTCCTGGCCATGGCAGTCAGAGCCGAGTCAGGCCAAACGCTTTGCAGCACATGGGATCTGACTGATTGGCAAGGAAACCAGATTCGGATCGGCTTCGTCGCCCGCAGCGCGCTGGAACCGGGACCTGACGGCCGCGACCACCTGGTGGCACGCGCGATGAACTGGCGTGCCGAGCGCAAAGGTCCGGCGGTCGCCGTCGACGACCTGGCGCAGCGGATACTCAACGGGCTGGCGCAAGTCGGTGTGCACCGTGCGCTGGTCGACCTCAAGACCTGGACCCTGCTGAAGTGGCTGGACGAGCCGTGCTCGTTCTATGACTGGCGTGGCGGCGAAGGCAAGCCGCGTGTGCATCCTGACGACGAGCACGCGGTTGTCTCGATGACCGAAGAATTCACCGACGGGGCCACGAGCCGAGTGCTGCGGCTACCGGGGCATGACTCCGATTGGGTGCCGGTGCACGTCACCGTCAACCGGGTGGAACTCGAGCCGGAGACCTTCGCTGGGCTGATCTCACTGCGTTTGCCCACCAGCGACGAGGTCGATGACGCGGGACTGACGAAGTCCGCTGGCGACACAACCGGATAACCGACGTTCGGCAGAATTCGAACGTTGCGGCCCCGGCACCGCGATAGGGTTGGCACGTGTCGTGGCTGATCGCGGCGCCGGACATGCTGGCGGCAACGGCCGCGGACCTGGCGGGTATCAACTCAAAGCTGAACGCGGCCAACGCCGCCGCGGCAGCCTCGACGACCACGCTGCTCGCCGCCGGCGCCGATGAGGTGTCGGCCGCGGTCGCGGCCCTGTTCGGCGCGGACGGGCAGGCCTACCAAACGCTCAGCAGTCAGTTGGCAGGTTGGCACAACGGCTTCGTCGGTGCATTGGCGGCCGCGGCGAACGGTTATGCCGGCGCCGAAGCCGACGCCGCCCAGAGCCTGCTCAACGCCATCAACGCGCCGGCCCAGACAGTGTTCGGGCGCCCGCTGATCGGCAACGGCACCAACGGCGCACCCGGGACAGGACGCCCCGGGGGGCCGGGCGGCATCTTGATCGGAAACGGAGGGGCCGGCGGATCAGGCGGCCCCGGCCAAAACGGCGGCAATGGCGGGGCCGCTGGGCTCTTGGGCGCCGGCGGAGCAGGTGGTGTCGGCGGATTCGCCCTCCCGGGTGGCCCCGGCGGCAATGGCGGATCGGGCGGAGCCGGGTGGCTTTTCGGCAAGGGCGGCAACGGCGGCACCGGGGGTGGTTCGTTGACCGGCAACGGCGGCACCGGCGGTGGTTCGTTGACCGGCAACGGCGGCACCGACTCCGGCCAAGCCTGCTTGTGA
>NZ_LZLS01000213.1 GCF_001673365.1 Mycobacterium asiaticum
TGCAAACGGCGCGCCTGGTTCTGGCGCAAACGGCGGTGCCGGGGGATTGCTCTGGGGCAACGGTGGAAACGGCCGCCGGCGCCGCCCACACCGTTGAGGACGGCCCCGCCGGCACCGCCGACCCCGCCGGTCCCGATCAGCCCGGCCGCCCCGCCGGCCCCGCCGGCCAGACCGGGAGCACCCGCCGCACCCGCACCGCCGTTGCCCCACAACAAACCACCGGCACCGCCAGCGCCACCAGGTGTGGTCGCATCCGCGCCATTACCCAGCAGCGGACGCCCCAACCACGCCTCAAACGGTGCATTAATCGCCCCCAACACCACCTGCTGGGCATTGGCCGCCTCGGCAGCCCCGTATGCAGCCGCATTGCCGGTCAGGGTCGCCACGAACTGCTCGTGGAACAGCGCGGCCTGGACGCTCAACGTTTGATACTCGACCGCGTGGGTGTTGAACAACTCCGCGATCCCCGCAGAGACCTCATCGCAGGCCGCGGCCACAATCCCCGTCGTCGAAGCTGCCGCCGCCGCATTGGCCGCACCCACCGCCGACCCGATCCCCGCCAACTCCGAGGATGCCGCGGTCACCCATTGCGGAACCACACTGACGAACGACACAGCCGACCTCCCGAAGTCCGTGGGAGCCGACCCGACGCGGCCTTTCGATCACGCGCACGCAGACCAGCCATAGTGCCGGTGCTTACGTGGCCTCGAAACGCCGGTTTTGACCCCGCACCCGTTGCCAACCTGGGAATTTACGTTCGCGTAGACGGCGAAATCAGCGATTGCGTGACTTTCATAAGAAATGCCGAAATGCCGCTATTTGATTGTGCAAAGTGCACATTCGTTCGGCGAGCCGCCCTGGGCGCGGAAGTCCTCAAACGCAGTCCGGCGCAACGTCTACCGATGGGCGCAGGCAAGCCGAATTTATTCAGACCAACATTTGGTAAGCATTATTTTTGGCGAGGCAACTTATTTGAAAATTATTGGGATTCGACGTGCGCAATACACCGCACTACAGGTGCGGCGACTCGAGCATCAAATGCCCAGAGCGATCTCTCAGGACCTCAGCCCTACCTGTCGTCAGCGGATAGGCAGCGACGCCACCCTCGGATAGAGGATCGCTGGACCGAGCCATTGAGCCACGAAGCGGCGCAATGCAAGTCCTTCGCGCGTCGGCTGCCCAGGATCGGTCAGAAGGGACTGCACGGTGCGTAAGGTCATTTCGGCGAGCTGTGCAAGCGCGGTGGCGTCGAAACCGTGCAGCTTCCAATCGACATCGAGGCGGTGGAAAGCCGACAAGCAGAACGTGATCGCCGTGTCGGAGCTGAGCGAGGTGGCGGCTTCGCCTTCCGGTCGCGGGGCAAGCAAGCTCTCCAACTGTGGATCGCCGATGAGATTCTCGACTGCGAACGAAATAATTTCGACTAGCGCGCTGACCGGGTCGTTGAGGCCGCTGACGTGCTGTACCACCTGGTCGATGAATCCGTTGACCGCACGCATTCCGCTGGCGATGAGCAGCGCATCGGCATTGGGAAAGTAGCGGTACACCGTCTGGCGAGTGACCCCGAGTTTCCGGGCGACGTCGGCCAGACGGATCGCCGGTCCGTGTTCGGCGACCACTTCGTCTACGGCATTCAAAATGCGGGCGATTGCCTCCTCGTCCGAGCCCGGTGTAGCACCCGCCCAGCCGCGACTACGCATCGGCACTCGCAAGCATCCCGCTGTCGAACTCGACCATAAGCGTTGTGGGACCGGTCATTCCGAGCAGAGATTTCCACGGGGCCGGAGCGATGCGATGGGGTTCGGTGAGCCGTCGGGTGAGGATTGTGAGTGCTTCCGCCAATTCCCGGCGTGCAAGGTTCGCCCCGAGGCAGTAGTGCGCGCCGCCGCCGAAGGTCAGAATTGCGGGCGCATCCTTGCGCGTGATGTCGAAGCGGCAAGGTTCGTTGTAGATCGCTGGGTCGCGGTTAGCGGCGAAGGTGTTCACAAGCGCAAAGGTCCCCGCCGGGAACAAGTACCCGCCGAATTCGACATCCTCCTTGGTAGCTCGCGGCGCGATACAGACCGCAGGCGAGTGGCGCATGCTCTCCTCGACCGCTTGCATCGCAAGCTCTGGTTGGTTGCCCAGCTTCGCCCATTGATCCGGATGCTCGCAGAGCACCTGCACCGACGCGGCCAATTGGTTTCGCGTCGTGTCCGTTCCCGCCATCAAAAAGCCGGCCACGAGCATGCGTAGTTCATCGAGATTGAGTCGGTCGCCGTCGCTTTCGGCGCGTATGAGCTCAGAAAGGAGATCATCGGTCAGATTGTTTCGGCGCACGGCGACCATGTCATCGACGTACGCGTCCAGCTCGCTCCACGCTTGCATGATCGCGGATTCATTGAAGGTAGCGTCGGTCTGGAAGTTAAAGGCCTTGAAGATTTCGTCGGTCCAGCTTGCGAACAGCTGCCAATCTTCCCTCGGCGCACCGATGAGAGCGCACATGATCGGGGTCGGGTAGGGCCGCGCAATGTCGGTCACGATGTCGCACCGGCCGACTTCCGCTACTCGATCGATTAGTCCATTCACCACCTCGTGAATCGTGTCTTTCAGGCCTGCTGTTGCGCGGGGGGTGAACGCCCTGGAAACCAGCTTGCGTAAACGAGCATGGGGCGGGCCTTCGAGACCCAAAAGACTGCTCATCATCTTGTCGTACAACGGTCCCGAGGTGACGCCCTGCGCTGCCAGCGTGATACCCGGTGGCATGCCGAACCTGGTGTCGCGCAGCATATCCCGCGCCATCTCGTAAGAGAGAATTTCCGGCCCGAGCGGCCCGATGGCTATGGGCGCACACGATTGCGCCGTTCGGAGATCATCGAGGATGTCGTGCGGAGTGGCGTCGAGGCCGTAACTGAATGTGGGAAGGCCAGCGTCGACAACGTTGGGAGCGGTGCTGGTCACGGTCATAGATGTCTCAACTTCCGTCGGCGCCCGACAGGCGAAGGTGCGGACACATACGCATCGAGTGTATGACCAGAGCGGAGCAGCGTCAATCCGTTGGCGTTATATCCGCAGGTAAATAGACGTTCTGCTTACTCAGGTCATACGTGTTGTCATTAAACGTCGGTACCGGTGAGGGGACAGAACGCTTGCTCACGTGTTCCCACGAGAATCTTCACGCCGCGCCGAACCGCCAGATCTATCGGCACGCGTCAGACTCTTGCCACCAACCTGGCCACGCAAAGTTCGGGCTCCACGAGGGGGTCTAGGTGCCCTGAGATCTCCCCACGCGATACCTCTCGCCCGCCTTGGCCAGCGCCGGAGTTGGCGAGCAAGCCCTGCAACAGTCCCAGATGCAATGCACATCCCACATCGGGGTGCGCCCGGGCCAGGTCTCGCACGGGGCAGGCGTGCAGGCGAATCATCCGCTCACTTGCAGGCGTTGGACCGCCGCCGGGGGACGTGTGTGCCGTTGGTTCTGCGGAAGTGGCTACCTCGGAATCAAATCCCATTCGCTGAAAGACATCGTTGACACGCAGAGTCACCAGATCGAGCGCATGATCGGCCTCCTTGTCGGCGGTGGCTTCGGTGCGGTCGGGCTGGGCATTCTGCGAACCCACCAGGCGGGCAGCCCATTTCTGCCCTGCGTGTTGAGCACGCCTAGCGCGCATTTCCGCGGTTCGGCCCAGCTCCATTGCTAGGACCTCGGCGAGAATTCGGTAATCCAGCCGCTCCTCGACCGCTCGATATCCGGTGCGCGGCCGGCCCGCGCCGGGAAGGTTCAACCTGCTGCGCACGATCATCCCCTCGTCGCACAACGCGTCCAGGTGAAACCGAACCGTCGTCACGTGCAACCCGATCTGCGCGGCGATCTCGACGGCATCGACAGCCTCGTCTTGCTCGCGAACCATCTGAAGTATTCGTTCACGTCGCCGGTTGCGCGGTAAGCGATTTCGCTTCGGGCGCCCGGCCTCAGTGTCTGTCTCCTCGTTCACCAGCCGCCTTTGCTTTAATATATTTACCGGATATACTTCCTTTATATTAGCAGTCTGCGACGAAGCGAAGTAGAGTTATGAGGCATCCAATGTCCACCTCCGCCTTGGGAATTCATTCTTCACCAATTCCAGGCCTGCGGCTACGTTTAAAGCCAGCTGATCGGCGCGGTGGAGACGTGCAGGGCGCATGGTGGCCGCGGTCGACTCAACTAGCCACCGAGCTTCCGCCGTTGCTCGCAGCCCTCGGTTCGCGGATCGACACAGTTGATCGTGTTGTCTACGACGAGAATGTCTGGGCGCCAGCACCTTTGAATCTTCGGTTCAGAGGCAGCAACGTGATACTCGCCGGCACTCGCGATCAATCAATCAACAAAATTTCGTTGATCGGAGATCCCGTCGGGCGGCTTGAACTGTTGGTGGTGCCTCCGTACACCAGTCCCTCCCGCGCGTATACGGCTGTGACGACAGCGGCGCAGCCGGACAATGCGTCAACGACTGACGAACTGCTAGGCATCGGGGAGCAAGCGGCCGAGGATCGCTATTTCGCGCTGATGGCGCAGCAGCGCTGGGAATCCGACGGCGGAGCATTACGCCGGCGCGGCGACCAGCCCGTCGAACGGGCTGCGGCGCAAAGAGATTAGGAGATGCAACAGTGCTCAGTGAGGACGGACTGGAATCCGTGCGCGACATCGGGCGCCGGCTTCGTTGGGACAGAACGAAATTACCTCAACTGGTCGACGGTACGGAGTCGCAACTAGCGACGAGTCGTCGCAGGCGCGCCCACGCCAAAATGCTCGTGGCCGCAGTCGCTTTCGCAGGTCTGACGCTCCTCGGACCGCGACTGCTCAGCGAGACGGAAGTCAAGATCCGAAAGACACCGCCTCCACCGCGGACGTCGCCGCCTGCACCCAACGTCGCTCCCTTGCCGGACCCCGCTGCCACTGCCACATCATCGGTTAGCGTCGTCGATCTGCTTGTGGGCCGGTGATTCGGTCGAAAGCCTCACGTCGGGGACCTAAGTCAGGGTGCACTTTGAGACCGATTGATCTGCAACGGATTACCCGAAACTTCGAAGTAGGGATCGAATGACTCCGAAGAAGCCCCCGCTTCTCATCTCGCTGCTGGCTCCCGCGCTGAAATGGATCTCCAAGTCGAACGTGGCAATTTATCGCGCCACCAATGGACGCATCGCCGGCCATGAGCTCGGGCTCCCCTTGTGCCTGTTGACCACGACCGGCCGCAAAAGCGGGTTGTTGCGAACAACCCCACTGATATTCATGTCCGACGGTGCCCGAGTGGTCCTAGTGGCCTCACAGGGCGGTCTGCCGAAGCACCCGATGTGGTTTCTGAACCTTCGAACCAATCCCGAAGTGCACGTCCAAATCCGAGCCCAGAAGCACCCGATGCGTGCCCACGTCGCAGACGACGCGCAACGTGCAGAACTTTGGCCGCGACTCATTGCGCACAACCCGCGGTGGGCCAGGTATCAATCCTGGACCGACCGGGTGATTCCGGTGGTGATCTGCGAGCCGGTCTAGCGTGATGAATCGGAAAGCTTGGAAATGGATATGCCAAAGTGCTGGCCTTGGGATCTGGCCGTGCTGACTAATCTGAACGACTGCTTTCCAGGTGAAACATGACGACAGCTTTCGTGCTCTCCGGGGGCGCAAGCCTTGGGGCGGTCCAGGTCGGGATGCTGCGCGGCCTGGGAGACGCAGGGATCACGCCGGATCTGATCGTGGGCACATCCGTCGGCGCATTGAATGGCGGGTGGATCGCCTCTCGTCCCGACGGCCCCGGAGTTGACGCGCTAGCCGACTTGTGGCGGTCGCTGTCGCGAAACGACGTCTTCCCCATCCGCCCGATGCTCGGACTCCTGGGCTTTTTGGGCCGGCGTCCGAATCTTGTGCCCGACAACGGTTTGCGGCGACTCCTCACCGACAATCTCGAGTTCACCCGACTGGAGGATGCACCGATCCCCCTACACGTGGTGGCCACCGATGTGCTCTCGGGTCATGATGTGCTGCTGTCGTCGGGAGACGCTGTCGACGCGATCGTGGCCAGTGCCGCCATTCCGGCCGTCTTCCCGCCGGTCACCATCGATGGACGGCACCTCGTCGACGGCGGAGTTGTGAACAACACCCCGGTGTCACACGCCGTAGCACTCGGAGCCGAACGGATTTGGGTGCTGCCGACCGGATACTCCTGCGCTCTACCTAAGCCCCCGACCGGGGTGTTGGCGATGGCGCTGCACGCCCTGAACCTCACCATTAATCAGCGTCTCGCCCGCGATGTCACCCGCTTCGAGGAAGTCGTCGACCTGCGGGTCATCCCGCAGCCCTGCCCGATCGACATATCACCGGCGGACTTCTCGCACTCGGCTGAGCTTGTGGAGCGGTCCTATGCCGCGACGTGCGAGTGGCTGGCCAGGCCCCATCCGGCTACCGGTCAGGCGGCCTTGTTCGCGCCACACCGCCACTGAGACGCAGCGATCGGCACGACAGCGCGGGCCCCTGCCTAGTTCGGCAACCTTGCGCCGCATATCGCCCCGCTCTGGCGAGGCTGGGGCGGCACGCATCAGGGCGCGCAAGGCACTCGGAGAATCTCCATTAAGTGCTGGAACACGGTGCCCCAGTCGGGCTCGAACCGATGCTTGGCGGATTATCGAGCCCGGCGGCACACCGCTGGTGTCCACCGGTATTGATCTGAATTGGTCCCACCAGCGCTCATAGCCGAGGACGTTCGCCCGGCGATACCGGGTGTGTGTCGCGGATTGGGACAGTGTCGTGAAACATGGGGATAGCCGTTGAGGACCGATATACGGCCGGTTCGATGGCACAGCAGGACGCCTCCACCCCTGAAGGCTAAGAACCCCACGGCAAAGACCGATGGAAGTATGCCTTCGCCGCCCGTCGGTACCCAACAATGGAATTGTCGGCTCCGGTTGAATCCTGAGCAGCCTGCTCCGGTCGAAAAGTGGGCAGGTTCGTGCCCATCCCGACCCGGATCTCTGGCCGAAGGCATCGCGACGTTCGTCTCCCGATGACGAGCGGCGAGGTTAATGGCCTCTGCGTCACCGGGTACGCGTCGGCACAGTTGCGCAGCGTGCAGACAACTGGTGATGACAAGGGAAATCCCTATATCGACGGCGAAGATGCACTACTACCGTCGAAGCAGTCAACATCGTTGCGCAAAAGCAACCCGAGGGGAACACCACATGATCACCACTCGACTCTTCGCGGCAGGCGTCATCCTCAGTGGCGCAGCGGTCAGTCTGGCCGGCCCCGCATCCGCAGAACCACTCGGTGGCTCGTACACCGCCACCATGATCGAGGGGCCGATGGTCGGTCTTCACCACCCAATCAACTTCACCTCGTGCGGCTCCAATTGCACCCTTATGGGGTCCGTCGAGCTACACCCACAAGGCGACAATTGGACCGGCACAATGGTTTTGTCTTATGGCCCCTGCGCTGTCTCGCTGAACGCGCAGACGCTCATCTTGGACGAATGCGGAGCCAAATACCAGCTCACCAAGGATTGATTATTTCCTTGCGCCCGCTCGGCCTGATTCGGGCACGCGCGTATTCCACACGCCGCCGACCTGCACGACCAACCACCCGGCGCAGGTACTCATCCGATAACGCCGCACACGTCGCTGGGTACCGGTGACCATCCGGGGCACTACACGGGGGCCGAATCTGGGCAGCTGCCACCGGGACACACACCCCTGGGCGAGCAGATACCTATCAGCGCGGGCGAGCACCATCTTCCTGCCCCACTAGGTGATCCGGTGGTCTACGCACCCGCAGCGCCAGGTCTAGCCTCGGACCTCAACCAGGCGTTCGTCAATGGGCATCCCTCATCTGGACTCGTGGAGCAAGTCGCCGACCTATCCACTCACCGATTCGGGGAAGCGGACCGCGTCGTCCTGGGCAAGTGGGAGGGAGATTCAGGCGGTTACATCGGCGAGGCTAGATACCACGGCGGAATCTTCTACGACACAGGACAAGATGCATGGAAGAACCTCGCTAGTGGACTGAACGACCAAGCCGTGAAGAATCTCGGTTGGCAAGTCAATGAACAATTCCTTCGCACCCAAATGGAGAACCATGTACTCCGTATCGAGTACGTCGTGCCCGAGAGTTTCGGCTCTGTTGATGAGGTTGGCTGTGTCAACTCGAAGTGGCCCCGGGGTGACGGCTTGAAGTGGCCCCGCGGGTAGGGGCTGGCTTGCGGGTGTC
>NZ_LZLS01000214.1 GCF_001673365.1 Mycobacterium asiaticum
CTTCTGCGTCAAAGAGTTTGACATTGAGGGCATCTCACCGGCCCCGCCGGCCCCACCATCGCCACCGACCCCGCCGTTGCCGCCATCGGTGCCATCGCCGCCAGACACACCGGGAGCGCCAGGGGTGAGGGCCGAAGTCCCGTCGGCCCCGGTGAAGCCGTCACCTCCGGACCCGCCGGCTCCGCCGATGCCTATCAACCCCGCTCGGCCGCCGTCGCCACCAAGCCCGCCGACCGCGCCCGCCGCGTGAGCTGTTCCGCCGCTGCCGCCGTCACCGCCGAAGCCCAACAGCAACCCGCCGTAGCCGCCGCTCCCACCGGTGCCGCCACCCATGTCACCGCCGGCGCCGCCGTTGCCGCCGTCGCCAAACAAGCCGGCATGTCCGCCGTGCCCGCCGTCGCCACCACCCGCGGCGCCGTTGCCGCCCGCTCCGCCGTTGCCCACCAGCCATCCGGCGCGACCGCCGGACCCGCCGGTCCCACCCGGAACACCGGCGTTGACGTCACCGAACCCACCGGCGCCGCCGGTACCCCCGTGGCCCCACAGCCAGGCCGCACCGCCGGTTCCCCCGGCGCCTCCGGCGCCGCCGTTGCCGCCAATACCGCCGCTGCCGAACAGCCAGCCGCCATGGCCACCCGAACCGCCAGCAGCGCCCGCACCACCAGCGCCGCCGTTGCCGCCGTTACCGATCAGGCCCGCCGCACCGCCGGCACCGCCGGCCACACCAGGAGTGGTACTGGCGGCGCCGTTGCCGCCGCTGCCGTACAGCAGCCCGCCGGCTTGACCGGCGGCACCCGCTGTGGCGCCGTCGGCGCCATTTCCGATCAGCGGACGACCGAACAATGTCTGAACGGGTGTGTTTACCGCATTGAGTGCCAGCCGTTCGAAATTGGCCAATTCGCTTTGCGCATAGGCCGCGCCGGCGGCGTTCAGAGTCAGCACCAACTGCTCATAAAATGTCGCCACCCGACTGCTGATCTGCTGGTATTCCAGCGCGTTGGTGCCGAACAATTCCGCAATGGCCGCGGACACTTCGTCGGCGGCTGCGGGCAGGAGCGCTGTTGTGCGGGCAGCGACCGCCACATTTGCCGCCCCGATCGTCGATCCGATTTCCGCTAGTTCAGTGGCTGCCGTTGCCACGATTTCTGGCACCACGTAAACCGCAGACACAGAGTCACCACCTGACGCATTGCGTCGACGCCAATGATCAGCCCGACTGAAGAATTAGCTTCTGCGTCAAAGAGTTTGACATTGAGGGCATCTCACCGGCCCCGCATTACGGGGTTCATTTGGAAGTCCAAGAAAAAATGTGCAAGCGTCGGAAAATGGCGTGTTCGGTGGGCCGGCTCAACTGTATTTCAGATCGAATTCCTATATCCACGTCGAGTTTTCAACGCGGAGCCGACTTTTCGGTCGGATATGTTAGGAAACCGACATGAATGGCCAGCGCGTTCTTTACGGCACTGACGTCTCGGTAGTGGTGGTGTCCAGGGTGTCCGTCACGTCACTGGTGTCGGTCGTCTCGGGCGCGCTGCTGGTGGTTGTCACCGTCGTGCTCGTGCTCGTGCTCGTCATGGGAGTATTCGGGCCGCTGTCCTCACCGCTGGATAGCAGCGCGATCAGCGCAGCCCCCAGCACCAGCACCAGTCCCGAGCCCGCGACGGTCAAGATCAAGGTGGTGCGGCTACCGGTCCTGCTCGCTGCGGGCGGTGTCGCGAGCCCACCGGAGTCCGAGGGCGCGAGCACGGTGTGTGCCTCGGCCGGCGGCGGTGGCGGCAGCGTCATGGCAGCCCCGCCCAACGCCGCGCGGGCGGCATCGGCCAGTTCCCCCACGGTCTGGTACCGGGCCTCGGGGTCCTTGGCCATTCCTCTAGCGACCACCGCGTCAAATGCTGGCGGCACATCGGCTGCCAGGACGGTCGGACGCGGCGGCGGTGAGTACAGGTGACCGGAGATCTGTTCTGCGAAGCTGTCCCCGGGGTAGGGCCGTTTACCGGTCAGGCATTCATAGAGGGTGCAGGCCAACGCATACACATCCGCGCGGGCATCCGTAGTGCCCCTGAAGCGTTCGGGTGCAAGGTAGGCCAGTGTGCCCATCGTGAGACCAGTCCCGGTCAGGGCAGTGTCGGTGGTGGTGCGCGCCAGCCCGAAGTCGATCAGATAGACGAAGTTGCGCGTATTGGCGACCAGGATGTTCGACGGTTTGACGTCGCGGTGCACCAAGCCAACCCGGTGGGCACTATCCAGCGCCGCCGCGACCTGTTCGATGACGGCGACCGTTTGCGCCGCGCTAAGCCGACCGCCGTTCTCGACGATGAACTTCCCCAAATCGCGGCCCTCGACCAGGCGCATGTCGACGTACAAGCGTCCGTCGATCTCGCCGAAGCTGTGAATCGGCACCACGTGCGGATCGTTGAGGCTGGCCGCAGTGCGGGCCTCCCGACGGAACCGGTGCTCGAACTCTTTGTCCTCGGCCAGATGCGGGGGCAGCAACTTGATGGCGACGACCCGATCGGTCTGGGTGTCGTAGGCGCGGTAAACCTGGCCCATGCCGCCTTTGCCCAACAGGCCTTGCAGCTGGTAACGACCGAACGAGCTTTCGGCCACGCGTCTCCTCTTAGTCGAGCGTTAGCGACGGACCATCCTGACCGCCGCCGCCGGCGGCGGCGGCCGCGGCGATCTTGTCCAGGGTAGCCAGGCCGTCGCAGTCAAATTGCTGCCGGGGAAAGGAGCCGGAAGCGAGGCGCCGGAGGTTAGACCTTGGGACTAGCTGTCTGACAATGGCGTCGGTGTCGCGGAGGGTTTATTAGTACCGGTGAGGGCTGGGTCGCACGACGGCATTGCGGCTGGTCCAGCGCTTCAGTGTGAATTGTTGAGTTTGAGTGTGAAGCGACGGCTTTCGGTGTTAACCCACGGCGGGAAAATCGGTGAAATTCCGCCCAGGTTGCCCGCGCAAAGTTCAGGATTCACACTCAAAGCCCTGAATTCACACTCATTCAGGCGGCTTCAGACTCGGCGCCGCAAAAGCCAGGTTCACCCAAACGTGGCAGCGCTAGTCCACCCGTACCGATGTGATGATCACGTCCAGGGCCGGGGGTCCTTCCTCACCACCGCCGGCGACGCCGGCCGCGGCGATCTTGTCCAGCGTCGCCAGCCCGTCGTCCTGAATCTTGCCAAACACGGTGTACTCGGGCGGCAGCACCGAGTCGCGGTAAACGAGGAAGAACTGGCTGCTGTTGGTGTTGGGCCCCGAGTTGGCCATAGCGATGGTGCCCCGTGGATAAATGACGGGCTGCTTGAGCTTGGGGTCATTGGCCGGGTACTGGTCGGTGGGGTATTCGTTGGCGAACTGGTAGCCCGGCCCGCCGGTGCCGTCTCCCTTGGGGTCGCCACATTGCAGGACCGATAGCCCAGCAGAGGCCACCAACCGGTGGCACTTGGTGTCCTTGAAGTAATCCTGCCCAGCCAAGCTGGCGAAACTGTTTACCGTGCAAGGTGCTTGGCTGTTGTTCAGCAACAGGCCTATATGTCCCTGGCTGGTTACCATGCTCACGCTCACCGGCGTGGATGTGGCCGGTATCTTGCCGGTGCGCGGCGGCTTGACGTCCTTTCCGGCTTTGCCCGGCGAGGCGGGGTACTGGCAGTTCGCGCCCAGGTTGGCCGGCGCCTTGAACGGCGGCAACGGCGCGGCATCGCCTAGCTGTACCGGCGGTAGGCCGGTGGCCGAGGGCGAGGCGGGCGCGGAACTGCTCGACGCAGCCGACGGCGTGTTGTTGTGGTCGTCCTTGCTGACGACGACGGCGAACACCACTGCCGCCACTACCGCCGCCGCGACGACACCGAGTCCGACGTTGCGCGCCATGCGGCGCCGCTTGGCTTGCTGATTACGTCGCTCGATCTGTCGCTCGAGTTTGCGCTTGGCCGTCGCACGTCGCTGTTGGTTCGTTGGCACGGCCGCCATCTTTCCATGGCTGCGGGGATGGGAAACTGGGACCGTGTTGATCACCGGATTTCCCGCCGGGTTGCTGCAGTGCAATTGCTACGTACTGGCCGAACGTCCAGGAGCCGACGCCGTAATCGTCGACCCGGGCCAGCGCGCGATGGGCCAGCTGCGCAGCATCCTGGACAAAAACCGGCTGACCCCGGCCGCGGTGCTGATTACCCACGGACACATCGATCACATGTGGTCGGCGCAGAAGGTCTCCGACACCTTCGGCTGCCCCACCTACATCCATCCCGAAGACCGGTTCATGCTCAAAGACCCGATCTACGGCCTTGGGCCGCGGGTGGCGCAGTTGTTCGCGGGGGCGTTCTTCCGCGAGCCCAAGCAGGTCGTCGAGCTGGACTCCGATGGCGACAAGATCGACCTCGGCGGCATCTCGGTCAACGTCGACCACACTCCCGGGCACACCCGCGGCTCGGTCTGTTTCCGGATCCTGCAGGCCGCCAAGAACGACGCTGACGTGGTGCTTAGCGGTGACACCCTGTTCGAAAGGTCGATCGGGCGCACCGACCTGTTCGGTGGCAGCGGCCGGGATCTGCTGCGCTCGATCGTCGATAAATTATTGGTGCTCGACGACAAGACCGTGGTACTACCCGGGCATGGCAACTCGACCACCATCGGCGCCGAACGCCGGCTCAACCCGTTCCTCGAAGGCTTGAGCCCGTGAGCGAGTTTGTCGCCCCGAAGGGCGTTCCGGACTACATCCCGCCGGACTCCGCGCAGTTCGTCGCGGTGCGTGACGGGCTGCTCACCGCTGCCCGCCGAGCTGGTTACGGCGACATCGAGTTGCCGATCTTCGAGGACACCGCCCTGTTCGCGCGTGGCGTCGGCGAGTCCACCGACGTGGTGTCCAAGGAGATGTACACCTTCGCCGACCGCGGCGACCGTTCGGTGACGCTGCGGCCCGAGGGCACCGCCGGCGTGGTGCGCGCGGTGATCGAGCACGGCCTGGACCGCGGTGCGTTGCCAGTCAAACTGTGCTACTCCGGGCCGTTCTTCCGCTACGAGCGTCCGCAGGCCGGCAGGTACCGCCAGCTGCAGCAGGTGGGTGTCGAAGCGATCGGTGTGGACGACCCGGCATTGGACGCCGAGGTGATCGCCGTTGCCGACGCCGGATTCCGCTCGTTGGGGCTGGACGGTTTCCGGTTGGAGATCACCTCACTGGGCGACGACAGCTGCCGACCGCAGTACCGGGAATTGTTGCAGGACTTCCTGTTTGGCCTCCCGCTGGACGAGGAGACGCGCCGCCGCGCCGAGCTCAACCCGTTGCGGGTGCTCGACGACAAGCGTCCCGAGATCAAAGCCATGACCGCTGATGCGCCGGTGCTGCTCGATCATCTCTCCGACGCGGCCAAGCAGCATTTCGACACCGTGCTCTCACATCTGGATGCCCTTGGGGTGCCGTATGTGATCAACCCGCGGATGGTGCGCGGCCTGGATTACTACACCAAGACCACCTTCGAGTTCGTGCACGAAGGACTGGGTGCGCAGTCGGGTATTGGCGGCGGCGGCCGTTACGACGGGCTGATGAGTCAGCTTGGGGGACAGGACCTGTCCGGCATCGGGTTTGGGCTCGGGGTGGACCGGACCCTGCTGGCGTTGCGCGCCGAGGGCAAGAGCGTGGGGTCCGCGGCGCGCTGCGACGTGTTTGGTGTGCCGCTGAGCGAGGCGGCCAAGCTGCGGCTCGCGGTGTTGGCCAGCGCGCTGCGGGCCGCGGGTCTCCGCGTCGACCTGGCCTATGGTGACCGCGGGCTCAAGGGCGCGATGCGAGCGGCCGACCGCTCCGGCGCACGGCTGGCGTTGGTTGCCGGAGATCGCGATTTGGACGCGGGGACCATCGGTGTGAAGGACCTCACGTCGGGGGAGCAGGTCTCAGTCCCATTGGATTCCGTTGTGTCGGAGGTTCTTTCGCGTTTCACCCGGTAGGCGTTGAACCGATCCGGCGAAACAACCGTCAAGTTTGCGGTGTTCGAGTAGCCTCACCTACGGTTTGCGTCGTAAGCGACCGGCTCGGGCCCGGTCGCTGGGCAAGGAGGCCCCCTCGGTGTCATATGTAGTCACAGCACCTGACTTCTTGGCCTGTGCCGCAAACGATTTGAGTGCGCTCGGGGCGGCGGTCGAAGTTGCCAACCGGACGGCTGCCGACTCCGTGACGTCGTTGCTGACGGCCGGGGCCGACGAGGTGTCGACGGGCATCGCGGCGCTGTTCAGCGCGCACGGACGCGCCTACCAGGCGGCCAGCGCCCAGGTGGCTCGGTACGGCGAGGGCTTGATGCGCACCATGTCGGCTAGCGCCGAGGCATACCTGAGCGCCGAGCTGTTCAACGCCGCTCAGCAGCCGTTGCCGGCGGCGAGCGTCCGGATCATGGTCCCGGGGGCGGGCCCGCTTTACGCGCCGCGCTGGCTTACCCAGCTACCCTTCGCCGGCCAGATCGCACTGCAAGGCATCAGTGCACCGTTGTCGGTGTCGGTGCTGGAGGCCTACGACCTGCTCAACGGTGTCATCGGGCAGAACTGGTTCCCCAGCAGCCTGGCTCAGGTGGTCAGCTACCCGGCGAGCATGGGCATCGTCAGCGGCAGCTTGTGGGCGCCGACCGTCGACCAGGCCGTGGCAACGGGACGGATCACCCTCAACGAAATGATCACGACGGCGGTCACCGGCGGAAACGCACCGGTGCACGTCGCTGCGCTGTCGCTGGGAACCATCGTGGCCAACCGCGAGCTGGCCTATTTGGCGACCATTCCGAGCGCGCCGCCGCCCGGCACCCTGCAGTTCGCTCTGTTCTCCAGCCCCGAGCTGGGCCTGGCCGCTACCTACTTGCCGACCGGGGCTACCGTGCCGTTCGTCGGCTACACGGTGCAGCCGCTGGCGGTCAGCCAGTACGACGTCAATGTGGTGTTCGGCCAGTATGACTTCTTCGGTAACCCGCCAGACCGGCCGTGGAATCTTCCCGCGGTGGTGAACTCGCTGTTCGGGACGATGTACCAGCACAACGCGCCGTCAGTGGCCTCGATGTCGAACGCGGTGCAGCTGTCCAGCGTGACCAACTCGCTGGGCGGGACGGTCACCACCTACATGATCCCGGCGTCAACTTTGCCCATGTTGCTCCCACTCGTGCAGCTCGGCGTCCCGCAACCGATCGTCACCGGTCTGAACTCGCTGTTGCAGCCGATTGTCAACGCCGGGTATTCGTCGCTGACGCCCGACGCCGGTCCATATTTCTCCGGCGGAGCGCTGGTCGGCTGGCCGACGCTGTCCTGAGTGCTGGCTTATCCGCCTGCCGCCGCGCGCCTACGTGCCGCGCGTGCACGGCCCACCCACGGCGCGAGCGTGCAGAGAATGCCAGCCTGAGCGGCGTGTCGCCGTACATCTGTGCGCGTTCGCCACCGGAAAGGGGACGGCCGTCGCGACAGAGGAGACTTCGTCAGGGCTAGCGTTTGGTCATGAGGGTTTTGCTCGTCGAGGACGAGCCACGGTTGTCGGCGACGTTGTCCCGGGGCTTGACGGCCGAAGGCTGCGTCGTCGTGGCTGTGGGCACCGGAATCGACGGCCTGCACGAGGCAGTCGAAAACAGCTTCGACGTAGTGGTTCTCGACATCATGCTGCCCGGTCACAGTGGATACGAGGTGCTGCGCCGGATGCGTGCCCAGAATATATGGACACCCGTGCTGATGCTGACCGCGAAGGACGGCGAGTACGACCAGACCGACGCATTCGACCTTGGCGCGGATGACTATCTGACGAAGCCATTCTCATTTCGAGTGTTGGTGGCGCGACTGCGCGCGTTGGTGCGACGCGGCGCACCGGAGCGGCCTACGGTCCTCACCGCCGGATCACTGTCACTGGACCCCGCTCGGCACACCGTCCAACGTGATTCCACTCCAATCACTTTGACGCCTCGGGAATACGGACTGCTGGAGTTTCTGATGCGGAGCAAGAACGTGGTGGTGACCAAAACCGAGATACTGCAAAACGTCTGGGACGCGCACTACCACGGTCCTGACAATGTGGTCGAGGTCTATGTCGGATATCTCCGTCGCAAGATCGATGTCCCGTTCGGCACCAATACCATTGAGACGGTGCGTGGTGTCGGTTACCGGTTGATGTGCTGAGGCAAAACCACACGCACCTGGGTTCCGCCGCCGGGTCGGTCATCGATGCTGACCGTGCCGCCGTGTGCGGTGACGACCTCGGCGACGATCGCCAAGCCAAGCCCCGCGCCACCGCCGCTGCGCGAGCGGTCCGAGTCCAGGCGTACGAAGCGCTCGAACACCCGGGTCCGGTCGGCGGGAGAGATGCCGGGACCGTCGTCGCCGACGGTGAGTATGGCTGTTCCACTTTGGCTGTGGACTCCGATCACAACGCACGAATTCGCATGGCGGACAGCATTATCCACAAGGTTGCGGATCACCCGGGAGATTGCCACGGGATCAGCGAGTACCCGCACCGGACGGATGTCGGTCTGAATCGTGTGCGCTCCTTCGCGGCGCACCCGCGCCGCTTCGACTTCGGCGGATTCATCCAGAGACATTTCGTGGGTACGCAGCGCCAGACTCTGCTCGTCGGCGCGGGCCAGCAGCAACAGATCCTCGATCAGTGCCTGCATGCGTTGCGCTTCGGGGAGCAGGGTGTTGATCGCCAACTCTGCATCGAGCAGTTCGGGGTGGGCCTCAGCGACCTCTAACCCGGAGATAATCGTTGACAACGGGCTGCGCAGTTCGTGCGACGCATCGGCGACGAATCGCTTCTGCGTTCGGTGCCCGGCCTCGATGCGCGACAGCATCTCATTCATGGTGTGCGCCAAGGCCGCTATCTCGTCGCGGCTGGGAGGTACTGGCACCCGTTCGGACAGGTCCGACATGGAGATTTCGGCAACTCTGGTACGGATTGCGTCAACCGATTGCAACGAGCGCCGGACGAGCCGGTAACTGGCCGCCGCAGCCACCGCCACGATAATTGGTGCGCCACAAGCCAATAGCAGCGCGACAGTCCGTGCCGTCGCCTCCACCGCCTCGCTGCCCCCGCCGACGAGCACCGTGTAATCACCGGCCGGGGTGCTGACCCGCTGGCCGGATAAACGCATGTCGTCATTGGCCACCGCATCGTCGGGTATGCCGCGGCGCAGGTTGTGGTCGAAATCGGCGATGGGCAGCAACGGCGTTTCCGGCGCCGGCCCCGACCGCCTGACTACCTTGCCCTCGGGATCGATCAATTGGACAGCGACCACGCGTTGGTCAGTGGCCAATAGCGCGCGGTCAAGGTTGTCGGGTAATCGGGTCTGCAAGGCGTCGCCAATGTTGCGCACTCTGGCGGCGGTCGCATCGTCAACACTGGCCAGCAACGTGCGGTACAGAATCACGTCCAACGCGGTGCCCGCAACGCCGAGCGCCACCAGGACGACCAGTGCCGACAGGGCGGCCGAGCGCGCGGAGATGCCCAACTCGGAGGGCCGAAGGATTCCAACCACACGCACAGTCTGATTCTGCAGGCCTGAGAGTCGGCTGAGAACACTGCCAAGCATCGAGGTCAAGCGGCTTCTCAGCGGCTTCTCAGCGCGCCGTCCATACGCTGCGCTGCTATGACCACGAGACCTATCGTCGAGGATGTTGCCAGCGCGCTGAGCAGGCCGCGGTTGCGCGGTTGGATCCACCTCTACTGCGCGATTGCCGCGACTTTCGGGGGCGCGGCACTGGTGGTGATGTCGTGGGCGATGGCATCCAAGCGGGCCGGGCACGCGACGCTCGCATACGCCCTTGCCATCGTCGCGATGTTTGCTGTCAGTGCGATCTATCACCGTGTCCACTGGGCGTCACCGGCTGCCAGGCTGTGGATGCGGCGGCTCGATCACTCGATGATCTTCGTGTTCATCGCGGGCACCTATACACCGTTCGCGCGGCTGGCCATGCCACACGCGACCGGACAAGTGGTGCTGGCCATCGTGTGGGGCGGCGCCCTGGCCGGGATCATGCTCACGCTGTTCTGGCCGTCGGCGCCACGCTGGGTGGGTGTGACGCTCTATCTGCTGTTGGGCTGGGTGGCCGTCTGGTACATGGGCTTGATCCTGCACAACGTCGGGCCCGTTGCGACAGCGTTACTGATCGCCGGCGGCTTGCTGTACAGCATCGGCGGGGTGGCGTACGGACTGCGACGGCCCGATCCGTGGCCGGCGACGTTCGGCTATCACGAGTTCTTCCATGCGTGTACCGCGCTCGCGGCGGTTTGCCAATACATCGCTATTTGGTACGCGGTCTTCTGAAGTCACAGAAAGGAATTCGGTAAATGCAAGGCGTATACGGCGCGTTCGTCGCGATTTTTCTGGTAGGCCTGCGGGAGGGCCTGGAAGTGACGCTGTTGGTGAGCATCGCCGCGGCGTTTTTAAAGCGCAGCGGCGTCTCGGTTCGTCCGATGTTTGCTGCGATCGGCGTCGCTGTGGCGATCAGCATCGGTATCGGTGTCGGGCTCAATCTGCTTTCGACGAGCCTGCCCGCGGCGCAGCAGGAGATGATGGCAACGGTCGTCGGTGTGATAGCGGTGGCGTTTATGACCTCCATGATCATCTGGATGACCCGCAATGCCGGTCGGCTTCAAGGTGAGGTGGAGGACGAGGCCAGGCAGGCGATCATTCAAGGCGGTTCGGCGGGCCTGGTCCTCATGGCCTTCCTCGCCGTGCTGAAAGAAGGCTTCGAGTTGTCGGTGTTCATGCTCGCGGCCGCAGATACGGCGCACGACAACCGTTGGGTTGCTGTGCTCGGTGGCGCGGTCGGCATCGCGGTGTCGATAGCGATGGGTGTCGGTCTGTACTTCGGCGGCATGAAGCTGGATCTCCAGCGGTTCTTCCGCGTGACAGGGGTGTTCCTCGTGCTGATTGCCGCCGGGTTGCTGCTTAACACATTGCGTAGTGCGTATGAAGCGGGTTGGCTGACGATTGCCCAGCAACAGCTCTTTGACCTGTCGTCTTGGATCCCCGAAAGCTCAATACAGGGCGCGGTCGTCACTGGGCTCTTCGGTATACCTGCCGATCCTCGGCTCATCGAGGTGCTGGGCTGGTTGCTCTATGTCGTACCGGTGCTCGCGGTTCTGTTTCTGCCCGCTCGGCGCCGCACCACGGCTCCAGCTATGGCCGGCGGATGACAAAAATCGCATCGGTGGTCGGCCGCCAACTGTTGGACTGCAAGGCTCGGCCGTTGGTGGAGGTCGAAATCCGGACTGACACAGGATATGTCGGTCGCGGGGCAGCACCGACCGGCAGTACGGTCGGCGTGCACGAGGCGTTCGTGCTGCGCGACGGCGACCGCAGCGAATACAACGGGCTCAGCGTGCACCGCGCCGTCGCCGCCGTGACCGACGAAATTGCTCCAATCCTGATCGGCGCAGAGCTCGATGACCCGCGGTCCCTGGACCGGGTGATGATCGAACTCGACGGAACGGCGGACAAGCACCGGCTTGGCGGAAACGCGATCTATTCCACCTCGGTCGCGCTACTGCGTGCAGCCGCAGCGGCGGCGGGCCTGCCCACATACTCCTTCGTCGGTGCACTGCTTGGGTTGCCGCCGCCGGCCGCCGTTCCAGTACCCAGCTTCAACATGGTCAACGGCGGCCATTACCAGAACGTCTTGCAGACCATCAACGAGTTCCTCGTGGTGCCCTACCGCGCGGACTCCATCGCCCAAGCGGTCGAGAAAGGGGTGAGACTTTTCGGCGTCTTGGGCGAGGTACTCGAAGAACGCCTCGGCCGTCCGCCGTTGATTGCACCGTCCTACGGATATGTTGCTCCGTCCGGCGACCCGCGAGTCGTCCTGGAAGTGCTTTCCGAGGCCGTCGAGCGGGCCGGCTGTGCCGACATCATGGCGTTCGCACTGGACTGCGCATCGAGTGCGGTGTACGACAGCACCACGCAGACATACGCGCTCAACGGCGAGCGGGTGACCGCGGACGCTCTGATCGACTACGTGCGGGAGCTGGCCCACGACTTTCCAATGGTGTTCGTCGAGGACCTGCTTGACGCAGACGATTGGGACGGGTTCGCCAAAGCGGTTCAAACGGTCGACCGCTCGCTCATCCTCGGCGACGATCTGATCGTCACCAACCGCGCGCGCCTGGAACGGGCCGTAATGACGTCGGCCGTGGACGGTTTGGTACTCAAACCCAACCAGGTCGGCAGTGTTGCTGAAGCGCTGGATTGCTACGAATACGCCTCGCAGCACGGGATTTTGGCAATCCCGTCGGGTCGTTCGGGTGGTGTTATCGACGACGTGGTGATGGATCTGGCAGTGGGACTCGGGGCGCCATTCCAGAAGAATGGCGCGCCGCGGTCGGGAGAGCGCATCGAGAAGCTCAACTTTCTGCTGCGCACGGCCGAGCGCATCCCAGACTGCGCCCTGGCGGACGTGGCTGCGCTGGTGCGGTTTTAGGGACTTGACGTCCTAGTCGAACTAGTGTTCGACTACAGGTATGCGCTGGGCAGGCCAGGCGGTCGCAATCAACGGGACACCGGTGGAGGAAGGTGCGCTGCCGGGCCTGCAGCGCCTGGGTCTGGTCAAGAGCGTGCGCGTGCCACAGTTCGAGGGCATGACGTTCCACGAGGTGTTGTGCAAGACGGCGCTGAATAAGGTGCCCAATGCGGCCGCCCTGCCGTTCGAATACACCGTCAACGGGTATCGGGGCTGCTCGCATGCCTGCCGCTACTGTTTCGCCCGCCCCACCCACGAATACCTGGACTTCGACTCCGGCGCCGACTTCGACACCCAGGTTGTAGTCAAGACCAATGTGGTCGAGGTGCTGCGCCGGGAGTTGCGACGGCCGTCCTGGCGACGCCAGACCATCGCGCTGGGTACCAACACCGATCCGTATCAGCGGGCAGAGGGCCGCTACGAGCTAATGCCGGGAATCATCAACGCGCTGGCCGAATCGGGGACGCCGCTGTCGATCCTGACCAAGGGCACGCTGCTGCGCAGGGACTTAACACTGATTGCGGCTGCGGCGCAACAGGTTCCGTTGTCGGTAGCGGTATCGCTGGCGGTTGGGGACCCGGAACTGCACCGCGATGTCGAGCCGGGCACGCCGACACCGCAAGCGCGATTGGCGCTGATTACCGCCATCCGCGATGCCGGGCTCGACTGCCACGTCATGGTGGCGCCGGTGCTGCCGCACCTCACCGACTCCGCCGAACACCTCGACGGGCTGCTGAGCCAAATCGCGGCCGCGGGCGCTACCAGCGTCACCGTGTTCGGCCTGCACCTGCGGGGCTCCACGCGCGGCTGGTTCATGTCATGGCTGGCGCGCGCACATCCCGAGTTGACCGGCCGATACCGCCAGTTGTACCGGCGCGGCGCCTACCTGCCGCCCAGCTACCGCGACATGCTGCGCGAACGAGCCCAGCCGCTGATCGCAAGGTATGGGCTCAACCGCGACCAGCGCTTCTCCTCGAACGCGGTGGCCGCGGAGGTGTCGGCGCCAATGCAGCCGACCCTTTTCTAGCGCCGCGGTTTGGTCAGCGTGAATTGATCCAGCACGCGCACCGCGCCGTAGGGGCCATTCACCCCGTAGTACGTCGCCTTGATCGACGTGTTGCCACCCGGCGCACCCGGATCGACGTCGAAAGCCGCGAAACCGTAAGGATTCTCGCGGTCTCGAAACGCCGACCACGGCGCGTCCTCCATCACGTAGATCGGCGCTTTGTGCCCCGTCGCAGGATCGAGTTCGCCGACGCCAGTGATCACCTGGCACCGCAGGTCGCCGAAGAACAAGCCGTTGGTGGGTTTTGACGTGCCGCCACCACCGATGACGACGTGCACGGTCCCGCGGGTCACGTCGATGACGTCATTGCGAGTATCGACGGGTATCGGTGTCCGGGTATCGGTGCCGAGCGTGCCGCGCAGCGGATGCGAACGCTCGTAGTGGTGTTCGTGCCCGCACAGCACCAGATCGACCTGGTACTGGTCGAACAACGGTAGCCATTCCTGGCGGATGCCCAGGTCGGCTCCGTTGGCCTTGGCTGTCGAGATCGCGGTTTGGTGCATGCAAACCACCACCCAGTCGATCCCCGGATCGCGGCGCGCCGCGTCGAGTTCGCCGGTAAGCCAACGTTTTTGCTCGCCACCGGAATAGCCGTGGATGTAGGAGTTGCCGCCGTCCTGATAGGCCACGTCGTCGTTGTTGAGGCTGATTACCCGCACCGAACCGGCGGTGAACGAATACCACAATCCGCGCAGTTGCGCACTGGCACCCGAATCGGGCACCGAGAAGTAGGTCTGGTAGGCGCCGTAACCGATTGGGCCGTTACCTAATTCGTTCTCGTGGTTGCCCGCGGCCGGCATCCAGGGCCGGTAGCGTGCCGAACGGCTGTTGTTGGCAAACCAATCCGACCAGGTGCGGATCCGGTCCTGGGCCAGGTTGGCGTAGCACAGGTCGCCGTTGACCAGGTTGAACAACGGCGCCAGGCGCTCGATAGCCACCGTGGTATCGCCGGCCGCGGGCGACCCGATGTGGTCGTTGACGTACTTGCCGTCGGTCAGTTTGCTCAGCGTCGGGGTCGATTGGTCACCGAAACTTGTGAAACGGAACGGCTTTCGACCAGACGGTGCCGTTCGCAGGGTGCCCAGCGCGGGCTCGGTGCCGTCGTGCACCGCGGCGTAGACGTAGTCGGTGTCCGGTGTCAGACCCGTCAGCCGCGCATGATTGACTCGAACCTCGGTGTTGGACTTGGCATCTCGGTAGGTGCGCGTCTGGGCGGCCACGGTGCTGCCGAAACCGGATGTCGGTGTCCCCAGCATGACCCTTGGATTGCGGACCGGATCGGTGGTGTGCCAGGACACTACCGCCTCGGTGCCGGCGTCCCGGCCGAATTGCAGATGCAGCCCGCCCACCGGCGGCGCTCCGCTGCGATCCGGCTGATACCAGACGCCGCGCGGTTGCGACCACAACAGGGCCGCCCCGCCCACGCCGACGCCCGCACCGATCACACCGGCCACCGCGCCGGTCGTCAACAGCGTGCGGCGACTGACGGTCGGTGGCGGATCGGCCTGTTCCGGGTCGTCGCTCATGGGTGCTTCATACCGGACCCAAGTGAACGTGCGGTTCCAGCAACGCTGCCTGCCCGGTCGCCGGTGGATTCGCCGCTAGCCACTCCCGGGGTCGCCGCATCGCAGCCTCCGAAAAACACGAATGCATGAATGGTAAGGACGATCGGTCCGGATTTGGTAGGTAACGAATCCGGTAGCGTTTCCGATATGACGAACGTGGCAAAACTGGCAAGCGCGGTCGCAGCGGGCTTTCTCGGCGCAGCTGTGGTTGCTGCGATCCCGCCCGCAACCTCACATGCTGACCCGGCCGGACACCAGGTGACCTACACGATCACCGCTACCGGCAACCTGAGCGGCAGCGTGCGGTACATGAACAGCGATCCACCCAGCCAGGCGGCCTTCGAAGGCAATTCGTCGCAATTCTTGAACACCGTTTCGACGCCGTTCAGCCCCGGCGAACCGCTGGTGTACACCGCCACGCTGGCCAACCCGAATCAGTGGGCGTACGTCAGCGCCAGCGGCGGGTGCAAGTGGCCGGATTGCAGCTCCGGTGTCATCGCCGAACTGCGTTGCGAGATTGCCGTCGATGGACAGGTGGTGGCAACGAACAACGCCACCACCGCGGTGACCTGTACGACGCGCCCCTGGTAGTCAAGCCTCAGGTGCCGGTGACGATCACAACCTGAGCCGGTTGCGCGCCGAGTGCTCTGAGTTTGTGACCCACCGACGCGTCGAAGTAGGCACTGTCGCCGGTGTCCAGTCTGATCGTCTGATCGCCGTAGGCCAGTTCGACGGTGCCGGTGTGCACGAAGACGAACTCCTGCCCGGGGTGTACGGGATGCGGGTCGTCGGAGACGGCCTGAGTGGGTCGAACGACGAACGGCGACATGGTCTTTCCGAGCATGCGGGCCGCTAGAGCGCGGTAACGGTCTGCACCGGGATCGGCGCGGTCGACGGTGATCGTGGCGTCGGCTGCATCCTGGGAGAACAGACGTCCGACGTCGACGTCGAGGGCGCGGGCAACCTTGATGGCCACCGCGATGGACGGCGTGCTGTGACCGCGCTCGATTTTAGATAGGTAGCTCTTGGTAAGGCCGGTCTGCTCGGCCAGTCGTTCCAGCGTGAGGCCGCGTTGTCTGCGGACGGCGCGGAGCAGTGCTGTCACCGGAAGGCCTCTCATGACACAAAGTTTCCTAAAGTGCTACTATTGTGTCACATCGCTGCAGCCGAGGGGAGTCGCTGATGGCCAGCACATTCGCCGATTCGAAAGTCGATCTGATGGCCCGCGCGCAGGAACGCTTGGACGCCCAAGATCTCGATTCGCGGTTGACCACCCGACAGAAGATCGCGCTCACTTGCCGCGCATTGTTCGACGCCGGTCACGACTCCGGGCTGGCCGGGCAGATCACCGCCCGCGCGGAGACCCCCGGCACCTACTACACCCAACAGCTGGGTCTGGGTTTCGACGAGATCACCGAGGACAACCTGCTCTTGGTCGACGAGGACCTCAACGTCCTCGAGGGTTCCGGAATGGCCAACCCCGCCAACCGTTTTCACAGCTGGGTCTATCGTGCGCGCCCCGACGTGCAGTGCATCGTGCATACCCACCCCTTCCACGTGGCCGCCCTGTCCATGCTGGAGGTGCCGCTGGTCGTCTCGCACATGGACACCACACCGCTATACGGCGACTGCGCGTTTCTGGCCCACTGGCCCGGTGTGCCGGTCGGCAACGAGGAAGGCGAGATCATCACCGCCGCCCTAGGCGACAAGAAGGCCGCGCTGCTGGCGCACCACGGGCAGTTGGTGGCAGGTGCCAGCGTGGAGGAGGCGTGCTCACTGGCGGTGCTGATCGAGCGCGCCGCCAAGCTGCAACTGGCCGCCATGGCCGCCGGCACCATCAAGGAACTCCCCGAGGAGTTGGCCCGTGAGGCCCACGACTGGACGCTGACACCCGCGCGCAGCCGAGCCAACTTCGCCTACTACGCCCGGCGCGCCCTGGCACGTCACCCCGACGCTCTGAACAGCTGAGCCCCTGTCCGCCAACAGAATTCGAGGAACAGTGTCCCAAAAGATCCACGGCATCATCGCCTACCCGATCACCCCATTCACCGCTGACACGACGGGGATCGACACCGAGCGCCTACACGCGCTCGTCGATCGGCTGGTCCGGTCCGGGGTGCACGCGATCGCGCCGCTGGGCAGCACCGGCGAACTGGCCTACCTGGACGAGACCGAATTCGACACCGTCGTCGACACCACCATGGCCGCGGTCGACGGACGGGTACCGGTGGTCGTCGGCGTATCGGATCTGACCACCGCCAAGACAATCCGGCGAGCCCAATACGCCGAGCAGGCCGGAGCTGAGGCGGTCATGATCCTGCCCGTGTCCTACTGGAAGCTGACCGATCGCGAGATCGCCCAGCACTATCGCAGCATTGGGGAATCCATCGGCATCCCGATCATGGCCTACAACAACCCGGCCACCAGTGGTGTGGACATGAGCCCCGAACTGCTGGTCACCATGTTCGACAACATCGACAACGTCACGATGGTCAAGGAGTCCACCGGCGACCTGAACCGGATGCGGCGCATCGCCGAACTCAGTGACGGCCAGTTGCCCTACTACAACGGCAGCAATCCGTTGGTGCTCGATGCGTTGAAGGTTGGCGCCTCCGGATGGTGCACGGCCGCACCGAATTTGCGGCCACAGCCGTGCATCGACCTGTACAACGCGGTGCGCGCCGACGATCTCGAAAAAGCGCAAATTCTCTACGACGACCTCAAGCCGCTGTTGCAGTTCATCGTCGCGGGCGGACTGCCTACGACCGTGAAGGCTGGACTCGACCTACTCGGCTTCCCGGTCGGCGATCCGCGGGCGCCGCTGCTGGCCCTGGACGAGCACGGCCGAACCGAACTGCGGGGCCTGCTGACCGGCGCGTGAGTCCTACCCCAGATCGTTGGTCTTGAATGTGTCGCACTTGTTCGGCTCGCCGGTCGAGTATCCGACGGTGAACCACTTCTGGCGTTGCGTCGACGATCCGTGCGTCCAGGATTCCGGGTTGGTCCGGCCGGTCACTTGCTGCTGGATGCGGTCGTCACCGACCGAAGCCGCCGCCGACAGGGCATCCTGAATGTCCTTGTCGGTCAACGGCTGAAGGAACGGCGCACCGGTGCTGTCCTGCTTCACCGTCGACGCGTAATGCGCCCACACCCCGGCGTAGCAGTCGGCCTGTAGCTCGGTGCGCACACCGGTTCCGGTGGCTCCTTGGGCCCCCGACTGGCCCCCGCGCAGCACCCCGAGCAGATTCTGCACATGGTGGCCGTATTCGTGGGCCACCACGTATTCCTCCGCGAAAGGCCCTCCGCTGGAACCGAATTGAGTTACCAGCACCTGGAAGAAATCGGTGTCGAAATAGGCCGTCTTGTCCGCCGGGCAGTAGAACGGCCCGACATCGCTACTGGCCGGCCCGCATCCCGTGCTGACCTGCCCGCTGAACAGCCGCAGGCGCGGACGCGTGTAGTTGGTCATCAACTGCTTCCAAACCGCGTCCAGTGAGTTGCTGGTGGCGACCACGCGACACTGCACGTACTTGTTGGCATCGGCACCGGTCTTGCACCTGCTCAAGTCGAAACCGGGTGCCACGTCGTCGCTGGCCTCGACCGGCTGCTGGCTGATCACGCCACCAGGGTCGACGCCGAGCAACATTGCCACCACCACGATCAGCAACCCGCCGATGCCGCCACCGATAGCGATCCGGCCCATCCCGCCACCGCCGGACGACGACGCGCTGCTGGTGTCGATCTGCATACCCTCGTTGAAGGTCATCGCATGCTCCCCATTCTCACGGCGAACCCAGCCTATCCCTGCGGGGCAGAAGCGAATCGGGTGTCGGTGTAGGTGCGCAGATTGCGCAGGAATCGCCGCAGCGCCATGTTCAGTACCGGCCCGAACAACACCATGCCAAGCCCGGCGCCGCGGGCCGGTTTCTGGGCCATCGTCCAGGTCAGCCGGCACCCGCCCGGGATAACCTCGACACGATAGTCTTCGGCAAACGCCGCGACAGCCTTCGTCGAGCACTCGTTGAACCGAAAAGCCATGTGCGTGAACGGTTCCCAGGCGATGAATTCTTCGTCGCCGACGATTCCGCCTCGCATCTCCACGATGCGGGTGGTGCCCACCGCGCGGGGCTCGGGGCTGGTCCAGGTCACCTTGGTGATCACTTTCGCCCACCGTGGCCAGGACTCGGCGTCACCGAGTACTTCGAACAACTGCTCGGGCGTGATGGCCAAATCGACGCTGTTGCGGAAGCGGTACGGCGCGTTCTCGACGAAGCTCAGATCGATGCGTTCGCAAGGGTGCATGGCTAACCCTAATTGGGGCCCTAATTGGGGCCCTAATTGGGGCCCTAACCGGGGCCTTCGCTCGCGGCCGCCAGCAGCGGCACGATCACATCGCTGATCGGGGTCGGCAGGCCATGCGCTCTGGCCTTGCGAATGATGACGCCGTTGCGCAGGTCCCATTCCAAGCGCCGGTGCTGCTCGCGGTCGGCCAGGATCGAGGTGCCCATGTCCTCGGGAACCGCCCGGAAAGAGTCCACCATCGCATCGACGACGTCCGCATCGAGCTGGGCGCCCTCGGCGCGGGCCACGGCCAGGCACTCCGCGACATAACGTCGGGAGAGTTCGGCGACGTCGTCGCGGCGGAACATGCCGGATCGTCGCCCGGTCAGCACCATCAACCCGGCCAGGGCATTGACCAGCAGCTTGCGCCAATTCACGGTGACGAAGTCCGGATCGCAGTCCACCCGGCAGCCGGCCGCGCGCAGCATCTCGGCCAACATCTCGGCCGCGGACCCGCTGGGCAGCACCAGGGCCGCCTGCCCGCGCAGTCGCACCCACCCCTGCGGCTGGGTCTCCGCCGAGAACCAGACGCTGCCGGGAATGACGGTCGAATCCGGACACAGTGGTTGCACCTGCTCGACCTGCTCGACTCCGTTCTGCAGGACGCACACCACTGTGCGCTCGTCGCACAGCCGCGCCAACCAGCCTGCCGCCGCGTCGTTCTGGGTTGATTTGACTGCCAGGATCAGCACATCCACCGGGCCGTCAACCGCCGACGGGTCGGTGTGTACGGGACCGGGCACCACAATTCGTTCCCCGTCGTCGGGACGCAGTTCGACGGCATCCCGCGGCCGGTGTCCGCACAGCAGCACCCGGTGCCCGGCGGCGTGCAACAGCGCGGCAATCGTCGTACCGACCGCGCCAGGACCCACCAGGGCGGTGTTGGTTGTGTGCATTCTTTAGACTGAGCAGTCATTCCGCCCGGTGTAAAGGAGTATTTGTGCTGCGCAGCCACGCCGCAGGTTCGCTACGGGATGGCGATGCCGGGCAGCAGGTGACCCTCGCGGGCTGGGTGGCGCGCCGCCGCGACCACGGCGGCGTCATCTTCATCGACCTGCGCGACGCATCGGGGGTCAGCCAGGTGGTATTCCGCGACCCACAGGTGCTGGCCCAGGCGCACCGGTTGCGCTCGGAGTTCTGCGTCGCGGTCACCGGCGTCGTGGAAATCCGCCCGGAAGGCAACGCGAACCCCGAAATTCCCACCGGTGACATCGAGGTCAACGCCACCTCGCTGACCGTGCTCGGCGAATCCGCGCCGCTGCCGTTCCAGCTCGACGAGCCGGCGGGGGAGGAGCTGCGGCTGAAGTACCGCTACCTCGACCTGCGCCGTGACGAGCCGGCCGCGGCAATTCGGTTGCGCTCCAAGGTGAATGCCGCCGCCCGCGAAGTGCTGGCGCGGCACGACTTCGTCGAGATCGAGACGCCGACGATCACTCGTTCGACACCGGAGGGGGCGCGCGACTTCCTGGTGCCGGCCCGGCTGCGTCCCGGAACGTTCTACGCGCTGCCGCAGAGCCCGCAGCTGTTCAAGCAGCTGCTGATGGTGGCCGGGATGGAGCGCTACTACCAGATCGCGCGCTGCTATCGCGACGAGGACTTCCGCGCCGACCGCCAGCCCGAATTCACCCAACTCGACATGGAGCTGAGCTTCGTCGACGTCGAGGACGTCATCGCGATCAGCGAGGAGATCCTGGCCGCGCTGTGGGCGCTGATCGGGTACCAGATTCCCGCGCCGATCCCGCGGATGACCTACGCCGACGCCATGCGCCGCTTCGGTTCGGACAAACCCGACCTGCGGTTCGGCCTGGAGCTCGTCGAGTCCACAGAGTTCTTCTCCGACACCACATTCCGGGTGTTCCAGGCGCCCTATGTCGGTGCGGTGGTGATGCCCGGCGGCGCCTCCCAGCCGCGCCGCACCTTGGACGGCTGGCAGGAATGGGCCAAACAGCGCGGACACCGCGGGCTGGCCTACGTCTTGGTCGGCGAGGACGGCACGTTGGGCGGGCCGGTCGCCAAGAACCTGTCCGACACCGAGCGCGACGGGCTGGCCGCGCACGTCGGCGCCAAGCCGGGGGACTGCATCTTCTTTTCGGCCGGCCCGGTCAAAGCCTCCCGCGCGCTGCTCGGCGCGGCACGCATTGAAGTCGCCCATCGGCTCGGCCTGATCGACCCGGACGCTTGGGCGTTCGTCTGGGTGGTCGACCCGCCGCTGTTCGAGCCCGCCGAAGACGCCACCGCCTCCGGCGACGTCGCGGTCGGCTCTGGGGCGTGGACCGCTGTGCACCACGCGTTCACCTCGCCCAAGCCCGGGCACGCGGACAGCCTCGAATCCGACCCCGGCGCGGTGTTGGCCGACGCCTACGACATCGTGTGCAACGGCAACGAGATCGGCGGCGGCTCGATTCGTATCCACCGCCGCGACATTCAGGAACGGGTGTTCGCCGTGATGGGGCTGGGCGCGGACGAGGCCCAAGAGAAATTCGGATTCCTGTTGGAAGCCTTCACATTCGGCGCCCCGCCACACGGCGGGATCGCGTTCGGTTGGGACCGGATCAACGCGCTGCTGTCCGGCGTCGACTCGATCCGGGAGGTGATCGCGTTCCCCAAGACCGGCGGCGGCGTGGACCCGCTGACCGACGCGCCGGCGCCGATTACCGCCCAGCAGCGCAAGGAGTCGGGAATAGACGCCAAACCCAAGGCGGTTGACGGGGCATAACCCCCGCGCCGGCTTAGCCGTCGCCCCGATGACGCAGAACGAGGAGCGGCGCAATGTCCCAAATGCCGGACACCGAGACGATCAAGTCTTTCAATCAGCAAATCGCCGAAGAGTTCCGCGCGAACGAGGGCAAGGTCGGCGGTCAGTTCCAGAACTCCGACATTCTGCTGCTGACCACGACCGGAGCCAAGTCGGGCCAGCCCCGCCTGTCGCCGCTGGCCTACTTGCGCATCGACGGCAAGCTCATCATCATCGGATCCTTCGCCGGCGCCGACGTCAATCCGGCCTGGGTGCACAACCTGCGCGCCAACCCGGCGGCGCACATCGAAGTCGGAACCGACGCCTTCGACGTCACCGCGCGGGAATTGCCCCCGGCGGAACGCGACGAGATATTTCCGAAGGTCACCGCCGCAGCGCCCGGCTTTGCCGAATACCAGGCCAAGACCAGCCGAATCATTCCCCTGTTCGAGTTGCAGCGGATTTAGCGGGCCGTTCGGGGCCGAACTTCGGCGCGCGTCTCCGCGTGGGCGCGGTCTCTGCGGTAAGTAAGCCAAATGGCTACTTCGCTGGTTTCCAGGACCGCCGAGCACGGTACCGCCGCTTTCCGTCGGCTCCGCAGCGTGCTGTTTCCGATCGCGCAGACGGCGACCGCTTCCGGCCTCGCCTGGTACCTGGCTCACGACGTGGTCGGGCACCATCACCCGTTCTTCGCGCCGGTGGCCGCGGCGGTCTGCCTGTCGGCCAGCAACGTGTTGCGAACCCAACGCGCCGTTCAGATGATCATCGGCGTCACGTTCGGGATCGTGCTGGGTGCGGCGGTACAGACGGTGCTGGGCACCGGAGCGATCGCCATCGCGGTCGCGGTGCTCATCTCGTTGTCCGGTGCGGTGTTGATCGGACAGGGCTACATCGCACAGGGTCTGATGTTCTTTAACCAAATCACCGTCTCTGCGACCCTCGTCATCACGGTGTCCCGCAGCGGCGACATCGTCGAGCGTCTGCAAGACACGCTGATCGGCGGTGGTCTGGCGATCGCCTTCGCCGCCCTGCTGTTCCCAGGCGACCCGCTGAAGGTACTGCGCAACGCTCGGCGCAACGTACTGGCCGCCGTACACGACGTGCTCGTGCACTGCGCCGAAGTGGTCGGCGGCCGCGCCCCGGCACCCGACTGGCCGTTGCCGGACGTCGAGCGGGTGAACCAGCAGTTGGCGCTGCTCATGCAGGCCCGGATATCGGCGAAGCAGACGTTGGCCGCGCCGCGGCGGTGGGGCGTACGCGACCGAGCGGTAGCGGCGGACCGGCAAACCGTGCATGTGGCGGTTCTCGCCGGATCGTCGCTGCATCTGGCCCGGGTCGTCACCACCGCCGCCGCGGACGGTCCCCAGGCCGTACGCGCAGCCACCGACGAGTTGGTCGCCGGCGTTGCGCTCGCCGACGCGGATCCCGCCGCCGCGGCCGCACATGTGGCAGCCGCCCGCCGTGAAGCATCCGCTCTGGCAACCGCCGCCCGCACCGGCCGAGATTGGGCGCTGGTCGAAGGGGTACAGACGTGCCTCGAAGACTTGCAACAGGTCATCCACCTCGCGCAGTGACGCCGCTCGGCGTCTTAGAAGGCGGCTTAGATGGGTGGATGAGCACTTTGCTGCGGAATCGACTGGCCGATGGCGGCCACGCGGCCACCCATCGGTTGCGGGCCGCGCTGTGGCCCATTGTGCAGACCTCGGTCGCCGCAGGCACGGCGTGGTATCTCACCCACGACGTCTTGCACCACCCCCAACCGTTCTTTGCGCCGATCGCCGCCGTGGTGTGCATGTCGGCGTCCAACGTGCTGCGCGCGCGTCGGGCCGGGCAGATGATCGTCGGGGTCACCCTGGGGATCGTGCTCGGTGCGGGCGTCCAGGAGCTGCTGGGCACCGGCGGGGTGGCGTTCGGGGTGGCAGTCTTCGTGGCTTTGGGTGTCGCGGTGCTGATTGGAACCGGCTTCATCGCCCAGGGCTTGATGTTCGTCAACCAGACCGCCGTATCGGCGACTCTGGTACTGGCTTTCGCGCACAGCGCAGGGATGGTCGGTGAACGCCTCTTCGACGCCTTGGTCGGGGGAGGGCTGGCATTCGCGTTCAGCATCCTGTTATTTCCGGCAAACCCGGTGAAGGTGCTGCTCACCGCGCGCGCGGGAGTGCTGCGGGCTCTGCATGACACGCTCGAGGAGATCGAACAGGTTTTGAGCGATCCGCAGCGTGCCGCTCCGGAATGGCCGCTGGCCTGCGTCGACCGGTTACACAACCAATTGGGCGCACTCACCGAGGCCCGCAGCACGGCTCGGCTGATCGTTCGCCGAGCCCCGCTGCGCCTGACGATGCGTCCGAGGATCGACTCGGTGGACCAGCAAGCGGCCCGATTAGGTCTGTTGGCCAGCGCCGTGCTGCAACTCGCACGAAGCATCATCCCGCCCGTTGACGAGGGGCAGGTAGAGCCGTTGCGTGCCGCGGTAGCCGACTTGGTTCAGGCCACCTCCGCCGCGGACCTCAGCACCGAGGAGGCCTGCGGGCACACCGCGGCGGCCCGCGAACATGCGGCCGACCTGGAATCGGGCGCCCGCACCCGACGCGATGCGCTGCTGGCCGACATCGTGCGCAGTTGCATCGACGACCTGCAGGCCGTGATCGACTGCCCCCGGCACTGAACGTTCATTGCGAGTTGGCGAGAAACTCCTTGACCAGGCGCTTCGGCGCTTGGACCAGCCAAGCCTCGATGATCAGGTCTTCGAGGTCATGCACGCTGATGTTGGCCAGTTTCACCAGTACCGCGGCATAGCCATCAAAGTGCGGGGTGGTGAAATACACCTCTGGCTCGTCTGCGACCAGCGCGAATTTGACTCCCTCGTCGGACACCCGGACACCGAGAATGTCACCGCTGGGCGGCTCCAAACCGGCCTCCCAACTAGCCTTTGTCAACGCCTCGCGGTCGGAGGCGCGCAGCGGTCGCTCCCACGCCATCAGCTTCTTTCCGACCCGCCAGTCCCGCGGTGCCTGCTCGATGGTCAGCGGCAGCTCCCCGGCAATGCGGGCGACATCGTCCCAGGTGGCCACGTTTTGATTGTGCGCCGTGGCCGCCCGACTGCGGAAGATTTATCGGCGAACTAGCCCAGTTGCGATAACGGCGCCGCCTGACCGAGCCATGCCGACAGCTTCTCGTAGACCAACGGATGATTGAGCAGGTCGAAGTGGTTCAGACCGGTAAGGGTGAGCCCGTGGGCGTCCTCGAACGGGACTTGTCGGCGCCGACCGCGACCTGCCGCGCTCTTCGGGCGCACCAGATGGTCGCCGACCAACAGGCCCAGTGCGCGGGGCGCGGCGGTGGTCGAGACGAAGTGGTAGACCGCGTCGGGCAGGAACGGCACTTGCTGGCAGCGGTCCCGCAGGACCTCGTCCGGGTCACAGTCACGCCAGTCCTCGTCGAGCAATGCGCCGTACCGCAGGTCCTTCACTCCGGCGCTGCGGCTATTGAGAAAAGACGCCAGGCCGCGCGTTTCCGGCAACTTGGCCAGCGCCCACGATGCGGCGTTGACGCCCTTCTCCAGGTCAGCGCCAAGATGCGGCGAACCCAAGCACACCACGTGCCGCACGGCGCGGGTCCAGGGATGTTGCTGTTCGAGCCCGTAGTGGCAGGCGCTGCGCGCGACCAGCCCGCCCATCGAGTGGCCAACCAGGGCAACCTCTTCGACCGGCACCGGCCACAGCGCCTGCAGCCGGTTCAGCAGGTCTGCCAGCGCCTGTCCGTTCTGCGAGATGTGTAACCCGCTGTTGTAGCGCACAAAGACCGGTGTGAAGCCAAGATCCTTGCGCAGTCGTTTCCCATAGGGGCGGAGCGTCTCTCCGGTCCGCGGCGGACGCCACCACGACCGTTCGGTCATGCACCAGCCGTGCGTGAACACCACGATGCGGCCGGTGTGCTTCGGGAACGCCTGTCTGATGGATTCGGCGTCCAGTGCCACCGGTTGTCCCTTGCGCCGGATCTGCATGCTCAGCGCGAAGCCGTTGTCGCGGCTGGTCAGCTCGTCGCCGTAGATCCCGTTGACCGCTGCAATCGCCGCCGCGATGCGCGGCCGCGCCTGGACCGTCTCGTCCTCGTCGTTGCTCATCGTTTCGGCGGCCAACGCGCCGGCGCCGTACAGCGAGCCTCGGACGGCGCCGTCGACCAGGCTGTAGATCGTCGATGCGGTGGCGTTGTGCACCACCTGCACGGGTTTGGCCGCCGGTCCTATCGAGTCGAAGACTCGACCGGCGATCCCGCGATGCAGGTCGCGGACCAGTCTGGTTGCGACGCGGGTGCCTTCGCCCGCGAGATCTGCCAGCGCTCGAATTTCGTGTCCCTGCACGACTCAGCCCCCCTCGGTTGTTCTAGCTTTGACTCTGCATCCCGGGTGCACTAGTTCGAGACAAGCGTGCCCTCGGCGCAGAGTCAATTCGAAGAGGGAGTTCATGCTGCACGCCGAGTTCTCTGACACCAGGCGCTACCGGGTGACCCATCGCACGGAGTACCGCTACTCCGACGTCGTGACCAGCTCTTACGGGCGCGGCTTCCTTACCCCACGAGACTCCCTGCGGCAGCGGTGCATCGCACACCAACTGCTCATCGACCCAGCGCCGGCCGACAGCTCCACCAGCCGGGACACCTACGGCAACATCAGCTCCTACTTCCACGTCACCCAACCGCACCGCACCTTGACGATCACCAGCGACTCCATCGTCGACGTCGCCCCGCAGGCGGCGGGAATTTACAGCAGCGGAGCCGCGCTGGACGCGTGGGAGGCCGCCCGGCCGAACGGGATCCAGGGGGCGCTGGCCACCGACTTCACCCTCGATCTGACGCCGCCCGAGATCACCGAGGAGGTGCGCGAGTACGCGGCGCCCAGCTTCACCTCCGGTCGCCCACTGGTGGAAGTGCTGCGCGACCTTGCGTCTCGGATCTTCCGCGACTTCACTTACCGGTCCGGAACAACGACCGTTTCCACCCGAGTCGAGGAGGTTCTGCGGGCCCGGGAGGGGGTATGCCAAGACTTCGCGAGGCTGGCGATCGCCTGCCTGCGTGCCAATGGTCTGGCGGCTTGCTACGTCTCCGGGTATCTGGCCACTGACCCGCCCCCGGGAAAGGATCGGATGATAGGCATTGACGCCACCCATGCCTGGGCGTCGGTGTGGACGCCACAGCAGCCAGGTCAATTCGAGTGGCTCGGACTGGATCCCACCAACGATCAATTGGTCGACCAGCGTTACATCGTGGTCGGGCGGGGTCGCGACTATGCGGATGTGCCGCCATTGCGCGGCGTCATCTACACCAACTCCGAGCGCAGTGTGATCGATGTCGCCGTTGACGTCGTTCCGTTCGAAGGACATTCGCTGAATGCGTGACTTCCATTGCCCAAATTGCGGTCAGCGCCTGGCATTCGAGAACTCCGAATGTCTGGCCTGCGGCAGCGCGTTGGGATTCTCGCTCGAGCAGATGGCGCTGCTGGTGATTGCCAAGCGGGACGAAAACAGCGATCACGCCGGTGCGGTGGCGGCCAACGAATATCAGCTGTGCGCCAATCTATATGTCGCCGAATGCAATTGGCTGGTGCCGGTGAGCCAGCCCGGTGGCCTGTGTGAGTCGTGCGCGCTGACGATCGAGCGGCCCAACGACAACGACCCCGTCGGGTTGGCCGAGTTCGCGCGGGCCGAAGCAGCCAAGCGACGACTGGTGGCCGAACTTAACGAGTTGGGGCTGCCGATCATCGGACGCTTCCAGGATCCGGACTACGGATTGGCCTTCCGGCTGCTGTCCAGTGCGCACGAACAGGTGATCACCGGCCACGAAAACGGAGTCATCACAATAGATTTGGCCGAGGGCGACGATGTGCACCGCGAGCAGTTGCGCGTGGAGATGGAAGAGCCGTACCGCACCCTGCTGGGACACTTTCGCCACGAGGTGGGGCACTATTACTTCTACCGGCTGATCCGTTCGCCGGAGTACTTGGCGCGGTTCAACGAATTGTTCGGTGATCCGGACGCCGACTACCAAGAGGCGCTCGACCGTCACTACAGCGAGGGTGCACCCGCGGGTTGGCAGGAGACCTACGTGTCGTCATACGCCACCATGCATCCCGCCGAGGACTGGGCCGAGACGTTCGCGCACTACCTGCACATCCGCGACACCCTCGACACCTCGGCGTCCTGCGGGCTGGCCCCGGCGGCCGCGACATTCGACCGACCACCGCTGGGCCCCAGCGCTTTTCCGACCATCATCGAGATGTGGCTGCCGTTGTCGTGGTCGCTGAACATGGTGAACAGGTCGATGGGGCACGACGATCTGTATCCGTTCGTGCTGCCGCCGGCGGTGCTGGACAAAATGCAGTTCGTGCACACCGTGATCGACGAGGTCACCAGCTAGGGCTCGGCACAACTAGGCGGGCATCGTGCGGCGCTCGTTGCCGCCCCACAGCGGCTGCGTGCCACCGGGCAGCGCTAGTTGTGTCGAGGTGATCACGTCGGCCAGGTCGCGTAGCGCCGCGTGCACCGCGGTGAGCAGATCGGCCAACTCGGCGCGACGCCCGTCGGTAATCTCTTCCAGCTCAGCGGGATCCGACCGGCGCATCCGGGTGCTGATCTCCTCGACGATCCGTTCGGGCCGGGAGGACCCCGACGAGCCGGGTAGGTCCTTGAGGTTGGCGCGCAACCGCTCCAGCTGAAACAGCAGCGAACGCGGGTTCTGCGCGTCGAACAGCATCAAGTCGGTCACTGCGGCAACGCTGATCTTGCCCAGCGTGCGTCGCCGGTAGATGACCGACGACTCGCAAGCCACCAGCGTCGCCTCCACGATGGATTGTTCGGCGACGGTGCCGCGCACCGTGGTCAGGGTGTCGGCCAGCAGCGCGGTCAGCCACAGGCCTCGTTCGATGCGTTTGCCGATGTCCATCATCGTCCAGCCGACGTCGTGCACCATCGACTCGCCGGCCACCCCGGAAAGGGTCAGCATCCCGGCCAGCGCCTGGGACTGCGCCGAGGCCAGCAATGCGTCGGCTTCGGCCAGCGACTGCGGCGGGTCCGACCGCAGCCCGACGGCCCGTTCCACGTTGGCAAGCACCATCCAGGTGTCGTTGGACAATTGGTCGCGCACCGCCCGGGCGGCTAACGCCAGTCCGTCCACCGACTGCACCAGCGATCCGGGCCGGTCCGGGTCCACCGTCATCGCCCACAACATCGACGGTGCGACGGCGATCATCTCGGCCTTGTCCGATCCGTCGGCGGCGGCGCCGGTATCGGTCCCGGTGATCTGGCCCAGGGCGGCCATCAGGACTGGCACGCACTCGCTTTCCTCGCTGTCCTGATTGTGGCGGTAAATGTGGAAGCGCTCGCGGGCGACGATGAGCAGCCGCGCCATGTTCTCGGCCCGTTCGCCGTAGCGGCCCATCCAGAACAAGTCCGACAGTACGCGCGGTGAACTGACCGCCCAGCCCGCACCGGTAGCCGCCGGCAATCCGATTTCCAGCGGTTGCGGTGCTGACGGCAGGGTTACCGCTTCGGCGAGGGCGCGCTCCGTGGGGCGTACCCAGACATCTTTAGCTGCAACAGTTCTCAGCATGAATGCGCCGGGCTCGGGGCCCAGTACGTAGCCCAGGCCGCCGATCATCGGGGCATAGCCACCGCGTTGGGCGACGGTGAACAACCGCATTCCGACGCCGGCCGAGGACAACACGCCGGTGTGGTCGCTCGGTGCCGATGAGAACCTCGGTAGCTCCTGGCCCGCCCACCGCCACGGTTCGTCTTGGATACGTGCGGCCAGGTCGGACAATTGCGTCGACGAAAGTGCCGGGCCGACAAGGGTTTCCCCGCCGTCGGTGGGCCTGATCAACAGCTTGGAAAGGTTGGTCACCAAGTGCGAACATTCGCCAGGGATACCGCCCCAGTACACCGGTGTGGTGGGCAGCAACGGGTCTTCGCCTAGCAGGCGTTTGGCCAATTCCGGCAGAAAGCGAAGCAGCCCAGGGCTTTCCAGGACACCACTGCCCAGCGTGTTCACCACGGTCACCGTTCCACGGTGCAGTGCTTCCACGAGTCCGACCACCCCAAGCCGGGAGTCAGTGCGCAGGTCCAGTGGATCGGTGTACACCGCGTCGACGCGGCGCAGTACCACGTCGACGCGCTTGAGGGTACCCAGCGAGCGCATCCACAGCTTGCCGTCGCGGACCACCAAGTCCGCGCTCTCCACGAGCGGAAAACCCAGCAGCGTCGCCAGATACGCCTGGTCGAACGCGGTCTCGGAATAGATACCGGGGCTGAGCACCACCACCACCGGGTCCTGCACCACATCGGGTGCGGCGTCGATCAGGGCCAGCCGCAGCGCCTGCACGAACGGGGTGGTCGGGCGCGGCGCAATCTGTTCGTACAGGTCTGGATTGGCGTGCGCCAGCACGCGCCGATCGGCCAGCGCATAGCCGGCACCCGACGGCGCCTGCGTCCAGTCGCCGTTCACCTGGAAACCGCCGTCCGGGAGCCGGCTGAGATCGACGCCGTGCATGAACAACTGGTGGCGGCCGGGGACCGTGATGCCATTGGCGGGCCGCACGTAACCCGGATGGGCGTAGAGCAGCTGGGGCGGCAGCAGGCCTTCGGTGAGCAGCCTGCGCGGCCCGTACAGGTCGGCCAGCACCGCGTCGAGCAGGCGGGACCGCTGCACCAGCCCGGCTTCGAGCACCGCCCAGTCGGCGGCGGACACCACCAGCGGCAGTGTGTCCAGATTCCACGGCCTAGGTTCCGGGAGCGCGTGACCGGCCTCGCGGGTGTGGGGGTCCGCGACTCCGGTGTAGGTGATGCCGTCGTGGTCGATCAGGCTGCGTACGACGGAACGAAGGCGGTCCAGACCAATCCGGCCGCACTCGGCGATTTCATCGGCGAGCTCGTCCCAACCCGCACGGACGTTGCCGTCGGCGTCGACGAACTCGTCGTACCCGCCGCCCGTCCCGTCCCGCAGGTCGAACAGCGCCTCCTGGGCGCGCGCGGTGCGGTAACCGGCGAGCAAGCGGTCGGCGTCGTAGCGGTCCGCGGCGCTCGGGGCCGCTGTCGCACTCACGCCGGCTGCCATCGCTGTGCCAGTTCTGCGGGGCGCCATTACTGCTGCACGGTACGCACGCGCCGCAAATCGAGAATGCTTGGCGCGCCGATATCGATGAAGAATTCAAAGGTGTCACTGGTGCGGTGGCCCAGCGCAACTTTGCTACTCATAACCGAATGATCCCATCAGAACAAACAGCCGCCCACATCGCTGGCTTGCGTTGCGGGCGGCTGTCATTCGCGCGTTCAGCCGCGCGGTGCTGCTATGAGTACTGCTGTCCCGGGTACTGCTGACCCGGATACTGCTGACCCTGCTGCTGGCCAGGCGGCAGGCCGGTTTGCTCCAACGGAGCCACCTGGCCGCCCGTCAGCTTGCGGTACGCATACACCTGGATCAGGTATGCGATCGGCAGGGCCGCAATCAAGCCGATGCCGCACACGAATTGGCCGACCAGTAACACCGCCGACTGGACGAGCCAGGTCAGCAGGGCTGGCCCGACGTTGGCCCTGGCCGTCGCGATACTGGCTTTGACGGCTTCGACCGGGGACAGGTTGCGGTCCACCGCGAAGGGGACTGCGAACATCGTCAGGAAGGCGAAGATCAGCCCCGGGATGTAGCACAGCACGCTGCCGATTGCGACGCCGACCAGCACCAGCAGCGCGGTGAGAACCGCCCCGCCGAGGTTGCGCGGTTTGAGGAAGCTTCCCGCTGTCACGGGCTTTCCGTCCGCCACATCAAGCGCTCCCGAGACGAGAGAGGCCTGCATATACACGCTCAGTGCGAAGACCAACAGGCCGACGACGCCGCTAATGGCGAGCGCCCCGAGTCCGAAGCCGGCGTCCCCGCTGCTGTACGTCGTCGTCCCGGTGTACGGATCATAGGTGCGTTCACTTGCGCTCATCGCGGAGGCGATGACCGCTACGTACAGGACGATGAGGGGGATCAGGATGCCGAGGGCGAAGACGGCGCCAGGCACGAGCATCGCGCCGATGTTCTTGGTGAACTTGCCCCACGCCCAGCTGAAGGCATCGCCGACGCTGAATGGGGCGCCCGACGGGCCGCCACCGGGGCCGGCCGGCGGTGGATATCCCGACGGTTGGGAACCCGGTGCGCCGTAGCCGCTGCCGGGCGGCGGGGGCGGCGGCGTGCTGTAGCCGGGAGCCTGGTAGCCGCCGGGCGGACCCTGCGGCTTGCTGAAGTCCGGCGGCGACGGCGGTGCGCCGTAGCCGGGCGGCGGCGGTGGCGGTGCGCCGTAACCCGGTGGTGGTGGCGGGGGCGTGCCGTGACGCGGCTGGGGCGGATAGCCCGGAGGGTCGGACGGGTTGCCTGGATATTCTGGCGGCTGGCTCATCGCTGTCCTTGTTGCCTCGTAGTTCGCTCTTGTCGATCGGGGCGTAGCAAACGGGAACTTAGCAAATATGTGTCGATAACGCGCGCATTGGCGGGCGTCTAGATGTGCATTGCGTGGGAGTGCTTGCCTACCGAGGCTCTGGTTTGCACCGCGTGGTATGCCTGAAGTCGTGTCCGACGGTCTCTTTGACCTGCCCGGTGCGCCGCGGTCGGGCGGTCCCGACATGACTGGTTCGGCCGCTCCGTTGGCGGTACGGATGCGTCCGGCTTCGCTGGAAGAAGTGGTCGGCCAGCAGCATCTGCTGGCGCCCGGTTCGCCGTTGCGCCGCCTGGTCGAGGGCTCCGGTGTCGCCTCGGCGATTCTTTACGGGCCGCCCGGCAGCGGTAAGACGACGCTGGCCGCGCTCATCTCCCAGGCCACCGGACGTCGGTTCGAGGCACTGTCGGCGTTGTCGGCGGGCGTCAAGGAGGTGCGGGCGGTAATCGAGAAGGCGCGCTTGAGTGCGCTTTCCGGCGAGCAGACCGTGCTGTTTATCGACGAGGTGCACCGCTTCTCCAAGACCCAGCAGGACGCCCTGTTGGCGGCGGTGGAGAACCGGGTGGTGCTGCTGGTGGCGGCGACCACGGAGAACCCGTCGTTCTCGGTGGTGGCACCGTTGCTGTCGCGATCGCTAATTCTGCAATTGCGGCCGCTGGCTGCCGAGGACATCCGAACCGTGGTGCAGCGCGCGATCGACGATCCGCGCGGACTCGGCGGCAAGGTCACCGTCGCGCCCGATGCCGTCGACCTATTGGTGCAACTGGCCGCGGGCGACGCCCGGCGAGCTTTGACCGCGCTGGAGGTGGCTTCGGAGGCTTCGGATCACGTGGCTGTCGAAACCATCGAACAGTCCCTGGATCGGGCCGCGGTGCGCTATGACCGCGACGGCGACCAGCACTACGACGTGGTCAGCGCATTCATCAAGTCGGTGCGCGGTTCGGATGTAGACGCGGCACTGCACTATCTGGCGCGCATGCTGGTGGCGGGGGAGGACCCGCGGTTCATTGCGCGCCGGCTGATGATCCTGGCCAGTGAGGACATCGGCATGGCCGATCCGACTGCGCTGCTGGTCGCGGTCGCCGCGGCGCAGACAGTGGCGTTGATCGGCATGCCGGAGGCGCAGTTGACGCTGGCGCACGCCACGGTTCACCTGGCGACCGCGCCCAAATCCAATGCCGTGACGACGGCGCTGGGGGCGGCGATCGGCGACATCAAGGCGGGCAAGGCGGGCCTGGTACCGCCGCATTTGCGCGACGGGCACTATTCGGGCGCGGCAGCCCTCGGTAATGCGCAGGGCTACAAGTACTCCCACGACGACCCTGACGGCGTTGTGCCGCAACAATATCCGCCGGACGAGCTGGTCGGAGTGGACTACTACCGCCCGACTGGGCGCGGCTCAGAACGGGAGATCACCGGCCGCCTGGACCGGTTGCGGGCGATCATCCGTCGCCGAACGTAAAGCTAGCTTCACGCTCGGCGCCGAACGTGACGCTGGCCGCACGCTCGGCGATCTGGAACTAGACCAGCTCGGGCACCCGCAAGTGCGCCAGCGCCAACTCGAACTCGCCGACGTCCTCCTGGTCGACGCCGAGGTCGCGCAGCATCGCGGTGCGCAGCGAGCGAGCCGGCTCCGAGCAACGTTCCATGGCGTCGAGGCTGTCGTAGGTCACCGACGCCACCGCCCGCGCGGACACCGGGTCGACCAGCAGACTGGCGCTGCAGAAGCCCTCGAAGTCTTCGACGGCAGGCAGCACGGCCCACCGGTAGAAGTCGATGGCGCGCTCGAACTGCTCGGGCCGGGCGCGCAGCCAGGTCGCTCGCACGCAGGCGCCCGGGGCGGAGTGATGGTCGCGGTGCAGTACGGCGATCTGCCACTGATCGACCACCGCGCTCCCGCCGAATACCTCGACCGCCCGATAACGCACCGGCCAGATGCGTTCGGCGCTTGACTGCATCGCCTGCTCGCTGGCCCACGAACTCGTCGCGATGCATCTGCCTGAGCTGCGGTCGACCAGCAACGAGACTCCCAGGCATCCGTCCATCTCGCCGAGCGCGGGCATCACGACGTCGCGAACATGCGCGATTCCCTGCCCGATCGACGAGCGTTGCGCCTGAATTGTGGTTGAGCGTGCGTACACGGTCGGGCACCTCCTGTGTCTCGGCGGCGGCGCCGCGGGGATTCATTGGAGGCGCCGCTGGTCCCAACAGATACCTTCCTCCGGGCAACGGAGTGTGGCAACCGTCACATCGCAATGGCCGGGCCGCGTGCACTTTCCGTAGGCTTAACCAGGTGCAAACCGATGTGCTGGAGGTGGACACCACTCGTCGTCGGATCGTGGATCTGACCGATCCGATCCGCAGGTTCTGCTTTTCGCTAGGCGATGGTCTGCTCAACGTGTTCGTCCCGCACGCGACCGCCGGGGTGGCCGTCATCGAGACCGGCGCCGGCTCCGACGACGACCTGGTGGACACGCTCGAGCGGCTATTGCCGCGCGACGAGCGCTACCGGCACTCGCACGGCTCGCGCGGTCACGGCGCCGATCACGTCCTACCGGCGATCGTCTCGCCGTCGGTGACGGTGCCGGTCAGCGGTGGCGAGCCGATGCTGGGCACCTGGCAGAGCGTCGTGCTGGTCGACTTGAACCGCGACAATCCGCAGCGGTCGGTCCGGTTGAGCTTCGTCCAAGGCTGAATGCAAGGCTAAGCGGGCCGCAATACGACTTCGGCAGCCACGCTCCGGCGAATAGGCTGGTAGCGACCGCGCGCGAAAACTAAGGAAGAAGAAGAGTGCAGACACACGAGATCAGGAAGCGGTTCCTTGATCATTTCGTGAAGGCGGGTCACACCGAGGTACCCAGCGCTTCGGTCATCCTCGACGACCCCAACCTGTTGTTCGTTAACGCCGGCATGGTCCAGTTCGTGCCGTTCTTCCTCGGGCAGCGCACGCCGCCGTACGCCACGGCCACCAGCATCCAGAAATGCATCCGAACCCCGGACATCGACGAGGTGGGCATCACCACCCGGCACAACACGTTCTTTCAGATGGCGGGCAACTTCTCGTTCGGCGACTACTTCAAACGCCGCGCGATCGAACTAGCCTGGTCGCTGCTGACCAACCCGGTCGCCGAGGGCGGATACGGCCTGGAGCCGGAAAAGCTCTGGGCCACGGTGTATCTCGACGACGACGAAGCCGCCGGGCTGTGGCAGGAGATCGCCGACCTGCCGTCCGAGCGGATCCAGCGTCGCGGAATGGCCGACAACTACTGGTCGATGGGAATCCCCGGTCCGTGCGGACCGTCCTCAGAGATCTACTACGACCGCGGGCCGGACTTCGGCGTCGGGGGCGGTCCGATCGCCAACGAGGACCGCTACCTCGAGGTGTGGAACCTCGTGTTCATGCAGAACGAGCGTGGTGAGGGGACCTCCAAAGAGGACTACGAGATCCTCGGCCCGTTGCCGCGCAAGAACATCGACACCGGCATGGGTGTGGAGCGCATCGCGCTGGTGCTGCAGAACGTGCACAACGTCTACGAGACCGATCTGTTGCGCCCGGTCATCGATCTGGTCGCCGCACAAGCGCCGCGTGCCTACGACGTGGGCAATCACGCAGATGACGTCCGGTACCGGATCATCGCCGACCACAGCCGCACCGCCGCAATCCTGATTGGCGACGGCGTCAGCCCCGGCAATGACGGACGCGGTTATGTGCTGCGCCGGTTGCTGCGACGGGTGATTCGCTCGGCGAAGCTGCTCGGCATCGACAGCCCGATCGTCGGCGATCTGATGACCACCGTGCGCGACGCCATGGGTCCGTCCTACCCCGAGCTGGTCTCCGACTTCGACCGGATCAACCGCATCGCGGTCGCCGAAGAGACCGCGTTCAACCGGACGCTGGCATCGGGCTCCAAACTGTTCGACGACGTCGCCACCACCACCAAATCCGGGGGCGGCGCAGTGGTGTCCGGATCCGACGCATTCACCCTGCACGACACCTACGGGTTCCCGATCGAGCTCACCTTGGAGATGGCGGCCGAGTCTGGCCTGACGGTCGACGAGGCCGGTTTCCGTGACCTGATGGCCGAGCAGCGGGCGCGGGCCAAGGCAGATGCGGCCGCGCGCAAGCACGCCCATGCCGACCTGTCCGCCTACCGCGACCTGGTCGACGCCGGTCCCACCGAGTTCACCGGCTTCGACGAATTGACTTCCGAGGCAAAGATTCTCGGCATCTTCGTGGACGGCAAACGGGTTCCGGTGGTTTCGCACGACTCCATCGGCGACGCCGACGGGCAGCGGGTTGAGCTGGTGCTGGATCGCACCCCGCTCTACGCCGAGTCGGGCGGGCAGATCGCCGACGCGGGAACCATCAGCGGCACCGGATCGGGTGCCACCGCCCGGGCCGCGGTGACCGATGTGCAGAAGATTGCCAAGACGCTGCACGCGCACCGGGTCAACGTCGAGTCCGGTGAGTTCGTCGAGGGCGACACCGTGGTTGCGGCGGTGGATCCGGGCTGGCGCAAGGGCGCCACTCAAGGTCACTCCGGCACCCACATGGTGCACGCCGCGCTGCGACAGGTGTTGGGGCCCAACGCGGTACAGGCCGGGTCGCTGAACCGGCCGGGTTATCTGCGGTTCGACTTCAACTGGCAGGGCGCCTTGAGCGAGGACCAGCGCACCCAAATAGAGCAGGTCACCAACGAAGCCGTGCAGGCCGACTTCGAAGTGCACACCTTCCTCGAGCAGCTCGAGAAGGCGAAGGCCATGGGCGCGATGGCCCTCTTCGGTGAGGCCTACCCCGAGCAGGTGCGGGTAGTCGAGATCGGCGGCCCGTTCTCGTTGGAACTGTGCGGCGGCACGCATGTGCACAACTCGGCGCAGATCGGACCGGTGACCATTCTGGGCGAATCCTCGATCGGTTCCGGGGTGCGCCGGGTGGAGGCCTATGTAGGCCTGGAGTCGTTTCAGCACCTGGCCAAGGAGCGTGCGTTGATGGCCGGACTGGCCGCGACGCTGAAGGTGCCGTCCGAGGAGGTGCCCGGCCGGGTGGCGAACCTGGTGGAGCGGCTCAAGGTGGCCGAGAAGGAACTCGAGCGGACCCGCAAGAGCGGACTCAGCGCGGCCGTTGCCGCGGTGGAGTCGCAGCGCATCGGCAGCGTCGAAGTGGTGGCGCAACGGATGCCCGTCCGGTCTGGCGACCTGCGGTCGGTGGTCGGCGACATCCTGCGCAGGCGGGGGAGCGGTCCCGCGGTGGTCGCCGTAGTCGGCGAGGGCGAGGGCGGCAGCGTGCCCTATGCGGTGGCAGTCAACCCGGCCGCCCAGGATGCCGGACTTAACGCCAACGAACTGGTCAAGCAACTGGCCGTGGCGGTCGAGGGCCGCGGCGGCGGCAAGGCCGACCTGGCCCAGGGCTCGGGTAAAAATCCGACCGGAATCGACACCGCCCTGCAGGCGGTACGTGCGCAGATAGCGCGGGTCGGTTGAGTGGTCGAAACACCGGAGGAGGCACATCGCGGTGACCCGCCGCCCCCAGCTGACCGGCCGGGCGAGTCAGATCCTGGCAGGGGCCGGCGCCTCGGTGTCGATGTGGGCACGGTGCGCATCGGGGTGGCCGCCAGCGACCCGGACGGCATCCTGGCCACCCCGGTGGAGACCGTGCGCCGCGACCGGTCGGGCAAGCATCTGCGCCGGTTGACGGCGCTGGCCGCCGAACTCGAGGTCGTCGAGGTGATCGTCGGTCTGCCGCGGACGCTAGCCGATCGGGTCGGGCAGTCAGCCCAGGACGCGATCGAGGTAGCCGACCAACTTGCCGAACGGGTCGCTCCCGTCCCGGTCCGGCTCGCAGACGAACGGCTTACCACCGTCACCGCCCAGCGCTCCCTGCGCGAGGCGGGCGTACGGGCTAAGCAGCAACGGTCGGTGATCGACCAGGCGGCCGCCGTCGCGATCCTGCAGGGCTGGCTGGATCAGCGCCGGGCGCTGATCGGCGGCGGAAGCGCGGTTTCCGATGTCTAGCGGCGAAAAGGCCCAACCGGTGGCGGTCGGCCCGAGCCGGCACCGCAAGTCGCGGGCGGACCGCAAGAAGGCCCAGCGCACTCGTCGGCGCCGTCGCGTCGCCGGCAGCTTCGCGGTCGGGTTGCTGGTCGTCATCGTGGTCGCTGCCGTGCTGGTCGGCTCCAAGCTGTGGCACATGATGGGCAACCAAGACGACTACACGGGCGACGGCAAGCACGACGTCGTCATCCAGATCCAGGCCGGCGACTCGACCACCGCGGTCGGGGAGACGCTGCTCAAGCGGGGGGTGGTGCGCACCATCCGGGCGTTCGTCGACGCCGCGCACGGCAACGCCGCGATCTCGGCGATCCAACCGGGCTTCTACCGGATGCGCACCGAGATCCCGGCGGCCAACGCCGTTTCGCGGCTCGCGGACCCGAACAGCAGGGTGGGCAGGCTGGTCATCCCGGAAGGACGCCAGCTCGACGACACCACCGACATGAAGACCAACAAGACCACCCCGGGAATCCTCACCCTGATCTCGCGGGCCAGCTGCGTCGACCTGGACGGCAACAAACGTTGTGTTTCCGTCGCCGACCTGCGCTCGTCGGCCGGCAAGAGCAAGCCAGCCGCGCTACAGGTTCCGGACTGGGCGCTCGAACCGGTCAAGGAGTTGGGCGACGACCATCGCCGGCTGGAGGGCCTGATCGCGCCCGGCACCTTCAACATCGACCCGGCCGCGTCGGCGGAAACCATCCTGGCGAATCTGATCAGCGCCGGCGCCGTGGAGTACTTGACGTCGGGGCTGGTGGACACCGCCAGGTCCTTGAGCCTCTCGCCGTACGACATTTTGGTAGTCGCCTCGCTGGTGCAGCAGGAAGCCAACTCCTCCGACTTCACAAAGGTCGCACAGGTCATCTACAACCGCCTGCACGAGCATCGCAAGCTGGAATTCGATTCGACGGTGAACTATCCGCTGGACCGCCGGGAAGTGGCCACCAGCGACGCCGACCGTGGCCAGCGAACCGCTTGGAACACCTACATGGCCGAAGGTCTGCCCGCCACCGCGATCTGTTCGCCCGGTGTGGATGCGCTGCGCGCGGCCGAACATCCGGCCGCTGGTGACTGGCTGTACTTCGTCACCATCGACGCCCAGGGGACCACGCTGTTCACCCGCGACTACCAGCAACACCTGGCGAACATCGAGTTGGCCAAACGCAACGGTGTCCTCGACAGCGCGCGCTAGAAGGGCAGCGGTGCTCGGGTCGCCCATCGCGCATTCCCGTTCACCGCAGCTGCACCTGGCGGCCTACCGCGCGCTGGGTCTGGACGACTGGACCTATGAGCGCATCGAGTGCGATGCCGAACAACTGCCTGGTCTGGTCGGGGGGTTAGGGCCGGAGTGGGTCGGCGTGTCGGTGACCATGCCGGGCAAGTTCGCCGCGCTGCGCTTCGCCGACGAGCGCACCGCGCGCGCCGAACAGGTCGGCTCGGCCAACACGCTGGTGCGCACTCGCAGCGGCTGGCGGGCCGACAACACTGATATTGACGGCGTCGCGGGTGCTCTGGGCCCGGTATCGGGACACGCGCTGGTCTGTGGATCGGGCGGCACCGCACCGGCGGCGGTGGTGGCACTTGCAACGCTTGGCGTCAGCGGCATCACGGTGGTGGCGCGCAATCCGGGCAAGGCCGCCCGGTTGGTGGAACTAGGCATCAGCGCGGGGGTGGCGACCCGCTTTTGCACGTTGGACGACGACGCCCTGAGCGACGCGGCGGCCGCCGCCCAGGTGCTGGTCAGCACCATCCCGGCCGACGTCGCCGCCCGTTATGCCGAAACCTTCGCCACCGTCCCGGTGCTGCTGGACGCCATCTACGACCCATGGCCTACGCCGCTGGCGGCCGCAGTGCAGGCCGCCGGTGGCCGGGTGGTCAGCGGGTTGCAGATGCTGCTGCACCAGGCGTTCGCCCAGGTTGAGCAGTTCACTGGGCTGCCGGCGCCGCGCGAAGCGATGACTTGCGCGCTGGAATAGCGGCCCGATGTGCCGGCGAGGGTGCGCGGATGTACGGCGACATGCCGCGGCGACTGGCATTTTGTGCACGTTCGCGCCCGAGCTGAGCCCGATCGCCGCAGATCCGCGAGCCCGCAGCTGACTTGCGCAACCACAGCACTCAATTACCGTGCCGCGCATGCGGATTGTGCTGGTCGGTCTGGTGCTGCTCTGGCTGGCGGTGTTGAGCGGCTACGACATCCGGCAGCGGCGGTTGCCCAACCTGCTCACCGTCCCCGGCGCGACGGCCATCCTGGCTGCCGCGGCGCTGGCGGGTCATGGTCGCTCGGCGCTGGTCGGCGCGGCGGGGCTGGCTGCGGTGTACCTCGCGGTGCACCTGGTCGACACCACCGCCATGGGTGCTGGCGACGTGAAACTGGCGATCGGCGTGGGCGCGCTGACCGGTTGCTTTGGTTTCGAAGTGTGGCTGCTCGCGGCGTTGGGCGCTCCACTGCTGACGTTGACGGTCGCGACGTTGTGCCGGGTGCGCACGGTGCCGCACGGGCCGTCGATGTCTTTTGCCACAGCCGCAGCGGCCGGGCTGGTTCTGCTGGATTAACTCGCGATCAGCCGCACATGGGAAGATGTGTGGCGTGTTGCGCTGGATCACCGCAGGGGAGTCGCACGGCCGTGCATTGGTGGCCGTGGTCGAAGGCATGGTTGCTGGCGTGGAAGTCACGTCCGCCGAAATCGGTGACCAGTTAGCCCGGCGCCGGCTGGGCTACGGCCGCGGCGCCCGGATGAAGTTCGAGCGTGACGCCGTGACCGTGTTGTCCGGAGTGCGCCATGGCATCACCCTGGGCGGTCCCATCGCGATCGAGATCGGCAACACCGAATGGCCGAAGTGGGAAACCGTGATGGCCGCCGACCCAGTTGACGCCGCGGACCTGCAGAACAGCGCGCGCAACGAACCGCTGACCCGGCCGCGACCTGGTCACGCCGACTACGCGGGCATGCTCAAGTACGGCTTCGACGACGCTCGGCCGGTGCTGGAGCGAGCCAGCGCCCGTGAGACCGCCGCTCGGGTCGCGGCCGGCACCGTCGCGCGAGCATTCCTGCGTCAGGCCTTGGGCGTCGAGGTACTCTCGCACGTCATCTCGATCGGCGCGTCAGCGCCCTACGACGGCCCGCCGCCCCGCGCTGAGGACCTGCCCACCATCGACGACAGCCCCGTCCGCGCGTACGACAAAGCCGCCGAACAAGCCATGATCACCGAGATCGAGGCCGCCAAAAAGGACGGTGACACCCTCGGCGGCATCGTCGAGGTGGTGGCCTCAAACCTGCCGGTCGGGCTGGGCTCGTTCACCAGCGGCGACAACCGGCTCGACAGCCAGTTGGCGGCGGCGGTGATGGGCATTCAGGCGATCAAGGGTGTCGAAATCGGCGACGGATTCGAGACGGCGCGCCGCCGCGGCAGCCGCGCCCACGATGAGATGTACCCCGGTCCCGACGGCGTCGTCCGCTCCACCAACCGGGCCGGCGGGCTCGAAGGCGGCATGACCAATGGCCAGCCGCTGCGGGTGCGTGCGGCGATGAAGCCGATCTCGACCGTGCCGCGGGCGCTGGCCACCGTCGACATGGCCACCGGTGACGAGGCCGTCGCGATCCACCAACGTTCCGATGTGTGTGCGGTGCCGGCGGCAGCGGTCGTCGTAGAGACCATGGTGGCGCTGGTGCTGGCCCGTGCGGCGCTGGAGAAGTTCGGTGGCGACTCACTGACCGAAACCCGCCGCAACATCGAGTCCTACCAGCGCACGGTCGCCGACCGAGAAGCGCCGGCCACCCGGGCTTCGGGAAGCTAACGGTGGCGCCCAAAGCCGTACTCGTGGGTCTGCCGGGTTCCGGCAAGTCGACCATCGGACGTCGGCTCGCCAAGGCACTCGGGGTCGAGCTGCTCGACACCGACGCCGCCATCGAACAGCGGACCGGGCGCGCCATCGCCGACATCTTCGCCACCGACGGCGAGGGGGAGTTCCGGCGTATCGAGGAGGAGGTGATTCGCGCGGCATTGGATGAGCACGAGGGTGTGCTCTCACTGGGCGGCGGGGCGGTCACCAGTCCCGGGGTGTGTTCGGCACTGGCCGGTCACACGGTGGTCTATCTCGAGATCAGCGCCGCCGAAGGCGTGCGGCGCACCGGCGGGAACACCGTTCGCCCGCTGTTGGCCGGAGCGGACCGCGCCGAGAAATTCCGTGAACTGATGTCCAAACGCATTCCGCTGTACCGCCGGGTCGCGACGATCCGGGTGGACACCAACCGGCGCAACCCCGGCGCGGTGGTCCGCTATATCGTGTCGCGACTGCAGAAACAGGTAGAGGCCAGCAAATGACAACCAACAATCAACCGGTCACCGTCGAGGTGTCCGTCGATCCGCCATACCCGGTGGTGATCGGCACCGGGCTGCTCGACGAGCTGGAAAGGCTGCTGGCGGGCCGGCACAAGGTCGGCATCCTGCATCAGCCCGTGCTCACCCACACCGCCGAGAAGATCCGAACCATGTTGGCCGACAACGGGGTTGACGCACACCGCATCGAGATCCCGGACGCCGAAGCCGGCAAGGATCTGCCGGTCGTGGGCTTCATCTGGGAAGTGTTGGGCCGCATCGGAATTGGCCGCAAAGACGCACTGATCAGCCTGGGCGGCGGGGCCGCCACCGACGTTGCCGGTTTCGCGGCGGCCACCTGGTTGCGGGGCGTCTCGATCGTGCACGTGCCCACCACGCTGCTGGGTATGGTGGACGCCGCCGTCGGCGGTAAGACCGGCATCAACACCGACGCCGGCAAGAACCTGGTCGGCGCCTTCCACCAGCCACTGGCCGTGCTGGCTGACCTGTCGACGTTGAAGACGTTGCCGCGCAACGAGATCGTGGCCGGCATGGCCGAAGTGGTTAAGGCCGGGTTCATCGCAGACCCGGTGATTCTGGATCTCATCGAAGCCGATCCGCAGGCAGCGCTCGACCCCGACGGTGCGGTGTTACCCGAACTGGTCCGGCGCGCGATCGCCGTCAAGGCCGAGGTGGTGGCGGCCGACGAGAAAGAGTCCGAGCTGCGCGAAATCCTGAACTACGGGCACACTTTGGGGCACGCGATCGAACGCCGCGAACGCTATCAGTGGCGACACGGTGCCGCGGTGTCAGTCGGCCTGGTGTTCGCGGCCGAGCTGGCCAGATTGACCGGCCGGCTCGACGACGACACCGCGGCGCGCCATCGTGCCATCCTGACCTCGCTGGGCCTGCCGGTCAGCTATGACGCCGACGCCCTGCCGCAGCTGATCGAATATATGGCCGGTGACAAGAAGTCTCGCGCCGGTGTGCTGCGGTTCGTGGTTCTGGACGGACTGGCCAAGCCCGGCCGGTTGGTGGGACCCGACCCGGGCCTGCTCGTGACGGCCTACGCGGGAGTGTGCGCGCCATGACCACCACGGTGAACGTGATTAACGGCCCGAACTTGGGCCGGTTGGGCCGTCGCGAGCCCGCCGTATACGGCAGCACCACTCACGACGACCTGGTCGTGTTGATCGAACGTGAGGCGGCCGAGCTGGGGCTGAATGTCGCTGTGCGGCAAAGCGACAGCGAGGCCGAGCTGCTGGACTGGATCCACCGGGCCGCCGATGCGGCAGAGCCGGTGATCCTCAACGCCGGCGGTCTGACCCACACTTCGGTGGCGCTGCGCGACGCGTGTGCCGAGCTGAAGGCGCCGTTGATCGAGGTGCACATCTCGAATGTGCATGCGCGCGAAGAATTTCGGCGGCACTCCTACCTGAGCCCGATCGCGACCGGCGTGATCGTGGGACTAGGTGTGCAGGGCTACCTGCTGGCCCTGCGCTACCTGGCTAGTTCTTAGGCTTCTTTTCCAACTTGTTGAGGTCGAGCACCTCGGTCTTGGCGTCATCCCCGCCGTGATCGCCGGTGCGGATCACCTCGGTCTTGCCTTCATCGGCGTGGTCGCCGGTGCGGATCACCTCGGTCTTGCCCTCATCTGCGCGGTCGCCGGTGCGGATGACCTCGGTAGGTTCGTCGCGCTCAGCCGTCGCCACTGACGAGGTGCGCTCCTCGGTCTGGGCGCCGCGACCCTGCTGCGGGATCTCCCCAGTCGGGCTGTCGTCGGCGCGCACGGCGCTGAATACATCGGTGTCGTCAGCCCGGTCGCGCGACCCGTCGTGCTTGTCAGCGGGCGGCGCGTTGCGGTCGACGAGCCAACGACCGACGGCCACGCCGATGATGGCGAAAAGGAAGACGAGCAGCGCCGTGAAGGCCGCGAACGTAGTTAGCTCGTTGAGCAGTCCGCCGGTGTAGATGCCCTTGTAGAAGAGCGCGATGATCCAGGCCACCAGGCCGCTGACCAAACCGGCCACGATTCCGGCCAGCAACCAGACCATGGCCAGATCCTCGCGTCGATCGGGGTCCGGGTTGGCTCGGGCGTCGGCCCGGCCGTCGATGTGGCCCCACATGCCGGTGAAGAAAAGGAAGATCGCCAGCAACACAATGCTGATCAGCGCCGACTGCGTCTGCCACGCGTTGATCAGCGCCCCTTGAAACAGGCGAAGGACGACCATCCCGGCGGCAAAGACCAATCCACGCAGCATCCACTTGTTCATGGGCAAACAGCGTAGCGAGTACGGTCAAGAGTCGTGACACATTCCCAGCGTCGACACAACCTAAAAGCCAAAATTGCCGCCGCCGGACTGGACGCGATGCTGGTCACGGACCTGATAAATGTGCGGTATCTATCCGGTTTCAGCGGGTCCAACGGCGCGTTGCTGGTGTTTGCTGACGAGCGGGAAGCGGTGTTGGCCACCGATGGCCGCTACCGCACCCAGGCGGCGCAGCAGGCACCCGACCTCGAGGTAGCGATCGAACGGGCGGTGGGCCGGTATCTGGCCGGCCGGGCCCGCCAGGACGGCGTGGGCAAGTTGGGCTTCGAAAGCCATGTGGTCACGGTCGACGGCATGGACACGCTGACCGGCGAGTTGGGCGGTCAGCACACCCAGCTGGTGCGAGCCTCGGGCACCGTGGAAACGCTGCGCGAGGTCAAGGACGCCGGTGAACTGGCGTTGTTGCGGTTGGCCTGCGAGGCGGCCGACGCTGCGCTCGCCGACCTGGTGGAACACGGCGGGCTACGCCCCGGCCGCACCGAACGTGAGGTGAGCCGCGAGTTGGAGGCCCGGATGCTCGACCACGGTGCTGACGCGATTTCGTTCGAGACGATCGTGGCGGCCGGGGCGAACTCGGCGATCCCTCATCACCGGCCGACCGACGCGGTGCTGGCGACGGGCGATTTCGTCAAGATCGACTTCGGTGCGCTGGTGGCCGGCTATCACTCCGACATGACCCGCACCTTCGTGCTGGGCAAGGCCGGTAAAGCTGAGGCGTGGCAGCTGGAGATCTATGAATTGGTCTCCGAGGCGCAACGAGCCGGCCGCGAGGCGCTTCATGCAGGGGCTGAGCTGCGCGATGTAGACGGCGCGGCGCGGCAGCTGATCGCCGACGCGGGATACGGCGATCACTTCGGCCACGGTCTGGGACATGGCGTGGGCCTGCAGATACACGAAGCGCCGGGCATCGGAGCAACATCCGCCGGCACCCTACTTGCGGGCTCCGTCGTCACCGTGGAGCCCGGCGTCTACCTACCCGGCCGCGGCGGTGTCCGCATCGAGGACACGCTGGCGGTGCCGTCTTCAGGGCCCTCTTCTGGGCCCTCTTTAGGGGTCTCCCGTGCCGCGGCCCATCCGCCTGAATTGTTGACCCGGTTCCCGAAGGAACTGGCCATTCTCAGCTAGCGGAACCGTCTGCAGTACGGCGCCAGCCCCCGACGCAAGCAACTTTTGCATTTGACTTGAATAAAGCTTGAGCCTTTTGTGCGGCCAGCAGGTGTCGTCTGACTACCGATTCCTGGCTGGGCATCGGGCCCCGGTTCGGGATGACTAGATGTCATGTCGTAGCCGGAGGCAGACCCGGCCTGGTCGGCTCGGGATTTGGGGGGCGTGGCGGCGATGCCGTGCTGTTTGGTAACGGCGGCGACGGCGGGGAGTTGTTCGGCCTGAGCGGCGCGAACGGGTTGACGTAACCGGCGGATGCCCGGGACCGGGTAAACTACTGCGGTTGCCCGCGTCGCGGGCAGGAATCGACAGCCGTCGGCGACTTGTTTTGCCGCGACGGCGACGAAGAATCAACCGCGCTAGTTAACTGGCCATCCTGTAGGAGATTTACCGACCGTGGCGAGCACTGCTGACTTCAAGAACGGACTTGTCCTGGTCATCGACGGCCAGCTGTGGACCATCACCGAGTTCCAGCACGTCAAGCCCGGCAAGGGCCCGGCCTTCGTGCGCACCAAGCTCAAGAACGTGCTGTCCGGCAAGGTCGTCGACAAGACCTACAACGCTGGCGTCAAGGTCGACACCGCCACCGTCGACCGTCGCGACGCCACCTACCTGTATCGCGACGGTTCCGACTTCGTGTTCATGGACAGCGAGGACTACGAACAGCACCCGCTGCCGGAGTCGCTGGTCGGCGGCGCCGCACGGTTCCTGTTGGAGGGCATGCCGGTGCAGGTGGCGTTCCACGACGGCGCGCCGCTGTACCTCGAGCTGCCGGTTTCCGTCGAACTCGTCGTCTCCCACACCGAGCCCGGCTTGCAGGGCGACCGGTCCAGTGCGGGCACCAAGCCCGCGACAGTGGAAACCGGTGCCGAGATCCAGGTGCCGCTGTTCATCAACACCGGGGACAAGCTCAAGGTCGACACCCGCGATGGCAGCTACCTGGGGCGGGTAAACACCTGACTATGCCGGACGGAAAAGAAGGCAGACACCGAACATCGCGGCCGTTTAAGGGTCGCCACCAGGCCCGCAAGCGTGCCGTGGACCTGTTGTTCGAGGCCGAGGCCCGCGGCATCAGCCTGTCGGCAATGGTCGACGAACGCAGCGCGCTGGCCGAATCCAATTCCGACGTGTCGCCGCTGCTGCCCTACACGGCCGCCGTGGCTCATGGGGTGGCCGAGCACGCCGCGCACATCGACGAGCTGATCACCTCGCATCTGCAGGCCTGGACGCTGGATCGGTTGCCCGCGGTAGATCGCGCCATCCTGCGGGTCGCGGTGTGGGAGCTGCTCTATGCCGACGACGTGCCCGAGCCGGTCGCCGTCGACGAGGCCGTCGAGCTCGCCAAGGAGCTGTCCACCGATGATTCGCCGGGTTTCGTCAACGGCGTGTTGGGCCAGGTGATGCTGGTGACCCCGCAGATCCGGGCGGCCGCGCAAGCCGTCCGAGGGGCGACCGGGGGAGGCGGATCATGACGCGGCTGGAGTTGCGTGTGGTGCTGGCCGTGCTGGCGGCGGTGACGGTGGTGGTCGGTGCTGTGATCAGCGCCGCGTTCGACTGGTCCATCGTCGCCTCGGTGCTGGCGATCTTCGGCCTGGGTGTCGGTGCGCTGGTGTATCACACGGTCGAGCGTCTGATTCTGGCGCGCCGGATCAGCACGGTGCGCACCGCGGCCAAGCCTTTGCAGCCGTTGCTGCCGGTGATGGCGGCCATCATGGGCCTGACCCAGGGCGTGGTGCGCTCGCTGGGTGACGTCGCCGATCTGCCCGGCAAACGATTCGAGATGCCGCAGCTGCCGATGTTGAAGTGGATGGAAAACCCCTTGAACAAAGGCCCCTTGAACAAAGGCAAAGGCGAGATCATCGACAGCGACGACGAGCTGGACGACTGAAACTTCGCGCGGTCAAATTTCGCCGCGAAAGGATCGCGCTTTCGGTGTAGGCGCGACACAATGGCCGTTGGTGCCAATGGAAAGTTGCCGAACTTGACGTCGATCAGACCCACGATCTTGCTGACCACCGCCGCTACCGCGCTGGGGGCGCTGTCGTTGTCGGCGCCGGCCACCGCGCACGCAGAACAGGTGAGAACATGAATTCAGATAGTGCCCGGCCGCGACGTCTTCGCGTCTCCGCGCTGGCCGCGGTAGCCAACCCGTCCTACACGCGGGTGGACACCTGGAACTTGCTCGACGATGCTTGCCGCCACCTGGCCGAGGTCGACCTGGCCGGTCTGGACAAAGCCCACGACCTGGCCAAGGTGAAGCGGTTGATGGACCGCATCGCCGCCTACGAGCGGTACTGGCTGTATCCGGGCGCGGCTAACCTGAAGACCTTCCGCGCTCATCTGGAGAGCCTGTCCACGGTGCGCCTTGCCGAAGAGGTGTCCCTGGCGGTGCGGCTGCTGTCCGAATACGGCGACCGCACAGCGCTTTTCGACATTTCGGCGCCGCTGGCCGACCAGGAGTTGGTGGCCAAGGCCAAACAGCAGCAGTTTTACACCGTCCTGCTCGCCGACGACTCGCCCGCCACGGCTCCGGAGAGCCTGGTGGAGTGCTTGCGCGCGCTGCGCAACCCGGACGACGACATCCAGTTCGAGATCCTCGTTGCCCCCAGCGTCGAAGACGCCATTACCGCGGTGGCGCTCAACGGCGAGATTCAGGCCGCCATCATCCGCCACGACCTGCCGTTGCGTTCGCGTGACCGGGCGCCGTTGATGAACACGCTGCTCGGTGCCAACGAGGACATTCCGGTGTCTGACCGCGCCCACGACTGGGTGGAGTGTGGTGAGTGGATCCGCGAATTGCGGCCGCACATCGATCTGTATTTGCTCACCGACGAGTCGATCGCGGCCGGCAGCGACGACGACCCCGACGTCTACGACCGGACCTTCTACCGGCTCAACGATGTCACCGATCTGCACAGCACGGTGGTCGCCGGACTGCGAAACCGGTTCTCCACACCGTTTTTCGACGCATTGCGGGCCTATGCGGCAGCGCCCGTCGGCCAGTTTCACGCGTTGCCGGTGGCGCGTGGCGCCAGCATATTCAACTCGAAGTCGTTGCAGGACATGGGCGAGTTCTACGGCCGCAACATCTTCATGGCCGAAACATCCACCACTTCAGGCGGATTGGATTCGCTGCTGGATCCGCACGGCAACATCAAGAAGGCGATGGACAAGGCCGCGGTGACGTGGAACGCCAACCACACCTACTTCGTCACCAACGGAACTTCCACCGCCAACAAGATCGTCGTGCAGTCCTTGACCCGGCCGGGCGACATCGTGCTCATCGACCGCAACTGCCACAAGTCGCACCACTACGGTCTGGTGTTGGCCGGCGCCTACCCGCGATACCTGGAGTCCTATGCGCTACCGGAATTCGCCATTTACGGCGCGGTACCGCTGAGCACCATCAAGAAGGCGCTGCTGGACCTCGAGGCGGCCGGACACCTGGACAAGGTGCGAATGCTGCTGCTCACCAACTGCATCTTCGACGGCGTCGTCTACAACCCCCGGCAGGTGATGGAGGAGGTGCTGGCGATCAAGCCGGACATCTGCTTCCTGTGGGACGAAGCGTGGTATGCCTTCGCCACGGCGGTGCCGTGGGCCCGGCAGCGCACCGCCATGATCTCCGCGGATCGCCTTGAGCAGATGCTGTCGTCGCGGGAATACGCGGCGCAATACCGACAGTGGCAGGCGTCGATGGAGGGCATCCCGCGCTCGGAATGGGTCAACCATCGGCTGTTGCCCGACCCCGCCAAGGCTCGGGTCCGGGTGTACGCCACCCACTCCACCCACAAGTCGCTGTCGGCGTTCCGGCAGGCGTCGATGATCCACGTGCGCGACCAGGACTTCAACGCGCGCGCCCGGGATGCGTTCGGCGAGGCGTTTTTGACCCACACCTCAACCTCGCCGAATCAGCAGCTGCTGGCCTCACTCGACCTGGCCCGTCGGCAGGTCGACATGGAAGGTTTCCAACTGGTCCGCCAGGTCTACGACATGGCGCTGGTCTTCCGGCACCGGGTCCGCAAAGACCGGTTGATCAGCAAATGGTTCCGCATCCTCGACGAGTCCGACCTGGTGCCCGAGGAATACCGGGCCTCGCACGTCAGCTCCTACCGCGAAGTCCGCCAGGGCGCGCTCGACGAGTGGAACGAGGCGTGGCGCTCAGACCAGTTCGTGCTGGACCCCACCCGGGTCACGTTGTTTTTGGGCAAGACCGGCATGAACGGCTACGACTTCCGCGAGAAGATCCTGATGGACCGGTTCGGCATTCAGATCAACAAGACCTCGATCAACAGCGTGCTGCTGATCTTCACCATCGGCGTGACGTGGTCGAGCGTGCACCATCTGCTCGACGTGCTGCGCCGGGTGGCCACCGATTTCGACCGGACCAAGGAGACCGCCAGCTCGGCGGACTGGGCCCTGCACGAGCGCCGGGTCGAGGAGATCACCGAGGATCTGCCGCACCTGCCCGACTTCAGCAGTTTCGATTCCGCCTTCCGCCCCGCTGAAGGCAGCGTCTACGGCGACACCCGATCGGCTTTCTACGCCGGGTACGAGGAGAAGGACCGCGAGTACGTGCTGATCGGCACGGCCGGGCGCCGACTGGCGGAGGGAAAGACGTTGGTGTCCACCACATTTGTGGTGCCCTACCCGCCCGGCTTTCCGGTGCTGGTGCCCGGGCAGGTGGTCTCCAAAGAGATCGTCTACTTCCTGGCCCAACTCGACGTCAAGGAAATCCACGGGTACAACCACGAACTCGGTTTGTCGGTATTCACCCAGGAGGCGCTGAGCCGGATGGAGGCGCAGCGCAAAGCGGTGACGCGAGCCAAGGTGTCCGGCAACGGATCCGAGCCCGCCAAGGCGCCCGAGGCGCCGATCGTGGCCAACGAGCACACCGTGCCGGTGAACTGAACTTTGTGAACCGAAGGGTCAACCGGCGCGGGCCGCGGCGTAGTCGGGCAGGTCGACGGCCTCGGCGGTGGTGAACCACTTGCGCTCGGCGATCGGCCGAAACGGCCAGCGCTGCATGTATTTCATCACCATCGCGGTGATGCGGATGTCCGCAGCCGATTTCGGTAGATACCCGTCGATGCCGTTGGGCAACTTCTGGCACCTCGCCACATAGGGCCTCATCACCTGGTGATAGCGGTCCAGCGGCCCGTGCGGTCCGGCGGCCAGTTCATGCGCGAGTACATAGGCACCGACCAACGCCAGGCTGGTGCCCATCCCGCTCAGGGGCGACGCGCAGTATCCGGCGTCACCGACCAGCACCACGCGGCCGGCCGCCCAGGACTCCATGTGGACTTGGGCGAACGCGTCGAAGTAAAAGTCGTCGGCATCCCGCGCGGCGGCCACCAGTGCTTCGGAATGCCAACCCGCACCGGCGAACCGGTCGGCCAACAGCTCACGCTGCGCATCCTGGTCGGCGCGGTCGTAGCTGATCACATCGGAGCGGAAAGCCAAGCCCGCCTTGACTATTGACGGGTCGTGCGAGGGCCGCACCGAGACGTTCAGCCCGCCGGGCGCCTGGTACATCAGGTACCAGCCGTCCAGTCCCACCGGATCGGGCGCGCTGAACCACGCGTTGTATCCGCCCAGCGGCCGCACGAACTTGTCCTCCGGTCCGAACGCCAACCGCCGCACGGCCGAATGCGGCCCGTCGGCGCCGACCACCAGATCGGCGCACACCGTGCTGCCGTCGGACAACGTTGCGGTGACCTCGTCGGCCGACTGCGTCAACTCGATGACTCGGGTGCCGAACCGGTACTCGGTGGTATCGACAGTCGCCTGGTACAAGACGTCGGCCAGGTCGCCGCGCAGGATCTCCAGTTCGCTGACCATGCCGTTGCCGTGGAACGCCTCGACCGGCATCTCGGCGCGGCGCGATCCGTCGTCTTTCACCCACGCGACGCCGCGCTGGGTCAGGCAGCGGGCCCGCATCTGATCCAGCAGCCCCATCCGCTCGACGACCGCACGTCCCGCCCCACGCAGGTCGACGGTCTGACCGCCCGGGCGAATCCCGTCGGCGAGTTCGACCACCACCACGTGGTAGCCATTGCGGGAAAGCCAGAACGCCAGTGCGGGTCCGGCGATTCCAGCACCGCTGACGAGCACGGTTGGGTTTGACATGGTGCTCAGCCTATTAGCGGTGCGGCGGGGCTCAGCGCAGGATCCGCGCGTAAAGCAGGCTGTCGTTCGGGTCCGCGCCCATCGAGGGGTAGACGGCATGCCGGCGCAGTCGGCCCTCCAAGGTGAAGCCGGATCGTTGCAGCAGTCGCGACGAGCGCGCATTGTCGACGTGGCAGGTCGCCCAAACGCGGAATACCCGGGGGTCGACGCGCAATTCGTCTAGCACCAGCTTGATCGCCTCGCACATGTAACCCATGTCCCACCAACGTCGCCCGAGGCAGTAGCCGATTTCGACGGAATGGCTGACCGGGCGTCGGCAGCTGATCATGCCGACGATTTCGCCGTTGCGGCGCAACGTGATCACCCAGTTCCGGTCGTTACCGGTGCTCGTCAGCTGTTTGACCAGTACCCGTCGGGTTTCCAGTACGTCCGGATGTGCGGTCCACAACAGAAACCGGGTGACCTCGGGATCGCCTGAAATGCTTGCGAATATCTCGTCGGCATCTTCGATTACCGGTGGCCGCAGTATCAGTCGCGGCCCGTCGATGTGGTCAGCGAGGTCCCCGACCGTCATAGCAGGCCGAGCGCCCGGTAGGTGTTCCGGACGAACTTCGGCTGCGCCGTGCGCAGTTTGGCCAGCACGGGGTTGCCGGCGACGGCCTCGGCGGCGTTGACCGTCAGGTCGGGCAGGTACTGGATCAGGTACAGCAGGATCAGGTCGGCTGTTGGATCTGCCTGCCACCACGTTCCGTAGGCGCCCGGCCAGCTGAACGTCCCAACGCCACCCGGGCCGAACAACGGCGTGGACTTGGCCGAATCGGTTACCACCGACAGGTTCAGACCGAAGCCGCGACCAACCCAGAACGGCGAGCCCAGGAAGTTGTGCCGCTTCTGTTCGTCGGTCAACCGATCGGTGCGCATCAGTTGTACCGACTCCGGCGACAGCACCTGCACGCCGTCGATCGACCCGTCGCCCAACAGAACTCGGATGAACCGCAAATAGTCGTCAGCGGTCGACCACAAGCCGCCGCCGGCGTTGCAGAACGTCGGAGGCTTGACTTGGGGCGGCCCCATCACGTCGTGTCGCAACTTGTGGTGCTCGTCGTGGCGGTACATCGTCGCCGCGCGCGGTCGCGCGTCGGGCGCCACAAAGAACCCGGTGTCGACCATGCCCGCCGGGCCCAGCACCCGCTCGTCGAAGACCTCGTAGAGCGGCTTGTCGTCGATGCGAGACAACAGCACACCCAGCACGTCGGTCGCGTGACTGTAGGTCACCCGCTCACCAGGCTGGTGCACCAACGGCAGGGCCGCGAGTTCGGACAGCCACACGCCCGAGCCCTGATCGAACGGCAACCGCAGATAGGCCTGTGAGATCGGACCGGAAACCGAGAAGCCGTAAGCCAAACCGCTGGTGTGGGTAAGCAGATCCTCGATCAGGATGGGCCGACGGGCCGGGTGGGTGCGGTCCAGTGGGCCGTGCGGATCGTCGAGCACCTGCACATCCGCCAGTTCCGGCAGCCACCGCGCCACCGGATCTTTCAGCGCCAGTTTGCCTTCGTCGACCAGGCTCATTACCGCTGCCACCGTGACGGGTTTGGTCATCGAGGCGATACGGAACAACGTGTCCCGCTGCATCGGCAGGCTCGCCTCGATATCCCGGTAGCCGATCTCGTTGACCTGCAACATTTCTCCGCGTTGCCACACCATCGTCACCGCTCCTGCGAGCAGACCGGCGTCACAGACTTCGCGGATGGTCGTCTGATTGCCGTCGAGATTCACGCGGCTTAGGTTAGCCGCTCGGCTAGGGCGGCATCCAACGGCCGTGGCGTTGGGTCAACCGGGCGTGATCGGCAAAGATCAGGGCAAGCGCGGTGCGCGGCTTCGACACCGCGGCAGTTACATCTGCGAATCTGTTTGCACGGTACGGGTTGCGTGTTATCGTCGCGCTCTCCGGCAAATGTGATCTGGTGAACATGCTGTGAGGCGGCGGTGCGCGGTTGACGTCGGTGTCGTTGCTGGTGAACCAGGGTGCGGGTGTGTAGTCACCAAGATCCGCGACCGTTGGGCGGAGGCGCCGATACCGCCTCTGCCCATACCGTATGACGAGGGTAGCGACCCGCTGCTCATTACCACCGGTTGGATAACTCAGCAAAGGCTGGCCATGAATGGCTTGATGACACAAGCGCAAATTCGTCACCGACGTGTCACCCGTCGACCCTCGACCCCAGTTGTCGCGATCATGTTCGCGGCAGCACTTGTCGGAATGGTCATCGCGGGATGTGGAAACAAATCCTCGACTGGCACCTCCCAAACTTCGGGGACTTCCGGATCCAGTGCCGCTTCGGCGACATCTGGCGCTTCCGGAACCTCCGCGACATCCGGCGCCCCGGCACCGGAAGCGCAGCAACTCCTGCAAGAGGCCTCGAAGGCCACCACCGGGCTGCGCTCGCTACACGTCAATCTGCAGACCATGAACATCAACACCCTGCCCATGGAGGCGGTCAACGCCGACGTGACCAACCAGCCGGAGGGCAACGGGCAGGCGGTCGGCGATGCGATGATCCGGTTGCAGCCCAAGACCCCCGCGGTGCCCAAGCAGTTCATGGTGACCAACAAGACCATGTACACCAAGAACGAGGCCGGTGTTTACACCTCGATGGGACCCGCGGACAAGATCTATGACCCGGGCGTTGTGCTGGACAAGGACAAGGGCATCGGCGCCGTGATCGGCAAAGTCTCCAACCCGCAGTCCGGCGGAAACGAGACCATCGATGGAGTCGCCACGCTGAAGGTGACCGGCACCATCGACCCGGCGATCATCGACCCGCTGATACCGCAGATCGGTAAGGACGCCAAGGGCCCGTTGCCGGTCACCCTGTACATCGCCGACGTGAAGGCCCCGGGAGCCCCGGGCTCGCCGCCGAGCCCGTACCTGGTGCGGATGGTGATTGACAAGGACCAGGGTCACGTCACGATCACGCTGTCCAATTGGGGAGCGCCGGTTACGATCCCGAGCCCGACGCCATAGGGTTCTGACGGTCAGGTGAACTCCGGATTGGGAACCGGCCCGGAACTCCGGGTCGGTTCCCGTCCGTAGGTGGAGCGCATTGAGGATTCGGTGAGAATCCTCCAAGGCCGCGCCCCGAGCATTGGGGCCAGCTTGCCGGAAGCACCGGCCGGCAATCGATTCCACCCACCAGACCTGGAGGAAACACGAATGACCAACGACCTCCCTGAAGTTCAGGAGCGTGGCCCCGGCCCACGCCCTGGACCTCCGCCAGGTGGGCCCCCCGTGCTGTCAGACGTGTGGGTCTACAACGGGCGGGCCTATGACTTGAGCGATTGGATCGCCAAGCATCCCGGCGGAGCCTTCTTCATCGGACGCACCAAAAACCGCGATATCACCGCGATTATCGCCTCGTATCACAAAGACCCTGCCGTGGTCGAGCGCATCTTGGAACGCAAGTACTCGTTGGGTCGCGACGCAACGCCGCGCGACATCCATCCCAAGCACAACGCACCGCCGTTTCTGTTCAAGGACGACTTCAACAGCTGGCGTGACACCCCGAAGTACCGCTTCGACAACAACGAAGATCTGATGCACCGGGTCAAGGCGCGGCTGAAGGAGCCCGCGCTGGCGGCCCGAATCAAGCGAATGGACCGGCTGTTCAACGTTGTTGTCGTGATGCTGGCGATCGGGTATTTCGCGGTCCAAGGCGTTCGATTGGTCGAACCACGATGGATGCCGTTGTGGGCCTTCGTGATTGCCATGGTCGTGTTGCGCAGCTCGCTGGTTGGCTACGGCCATTACGCATTGCATCGCGCCCAGCGAGGTCTGAATCGGGTCTTTTCCAACACCTTTGACCTGAACTACGTGGCGCTGGCCTTGGTGGTCGCCGACGGACACACGTTGCTGCACCACCCGTACACCCAAAGCGATGTGGACATCAAAAAGAACGTGTTCACGATGATGATGCGCTTGCCCAGGCTGTATCGCGTTCCGGTGCACACCGTGCACAAGTTCGGTCACCTGGTCACCGGCATGGCGATCCGCATCGCCGACGTGTGGAAGATGACCCGCAAAGTGGGTGTCGAAGAAGGCTACGGCAGCTGGCGTAACGCGTTGCCCCACTTCCTCGGATCCTCGGGTATCCGTCTGCTGTTGGTGACCGAGATGATCATCTTTTTGGCCTTCGGTGACTTCTGGGCCTGGGCACTGCAATTCGTCGCCACGTTGTGGGTCAGCACGTTTTTGGTAGTTGCCAGCCATGAGTTCGAGGACTTCGAGGACCAAGACGCCGAGCCCGAGATCAACGGGGAAGACTGGGGGGTCGACCAGGTCGAGCACGCCAACGACCTGGTGGTGATCGGCAACCGCTACGTCGACTGTTTCCTGTCGGCCGGATTGAGTTCGCATCGGGTTCATCACGTTCTGCCGTTCCAGCGCAGCGGATTCGCCAACATCGTGACCGAGGATGTGTTGCGGGAAGAGGCGGCGAGATTCGGTGTGCAGTGGCTGCCGCCGAAGAGTTTCCTCACCGACCGGTTGCCCAAGTTGTGCCGCACGTATCTGTTGTCGCCGTCCCGCCAGGCGCGGGAACGCGATTGGGGCTTTCTCCGCGAGCACTTTTCGCCCGCGGCGTGGAAAGAGAGCGTCAACTACGTGGCTGGCGGCTTCGTCGGAATCGGGTCGGTATGAGCACCGCAGCTGAGAGCGGGGCCGTGCTCCCCGCCGAAGACGGACCCGAAGTCGAACTGGCCCAACTGCCGCCGGCCCCGCCCACCACGGTGGCGGTCATCGAAGGCATCGCGACCGGCTACCCGCAGCGGGCGGTCGAGCAGTCCGAGGCGGCCGACCGCGTCGCCGAGCTTTTCGTCGACACCCAACAGCGGGAACGGATTCCGCGCATCTACCAGAAGACGCGTATCGACACCCGTCGCATGGCGGTCGATCCGCTGGACCCGCAGTTCGATGCGTTTCGGCGCAACCCGGGCACGATACGTGACCGGATGAACATGTTTTTCGAGCATGCGGTTCCGCTGGCGGTCGACGCGAGCAGGCGCGCGTTGGCTGGCCTGCCCTATGGCGTGGACGAGATCGGTCAGTTGGTTTTCGTCACCAGCACCGGGTTCATCGCACCGGGGGTTGATGTCGCGATCGTCAAGGAACTAGGCCTGCCCCGGTCAGTGTCGCGGGTCGTGGTCAATTTCATGGGCTGTGCCGCCGCGATGAACGCGGTTCGGGCCGCGGCCACTTATGTTCGGGCCCACCCCAGTATGAAGGCGCTGGTGGTGTGCATCGAATTGTGCTCGGTGAACGCCGTTTTCGCCGACGACATCAACGACGTCGTCATCCACAGTCTGTTCGGCGACGGATGCGGGGCGATGGTGATCGGGGCCAGCCAAGTTCAGCAGCCGCTGCCGGCGGGCAGTGTGGTGATACGCAGCAGCTTCACCCGGTTGCTCGACGACGCCGAGGACGGCATTGTGCTCGGCGTCAACCACAACGGCATCACCTGCGAGCTGTCAGAGAACCTGCCCGATTACATCTATCGCGGAGTCGAACCCGTCATCGCAGAAATGTTGCACGACAACGGGTTGACGAAGTCCGACATCGATCTGTGGGCGGTCCACCCGGGCGGTCCGAAGATCATCGAGCAGTCGGTGCGTTCGCTGGGAATACCCAGCGAACGGGCGTCGCACAGCTGGGAGGTGCTCGCCCGGTTCGGCAACATGCTGAGCGTATCGCTGATCTTCGTGCTGGAAATGATGGTGCGCCAAGCGGAGTCGACGAAGGCGATCTCGACGGGTGTCGCGTTCGCGTTCGCGCCGGGGGTCACCGTCGAAGGCATCCTGTTCGACATCATCCGGCGGTCGTCATGAACTTCGAATACGAAAGTAGCCGGCAAATGGTGGTCTCCGACCGAGTGCTGTACCGCGAGTTGATGACTGACAATCTGCGCTGGGATGCCCTGCAGTTGCGCGACGGCGACATCATCATCTCGACGCCGCCCAAGTGCGGCATGACCTGGACGCAGCGCCTGGTGTCGCTGATCGTGTTCGACGGCCCGGATCTGCCCGGTCCGTTGTCGACGGTGTCCCCGTGGCTGGATCAGACCATCCGTCCCCTCGACGAGGTCATCGCGATCCTCGATGCCCAGCAGCACCGTCGGTTCATCAAAACCCATACGCCCTTGGACGGCCTGGTGCTCGACGACCGGGTCACCTATCTGTGCGTGGGACGCGATCCGCGTGACGCGGCCGTGTCGATGCTGCATCAGACGACCAATATGGACCGCGATCGGATGCGGCTGCTGCACGAGGCGGCGGTGCCGGCCGAACAGCGGCTGGGACCACCGGCTCCCCAACCGGGCAGCGGGCGCGGCGTCGTCGAAGAGTTCCGGCACTGGTTGGAAGGCCCGGCGTTACCGCCCCCGGGGGTCGGGTTCACCCCGCCCAAGGGGATCGGCACCCTGGCCAACGTCATGCACCAATTCGGCAAGGTGTGGGAGCGGCGTCACCTGCCCAACGTGGCGCTCTTCCACTACGCCGACTACCAGGCAGACCTGGTGGGGGAGATGGTGCGACTAGCCGGGGTTCTCGGTTATAACCTGAGCCGTGATCGCGCGCGGGAGTTGGCGCAGTACGCCACGCTCGGCGAAATGCGTTCTCATGCTTCCGAAATCGCGCCCAACACCACCGACGGCATCTGGCGCAGCGACGAGCAGTTCTTTCGTCGCGGCGGCAACGGCGAGTGGCAGGAGTACTTCACCCGCGACGAGTACCGGCGCTACAACCATCGGATCAACCAGTTGGGTGCACCGGAGATGCTGGCCTGGGCGCACGAGGGCCGGCGGGGCTGCGACCCCGAGGACGCGTGAGTTCAGGCGCCGGATCAGGTTGCTTGGCGTCGCAGCGCTTTGACGTACCAGAAGGACATCTCGGTTTCGGTTCCGTCCAATTCGCGGTTCAGCGTGACGGGGTCGGCCGACTCGATGTCCCAGCCGGCGCCGTCGAGGACCTCGCGCAGCGTCTGCTCTGACACCGATGGCCTCTTGAACGCGATACCTTCCTCGCTCGACGTGTTGCTGTCGCAGAAGCAACTGATCAGCAGGGTGGCGCCCGGCCGGGTGGCGCGGTGCACCGCGGCCGCGTAGCTGCGTTTGCCCTCGTCGTCGAGGCAGTGGAACATGCCGCTGTCGACGACCGTGTCGAACGCGTCGGTGTAGCCGTCGAGCCTGGTGGAGTCGGTGACCGCGAACGTGACGTTGATGCCGGCGTCGGCGGCGCGCTGTTCGGCGGTGCGCAGGGCGGTCGGAGAGATGTCCAGACCGGTGACGGTGTAGCCGTTTGTGGCCAGGTAGATCGCGTTGTCGCCGAGCCCGCAGCCGATATCGAGCACGTCGCCGTGTACCCAGCCGGAGTTGTGCCAGGCGACGACGCTTTCCTTGGGCGCCTTGGTATCCCACGGCGGCGTCGGGACAGGCGGCAGGCCTTCACCCGGGCTTTCACCGCGGTAGAGAGCGTCGAAATCGATGTGGGGGGAGAAACTCGGGTTGCTCATTTCCGCCAGCGTAGGCTCGCGCGGGCGGTGTGGCGAAAATTTCACGACGGTTTCGGTTGCGCATAATTACGGCAGCTACCCGCGGCGAGCCGGGCCGATACCGGTTGTCAGCCTTTAGGGTTGAGTGCTATGGGCGGACCGGACAATCACGTGAAGCGCTGGCGCACAGTGCTTCACGTAGCCGTGTCGGCATTGGTAGTTGCCATCCTCGGACTCGCGGGCACCCCTCCAGCTCATGCGGCCGCGGCCACCGCGACGCTGTCGGTGTCACATACGTGGCAGGACGGTTTCATCGCCCATTTCGCCATCACCAACTCGAGCATCGCGCCGCTAAGTGATTGGCGACTTGAGTTCGACATGCCGGCGGGCCAATCCGTCTCGCACGCGTGGAACAGCACTGTTACCCAATCTGGCACGCACTATGTGCTCACTCCCGCGAACTGGAATCGCGTCGTCGCGCCCGGTGGTTCAGCCACAGGTGGTTTCCGAGGCGTGCTGCGCGGCACCTACTCGCCCCCGTCGAATTGCGTGCTCAACCGGCAATACCCCTGCAGCTAGCGGCGCGACCGCTGCGACGCTCGGGGCACGCCCCAAGCCTCTCCGGGGAGTGCCATCTCTTTTGCCCGCCTCCGAGCGACTAATTTTGCGGACTACGCAGCGGCGACGTCGTAGTCGCTCGGAGCCGGGCAAATACATACATATCTTCCTGCCGGGGCTGCCGGGGCAGTTGTGACTCATGTGATGAGTGCTCCGCCATGCGCACTAAACGCTGCGCGCGTCCTTCCCAACGGCGGATTCGTCCGACGTAGGCCCGTGCTAGGCTGCCCGGCAGTCGACATCCTTTAACGATCCGTCCGGAGAGGCGGAGAAGGAGGTCAGGATCCCGCATGGGTAATGCGCGAGAACTGATGTCAGCGGCCGATGTGGGCCGCACCATCTCCCGCATGGCGCATCAGATCATCGAAAAGACCGCGCTGGACAACCCCGACTCCAACCGGGTGGTGCTACTCGGAATTCCGACGCGCGGCGTGACTCTGGCCAGCCGCCTGTCCGCCAACATCGCCGAGTACAGCGGCGTGAAAGTCGGTCACGGCGCACTGGATATCACGCTCTACCGTGACGATCTGATGATCAAACCCCCACGGCCACTGGAAGCGACGTCCATTCCGCCCGGTGGCATCGACGACGCGCTGGTGATTCTCGTCGACGACGTGCTGTACTCCGGGCGCTCGACGCGCTCCGCGCTGGACGCCTTGCGCGACGTGGGCCGGCCGCGGGCCGTGCAACTGGCGGTGCTCGTCGACCGCGGCCATCGCGAGCTGCCGATCCGAGCCGATTATGTCGGCAAGAACGTGCCCACCTCACGCAGCGAGAGCGTGCACGTACAACTCAACGAGGACGACGGTCGAGATGGCGTGGTGATCACCCGATGACTCCGAGGCACCTGTTGGCCGCGGGCGATCTCACCAGGGACGAAGCCACCGCGATCCTCGATGACGCGGACCGGTTCGCCCAGGCCCTCGTCGGTCGGGACATCAAAAAGCTGCCCACATTGCGAGGTCGCACCGTGGTCACCATGTTCTACGAGAACTCCACCCGCACCCGGGTGTCGTTCGAGGTGGCCGGCAAGTGGATGAGCGCCGACGTGGTCAACGTCAGCGCATCCGGATCCTCGGTGGGCAAAGGCGAGTCGCTGCGCGACACCGCGCTGACGCTGCGCGCGGCCGGCGCCGACGCGCTGATCATTCGGCACCCCGCATCCGGGGCGGCGCATCTACTGGCCGACTGGACTTCTGAGGCCGCGACGGCGACAGGCCCGTCGGTGATCAACGCCGGCGACGGCACCCACGAGCATCCCACCCAGGCGCTGCTGGACGCCTTGACCATCCGGCAGCGCCTCGGCGGCATCGACGGGCGTCGCATCGTCATCGTCGGCGACATCCTGCACAGCCGGGTCGCCCGCTCGAACGTCATGCTGCTGCACACCCTGGGCGCCGAGATCGTGCTCGTGGCACCGCCGACGCTGCTGCCGCGCGGCGTCGAAAACTGGCCGGTCACCGTCTCCAACGACTTCGACGCCGAACTGCCCGCCGCCGACGGCGTGCTGATGCTGCGGGTGCAGGCTGAGCGGATGAACGGCGGCTTCTTCCCGTCGGTGCGCGAATATTCGACGCTCTACGGGCTGTCGGCGCGGCGCCAGGCGTTGTTGCCCGGGCACGCCGTCGTGCTGCACCCGGGCCCGATGCTGCGCGGCATGGAGATTTCGTCCTCGGTGGCTGACTCATCGCAATCTGCTGTGCTGCAACAGGTTTCCAACGGGGTGCACGTGCGGATGGCGGTGCTGTTCCATGTCCTGGTGGGGGCGACGGAAGAAGAGGGCGCGGCATGAGTGTGCTGATCAGGGGGGTTCGTCGCTACGGCGAAGGCGAGCAAATAGACGTACTCGTCGACGACGGCCAAATCGCCGACATCGGCACCGATCTGGCGATCCCGGATCTTGCTGACGTCATCGACGCCACCGGCCATGTTCTGTTACCCGGGTTCGTGGACCTGCACACACACCTGCGTGAGCCTGGCCGCGAATACGCCGAGGACATCGAAACGGGTTCGGCCGCAGCCGCTTTGGGCGGCTATACGGCAGTGTTCGCAATGGCCAACACCCATCCGGTCGCTGACAGCCCCGTGGTTACCGACCACGTCTGGCACCGAGGTCAGCAGGTCGGCCTGGTGGACGTGCATCCGGTGGGCGCGGTCACCGTCGGGTTGGCCGGCGTCGAGTTGACCGAGATGGGCATGATGAAAGCCGGTGCGGCCCAGGTGCGGATGTTCTCCGACGACGGCATCTGCGTGCATGACCCGCTGGTGATGCGCCGCGCGCTGGAATACGCCACCGGTCTTGGTGTGCTGATCGCCCAGCATGCCGAAGAACCCAGGCTGACCGTCGGCGCCGTCGCGCACGAAGGGCCGGCCGCCGCGCGGCTCGGCCTGGCCGGATGGCCCAGGGCTGCCGAAGAATCCATTGTCGCGCGCGATGCACTGCTGGCGCGCGACGCCGGTGCCCGGGTGCACATCTGCCACGCTTCCACCGCGGGCACCGTCGAGATCGTGAAATGGGCCAAAGCTCAAGGCATTTCGATCACAGCCGAGGTGACTCCGCATCACCTGCTGCTCGACGACAGCAGGCTGGCCAGCTACGACGGCCGAAATCGGGTCAACCCGCCGCTGCGCGAAGCCTCCGACGCGGTTGCGCTGCGTCAGGCACTGGCCGACGGGACCATCGACTGTGTGGCCACCGATCACGCCCCGCACGCCGAGCACGAAAAGTGTGTCGAGTTCTCCGCGGCGCGACCCGGGATGCTCGGCTTGCAGACGGCGCTGTCGGTGGTGGTGCAGACGATGGTGGAGCCGGGCCTGCTGAGCTGGCGCGACGTCGCCCGGGTGATGAGCGAAAACCCGGCCCGCATCGTCGGATTGCCCGATCAGGGCCGTCCGCTCGAAGTGGGGGAGCCGGCCAATTTGACTGTGGTCGACCCCGCCGCCACGTGGACCGTTACCGGCGACGAGCTGGCCAGCCGGTCGGCCAACACCCCGTATGAGTCGATGACACTGCCGGCCAAAGTGACGGCGACGCTGCTGCGCGGAAGGGTCACCGCCCGCGACGGGAAGAGTCCGGCATGAACTCAGGCACGCTGGTGGGATCGCTGATCTTCGCGGCGGTGCTGGTGGTGGTACTTGCCGTGGTGATCCAGCTGATGATGCGGGGCTGGCGGCGCCGGGCCGAGCGGCAGGTGGAGCTGATCGGCGAGTTGCCCGGCCTGCCCGACGAGGTGGGCGCCGCCGAGGTCACCACTCAAGGTCTGTACGTCGGTTGCACGCTGTCGCCGGCCTGGAACGACCGGGTCGCGGTGGGCGATCTGGGTTACCGCAGCAAGGCGGTGCTGACCCGCTACCCCGAAGGGATCCTGGTCGAACGTATTCGTGCACAACCTATTTGGATCTCACGCGAGTCGCTGGTCGGCCTGCGCACCGAGCGGGCTATCGCGGGAAAGGTCGCAGCCCGCAACGGGCTGTTGGCAATTCAGTGGCGGCTGCCCACCGGCACCGAGATATGCACGGGTTTTCGGGCCGACAACCGCGACGAGTATGCGAAGTGGCTAGAGGAGGAGAGCGGCTCAAGTGAGTAAAGCGCTGCTGGTGCTCGAAGACGGGCGCGTCTTCACCGGCACCACATTCGGAGCGATCGGTCAGACGCTGGGGGAAGCCGTATTCAGCACCGGCATGTCCGGCTACCAGGAGACGCTGACCGACCCCAGCTATCACCGCCAGATCGTGGTGGCTACCGCCCCGCAGATCGGCAACACCGGGTGGAACGACGAAGACGGCGAGAGCCGTGCCGACAAGATCTGGGTCGCTGGTTACGCGGTGCGCGACCCCTCGCCGCGTGCTTCCAACTGGCGTGCCACCGGCACGCTGGAGCGTGAGCTGGTCCGGCAGCGCGTCGTCGGGATCGCCGGAATCGACACCCGCGCGGTGGTGCGTCACCTCCGCAGCCGCGGCTCGATGAAGGCCGGCGTGTTCTCCGGCGCGGCACTGGCCGAGCCCGAAGAACTGGTCGAACGCGTCCGTGCCCAAGAGCCGATGCTGGGCGCCGACCTGGCCGGCGAGGTCAGCACACCTGACAGCTACATCGTCGAACCCGAAGGGGCGCAGGGGCTTCCGAGGTTCACCGTGGTGGCTTTGGACCTCGGTATCAAGACCAACACGCCGCGCAATTTCGCCAGTCGCGGGATCCGCAGCCACGTGCTACCGGCGTCGACGACCTTCGAGCAGATCGCCGAAATCAAGCCGGACGGTGTGTTCCTGTCCAACGGTCCGGGCGACCCCGCCACCGCGGATCACATCGTCGCACTCACCCGCGAGGTGCTCGGCGCCGGAATCCCGTTGTTCGGCATCTGCTTTGGCAACCAGATCCTGGGCCGCGCCTTGGGCTTGTCTACCTACAAGATGGTGTTCGGACACCGCGGAATCAATATTCCCGTCATCGACCACGCCACCGGCCGGGTCGCCGTGACCGCGCAGAACCATGGCTTCGCGTTGGAAGGGGAAGCCGGCCAGTCCTTCGACACCCCGTTCGGGTCAGCCGTAGTCAGCCACACGTGCGCCAACGACGGCGTGGTCGAAGGCGTCAAACTCAAGGATGGACAAGCGTTTTCGGTGCAGTACCATCCCGAGGCCGCGGCCGGACCCCACGATGCGGAATACCTGTTCGACCAATTCGTCGACCTGATGGAAGGGGACCGCTAGTGCCATCGCTGCCGAGCGTGCACAAATGCACGGCGACACGCCATAAACCTTGTACATTTGCGCACCTTCACGCCACGGAAGCGGGCCGCTAGTGCCGCGGCGCACCGACCTCAACCACGTGCTGGTGATCGGCTCCGGGCCGATCGTCATCGGCCAGGCCTGCGAATTCGACTATTCCGGCACCCAGGCCTGTCGAGTATTGCGGGCCGAGGGGCTGCAGGTCAGCCTGGTCAACTCCAACCCGGCCACCATCATGACCGACCCCGAGTTCGCCGACTTCACCTATGTCGAGCCGATCACCCCGGCGTTCGTCGAACGCGTGATCGCCCAGCAGGCCGAGCGCGGCAACAAGATCGATGCCCTCCTGGCTACGCTCGGCGGGCAGACGGCGCTCAACACCGCGGTCGCGCTGTCGGAGAACGGGGCGCTGGAACGCTACGACATCGAACTCATCGGCGCTGACTTCGAAGCCATCCAGCGCGGCGAGGACCGGCAGCGCTTCAAGGACATCGTCACCAAAGTCGGCGGCGAATCCGCCCGCAGCCGCGTGTGTTTCACCATGGACGAAGTTCGCGAGACGGTCGACGAACTCGGTCTGCCGGTGGTGGTGCGGCCCAGTTTCACGATGGGCGGGCTCGGCTCAGGCATGGCGCGATCGGTCGAAGAGGTCGACCGGATGGCCGGGGCGGGCCTGGCCGCCAGCCCCAGCGCCAACGTGCTGATCGAGGAATCGATTTACGGCTGGAAGGAATACGAGCTCGAGTTGATGCGCGACGGGCACGACAACGTCGTGGTGGTCTGCTCGATCGAGAACGTCGACCCGATGGGTGTGCACACCGGCGACTCGGTCACGGTGGCGCCCGCGATGACGTTGACCGACCGGGAATACCAGCGCATGCGCGACCTGGGTATCGCGATCCTGCGCGAGGTCGGCGTGGACACCGGCGGCTGCAACATCCAGTTCGCGGTCAACCCCAAAGACGGTCGACTGATCGTCATCGAGATGAACCCGCGGGTCTCGCGGTCCAGCGCGCTGGCCTCGAAAGCCACCGGATTCCCGATCGCCAAAATCGCGGCCAAGCTGGCCATCGGCTACACCCTCGACGAGATCGTCAACGACATCACCAAGGAAACACCGGCCTGTTTCGAGCCCACCCTGGACTACGTCGTGGTGAAAGCGCCGCGGTTCGCGTTCGAGAAATTTCCCGGCGCCGACCCCACCCTGACCACCACCATGAAATCGGTCGGCGAGGCAATGTCGTTGGGCCGCAACTTCGTCGAGGCGCTCGGCAAGGTGATGCGGTCGTTGGAAACCACCCGCGCCGGCTTTTGGACCGGTCCGGATCCGGACGGATCGGTCGACGATGTGCTGGCCCGCCTGCAAACGCCTACCGAAGGTCGGCTCTACGACATCGAATTGGCGCTGCGACTGGGTGCTTCGGTAGAGGGCGTGGCCCAGGCCAGCGGCATGGACCCGTGGTTCGTCGCGCAGATCGACGAACTGGTGGCGCTGCGCGCCGAACTCGTCGACGCTCCCGTCCTGGACGCCGATCTATTGCGGCACGCAAAGCACTGCGGCCTGTCAGACCGCCAAATCGCCGCGCTGCGACCGGAATTGGCCGGTGAAAACGGCGTCAGGTCGCTGCGGGAACGCCTGGACATCCGTCCGGTGTACAAGACGGTCGACACCTGTGCGGCTGAGTTCGAAGCCAAGACGCCCTACCACTACAGCAGCTACGAGCTCGATCCGGCTGCCGAAACCGAGGTGGCGCCGCAGACCGAGCGGCCGAAGGTGCTGATCCTGGGTTCGGGCCCCAACCGGATCGGTCAGGGCATCGAGTTCGACTACAGCTGCGTGCACGCGGCAACGACGTTGAGCCAGGCGGGTTTTGAGACCGTGATGGTCAACTGCAACCCCGAAACGGTGTCGACCGACTACGACACGGCCGACCGGCTTTACTTCGAACCGCTGACCTTCGAGGACGTCCTCGAGGTGTTCCACGCCGAGGACCAGTCCGGTGTCGGCGGGCCTGGGGTGGCGGGCGTGATCGTTCAACTCGGCGGCCAGACCCCGCTCGGCCTGGCGCAGCGGTTGGCTGACGCCGGGGTCCCCATCGTGGGCACGCCGCCGGAGGCCATCGACCTGGCCGAGGACCGCGGCGCGTTCGGCGACGTGCTGGCCACCGCGGGGCTGCCGGCGCCCAAGTACGGCACCGCAACCACGTTCACCCAGGCCCGCCGTATCGCAGCCGACATCGGCTATCCGGTGCTGGTGCGACCGTCCTACGTACTGGGCGGTCGTGGCATGGAGATCGTCTACGACGAGGAAACGCTGAAGGGGTACATCACCCGCGCCACCGAACTCTCGCCCGAGCACCCCGTGCTGGTGGACCGATTCCTCGAGGACGCGGTCGAGATCGACGTCGACGCGTTGTGTGACGGCACCGAGGTGTACATCGGGGGGGTGATGGAGCACATCGAGGAGGCCGGTATCCACTCCGGTGATTCGGCGTGCGCGCTGCCGCCGGTGACGTTGGGCCGCAGCGACATTGACAAGGTACGCAAGGCGACTGAGGCGATCGCGCACGGCATCGGTGTGGTGGGTCTGCTCAACGTGCAATACGCGCTCAAGGATGACGTGCTCTACGTCTTGGAGGCCAACCCGCGGGCAAGTCGTACGGTTCCCTTCGTATCGAAGGCGACCGCGATCCCTCTCGCCAAGGCGTGCGCACGAGTCATGTTGGGTGCCAGCATCGCTGCGTTGCGCAAGGAAGGCATGCTCGCCGAAACCGGGGACGGCGCCAGCGTCACCCCGTATGCACCGATCGCGGTCAAGGAAGCGGTCCTACCGTTCCACCGGTTCCGGCGTGCCGACGGTGCCGCAATCGACTCACTGCTCGGTCCGGAGATGAAATCGACCGGCGAGGTGATGGGCATCGACCGCGATTTCGGCAGTGCATTCGCCAAGAGTCAAACTGCCGCCTACGGCTCGTTGCCGACGCAGGGAACGGTGTTCGTGTCGGTTGCCAACCGGGACAAGCGATCCCTGGTTTTCCCGGTTAAACGGTTGGCCGATCTGGGTTTTCGGGTTCTGGCTACCGAGGGCACCGCGGAAATGCTGCGGCGCAACGGGATTCCGTGCGACGAGGTCCGCAAGCATTTCCAGTCACCGCAAGAAGGCCGGCCGGCGTTGTCGGCGGTGGACGCGATCCGGGCCGGTGAGGTCGACATGGTGATCAACACGCCGTACGGAAACTCCGGACCGCGTATCGACGGATACGAGATCCGGTCGGTCGCGGTGGCCGTCAACATCCCCTGCATCACCACGGTGCAGGGCGCCTCGGCTGCGGTGCAGGGGATCGAGGCGGGAATCCGCGGTGACATCGGCGTGCTGTCGTTGCAGGAACTGCACCGCTCCATGGGCACCCGGAGGTGACTGGTTTCGGGGTGCGCCTGGCGCAGGCCCGGTCCAGCCGCGGGCCGTTGTGCCTGGGCATTGATCCGCACCCCGAGCTGTTACGAGCCTGGCAGCTACCCACCACCGCAGACGGCCTGGCGGCGTTCTGCGACGTCTGTGTGGAGGCCTACGCCGGGTTCGCGATGGTCAAACCTCAGGTGGCATTTTTCGAGGCGTACGGCGCCGCCGGATTCACGGTGCTCGAACGCACCATCGCCGCGCTGCGGGCCAACGGGGTACTGGTGCTGGCTGATGCCAAGCGCGGCGATATCGGGTCGACGATGGCCGCCTACGCCGCGGCCTGGGCCGGTGATTCGCCGTTGGCCGCCGACGCCGTGACCGCTTCGCCTTATCTCGGGTTCGGCTCGTTGCGTCCGCTGTTGGAGGTCGCCTCCGCACACGACCGCGGGGTGTTCGTGCTCGCCGCCACGTCCAATCCGGAGGGGTCGACGGTGCAGCGCGCCGATGCCGGCGGACGCACGGTGGCCCAGTTGATCGTGGACCATGTCGGGGATTTCAACCGCGGAGCCAGCCAGAACGGCACCGCGACGCAGGAGGGATCGGTGGGAGTAGTGGTCGGCGCCACCGTCCTGCAGGCACCCGACCTGAGCGAGTTGGGCGGCCCGGTACTGGTGCCCGGCGTGGGGGCGCAGGGCGGTCGCCCCGAGGCACTGGCAGGCCTGGGCGGGGCGGCGTCGCATCAGTTGTGGCCCGCGGTGTCGCGCGAGGTGCTGCGTTCGGGACCGGATGTCGCCGCGGTCCGTGCCGCCGCCCAACGCATGCTCGACGCCGTCGACTATCTCAACGGGTAGGACGTTCCTAGCAAACTCACCGAGCGCCGTGCCGCTGGCTCCGGTCCCGGCCCAGTGCGCCGTCGCCGACGCCGTGTTGGACCTCTGGGGCCGGCGCGGCACGGGTACCCGAGCTGACGCCGGCGGGCACCTCCAAGGCATGCACAGCTTCGGCCCCGCCCGGGCAGTGGCCCGCTAGGGATCACCGCTGGGGCGCCGGATCGGAACGTCTGGTCCGTGCCGGCCGGACTGTTGGTTGCGCCATGCGGGTCCACCGCGGGCGCGGTCGCGGCGACGTTCGAGGGCGCGCGACACGCGCGAACGGCGAGAAAAATCCGTGACCTGCGGCACTGCGACCTGGGATTGTCTGCTATCGCGACCGGCCACGGCGGCACACACCGAGGCGATCAGGTCCGTTCAGTTCCGCGAAACCGCAGTTAGAACGCACTATTCGGGCTCGGAGACGACCCCTGCGGACACGACCGCCGGGGCGGCTTCGCAGACCGCGGAAGTTGCTGAGGAGGCCGCGCGACGCTGCCGCGAGGCAGGGCCGTGCCGGACGCACGCTGGACAAATGACCCCGCAACCGGGGGGTCGGGTTAGATTTCGTCAGGAAGCCTGAGTACGGTCGTCTGCGCTGGCTGGAGTACCCGGCCAAGACAAAGTAGATCGACAGATATCCGACAGATATCGATGAGAGACGGAGGAATCGTGGCCCTTCCCCAGTTGACCGACGAGCAGCGCGCGGCCGCGTTGGAGAAGGCTGCTGCCGCACGTCGAGCACGAGCAGAGCTCAAGGATCGGCTCAAGCGTGGCGGCACCAACCTCACCCAGGTGCTCAAAGACGCCGAGAGCGACGAAGTCTTGGGCAAGATGAAGGTGTCTGCGCTGCTGGAGGCGTTGCCGAAGGTTGGCAAAGTCAAGGCGCAGGAAATCATGACCGAGCTGGAGATCGCGCCGACCCGTCGCCTGCGTGGTCTTGGCGACCGTCAGCGCAAGGCCCTGCTGGAAAAGTTCGGCTCCTAACCCTCCTGACGATGCAGGCCAGACGGCCTGTTGTGGGGGTACCGACCCGGGAGCGCCAGTGAGCGCCGGCGGGGGACCGGATGGTAGGACGGCTGTCGGAAGAACAGTCGTGCTGTCCGGTCCCTCCGCGGTCGGTAAGTCGACGGTGGTCCGGTGTCTGCGGGAGCGGATACCGGACTTGCACTTCAGCGTTTCGGCCACGACGCGGGCACCCCGGCCGGGGGAAGTCGAGGGCGTCGACTATCACTTCGTCACCCCCGCCCGCTTTCAACAACTGATCGATCAGGGCGAACTGCTCGAATGGGCCGAGATCCACGGCGGATTGCATCGCTCGGGCACCCTGGCCGAGCCTGTGCGGACCGCGACCGGCTCCGGATTTCCGGTGCTCATCGAGGTCGACCTGGCCGGCGCCCGAGCCGTCAAAAGCGCGATGCCAGAAGCGACCAGCGTCTTTTTGGCCCCGCCCAGTTGGGAGGATCTGGAGGCCAGGCTGGTGGGCCGGGGCACGGAAACTCCCGAGGTTATCCGGCGCCGATTGGATACCGCCCGCATCGAGCTGGCAGCCCAGGACGACTTCGACGTCGTCGTGGTAAATCGCCGATTAGAGTCTGCGTGCGCAGAATTGGTATCCTTGCTGGTGGGAAACGCGCCGCAGCCGGCGTAAGTCTCTTTCAAGTTCTTATTCGTCAACCCGCTCTATGCCGCCAGGAGAATTTCTACGTGAGTATTTCGCCGTCCGACGCGTCGTTGGCCGCCGTTCCCGCAGTGGACCAGTTTGATCCCGCCACGGGAGGCGCAAGCGCCTACGACACCCCGTTGGGCATCACCAACCCGCCCATCGACGAGTTGCTGGACCGCGTGTCGAGCAAGTACGCGCTGGTGATTTACGCGGCCAAGCGGGCCCGTCAGATCAACGACTACTACAACCAGCTCGGCGAGGGCATCCTCGAATACGTCGGCCCGTTGGTCGAGCCGGGGCTGCAGGAAAAGCCGCTTTCGATCGCGATGCGCGAAATCCACGCCGACCTGCTCGAACACACCGAGGGCGAGTAACGGGCCCGGCGCGCCATGGGAAGTGAGCGCAGCACGCGGGTCTCAAAGAGGGTCTCAAAGAGAGTCATAGTCGGAGTCTCCGGCGGTATCGCGGCCTACAAGGCCTGCACGGTAGTCCGTCAGCTCGCTGAGGCAGGTCACCACGTCCGGGTCGTTCCCACCGAATCCGCGTTGCGCTTTGTCGGTGCCGCCACCTTCGAGGCGCTCTCGGGGGAGCCGGTGCACACCGGCGTCTTTCAGGACGTACCGGAGGTGCCGCACGTCCGTCTCGGTCAGCAGGCCGACCTGGTGGTGGTCGCCCCGGCCACCGCTGACCTGCTGGCCCGCGCCGTCGCCGGGCGCGCTGACGATCTGCTGACCGCAACGCTGCTCACCGCGCGATGTCCGGTGATGTTCGCACCGGCGATGCACACCGAGATGTGGTTGCACCCGGCGACCATCGACAATGTCGCGACCCTGCGCCGGCGCGGCGCGGTAGTGCTCGAACCCGCCTCCGGACGCCTCACCGGCACTGACAGCGGCGCCGGCCGACTGCCCGAGGCCGAGGAGATCACCACGCTTACCCACCTGCTGCTGGAGCGTCACGATGCGCTGCCGTATGACCTTGCGGGTTGCAAGGTGTTGGTCACTGCGGGCGGCACCCGTGAGGCGATCGACCCGGTGCGCTTTATCGGCAACCGCAGTTCCGGCAAGCAGGGCTATGCCGTTGCGCGCGTGGCCGCCCAACGCGGTGCCGAGGTCACGCTAATCGCCGGGCACACCGCGGGACTCATCGACCCGGCCGGGGTCAACGTGGTCCACGTCAGTTCCGCAGAGCAACTCGGCGACGCGGTGTCCAAGCACGCGCCGGAAGTGAACGTGCTGGTCATGGCTGCAGCGGTGGCGGATTTCCGCCCCACCGCGGTGGCCACCGCGAAGATCAAGAAGACTGCTGACGCGGCGCCGACGATCGAGTTGGTGCGCAATGACGACGTGCTGGCCGAGGCGGTGCAGGCCCGATCGCACGGTCAGCTGCCCAATATGCGCGCCATCGTCGGGTTTGCGGCCGAGACCGGCGACGCCAACGGGGACGTGCTGTTCCATGCCCGGGCCAAACTGCGGCGCAAGGGCTGCGACCTGTTGGTCGTCAACGCCGTCGGCGACGGCAGGGCGTTCGAGGTGGACAGCAACGACGGGTGGCTGCTGGCGGCGGACGGAACCGAGTCGGCGCTGCAGCACGGGTCCAAGACGTTGATGGCGAGCCGTATTGTGGACGCGATCGCGACATTCCTACACGGGGACCCCGGATAACACAGATACTTCAGCGGATGACTCGTGGCCGGGCAGCGTGGCCCGTCGGGAACCCGAGAAATTTGCGGACGACCGGGTGACTCCGGTTTGCTAAGAGGCAACAAGAATAATTCGCCTAACTAACGTTTGGGCTATCGAAAGGACATGAGGGTGAGCGAGAAGGGTCGGCTATTTACCAGTGAGTCGGTGACCGAGGGGCATCCAGACAAGATCTGCGACGCAATCAGTGACTCGGTTCTCGATGCGCTGCTGGCGGGCGACCCGCGCTCCCGGGTTGCCGTCGAGACGCTGGTGACCACTGGCCAGGTGCACGTGGTGGGCGAGGTGACCACCTCGGCGAAAGAGGCGTTCGCCGACATCACGAACACGGTGCGCGAGCGGATCCTCGAGATCGGCTACGACTCGTCGGACAAAGGTTTCGACGGAGCTTCCTGCGGGGTCAACATCGGCATCGGCGCCCAGTCGCCCGACATCGCCCAGGGCGTCGACACCGCGCACGAGGCCCGCGTGGAGGGCGCTGCCGACCCACTGGACTCCCAAGGCGCCGGCGACCAGGGCCTGATGTTCGGTTACGCGATCAACGACACCCCCGAGCTGATGCCGCTGCCGATCGCGCTGGCGCACCGGCTGTCGCGGCGGCTGACCGAGGTGCGCAAGAACGGCACGCTGGATTACCTGCGGCCAGACGGCAAGACTCAGGTCACCATCGAATACGAGGACAATGTCCCGGTGCGGTTGGACACCGTCGTGGTCTCCACTCAGCACGCCGACGGCATCGACCTGCTTAAGACACTCGATCCCGACATCCGCCAGCACGTGCTGGCCACGGTGCTCGAAGACCTGGCGCACGAGACGCTGGATTCGTCGTCGACGCGGGTTCTGGTCAACCCGACCGGCAAGTTCGTCCTGGGCGGACCAATGGGCGACGCGGGGCTGACCGGACGCAAGATCATCGTCGACACCTATGGCGGCTGGGCACGGCACGGTGGGGGCGCCTTCTCCGGCAAGGACCCGTCCAAGGTGGACCGGTCGGCGGCGTACGCGATGCGCTGGGTGGCCAAGAACGTGGTGGCAGCGGGGCTGGCGGAGCGGGTTGAGGTGCAGGTGGCTTACGCCATCGGCAAGGCCGCCCCCGTCGGGCTGTTCATCGAGACGTTCGGCACCGAGGCGGTCGACCCGGTCAAGATCGAGAAGATCATCCCGGAGGTCTTCGACCTGCGGCCCGGTGCGATCATCCGCGACCTGAACCTGCTGCGTCCGATCTACGCGCAGACCGCTGCCTATGGGCACTTCGGGCGCACTGACGTCGAGTTGCCCTGGGAGCAGCTGGACAAGGTCGACGACCTCAAGCGCGCCATTTAGCCCTCTCGCCGAGCAGACGCAGAATCGCACAAAAGCTCGTCTTCTCGTGCGATTCTGCGTCTGCTCGCGGAAAATTACGGCAGCTACTGCACCTCGGGCGGCAGCGGGTGGTCGGGATCCAACCCGATCAGGCCGTCGATGCTGTGCTGGTTGCGGCCAATTGAGCGCTGGTACGCCTCGTCGGGCTGCTTGGCGTGATAGGTGTCGAGCACCGGGCGGTCCTCGACGAGTTCGTAGTAGGGCACCGCGAAACCGCATGCGTCGGCGATCCGTTCCACGTCGACGACGATGGCCGCCCGCACGCCAGGATGCAGGTCTTTGAAATGTGCTCGCACACGGGCGAATTCGTGGTCATCGGGGCGCACGATCCGGCCCCGTCCGAACAGGCGCAGGATGCGGGAATTGCGGGTGAACGAAACGAACATCAACGTGATGCGGCCATTGTCGCGTAGGTGCGCAATGGTTTCCACGCCGCTGCCGAACAGGTCGAGATAAGCGACGGTGTGCTCGTCTAGCACCGCGAAAGTGTCCGCATATCCCTTGGGCGAGAGGTTGACCCGGCCGCCCTGCGACGGCGCGGTCGCCACGAAGAACATGGCCTGCTCGGCGATGAACTCCCGCAACGACTCGTCGATGTGGGGGAACACTTTGGCCATCGTGGCAGCCTAGCGTTCTCGCACAGACAGCCGACGCCGGTGCGCGCTCAGGCGCTGAACCGGTAGTCGTCGAGATCGAAACGCCTACTGCGCCAATAAGCTTCGACGGTGGTGGTCGGCCGCAGCGGGACGTCGCCGTTCTTGTCGAAGTAGTAGCTGTTGGCCAGTCGGCAACTGTCCTGCCAGAAGATCTGTCGGTGGCGTTTGCGCATCATCTCCGCGAAGTACCTGGTGTTGGCCTGCTCGGTCACCTCTACCCGCGTGGCGCCCTGGCGTTGTGCCCGTTTGAGGCACCGCACGATGTGATGCGTCTGCGTTTCGATCAGCGCGAAATACGACGACCCGACGTAGCCGTACGGACCGAACACGGTGAACATGTTTGGAAATCCGGGAACGCTGACCCCTTCGTAGGCCTGTAGGCGATGCTCGTCCCAGAACCTGCTCAAGGACCGGCCACCGCTGCCGGTGACGGCGTAGGTGGGCACGTTGTCGGTGTCCATCACCTTGAAGCCGGTGGCCAGGATGAGCACGTCGATGAGGTGGTGTTTGCCGTCGGTCGTAGCCACCGCGTCCGGGGTGATCTTGTCGATGGGTTCGGTCACCAGCCGGACGTTGTCGCGGTTGAACGTGGACAGGTAGGTGTTGTGGAAGCCGGGCCGCTTACAGCCCACGGCGTACTGCGGCGTGAGTTTCTCACGCACCTCGGGATCCTTCACCTGCTGGCGCAGGTAGCGCCGGCCCGCGCTCGCCATCCTCTTGGCCAGCGGGAACACCGTGAAGTACTGCGCCGAGATGGGGAACGTCAACTCGACGAACGCCTGGCTGAGCAGCCGCTGCAGCACGTTGCCGCCGGGAACCCGCATCGCCCAGCGAGCCGCCGCCGGCAACGGCACGTCGAACTTGGGGAAGCACCAGATCGGGGTGCGCTGAAAGACGGTGAGCTGGGCGACAATCGGCGCAATCTCCGGGATCACCTGGACGGCCGAGGCGCCGGTGCCGATGATCGCGACTCGCTTGCCGGTCAGGTCCTGGCTGTGGTCCCAACGCGCGGTATGCATGGTGACGCCGTCGAATGAGTCCACCCCGTCGATGTCGGGCGGTTTCGGCACGGTGAGCACGCCGCTGGCGCTGATGAGGAACCTGGCGGTGATTTCGCCGCCGGGATCTGTTTGCACGCGCCACCACCCGTGCTCGTCGTCGAACTCGGCGGAAATCACCTTGGTGTTGAACCGGATCCGCGACCGCAGACCGTACTTGTCGACGCAGTGTTCGGCATACGCCTTCAATTCGCCGCCGGGAGCATAGGTGCGGGACCAGTTCGGGCTCTGTTCGAAGGAGAACTGGTAGGAGAACGACGGGATGTCCACGGCAATACCGGGATAGGTGTTCCAGTGCCAGGTGCCACCGACGCCGTCGCCGGCTTCGACGATCAGGTAGTCGGACAGGCCGGCTTCGTCGAGCTTGATGGCACTGCCGATGCCGGAGAATCCGGCACCGACGATGACGACGTGATGATCGGGCGCGGTAGGCATGACGCAATTCCTTCTCAGGATGGTTTACCGCAGGATACTGCGCCGGCGTTTCAGCGCTGACCGCTCAACAGTCGTCACACAACGGTTTACGGATGCAGAGCCCTCTTCAGGGCCGTCAGCCCGCGATTCAACCCCTCGGCGGCCGCCGGCACCACCAACGCGAAGCTGGCATAGCCGTGCACCATAGTCGGCTCGTTGGACCACTCCACAACAACTCCGGCGGCCGTCAGCAATTCCGCGTAACGGGCGCCGTCGTCGCGCAGCGGGTCATGCTCGGCGGTGCCGATGAAAGCCGGCGGCAGGCCCGACAGCTCGCCGTTGCCGGGAGCCAGGTGGGCGGGCAGCGTGGTGTGGTCGCTGAGGTCGAGGTCCGGGATGTACCAGGCCAGGAACGCGTCTATCGCGTCCGCATCCAATATCGGGTCGGCGACATTCTGGGTGAACGACGGCAGCGAACGGTCACCGATGCAGGAGGGGTACCACAACAGTTGGAAGACCAGTTCCGGCCCACCGGCGTCACGGGCGCGCTGCGCCATCACCGCGGAGATATTGCCACCCGCCGAATCACCGGCTACGGCAAGGCGATTCGGGTCGCCACCTAACTCCGCGGCGTTTTCTCCGACCCAGCACAGGGCTGCCCAGCAGTCGTTGACGCCGGCCGGGAACGGGTGCTCGGGTGCCAGGCGGTAGTCCACTGACACCACAATGGCGTCGGCGCCGACGGCATGAGCGCGCGCAACGTGATCGTGGGTGTCCAAGCTGCCGAGAGCCCAACCGCCGCCGTGATAGAACACGACGACGGGCAGGTTGTCCTCTGCAACTCCGTTGCTGGTAGAAGGTGGCCAGTAGATCCGCACCGGGATGTCGGTGAGGTCGCCGTGACCTACCGTGCGTTCCTCGATACGCAGATCCGGCAGTAGTTCCGGGGGAGCCTTCAGTGCCGCCAATTTCTCGCGGGCGACCTCGACGCCATCCGCCGCGCAGAACGTCATCGGGACGGCATCGAGCAGCATCTTGAGCATCGGATCGATGCCCAATCGGGTACCGGTCGACTCCTCGGTCATGGCCTCACCGTACGCAGTTGGGTGGCTATTCGTGCAGCGCAACGCGCAGTGCGGCCAAACCGCGATCCATCGCCTGGGTGGCGGCGGGCACCACACCGGCGTACCCGACATACCCGTGCACCAAGGTCTCGGCGTTGTGCACCTCTACCGGGACGCCGGCAGCTGCCAGCAACTCCCCGTAGCGGATGCCGTCGTCGCGCAGCGGGTCGTGACCAGCGACTGCGATGTAGGCCGGAGGCAGCCCCGAAAAGTCCTTCGCCCGCCCCGGTGCCATGCCTACCGGCGGGTTGGACATGTCGACTTCGCCTGCGTACCAACGGGAGAAGTCGGCGATCGCTTTGGCATCGAGGATCTGCGCGCGGGCATTCTCGGTGAACGACGGCAGCGTCGCATCCCACATCGTGGACGGGTACCACAACAGCTGGAAGGTAATCGGTGGCCCGCCTTCAGCGCGGGCCCGCTGCGCGGTCACCGCCGAGATGGTGCCGCCGGCCGAGTCTCCAGCGACTGCTATGCGGGAGGTGTCGGCGCCGAGCTCTTCTGCGTGCTCGGCAACCCATCGCGTTGCCGCCCAGGCGTCCTCGACGGCGGCAGGGTAGGGATGCTCGGGTGCGAGTCGGTAGTCGACGGACACCACGATCGCGTCGGCGCCGACGGCGTGCTGGCGTGAAGTGCCGTCGTGGGTGTCCAGATCACCCGTCACGAATCCGCCGCCATGGAAGAACATCACCACCGGAGCCACGGATTCGGTTGGTGGCCAATAGATTCTGATAGGTATGGCACCGCCGGGACCGTCAATCGAGCGGTCTTCCACGCGCAGCTCGGGATGCAGCGGTCGGCGTGGCAGGTCGCGCAACCGCTGTCGCACCGCGTCGATGCCCTCGTCGGTGGATAGCCGAAACGGAACCGCATCCAGTACCTTCTGCAGGATGGGATCGACTCCGGGTTTCTCATCTGCGGTGTTGTCCAAACTGGGCATGGAGGTACCGTACGCATCCCGTCTGTTGGTCGGCGGTTGGGTGGCCGCCTGCTGGGCGGGAATGGCCTATGGCATTTATCTGACGGTAATTGCCCTGCGCATGCCGCCGGGCAGCGAACTCACCGGGCATTGGATCCTGCAGCCGCCGTTCAAGGCATCGATGGCGGTCCTGCTGGCCATCGCCGCGCTCGCGCATCCCATCGCGCGCGAACGGCGCTGGCTGGTGCCCGCGTTGCTGTTCTCGGCCGGCGGTGACTGGCTGCTGTCGATTCCGTGGTGGACGATGTCGTTCGTCCTTGGGTTGGGTTCATTCCTGCTGGCGCACATATGTTTTCTCGGCGCGCTACTCCCGCACGCCGCGCCCTCGCGGGGCCGTGTCGCGGCCTGCGTCGCGATGGTGCTGGCGACCGGTTCGATGTTGATCTGGTTTTGGCCGCATCTTTCCAACGACAAGGAAAATCTGACCATCCCGGTGACCGTCTACATCATCGTGCTCAGTGCAATGGTGTGCGCGGCCCTGCTGGCCCGCCTGCCCACCATCTGGACCGCGGTGGGGGCGGTGTGTTTCGCGGCCTCGGATTCCATGATCGCGATCAGCCGTTTCATCCTGGGCAACGAGGCGCTGGCGGTACCGATCTGGTGGTCGTATGCCGCCGCGGAAATCCTGATCACGGCCGGGTTCTTCTTCGGCAGGCAAGATCGGGCCGCTGAGAGCTGACTGTCGGTAGCCTCAGCTACGGTGGACCCACTTTGACAAGAAAGACTGTGGGCAACAACGCATCTCGCGCATCCGACCGTGCGTCAGCCCGCACCTCTTCGGAGGTCGAACCGATCGCGCGGGTGTTGCCGATGCTGTCGGTGCCGCACCTGGATCGTGAGTTCGACTATCTGGTGACACCGGAGCAGTCCGACGACGCCCAGCCGGGGGTGCGGGTGCGGGTGCGGTTCCACGGCCGGCTGGTCGACGCCTTTGTGCTGGAACGGCGCAACGACACCGATCACCAGGGCAAGCTCGGCTGGCTCGATCGCGTCGTCTCGGCCGAACCGGTGCTGACTCCGGAGATCCGCAGGCTGGTCGAAGCCGTCGCCGCCCGCTACGCCGGAACCCGACCGGACGTATTGCGGCTCGCTGTGCCGGCCCGGCACGCCCGAGTGGAGAAGGAACCCACCGCCCTGGCGGCGTTACCGGTCGTGGCGCCGGTGGATCTGGCCGGATGGGAGGTATACAGCCGCGGTGGGCAATTCCTGACCGCGCTGGCCGAGTCGCGTGCCGCCCGTGCGGTATGGCAGGTGCTGCCGGGGGAGCAGTGGGCCGAGCGGTTCGCGGAGGCGGCCGCGCAAACGGTCGCGACCGGACGCTCGGCGCTGGCGATCGTGCCTGATCAGCGCGATCTCGACGCGCTGCACCAAGCGACCGTCGGCCGAATCGACGAGCACTGTGTGGTCGCACTCTCGGCCGGGTTGGGTCCTGCCGCGCGTTATCGGCGGTGGCTGGCCGCACTGCGGGGCAGTGCACGCGTGGTGATCGGCACCCGCAGCGCGGGGTTCGCGCCGGTCGCGGATCTGGGTCTGGTGCTGGTGTGGTCCGATGCCGATGACAGCCTCGCCGAACCGCGGGCGCCCTATCCGCACGCCCGGGAGGTGGCGATGCTGCGGGCGCACCAGGCGCGCTGCGCGGCGCTCATCGGCGGTTACTCGCGCACCGCCGAGGCTCAGGCGCTGATCAGCAGCGGGTGGGCCCACGACATCGTCGCGCCCCGCCCGGTGGTGCGTGCCCGCACACCGCGGGTGGTTGCGCTTGACGACACCGGCTACGCCGACGAACGCGACCCGGCAGCACGTACCGCGCGGCTACCTTCGATCGCACTGCGCACCGCCCGATCGGCATTGGAGGCCGGAGCGCCGGTGCTGGTGCAGGTGCCGCGACGGGGATACGTGCCGTCGCTGGCCTGCGGACGTTGCCGGACCATCGCCCGATGCCGGCACTGCACGGGCCCGTTGGCGCTGGTCGAGCGAGGCGGGGGCGCGGCATGCCGCTGGTGTGGCCGGGTGGACCCGGCGCTGCGGTGTGCCCGCTGCGGTTCCGATTCTGTGCGTGCCGTGATCGTCGGGGCCCGACGCACCGCCGAAGAGTTGGGGCGCGCATTCCCCGGGACTCCGGTGGTGACCTCGGCCGGTGATGCGATCGTCGCGGAGGTTGCGGCCCGACCGGCGCTGGTTGTTGCCACTCCCGGCGCCGAGCCGAGCGCTGCGGGTGGGTACGGGGCGGCGCTGTTGCTGGATACCTGGGCGTTGCTGGGACGGCAGGACCTACGCGCGGCCGAGGACGCGCTGTGGCGCTGGATGAGCGCGGCCGCGCTGGTGCGATCACGAGGCGCGGACGGCCTGGGCGGCACAGTCACTATCGTCGCCGAATCTTCCCTTCCCACAGTGCAATCGCTGATCCGCTGGGATCCGGTCGGGCACGCCGGTAGCGAGCTCGCCGCGCGGGCCGAAGTCGGGTTGCCACCGAGCGTGCATATCGCTGCCCTCGACGGCACTGCGGATGCTGTTGCGGCGCTGCTCGAGGAGGCGCGGCTACCCGAGGGTGCGGAGCTGCTCGGGCCGGTGGATCTGCCCGCGGGCGCGCGCCGCCCGGCGGGCATAGCCGGGGACGTCGCTGTTACCCGCATGCTGGTGCGGGTCGCCCGGGCAGATGGCCTGCAATTGGCGGCGGCGTTACGCGGCGCGGTCGGCGTGCTCAGCGCGCGCCAGACACACGAGCCGGTCCGGGTGCAGATCGACCCGCTGCATATCGGCTAGAGGCCTACGCTTTCGAGCCCGGCTGTCCGGGCTGGCCATACAACGTTCCGCCGGTGCCGCCGCTGCCGGGTGTGACTTTAGAGTTTCCGCCGTTTCCGCCGTTGCCAATGTACTGGGCGTTGCCGCCATTGCCACCAGTGTTGCCGACGCCTTGGGCAACACTTGACCCACCGGCACCGCCGTTTCCGATAATTCCGGCCATGCCTCCGTTACCGCCGTGGGACTTACCGCCGCCGAACACGAGTTGAGACCCACCGGCGCCACCGTCACCCCAGAAGCTGCCGCCAGATCCTCCGTTGCCGCCGGTTCCTTGAGCTGTGGAGGCATTGCCGCCTGCGCCGCCGGTGCCGAACCACCCGGCGTCGCCGCCCTTGCCGCCAACACCTAGGGCAGGCAACACAAAGGACCCACCGCTCGCGCTCCCACCGGCACCGCCGGCGCCCCACAACATCCCGCCGGTGCCGCCGGCGCCACCGTGCGCGCCAACATTGGCGAACGCTGCACCGCCGCCACCGCCAACGCCGAACAGCCCGGCGTTGCCGCCGGTACCGCCCGTTGCGCCGGCGTTGCCTGTGCCGGTGTTGCCACCGTTCGCGGCGGTGCCTAAGAACAGCCCGGCGTTACCGCCATTGCCGCCGCCGCCGGCTGTCGTATCGGCGTTACCGCCGACCCCGCCCGCACCGCCGTTGCCAGTGAACAAGCCCGCATTACCGCCGGCTCCGCCGCCACCGCCGTTACCTCCGCTGGTCAGGGCTGTGGTGGCTTTTCCGCCGTTCCCGCCCGCGCCGCCGTCCCCGAAGATCCCGGCGCTGCCGCCCGCGCCGCCGGAACCAGCATTGGCCAGGTTGTTGGCAAGATTGCCCCCGGTTGAGTCCCCGCCCGCGCCTCCGAACCCGCCTGGGCCGATCAGCCACGATCGGCCGCCGGCGCCGCCGTTGCCCGCTTCCAGACCGGGCGCCGATGTGGTCCCGCCGGTCCCGCCCGCGCCGCCCGCGCCGTACAGCCAACCGCCGGCACCGCCGGCGCCACCGTTAGTGCCGGCCGCGGTGAGCCCGCCGGCCGCACCCGCGCCGCCGGCTCCGCCGTTGCCGATCAGTCCGGCGTCTCCGCCGTTACCGGCAAGTCCTCCGGCCGTTGTGGGGGAATAGCCGTTGCCGCCGTTGCCGGACAGCAGTCCGCCTGCACCGCCGTTCGGGCTGGTCGCGGTACCGTCGGCGCCGTTGCCTATCAGCGGGCGACCCAGCAACGCCTGGGTGGGCGCGTTAATCAGCCCGAGCACATCGTCTTGCACCGTCTGAGCGGCGTTGGCAGCTTCGGCGCTCGCGTAAGAGTTTGCGCCGCCGAGCAGAATTCGCACGAACCGGTCGTGAAATTCCGCAGCCTGAGCGCTCAGCGCCTGGTAGCTCTGGCCGTGCAAACCGAACAACGCCGCTATGGCAGCCGAAACCTCGTCGGCGCCGGCTGCGGCAACGGCGGTCGTCTGGCTGGCGATTGCGGTGCTGGCTTCGTTGATCGCTGTGCCGATCCCAGAGAGGTTCCGGCCGCGCTCATAACTGATTCAGGGTTAGCGATAACGTAAGACATCGGTTTCTCCTAGCATCCCGGTGCTGGATCGGATCGTAGCGCCACGGGCAGAGTTCGACTCGCGATTGGAAGAATGACGCGCTGAGAACGGGCCGAAGCCAAGGATGCGATGCCTAGAACAAGATGCCTAGGACAATATGTCTGTCAGAAACTGTAAATGCCGGGGGCTGTTACACTTTCTGATCTAGCTGCCGAGCGAAAAAGGGGGCGTAGATGGCACCAGAAAGTACGACGGCGGCCGATGAATCGTTGGACATGATCACCGATGCGTTGCTCACCGCGTCTCGTTTGTTGATCGCCATCTCCGCTCACTCCATTGGCCAGGTTGACGACAGCATAACCATTCCGCAATTTCGGACATTGGTAATCCTGTCGAATCGAGGCCCGATCAATCTCGCGACGCTGGCGACTCTGTTGGGAGTGCAACCGTCGGCAACCGGACGCATGGTCGACCGGCTGGTCGGGGCCGGACTGATCGATCGCCTGCCGCATCCGACGTCCCGGCGCGAGCTGCTTGCCGCGTTGACCAAGCGTGGCCGCGAGGTGGTCGCGAAGGTCATGGCAAACCGGCGGATAGAAATCGCCCGTATCGTCGGGCAAATGCCGGCGGCCGAACGTCAAGGGCTGGTCCGTGCGCTCACGGCGTTCACCGCCGCCGGCGGTGAGCCCGACGCACAGGTCGATGTCGACGAGATCTAGGCGCCGGGCTCTCGTCGTCACCGCTTATCGGCGGTGAGCAGCAGGTACTCCCACTCCATCACGCCGTCGATCAGGTATTCACCCGCGAGTTCGACCAGCTGCGTGTCGAGTTCGGCAGCCAAAACCTGGTTGGCACCGATGTTTTCGTAAGCCTCGATCGTCGGCCCGTAATTGTTCTTGAAGTAGTCGTGGACAGCTTGGGCGGTGTCGAACCGGGTCACGGACAGCAGCCCGCGGGACGCATCGACGCGGGTGACGCGTTCGCCGAGCAGCCCGCCGATGTAATTCTCGCGCCCCCACAGCGCCGACGGCGGCAGGGACGCTGACAGGCTCGGCCGGTAGGGCCGGATGGCGGCCAGCATGCGGCCGAAGAATCCTTCGTGCGTCCAACTGATTAGCCCGATTGTTCCGCCGGGCCGGCACACCCGGACCAACTCGTCGGCCGCGAGTTGGTGCTCGGGGGCGAACATCACGCCGATCGCGGAGATCACCGTGTCGAACGTGTTGTCGCCAAACGGAAGTGCTTGAGCGTTGGCTTCCAGGTAGCTCAGCTTCAGATTTTCTTCGGCTGCGCGGGCCTGGGAACGTTCCAACAATTCCGGGGTGAGGTCCGTCGAGACGACGGTGGCGCCGGTCCTGGCGGCCGGAAGAGAGATATTGCCCGATCCGGCCGCAACATCGAGCACCCGAACGCCCGGTCCAATTCCGGCGGCAGCGACCAGAATCGGGCCGAGCGGGGCCATTACCTCTTCGGCCATGAGGGCGTAATCGCCCAGGGCCCACATCGCCCGATGTGTGGCCGCCAGCGTGCAGTCCTGGATGGGTGTGCCGATTGTCATCGAATCTCCTTCACGGTAAGGGCAAACCATATACTCAGGACACAGTATGCATAGTCAACGTTATAGTTGGCTGTGAGTCTGGGAGCCTCACCGTCCAGTGAGTAGGTGTTCCTAGACTGTGCCGGTGCGCCTCGTCTTCGCCGGCACCCCCGAACCCGCGCTTCCTTCGTTGCGCCGCCTGTTGGACTCATCGCGCCACGACGTCGTCGCGGTGCTGACCCGGCCCGACGCGGCCGCAGGTCGGCGAGGCAAGCCGGAGCCGTCGCCGGTGGCGCGCGAGGCGCTCGACCGCGGCATTGCGGTGCTGCGACCCGCCAAGCCGAACTCACCGCAGTTCGTCGCGGAACTGGCCGAGCTGGCGCCGGACTGCTGTGCGGTGGTGGCCTACGGAGCGCTGCTGGGCGACGGGTTGCTCGCGGTTCCGCAGCACGGCTGGATCAACCTGCATTTCTCGTTACTGCCGGCCTGGCGTGGTGCGGCGCCGGTGCAGGCCGCCATCGCTGCCGGCGACACCATCACCGGAGCCACCACTTTTCAAATCGAACCCAGCCTGGACTCTGGCCCGGTCTACGGTGTCGTCACCGAGACCATCCGGCCCACCGACACCGCGGGCGATTTGCTTGAACGGCTTGCGGTTTCGGGCGCGGCACTGTTGTCGACCACATTGGACGGCATCGCCGACCAAGTTCTCACGCCGCGACCGCAACCGGCCGACGGCATCAGCCTGGCCCCGAAGATCACCGTCGAACAGGCCCGGGTGCGGTGGGACCTCCCGGCACAGGTGATAGAGCGGCGGATCCGCGCGGTCACCCCGAACCCCGGCGCCTGGACGCTGATCGGCGATCTGCGCGTCAAACTCGGTCCGGTACACCTCGGCGATGAAGAGGCGCCAAAGTCGGTGCCGCCCGGTGGCATTCACGTTGCCCGTAACAGTGTGTGGATTGGCACCGCGTCAAAGCCGTTGCGGCTGGGGCAGATTCAGCCGCCCGGCAAGAAGCTCATGAATGCCGCCGACTGGGCCCGCGGCGCTCGGCTCGACCCCGCGATACGGGCGTCATGAGTCAGGACAAGCCCTACCGCAAGCGTCCCGACCGCAAACCGCAGCGAACACCCCAGCGGGGCCAGAAGCCGCAGACCCGGCCGCGCCGCAAGCCGCTCGATCCCGCACGCCGGGCGGCATTCGACGCGTTGCGGGCGGTCAGTGAGCGAAACGCCTACGCAAACCTGGTGCTGCCGGCTCTGCTGCGCGAGCGTGGCATCACCGGCCGCGATGCGGCATTCGCCACCGAGTTGACCTACGGGACTTGCCGAACCCAAGGACTGCTGGACGCAGTCATCGGCGCGGCCGCGGGACGTGCGCCGGACACCATCAATCCGATACTGCTGGAGTTGCTGCGCCTGGGCGCCTACCAATTGCTGCGCACCCGAGTCGACGCACACGCCGCGGTGTCCACCACCGTCGACCAGGCCGGAATCGAATTCGATTCGGCGCGAGCAGGTTTCGTCAACGGTGTGCTTCGCACGATCGCCGGCCGGGACGAAAAGTCCTGGGTCGAAGAACTGGCCCCACGTAACGACCCGGTGGGGCACGCGGCGTTCGTGCATGCCCACCCGCGCTGGATCGCCCAGTCCTTCGCCGACGCGCTGGGAGCATCGGCCGGAGAACTCGAAGCCGCGCTGGCCAGCGACGACGAACGGCCACAAGTACACCTGGCGGCCCGGCCCGGAGTGCTTAGCGCCGCCGAACTGGCCGACGCCGTAGGGGGCACCGTCGGTCGTTATTCGCCCTACGCGGTCTACCTGCCCGGCGGCGACCCGGGCCAACTCGCGCCGGTCCGCGCCGGTCAGGCGCTGGTTCAGGACGAGGGCAGTCAGCTGGTTGCGCGGGCGCTGACGTTAGCCCCGGTCGACGGCGACGCCGGGCGGTGGCTGGACCTGTGCGCCGGGCCGGGCGGCAAGACCGCGTTGCTGGCCGCGATCGGTGCGCAGTCCGGGGCCAGCGTGACCGCCGTCGAGCCATCGGAGCATCGCGCGGAGCTGGTCGCCGAGAACACCAGCGGGCTGCCGGTCGAGATCGTGCGGGTGGACGGGCGGGAGTCGGGCCTGCAGCCGGGCTTCGACCGGGTGCTTGTCGACGCGCCGTGCACCGGGCTGGGGGCGCTGCGACGACGGCCGGAGGCGCGCTGGCGACGTCAGCCGTCCGACGTTCCCACGCTGGCCAAGCTGCAGCGCGAGTTGCTGGCCGCCGCGATCGCGCTGACCCGCCCGGGCGGGGTGGTGTTGTATGCGACCTGCTCACCGCATCTGGCCGAGACGGTCGGTGTGGTCGCCGACGCGCTGCGCCGTCACCCGGTCGAGGCACTTGATACCCGGCCGTTCTTCGAGCCTGTCGATCTCGGGGGTGGTCCCTACGTGCAGCTATGGCCGCATCGACACGGCACCGACGCTATGTTCGCGGCCGCGCTGCGCCGCCAGTAAGGTGTCGCTCATGTCTGGTACGGGGGGTCCCCTGATCGCGCCATCGATCCTGGCAGCCGACTTCGCGCGGCTGGCCGACGATGCAGCCGCGGTGCGCGGTGCCGACTGGTTGCACGTCGACGTGATGGACAACCACTTCGTGCCGAACCTGACCATCGGGCTGCCGGTGGTGGAGAGCCTGCTGGCCAGCACCGATATTCCGATGGACTGCCATCTGATGATCGAGAACCCCGACCGTTGGGCACCGCCCTACGCCGAGGCCGGGGCCTACAACGTCACCTTCCACGCCGAGGCCACCGACAACCCGGTGGGAGTGGCTCGCGACATCCGCGCGGCGGGTTCTAAAGCAGGCATCAGCGTTAAACCGGGGACGCCGCTGGAGCCGTATTTGGAGATACTGCCCCAGTTCGACACCCTGCTGATCATGTCCGTCGAACCGGGCTTCGGTGGCCAGAGCTTCATTCCGGAGGTGCTGAGCAAGGTGCGGACTGCGCGCAAGCTGATCGATGCGGGGGACCTGAAGATCCTCGTCGAGATCGACGGTGGCATCAACGAGGACACGATCGAACAGGCCGCCGAGGCCGGCGTCGACTGCTTCGTCGCCGGGTCCGCGGTCTACGGTGCGCAGGACCCAGCCGCAGCGGTGGAGGCGCTGCGCCGACAAGCCGGCGCGGCTTCACCTCATTTCGGGCCTCATTCTGGGCCGGTGAGCGGCTCGTGACCGGCGCCAATCTCCCCGAGCAGGTCAAAAGCATCGACGAGGCGATGCGCCTGGCCATCGAGCACTCCTACCAGGTCAAGGGCACTACCTATCCGAACCCGCCGGTCGGGGCGGTCATCGTGGACCAGGAGGGGCGGGTCGTCGGTGTCGGCGCCACCCAGCCCGCCGGCGGAGATCACGCCGAGGTCATCGCGCTGCGCCGCGCAGGTGGTTTGGCCGCCGGTGGGATCGCCGTGGTCACCATGGAGCCGTGCAACCACTTCGGTAAGACCCCGCCCTGCGTCAACGCCCTGATCGAAGCCCGGGTAGGGACGGTGATCTACGGCGTCGCCGACCCCAACGGAATCGCCGGCGGCGGCGCGGGCCGTCTTACGGCAGCAGGCGTACAAGTGCGCTCGGGCATCATGGCCGATCAGGTCGCGGCCGGCCCGCTACGGGAATGGCTGTTCAAACAGCGCACCGGCTATCCGCACGTGACGTGGAAGTACGCCACCAGCATCGACGGTCGCAGCGCCGCCGCCGACGGTTCCAGTCAATGGATTTCCAGCGAGGCCGCCCGGGCCGACCTGCACCGCCGTCGTGCGATCGCCGACGCGATCGTGGTCGGCACCGGCACCGTCCTCGCCGACAACCCGACCCTGACCGCCCGGCTGCCGGACGGCGCACTTGCCCCGCAGCAGCCGTTGCGGGTGGTGGTGGGCAAGCGCGAAGTCCCGCCGGAAGCCAATGTGCTCAACGACGATTCGCGAACCATGGTGATCCGCACCCACGAACCGGTCGAAGTCCTGCGTGCGCTGGCGGACCGCACCGACGTGCTGCTGGAAGGTGGCCCGACCCTGGCCGGCGCCTTCCTGCGGGCCGGTGCGATCAACCGGATCCTGGCCTATGTCGCGCCGATCCTGTTGGGCGGCCCGGTGACTGCCGTCGACGACGTCGGTGTGTCCAGCATGGCGCACGCGCTGCGCTGGCAGTTCGACAGCGTCGAGCAGGTGGGACCGGACCTGCTGCTTAGCCTGGTTGCTCGGTAGAAACCGCTTCCGCCTCTTCCGGGGGGCGCGCAGGCTCGAGCTGGTCGGCGGGTTCCGGTTCGTCGACGTGAAAGTCACGACCGGGCAGCAACAGACCCAGTAGGGCACCCACCACGCAAATGACCACCGTCACCATGAAAATCCCGCCGTACATCTGAGCAAAGGCGTGGATGGACTGAGCTCCCTCCGCGGCGGCCCCAGCCTCCGTCGAGCCGCCCCCTCTTGAACTTTCCGGCATCGAGCTTTTGATCTGGTGGAACCGATACCAGCCCCAGGCGCTCAGGGCAGCCATACCGATCAACATGCCGGTCATCCGCGCTACCACCACCAATGCAGAGGCGATGCCGTGCTGGGCTGCGGGGACGACCCGCAGGGTGGCCGAAGACAACGGGCCGATCACCAGGCCGAGCCCGATACCGGCGACCACCAGGTCGGTATGCATGGCGGGCAGAGAGAACAGTCCGAAGATGCTGTGCTGGGAGGTGGGCAGGTCGCCTCGCCAGTGGGAGATCAGCACATAGCCTCCCGCTGCGATGAGGAGACCGACGAATGTCACGATCCGGTCGCCTATCCGGGTCGCGATCCATCCGCCTACTACCGCTCCGGTTGGCAGCGCGACGAGGAACCACAGCAGCATGCCGGCCGCTGCGACTTGGTCCTTGCCCAGCACGCCCTGGCCGAACAACTCCACGTTGACCAACGTCACCATCAGTGCCGCGCCGGCGCAGACCGATGAGCCCAGCGCAGCCAAGAAGGGCAGGAAGCGCACACCTCTCGGTTCGATCAGTCGGGTACGGGCGAAGATTTCCCACACGACGAACAGCGCGGCAGTGACCAACGCGCCGATTATCAACGGCAGGCCATAGCTCGGGAGCGCCTGTTCGCTGTTGGGTTTCGGGTTGTACAACCCGATCACCGCCAAGGCCAAAGCCAGGGCGAGGAGCAGACCGCCGACCACGTCGACGCGTTGGCGCTCGATCCGCCGGTCGTGCGCGGGAAGACTGAAGTGAATCATCACCATGGCGATCACGCTCAACGGGACGTTGATCCAGAACACGTCGCGCCAGTCGCGCAGTAGCCAGACGATGAAGATGCCATACAGCGGGCCCAGCACGCTGCCGAGCTCCTGCGCGGCACCGATTCCACCGAGCACTCCGGCACGGTTGCGCTGTGACCACAAATCTGCGGCGAGCGCCAGAGTGACCGGCAGTAGGGCACCACTGGCGATGCCCTGAATGGTGCGGCCGACGATCAGAACCTGGAAAGCCCGGTTCGGGTCAGCGAAGGAGACGATGTAGTCGCCGACATCGAAGGTCAATTTGCCGATGTCCACAGCCAGCGCGGTGAGCACCGAGCCGATCATGAACAGCGCCAGACTGCATTGCAGGATGAACTTGCGGCCGAACCGGTCCGAAGCCCGGCCCAGCAGCGGCATCGCGGCGATGTAACCCAGCAGGTACATCGTGACGATCCAGGTGATGCGCTGCAGCTGGTTCAACGGGATGCCGACACTGTTCATGATGTCGCGCATGATGGTGATCACGACATAGGTGTCCAGCGCGCCCAGCAGTACCGCCAGGCTGCCCGCGCTGATCGCGACTCGACGTCCTGCACGCATGCTCATCATTTCTCCGTCGGCTTGGTGACCTGGACCTGCTGGCCCCAGTTCGACAGGGTCATCTGCACTGAGTTGCCCTCGCCCCGTTCCAGCTTGGCCTGCACCAGCTGATGTTCACCGTTTTCTTGTATCCAGATGGTGGCCGGCACGGGCTCGCTGGCGCTGAACGGCGGCGCGATCGCGTTCACCGCCTGGGCGCTGACCTTCCCGCTGATCCGAATGGCAGGTTGGCCGTTGATGTTGTCCCGCCCTTCGGCTTTGGCGTCGGAAAAGTTCGCCAGCACGTTGGCTAGGCCCTTGTCCTGACTCAAAATTTGCGATGGATCGTAGACGTCGGAAGCCTTGCCGAATGAGGACCAGTTGTCGGGGCCGAGGGCCGCGTACAGGGTGCCTTCGAACACCACGAAGTCGGCATCGATCTCAGATCCGGCGAAGATGAGCTTGACGTTTCCCTTGGCCGCCGTGGGCTCGGTGTTCAGGTCGCCGGTCAGCGATTTGATGGACAAACCCGGGATTTTTCCGTTCACGGTGAGCACGATGTGTGCGCTCTTGACGCCCTTGGTGATTTCGGTGGACTGCTTGAGCAGCGTGTTCGCGTCCGGCAGATTCCCGCCTTTTGCCTTCTTCGTGATCGTGCACCCGGCGACAAGCATGACTGCGACGCTTAGTGCGGCAAGGACGGCTAAGAGTCGTCGGGGGGTCTGCATACGTTGCATCGTAGAGGGTTGCCCGAAGCCGACCCGGGAGCCAGGCGGGTGCGGGGGCGTGCCAATACTCATTAACCTGGTGCGATGTTCACCGGAATTGTTGAGGAACTGGGAGAGGTGACCGGCCGGGACGCGCTCACCGACGCAGCGCGACTGGTCATCCGCGGGCCGATCGTCACCTCCGACGCCGGCCACGGCGACTCGATCGCCGTCAACGGGGTGTGCCTCACCGTGGTGGACGTCCTGGCCGACGGCCAGTTCAGCGCCGACGTGATGGCCGAGACGCTGAACCGTTCCAATCTGGGCGAGCTGCGGCCCGGCAGCCGGGTGAACCTGGAACGCGCCGCGGCCGTCAACAGCCGGCTGGGCGGGCACATCGTGCAGGGGCACGTGGACGGCACCGGCGAGATTGTGGCCCGCACCCCCTCGGAGCATTGGGAGGTGGTGCGGGTGAAGATGCCGGCGGCGGTGGCGCGTTATGTCGTCGAAAAGGGTTCCATCACCGTCGACGGGATCTCGTTGACCGTCTCGGGCCTGGGCGCCGAGTCATTCGACTGGTTCGAGGTCTCGCTGATTCCAACCACGCGCGAGCTGACCACCTTGGGTTCGGCCCCGGTCGGCACCCAGGTGAACCTCGAGGTTGACGTGATCGCGAAGTACGTCGAGCGGCTTTTGCAAAGCAGCTAGAGCGCCCTCTTTTGAGCGCGTGTCTTGAGCGCGTGCCGAACCACCCTGCCGAAATTCGCCGGTGAAAATCGCCGTGCGGTTCGGCTCGCGAGAAGGTGGTTCATACTGAATGCAACAGCAGCCAGGTAAGGAACACAACGATGACGAGGTTGGACTCCGTCGAACGGGCGGTTGCCGACATTGCGGCGGGCAAAGCCGTTGTCGTCATCGACGACGAGGAACGCGAGAACGAAGGCGACCTGATATTCGCCGCGGAGAAGGCCACCCCGGAGTTGGTGGCGTTCATGGTCCGCTACACCTCGGGATATTTGTGTGTGCCGCTGGCCGGCGAAGTTTGCGACCGGCTGGGACTGTTGCCGATGTACGCGGTGAACCAAGACAAGCACGGCACCGCCTACACCGTCACCGTCGATGCGAGAAACGGTGTGGGAACCGGGATTTCGGCCTCTGACCGGGCGACCACGATGCGGCTGCTGGCCGATCCGGCAAGTATCGCCCAGGATTTCACCCGCCCCGGTCACGTGGTGCCGTTGCGGGCCAAGGACGGTGGCGTGCTGCGGCGTCCCGGACACACCGAAGCCGCCGTCGACCTGGCCCGGATGGCCGGACTGCAGCCCGCGGGCGCGATCTGCGAGATCGTCAGCCAAAAAGACGAAGGCTCGATGGCGCAGACCGACGAGTTGCGGGTATTCGCCGACGAGCATGGGCTCGCGCTGATCACCATCGCCGACTTGATTGAGTGGCGCCGCAAGCACGAAAAGCACATCCAACGAATCGCCGAGGCCAGGATTCCCACCCGGCACGGCGAGTTCCGCGCGATCGGATACGCCAGCATCTACGAGGACGTCGAACACGTCGCGCTGGTCCGGGGCGACATCGCCGGCCCGACCGCCGACGGTGACGACGTGCTGGTGCGGGTGCACTCGGAATGCCTCACCGGTGACGTATTCGGCTCCCGGCGCTGCGATTGCGGACCACAGTTGGATGCCGCGATGGCCATGGTCGCCCGGGAGGGGCGCGGTGTGGTGCTCTACATGCGTGGACACGAGGGCCGCGGCATCGGTCTGATGCACAAACTGCAGGCCTATCAGTTGCAGGACGCCGGCGAAGACACCGTGGACGCCAATCTCAAACTCGGATTGCCCGCGGACGCAAGGGATTACGGCATCGGCGCGCAGATCCTGGTCGATCTCGGAGTGCGTTCGATGCGGCTGCTGACTAATAACCCGGCCAAGCGGGTCGGTTTGGACGGATATGGATTGCACATCATCGAACGGGTGCCGCTGCCGGTGCGTGCCAACGCCGAAAACATCCGCTACCTGATGACCAAACGCGACAAGATGGGCCACGACCTGGCCGGCCTGGACGACTTTCATGACGCGGGCCATCTCCCCGGCGAATTCGGTGGTGCTCTGTGAGTTCCGAGAGCGACGTGAAGGTTCGGCGCGAATGAGCGGAGCCGCCGGAGTGCCGGAAATCCCGGTACTCGACGCTTCGGGGGTCAAGCTGGGCATCGTCGCCAGCACCTGGCACAGCACGATCTGCGATGCGCTGCTGGCCGGTGCCCGCAAAGTGGCCGCCGAATCCGGCATCGAGCACCCGACCGTGGTCCGCGTGCTCGGCGCGATCGAGATCCCGGTCGTCGCACAGGAACTGGCTCGCAACCATGATGCCGTCGTCGCACTCGGTGTCGTAATACGCGGTGAGACACCGCATTTCGATTATGTATGCGATGCGGTAACCCAAGGGCTGACCCGCGTTTCGCTGGACGCTTCGACACCTGTTGCCAACGGCGTGCTGACCACCAACACCGAGGCGCAGGCGCTCGATCGGGCCGGACTTCCGTCGTCAGCCGAGGACAAGGGCGCCCAGGCGGCCGCGGCCGCGGTGTCCACCGCACTGACCCTGCGCGACCTGCGGGCCCAATCATGACGGCCGAGACCGACCCGCAGTGGGACCTGGTGTGCCGTCCGCACTGGACGCCGATATTCGCGTACGGCGCGGCGGTGGTGATCTTGCTGGCGCACACCGCTGTGGGCCTGGTGCTCAAGATCAAATCGAGCGGGGTGGTGTTCCAGACGGCCGACCAGGTGGCGTTCGTCGTGCTGGGCGTGGTGCTGGCGGGTGTGGTGTTGCTGTTGACCCGATCGCGGCTGCGCGTTGGTGCGGCCGGGATTTCGGTGCGTAATGTGTTGAACGACAAGCTGATTCCGTGGTCTGCGGTGGTCGACGTGTCGTTTCCGGCGGGTAGCCGCTGGGCGCGGATCGACCTGCCCGACGACGAGTACGTTCCGGTGCTGGCGATCCAGGCCGTCGACAAAGAACGCGCGGTCGACGCGATGGATGCGGTTCGGGAACAGCTGGCCCGATACCGACCGGACCTGCACGCCCGCTGATGAGAGGGCTTACCCAAGCAGCGGCTGCCGTGACGCTGCTGATACTGGCCGCGTGTTCGACGTCGGTGCCGGGCCAGGCGGTGCGGGCACCCGATGCGACGTCGGGGACCTCGGCCACGGGCAAGCCGCTGCTGCAGGCCCGCGACCTGCTGCTACAGACCGGCGAGTCGACACCGTACGGACCCGCGTGGGCCACGGAGGTGGGTGCCAACTATTTCACCAGTGCCCGACCGGCCGAATGCACGGCGGCGGTGTTGTTCAAAGATTCGCCGCTACGCCCGGCCCACCCGGCCAACTACGCCGAGTCGGCTTACAGTTCGACGGGCACGGGGATGTACGCCGAGTCGATCGGCGTCTACGACCGCACCTTGAATGCACATGACGTGGTGTGGAAGGGCTTCGGTGAAGTCTCGAAATGCCAGGGTGATGTCACCGCCGTGAGTCCGCAGGGCGACTTCGGCCCGCTGCGACTGAGTGCCTTCGCCACCCCGTCAGACGGTGTGCTGGTCTGGACTATGACGCGCCCGGACTGGACCTGCGACTACGGTCTGGCCGTGGTAGCGCAGGCGGCGCTGATGATGTCGGCCTGTGACGGCAAGGCCGGGTTTCCGATGGCCGAGTGGGCGGCTAAACGGCGGGCTCAAATCGACACTCGGGCCTGATCCCGGATCACCCGGGTCGCCCACGACGTCCGAGGCGACCACTAGCCTGGATGCGTGCCAGATCCCGCCACCTATCGTCCGGCTCCCGGGTCCATCCCGGTCGAGCCGGGCGTTTACCGATTCCGGGATACTTACGGGCGCGTCATCTACGTCGGTAAAGCCAAGAGCCTGCGCAGCCGGCTGACGTCGTATTTCGCCGACGTCGCCGGCCTGCACCCGCGAACGCGTCAGATGGTGACCACCGCGGCCAAGGTCGAGTGGACGGTGGTCAACACCGAGGTCGAGGCGCTGCAGCTGGAATACAACTGGATCAAGGAGTTCGATCCGCGCTTCAACGTCCGCTACCGCGACGACAAGTCCTATCCGGTGCTCGCGGTCACCCTCAACGAGGAGTTCCCGCGGCTGATGGTCTATCGCGGGCCGCGCCGCAAAGGGGTGCGGTATTTCGGACCGTATTCGCACGCGTGGGCCATCCGGGAAACGCTGGACCTACTCACCCGGGTCTTCCCGGCGCGCACCTGTTCCAACGGAGTCTTCAAGCGGCACAATCAGATCGACCGCCCCTGCTTGCTCGGCTACATCGACAAATGTTCGGCGCCCTGTGTCGGCCGGGTGAACGCGGAGCAACACCGCCAGATCGTCATGGACTTCTGCGACTTCCTGTCGGGCAAGACCGACCGATACGCCCGCGAGCTCGAGCAGCAAATGCACGCGGCGTCCGACGAACTCGACTTCGAGCGGGCGGCGCGGCTTCGCGACGACCTGGGCGCGCTGCGGCGGGCCATGGAGAAGCAGGCCGTGGTGTTCGGTGACGGTACCGACGCCGACGTGGTCGCCTTCGCCGACGACGATCTGGAAGCCGCGGTGCAGGTCTTTCATGTGCGCGGCGGACGGGTGCGCGGGCAGCGGGGCTGGATCGTGGAGAAGTCGGCAGACCCCGGTGATACCGGCGCCGAACAGCTCGTCGAGCAGTTCCTGACGCAGTTCTACGGCGAGCAAGCCGAATTAGGGGGAGCCGCTGACGAATCCGTCAACCCGGTGCCGCGAGAGGTGCTGGTGCCGTGTCTACCCTCCAACCACGACGAGCTGGCCCGCTGGCTGTCGGGTCTGCGTGGCGCCAAGGTCGGGCTGCGGGTGCCGCGGCGCGGTGACAAGAAGGCGCTCGCCGAGACCGTGGAACGCAACGCGAAAGAGGCGCTGCAGCAACACAAGCTGAAGCGGGCCGGCGACTTCACCGCCAGATCGGCTGCGCTGCAGAACATTCAGGAAGCCCTCGGACTGGCTGACGCCCCGCTGCGCATCGAGTGCGTCGACATCAGCCACGTCCAGGGCACCGATGTCGTGGGCTCCCTGGTGGTCTTCGAGGACGGCCTGCCGCGCAAGTCCGACTACCGGCACTTCGGAATCCGGGAAGCCGCGGGGCAGGGCCGTTCCGACGATGTGGCCTCCATCGCCGAGGTGACCCGGCGTCGGTTCTGGCGGCACCTCGCCGACCAGAAAGACCCCAATATGCTTTCCCCCGAAGGGAAATCACGCCGCTTCGCCTACCCGCCCAACCTGTACGTCGTCGACGGCGGCGCCCCGCAGGTCAACGCGGCCAGCGCGGTACTCGACGAACTCGGTATCACCGACGTCGCCGTCATCGGTCTGGCCAAGCGCCTGGAAGAGATCTGGGTGCCATCGGAACCGGACCCGATCATCATGCCGCGCAACAGCGAGGGGCTCTACCTGTTGCAGCGGGTGCGCGACGAGGCGCACCGTTTTGCCATCGCCTACCATCGCAGCAAGCGATCCAAGCGGATGACGGCATCGGCGCTGGACTCCGTGCCCGGATTGGGCGAGCACCGCCGCAAGGCGCTGGTCACCCATTTCGGATCGATAGCCCGCCTCAAGGAGGCCACCGTCGACCAGATCACCGCTGTTCCCGGAATCGGCGTGGCCACCGCCACGGCTGTCCTGGAAGCGCTGCGACCGGAGGCCGAACCCGACCCAGCGGGAGCCACCAATGACTAATGACGAACCCGCCGGCATCGACGTCGTTCTGGTGACCGGGTTGTCAGGCGCCGGGCGCGGTACGGCGGCCAAGGTGCTCGAGGACCTGGGGTGGTACGTCGCCGACAACCTGCCGCCCCAGTTGATCACGCGCATGGTGGATTTCGGTTTGGCTGCCGGATCGCGCATCACCCAGCTGGCGGTAGTGATGGACGTGCGCTCGCGCGGGTTCACCGGTGATCTGGACGAGGTGCGCAACGAACTGGCCACCCGCAACATCACTCCTCGGGTGGTGTTCATGGAAGCGTCCGACGACATGTTGGTGCGCCGCTACGAAAACAATCGCCGCAGTCATCCGCTGCAGGGTGAGCAGACGCTCGCCGAAGGCATTGCCGCCGAACGTCGGATGCTGGCCCAGGTGCGGGCCACCGCCGACCTGATCATCGACACCTCGACCCTGTCGGTGCGAAGCCTGCGGGAAAGCATCGAGCGGGCCTTCGGCAACAGCGGCGGCCCGACCACCAGCGTCACCGTCGAGTCCTTCGGCTTCAAGTACGGCCTGCCGATGGATGCCGACATGGTTATGGATGTCCGCTTCCTCCCCAACCCGCATTGGGTCGACGAGCTGCGCCCGCTGACCGGTCAGCATGAGCGGGTGCGGGACTACGTGTTAAGCCAACCCGGTGCGAGTGAGTTTCTGCAGACCTACCATCGGTTGCTGTCGTTGGTGGTCGACGGCTACCGGCGAGAGGGAAAGCGCTACATGACGGTTGCGATCGGCTGCACGGGAGGCAAGCACCGCAGCGTGGCGATCGCGGAAGCGCTGATGGGGCTGCTGATGTCCGATCCGCAGCTGACGGTACGGGCGCTGCACCGGGATCTGGGTCGCGAATGAACCCGACCAACAGGGAAGGCATTGTCGCACTGGGTGGCGGACACGGCTTGTACGCGACGCTGTCGGCGGCGCGCCGGCTGACCCCCTATGTCACGGCGGTGGTGACCGTCGCCGACGACGGCGGCTCCTCGGGTCGGCTGCGCAGCGAGTTGGACGTGGTACCGCCCGGTGATTTGCGAATGGCGTTGGCGGCGTTGGCATCCGACAGCCCGTATGGGCGGTTGTGGGCGACCATCCTGCAGCACCGGTTCGGCGGCAGCGGCGCGCTGGCCGGGCACCCGATCGGCAACCTGCTGCTGGCCGGACTGTCCGAGGTGCTGGCCGACCCGGTCGCCGCGCTGGACGAGATCGGACGCATTCTCGGTGTCAAAGGCCGGGTGCTGCCCATGTGCCCGATTGCCCTGCAGATCGAGGCAGATGTCTCGGGTCTGGAGTCCGACCCGCGGATGTTCCGGTTGATCCGTGGCCAGGTGGCGATCGCGTCGACGCCGGGCAAGGTACGCCGGGTGCGCTTGTTGCCCGCCGATCCGCCCGCGACCCGGCAGGCCGTCGACGCCATCATGTCCGCCGAGTTGGTAGTGCTGGGTCCTGGCTCGTGGTTCACCAGCGTGATCCCGCACGTACTGGTGCCCGGGCTGCTCGAGGCGTTGCGGGCCACCGCCGCCCGCAAGGCGTTGGTGCTCAATCTGGTGGCCGAGCCGGGGGAGACGGCGGGTTTCTCGGTGGAGCGCCATCTGCACGTGCTGGTCCAGCACGCTCCGGATTTCACCGTGGACGACATCATCATCGACGCCGAACGTGTGCCGAGCGATCGCGAACGTGAGCAACTGCGCCGTACCGCAACACTGCTAGAGGCCGAGGTCCACTTCGCCGACGTGGCCAGACCTGGTACACCTTTACATGACCCGGGCAAGCTGGCGGCAGCATTGGAGGCGGTGCGGGTTCGTGGCGGGAGCTCGGCGGTGCCCCCGGTGACGGGCGTGCAGGGCGCGGGCGGCAACAGACCGAGGGGTGACGACGCGTGGCGATGACGACCGAAGTCAAGGACGAACTGAGTCGTCTGGTAGTCAAGTCGGTCAGTGCCCGGCGCGCGGAGGTCACGTCGCTACTGAGGTTCGCCGGCGGGTTGCACATCGTGGCGGGCCGCGTCGTCGTCGAAGCCGAGGTGGATCTGGGCAGCATTGCCCGTCGGCTGCGCAAGGACATTTTCGACCTCTATGGCTACAACGCGGTGGTGCATGTGTTGTCGGCCAGTGGAATTCGTAAGAACACCCGATATGTGCTGCGGGTGGCCAACGATGGGGAAGCGCTGGCCCGGCAGACCGGGCTGCTCGATATGCGCGGACGTCCGGTGCGGGGACTGCCCGCACAGGTCGTCGGCGGCAGCATCGCCGACTCCGAAGCCGCTTGGCGTGGAGCCTTTCTGGCCCACGGATCGCTCACCGAACCGGGCCGCTCCTCGGCGCTGGAGGTCAGCTGCCCCGGCCCGGAGGCCGCACTGGCGCTGGTCGGGGCGGCACGCCGGCTCGGCGTGAGCGCCAAGGCGCGCGAGGTGCGCGGAGCCGACCGGGTGGTGGTGCGCGACGGTGAGGCGATCGGTGCTCTGCTGACTCGGATGGGCGCCCAGGACACGCGGCTGATCTGGGAGGAACGACGGCTGCGTCGCGAAGTGCGCGCCACGGCCAACCGGCTGGCCAACTTCGACGATGCGAACCTGCGCCGCTCGGCACGCGCGGCGGTGGCCGCGGCCGCCCGAGTGGAGCGCGCTTTGGAGATCCTCGGCGATACCGTCCCCGACCATCTGGCCACCGCTGGCCGGTTGCGCGTCGAGCACCGGCAGGCCTCGCTGGAGGAACTGGGTCGGCTCGCCGATCCCCCGATGACGAAAGATGCTGTGGCAGGCCGCATTCGGCGGTTGCTGTCGATGGCTGATCGGAAAGCGAAAGTGGACGGCATTCCCGACACCGAGTCGGCGGTGACCCCCGACCTGCTCGAGGACGCCTAACCCTTCTTCTCCGCGAACCGAACCGGGCCGCGATTTCGGGCCGAGGATTTCGCAGTGTGGTTGGGTTCGCGCAAAGGAAAGGGCTACGGTCGGGGGATGAAACGGCTCTCGAGTGTTGATGCAGCGTTCTGGTCCGCCGAAACCGCAGGTTGGCACATGCATGTCGGTGCGCTGGCGATTTGTGATCCAAGGCACGCACCCGACTACAGCTTCCAGCGATTGCGTGAACTGCTCATCGAGCGCCTGCCCGAGATCCCGCAGCTGCGCTGGCGGGTGACTGGCGCCCCGCTCGGACTGGACCGGCCGTGGTTCGTCGAGGACGAGGAACTCGACATCGACTTCCATGTCCGGCGCATCGGTGTCCCGGCGCCCGGCGGGCGGCGCGAGGTCGAGGAACTGGTCGGCCGGTTGATGTCCTACAAGCTGGACCGCTCGCGACCGCTGTGGGAACTGTGGGTGATCGAGGGCGTCGAAGGCGGTCGCATCGCCACGCTGACCAAAATGCACCATGCGATCGTCGACGGCGTCTCGGGGGCCGGGCTCGGCGAGATTCTGTTGGACGTCACGCCGGAACCGCGTGCGCCACAGAAGGAAACGGTCGGATTCGTCGGCTTCACCATTCCCGGCCTGGAACGCCGGGCACTGGGTGCGCTGATCAACGTCGGGATCATGACGCCGTTCCGCATCGCCCGGTTGCTCGAGCAGACCGTGCGTCAGCAGATCGCCGCGCTGGGGGTGGGCGCCAGACCGCCGCGCTACTTCGACGCGCCCAAGACCAGGTTCAACGCCTCGGTGTCACCACACCGGCGCATCACCGGCTGTCGGGTCGAGCTGGACCGGGTCAAGGCCGTCAAGGACGCCTTCGGGGTCAAGCTCAACGATGTGGTGCTCGCGTTGGTGGCCGGCGCGGCGCGCGAATATTTGCAGAAGCGCGACGAGTTGCCCTACAAGCCGTTGATCGCACAGATTCCGGTGTCGACTCGCACCGATCAGAACCAGTCGGACGTCGGTAACCAGATCAGTTCGATGACGGCCTCACTTGCCACCGACATCGATGATCCGACCGAGCGGCTCTTGGCGATTCACGAAAGCACCAGGAACGCCAAGGAAATGGCGAAGGCGTTGTCGGCGCATCAGATCATGGGGCTCACCGAGACCACCCCGCCCGGGTTGCTGCAATTGGCCGCCCGCGCCTACACGGCCAGCGGCTTGTCGCACAACCTGGCCCCGATCAACCTCGTCGTCTCCAACGTTCCGGGTCCGCCCTTCCCGCTGTACATGGCCGGCGCCAAGCTGGACTCGCTGGTCCCGCTCGGTCCGCCGGTGATGGACGTCGCACTCAACATCACCTGTTTCTCTTACCAGGACTGCCTGGACTTCGGTTTCGTGACGACGCCGGAGGTGGCCAACGACATCGACGAGATGGCCGACGCCATCGAACCGGCGCTGGCCGAGTTGGAAGCTGCGGCCGACTTGCGGTAGCGGCTAAGGCTTTCCGTTGCCAGACGGCGGGTTCGTCACGTACACCCAGGACAGGAATTTGGCGACGGCATCGGCGGCCTTATGCGCTCGCGGGGAACCGAAGATGTCGAACGCGTGCTGGGCGTTGGGTAGTTCGGCATAGGCGACCGGAGACTTCGACACCGCACGCAACTCCTCGACGAACTCGCGGGCTTCCTCCACCGGGATGAGCGAGTCGTCCGCTCCATGCAGCACGAAAAATGGTGGTGCGTCCGGCTTTACGTATCTGATCGGTGACGCGTCGAGGTATATCGAACGGTGGGTCTTGATGTTCTTCTTGACCACCAATCTGCCCAACACTTCAATGAATGCGGACCGTCCCGGTGCCACGTCGGAAAACCAGTCGTAGCGGCCGTAGAACGGGACCGCGGCAGCTACCGACGTGTCGGCGGTTTCGAAGCCCGGCTGAAACTTGGCGTCATTTTCGGTCAGCGCAGCCAACGCGGTCAGATGGCCACCAGCCGAACCTCCGCTGATCGCAACGAAATTCGGGTCACCGCCGTAGTCTGCGATGTTCTCCTTGACCCACGCCAACGCGCGCTTGACGTCGACGATGTGGTCGGGCCAGGTATGTAACGGAGACACGCGATAGTTCATCGAGACACACACCCAGCCACGCGAAACCAGTTGGCCCATCAAGGGATACGCTTGCGGGCGACGCCACCCGATCATCCAGGCCCCGCCTGGAACTTGAAGTAGCACCGGTGCTTTGCCGTCCCGCGCCAGATCGTGACGGCGCCAGATGTCGGCCAGATTGGCCCGCCCGTGCGGCCCGTAGCGGACGATGTTCTGCTTCTCGACGAACCGCCGTCGGGCCATGGTGGTGCGTAGCGGCGGACTGCGCCGCCCACTTCGCTTGGGCTCCGTCGGCAATGCGGTCAGCTCGTCCTCGTAGTCGGGTCCGAGCTGGTCGGTCAGCGCAGATTTCAGCACCGGACCGGGAGTGACGATCCCGCGGTAGCCGATCACCGCCAACATCGCCCACGACGCCGCCGTCAACGCAAGGGCCAGCTTGCCTTTTGGGCCGGCGAAGTCGCCCCGCCGGCCGCGACGCACCGCGTCCAACAAGGAGACACCGCCGTAGACCAGCGGCACCTCCGAGGGCGGCCAACCGAACCAGAATACCGTCGGCGCGGCGTAGGGGTTGCGGCTCAGCGGACGTAAACCGTTGGCGGCGTTGACAACTTCCACGGTTGCGCGGGTCAGCGGCCGGGGGCGGCGCAGTTCTCGCAGCACTCGTCGCAGGTTCATGATCCGCTCACCAGTCCCTTGAGCTCGTTGCGCAGAATCTTGCCGGTGCTCCCGCGGGGCAGTTCATCGAGCAGCTTGATCTCGCGGGGCACCTTGTAATTCGCCAGGTTCTCCCGGATGTGTTGCTTGAGCGTTTCCTCGTCTGCGGTCGAACCCGGTTCCAGCACAACGAATGCCGACAACCGCTGGCCGTACTGTTCGTCGTCCACGCCGAGCACCGAGGCTTCGGCCACGTCGGGATGGGCGGCCAGCGTCTTCTCCACTTCGATCGGGTAGATGTTCTCTCCGCCGGAGACGATCATCTCGTCGTCGCGTCCCACTACGAACAACCGGCCATTCTCGTCCAGATAGCCGACGTCTCCGGAGGACATGTAACCGGCGTGGAAGTCTTTGGTTTTACCGGAGGTATAACCGTCGAATTGGCTTTCGTTGTGCACGTAGATCGTGCCGACCTCACCGGTGGGCATCTCGTTGAAATCCGAGTCCAGGATCCGGATCTGGGTTCCTTCGGCGGGCTTGCCGGCGGTGTCGGGCGCGGCCCGCAGATCGGCCGGTGTGGCGGTGGCGATCATGCCGGCCTCGGTGGCGTTGTAGTTGTTGTAGATCACGTCCCCGAATTGGTCCATGAACGAGACGACGACGTCGGGTCGCATTCGCGACCCCGAGGCCGCGGCGAACCGCAACGACTTGCCGCTGTAGCGATTTCGTACTTCGTCGGGCAGATCCATGATGCGGTCGAACATCACCGGTACCACCGCCAGGCCGGTGGCCTGGTGCCGGTCGATCAGAGCCAGTGTGGCCTCCGGGTCGAACTTGCGTCGGGTCACCACCGTGCACGCCAGCGACGAGGCCAGCACCAACTGCGAGAACCCCCACGCGTGGAACATCGGTGCCACGATCACAATGGGTTCCTCGGCCCGCCACGGGGTGCGGTCCAGCACGCCCTTGAGTGTCTTGATCCCACCACTACCGCCAGAGTGCTTGGCGCCCTTGGGTGTTCCGGTGGTGCCCGACGTCAGCAGGATCACCTTGCTCTTCTTGCCGGTGTTGCGTTCCGGGCGCGCGCCGGTGTGGGAGGCGATGAGTTTCTCCACGGTCACATCGTGGGATTCTTCAGTCCACGCGACGATACGGGTGGCGTTCGGGGCGTCGGCGAGCGCACGGTCGACCGTCGCGGTGAACTCCTCGTCGTAGATGATGGCGTCGACACCTTCGCGCGTGACCACCTCAGCCAGCGCCGGGCCGGCAAACGAGGTATTCAGCAAGAGGATGTCGGCGCCAATCCTGTTGGCTGCCAACAAGGAATCGACGAATCCGCGGTGGTTTCGGCACATGATGCCGACCACCTTCGGTGCCCCACCCGGCAGGGCCCGCAGTGCCGCCGCGAACGCGTGGCCGCGCTCATCGAGCTGCCGCCAGGTCAGTGTCCCCAGCTCGTCGATGAAGCCAGGCCGGTCCGGACAACGTTGCGCCGCACCGGCAAATCCGGAAGTGAACCCGATACCTTCGCGGGCCATCGCGGCGCCCATCCGCACATACCGGTCCGGCCGCATCGGCGCGATCATGCCGGCGCGTCGCAGGGTACTGATCAGACCGCGGACCTCGTCGATTCGAGATGCCATGGCTCAGCCCACAATCGGGAATCGACGCTTGGCGGCGAGCTCGTTGAGCCCCGTTTGCATGACCGACCGAACATGCTCGTCGACTTCGTCGATGTCGGGGTTCTCACCGAATTGCGCGGTGAGATCGATTGGTTCCAACACCTGCATGACGATCTTGGCGGGTAACGGGAGGTTGGGTGGGATCGCGGCGCTGAAGCCGAACGGGAAGCCGAACGAGAGCGGCAGGATGTCGCTGCGGATGAACCGCTTCAAACCCAATTGCTTGGCCAGCCAGGTGCCGCGACTCAGGTACAGCTGGGTCTCCTGGCCACCGATGCCCACCAGAGGCACGATCGGTACGCCCGCGGCAAGAGCAGTGCGGACGTATCCCTTACGGCCGTTGAAGTCGATGACATTCTCCGCGGATGTCGGCCGGTAGGCGTCGTAGTCACCGCCGGGAAAGACGACCACGACACCCCCGGATCGTAGCGCCGCCGCCGCGTTCTCGGGGTTGGCCCGGATGTAGCCGGTCTTGCGGAAGAAGTCTCCGGTGGCGCCCATGAACAAAATGTCGTGGCTCAGGGTCAGCACCGGTCGTTCGTAGCCGAACTTCTCGTAGAAGTCGGTGCTGAAAATCGGGACGTCCATCGGAAACTGTCCGCCAGAGTGGTTGGCCACCACGAGCGCGCCGCCGGGCGGAAACACGTCCAGGCCCCGTACCTCGGCGCGAAAGTAGGTCTTGAGGATCGGGCGCATCACGCTGATCATTCGCTGCGTCATCCCAGGATCGAACTTGTCGATGTCGCCAACATCCAAGCTTTCGGCTTCGCTCACTGGGGCTCCTTTGCCATCGAGTGTCTAGATGGTAGCGACTGCCGGTGCGATCATGGTTGAGGGCATTTGCCGGGGGCTGCAGAAGGGACCGAGGGTGTCCGAAACCGGAGGCGGTCAACTGTCGGTGATCGCCCGACAGATGGACGCGATCCGCGACGAATTCATCGGCGAGTTGTTCGAGGTGATGAAGAAGGAAATTCCGGTCCCGAGCTACGACAGCCGCATGATGGCGCTGTGGCGCGCCAGCCTCACCGAGAACGTCGTCGCGGGAATCCACTACATAGAGCGGGACCCTCCGGAGCCCTTCTTGGAGGCCCCTGCCGCCGCGTTGGCTTACGTACGTGCCGCGGCCCAGCGCGACACCCCGTTATCAGCGCTGGTCAGAGCGCATCGAATCGGACATGCCAGGTTTTTGCAGCGGGCGATGCAGTTCGTAGCACTGCTGGAGTCCAGCGAGCGCGTGCCGGCAATCGTCGAACTGGTGAATCGGTGCGCGCGTTTTGTCGATGTGGTCGGTGACCAGCTGACCGTGGCCTATGAGCAGGAACACGACCGCTGGTTGAGCCGGCGCAGCGGTCTGCAACAGCAATGGGTCAGCGACATACTGGCGGGCACTCCCGTCGACGTACAGCGCGCAGAAATGGTGCTGGGCTACCAGTTGGACGTCGCGCACATCGCGGCCGTGTGGTGGGCGGACACCACGGTTCCCACCCGCGACGTGGCGGCGCTGTTGGACAAGGCGGGTTCGTTGATCGCGGGGGAGCTGCGCGCGGCAGGACGTGCGTTGATGGTGCCGACCGACGAGCGTGAGGCGCGGTTGTGGTTCTCCCCGATACCCGCCCGCGAGGCAGTCGCGGCCGAACGGGCCCGGGTGCGGGCGGCCTTCGAGTCCGCGGGAATTCCCGCGTGCCTGGCGTTCGGTCGCGTCGAGCGCGGCCTGGACGGCTTCCGGGCCTCCTTAAAGCAAGCCGAACGCGCCAAGGCGGTGGCTCTGGGCGCCGGACGCCATCCCCGTGACCGCGTGGTCTATTACGCCGACGTCGCGCCGATCGCGTTGATGGCAACCGACGCCGAAGAACTCGGACGCTTCGTCACCGAGGCATTGGGCGATCTCGCCGTCGACGACGAACGCAACCAATGGTTGCGCGAAACGCTGCGCGAGTTTCTGGCCCGCAACCGCAGCTATGTAGCGACAGCGGAAGCGATGATCTTGCACCGCAACACAATTCAGTATCGTGTCGCGCAGGCGATGGAACGCTGCGGGCAGGACTTCGACGACCCCGATGCGGTGTTCAGGGTCCAGACTGCGTTAGAAGTCTGTCGGTGGATGGCTCCGGCAGTGCTACGGACGGCAAACCCGTCGGTCTAGCGCGGTTCGTGTTGCGCGCACAAAACATGTCCTGACCTTCGGCGCCGCCGCATATGGCGTCGGCGCGATGCCGCGGCTTACCGTTGGTCAGCGTCGAATGTCGACCCCGTGCGGGGCGGCAAACCGATTCTGTCGCAATGCCTGTCAACGCTTCCTGGTGGGCGTCACTCGGTGGATAACGCCGATGTCTTTGCGCTTGAGACTTTTTGGCTAGGAGCCGGCATGTCGTGTGTAGCGGAGTCTGATACCGGGGCGTTCGGGCACGCCTCGGTCGGCTCCGTGCCTGCCGGTGTCGAGCGGCTGGGTCCGGCATCGGTGCCGGGCCCAGCTGCGCCCCAATGCCGTGGTGACAAGTCGGCAGACGAGCGTCAGGCCGAGCACTACCTGCGGCTGCTGGCCCGGCAGTTGGGACAGACCGAATACCGCATACACAAGTGCCGGCGGGCGATCTCGCTGGCTCAGGCAGCGGGCGACGTCGAGAACGTTATCGGCTTTCGCCGCTTGCTCAAGGCCGAGCAGGACGACCGGCGGACGGTAAAGGAGTTGATCGCCAATTTGCGGCGCCGCTTCGGCGGTGCCGAACTGGATCACTCGCAGGGCGCGGGTTACGACGATTCGCAGCGGACGAGGGGCCGCTTCGAAGATCGGCATGGCCTGGCGGTCATCCGCGCCCTGCCGAGCCACTCACGACGACGGGGGCCACACCGCCGGCACGGCGGTGTCCGCCTGTCACCGAGGCCGGATACATTTGGACTCGCCGAACGGTTTCAGACAGCGAGCGAGGCGGCCATGGGATTCATCTCACCGGATCTTCCAGACGTTGACCACGACACCTGGACGTCCCTGCCGCGGGCGACGCGGCTGCAGGTGGTCACCCGGCACTGGGCGGAGAACGGATTCGGCACGCCGTACGCGGTCTACCTGCTATACCTGCTGAAGATCGGTCTCTACGTCGCTGTTCCGGCGGCGCTCATCTCGCTGACTCCCGGGCTGGGCGGGCTCAGCAACATCGCCGACTGGTGGACTCAGCCGATCGTGTACCAGAAAGCGATCATCTTCACGCTGCTGTTCGAGGTGCTCGGCCTGGGTTGCGGGTCGGGGCCGCTTACCGGACGCTTCATGCCGCCGATCGGTGGTGTGCTTTATTGGTTGCGGCCCAAGACGATTCGGCTTCCGGCGTGGCCGGACAAGGTGCCGTTCACCCGCGGAGATTCACGCAGTGTCGTCGACGTCGCGCTGTATGCCATCGTGCTGGGCAGTGCGGTGTGGGCGCTGTTGTCGCCGGGGCAGGGCGGTCCGGTTCCGGGGATCGGTGGTGTAGGCCTGGTCGACCCGGTGCTGGTGATCCCGACGATCGTCGCCTTGGCGCTGTTGGGCTTGCGAGACAAGACCATCTTCCTGGCCGCGCGCGGGGAACATTATTGGCTGAAGTTGTTCGTGTTCTTCTTTCCGTTCGTCGACCAGGTGTCGGCATTCAAGCTGATCATGTTGTGCCTGTGGTGGGGAGCGGCGACCTCAAAGCTCAACCACCACTTCCCGTACGTCGTGGCGGTCATGACGAGCAACAACGCGCTGCTGCGCAGCAGGCTGTTCACCCCGCTCAAACACGCGCTCTACCGCGACCACGTCAACGACCTGCGTCCGACCGCCATACCGAAGTTGATGGCCCATGTGGGTGGAACCACAGCGGAATTCATCGTGCCGACGGTGTTGGTCTTCGTCGCCGGAGACCAACCGTGGCGGTGGTTTCTGATCGGGTTCATGGTGATCTTCCACCTCAACATCCTGTCCAACCTTCCGATGGGCGTGCCGTTGGAATGGAATGTCTTCTTCATCTTCTCGCTGTTCTACCTGTTTGGGCACTACGGTTCGATTCGCGCCATCGACTTGCGGTCGCCGTGGTTGTTGGCGCTGGTGCTCATCGCGGTAGCCGTCGCGATCGCGGGAAACCTGTTCCCCGAAAAGATTTCGTTCCTGCCCGGCATGCGCTATTACGCCGGCAACTGGGCCACCAGTTTGTGGTGCTTCCGCGCGGGAGCTGAGGACAAGATCGAAGCCGACGTGGTGAAAAGCTCTGCGCTGGTTATCAATCAGCTGACCAAGCTGTATGGCGCCCCCACCGCCGAGGTGATGTCCGACAAGGTGGCGGCCTTTCGGGCCATGCACACCCACGGTCGTGCGCTTAACGGTCTCCTGCCGCGCGCGATCGACAACGAAGCCGAATACAGCATCAGGGAGGGCGAAGTCGTCGCCGGTCCGCTCGTCGGGTGGAATTTCGGAGAAGGACATCTGCACAACGAGCAGCTCTTGGAGGCCGTCCAGCGGCGCTGCAATTTCGCCAACGGCGACCTCCGCGTCATCGTCCTGGAAGGCCAACCGATCCAAACCCAGAAGCAGTGGTACCGAATTTTCGACGCCAAGACCGGGTTGATCGAGGCTGGCTATGTCGACGTCGCGGAGATGCTGACGCGGCAGCCCTGGCCTGAGCCGGACGACGAATTCCCGGTTCACGTAACGACACAACGCTCCGTGCCGGCATGACGACCGCGGTTGTCGTCGGTGCCGGGCCCAACGGCCTGGCCGCGGCAATCCATTTGGCGCGCCAGGGCATCGACGTTGAGGTGCTCGAGGCTCACGACACCATCGGCGGGGGAGCGCGCTCGGGCGAGTTGACGGTGCCCGGAGTCATCCACGACTACTGCTCGGCCTTCCATCCGCTGGGCGTGGGCTCACCGTTCTGGAAGGAAATCGACCTTACCCGCCACGGGCTTTCGTGGAAGTGGCCGGAGGTGGACTGCGCGCACCCACTCGACGACGGCACCGCCGGAGTGCTGTATCAGTCGATCGTCAAGACCGCCAAGGGGCTGGGTCCCGATCACCGCCGCTGGCGCGCCGCGATCGGCGGGCTCGCCTCCGGATTCGACGATCTGGCGGAGGATCTACTGCGACCGGTGCTCAACATTCCGCGACATCCGGTGCGGTTGGCGCTGTTTGGTCCGCGCGCCGTGCTGCCGGCGACCGCCGTCGCGGGCTGGTTCCGCACCGAGCAGGCGCGTGCCCTCTACGGTGGTGCGGCCGCGCACGCCTACACCCGGCTGGACCGGCCACTGACCGCTTCGCTCGGGTTGATGATCCTGGCCAGCGGGCATCGGTACGGGTGGCCGGTCGCCGAAGGCGGGTCCGGGGCGATCGCCCGGGCCCTGGGCGCGGCGCTGAACGCCGAAGGCGGACGGGTCAGCACCGGCGTCAAAGTCAACAGCCGCCGCGACATTCCGACCGCCGACATCGTGATGCTCGACCTGAGTCCCGCGCAGGTACTTACGCTTTATGGCGGCGCGATGCCGCTGCGCATCAGACGGTCCTACCGCCGCTACCGCGAAGGCTCCTCGGCGTTCAAGGTCGACTTCGCTATCGAAGGCGACATTCCGTGGACAAATCCCGACTGCGCCCGCGCGGGCACCGTCCACCTCGGCGGTAGTTTCGAGGAGATCGTCGACACGGAACGCCAACGCGCCCAAGGCAAAATGGTGCAGCGGCCGTTCGTACTGCTGGGGCAGCAGTACCTGGCCGACCCGTCCCGCACCGGTGGCCCCGGGGGCAAGATCAACCCGATCTACGCCTACGCGCACGTGCCGTTCCGCTATAGCGGAGATGCAACCGCCGCGATCGTCGACCAGATCGAACGGTTCGCGCCGGGCTTCCGCGACCGCATCGTCGAGACGGTGAGCACCAGCACCGCCGAACTACAGGCTCGCAACCCCAGCTTGATTGGCGGCGACATCATCGGCGGCGCCAACGACAAGCTGCAGATCCTCTTCCGGCCGCGCATTGCTCTCGACCCGTACGCAATTGGCGTACCGGGTGTCTACCTGTGCTCGCAGTCCGCGCCGCCGGGTGCCGGCATTCATGGGTTGTGCGGCTACCACGCCGCTGAATCGGCATTGCGCTGGCTGCACAAGCGCTGAGCGCCGGGTCAGCTCGCTGGCCCGGGCTGCAGGGGCTGACCGGGCGCGGGGCCGCCAGCCGGCGCCGTTCCGGCCGGTTCACCCTTCCCGGTCCCGGACATGGTCGTGATCGGAGCGCCAACCGCCCCCGGGGCACCCGCGGGCACCGGGGCGCCGGCAACGATTGGCCCGCCGATGGGTACCGGCCCTCCGATAGGCACGGGTGCACCGATCGGTACCGGCGCGCCGATGGGCACCGGTGCACCGATCGGTACCGGCGCGCCGATGGGCACGGGCGCTCCGATCGGTACCGGCGCCCCGATGGGCACCGGCGCTCCGACGGGCACCGGGGCGACGACCGGCACCGGTCCGGGTACCACCAGCGGGGCACCCACCGGCACTCCCGACATGCCAGTGATCGGAGCACTTGCCGGCCCGCACGCCTCGACAGGTGTCGCACCGGCGGGCGCCGGCCCGCCGGGTGCGCCTGGTCCACCGGCGGGGGCTGGCCCACCGGCCGGCGCTGGTCCACCAGCTGGAGCTGGACCACCGGCTCCGCCCGCGGCCGGCGCTCCGCCTGCGGCAGCCGTGCCGTATGCGCAGCAGACCGGGGCTCCGCCGACGCCTGCCAGTGCGGCACCATCGCCGGCTGCGCCCGCGGTTCCCGACATTCCCTGGATGCAGGCGTGCCCGCCCGTTTTCAGCGGTATGGCAGCCGCACCCGGGCTCAGCGAAATGGCCGCGCCGCACACACCGGCGGTGACAGCAATCACTTTGATGTTGAATCGATCGAAGATCGTCATCAACGTCAACTCCTTTATCTGCGCTCGAATATTCCTGCACCCACGTGGTTCAGCAGAACCGTCTAGCCATACCGAACTCGTGTCTAATGACTGGCTCGATTGTTAATCGCAACCGTGTAACTCAAACCGCGGCGCACCGTGCCGTTTCCAAATGGTGACGTTCGGCCAGAATCGCGCAGAGCTGTAAGGCATTCCAGTCCGTGCGCAACGCGCGTAAGTGCAGTTCGACGGCGATAGTCTTACCGGCCCCAGCAACGGCAACTGCACTGATCTAGGCTGACGACGAGGGCTTAACAGCGAACACCAAAGACGAGGAGAGACACGTGACGGTCCGAGTTGGCATCAACGGCTTTGGTCGAATCGGACGTAACTTCTACCGGGCTTTGTTGGCCCAGCAGGAGCAGGGTGACGCCGACGTCGAGGTGGTGGCGGTCAATGACATCACCGACAACCACACGCTGGCGCACCTGCTGAAGTTCGACTCGATCCTGGGTCGACTTCCCCACGAGGTGACGTTGGACGGCGAGGACACCATCGTGGTGGGCCCGGCCCGGATCAAGGCGCTGGCGGTGCGCGAGGGCCCCGCCGCCCTGCCCTGGGGCGACCTAGGTGTCGATGTCGTCGTGGAGTCCACCGGCCTGTTCACGAGTGCGGCCAAGTCCAAGGGTCACCTGGAAGCCGGCGCTAAGAAGGTGATCATCTCCGCCCCCGCCACCGACGAGGACATCACCATCGTGCTGGGCGTCAACGACGACAAGTACGACGGCAGCCAGAACATCATCTCCAACGCGTCGTGCACCACCAACTGTCTTGGCCCGATCGCCAAGGTTCTCAACGACGAATTCGGCATCGTCCAAGGCCTGATGACCACCATCCACGCCTACACCCAGGACCAGAACCTGCAGGATGGCCCGCACAAGGACCTGCGCCGCGCCCGCGCGGCTGCGTTGAACATCGTGCCCACGTCCACCGGAGCGGCCAAAGCCATCGGTCTGGTGCTGCCCGAATTGCAGGGCAAATTGGACGGTTACGCGCTGCGGGTACCCATCCCCACCGGGTCGGTCACCGACCTGACCGCTGAGTTGTCCAAGCAAGCCAGCGCGGACGAGATCAACGCCGCAATGAAAGCCGCTGCGGACGGCCCGATGAAGGGCATCCTGAAGTACTACGACGCCCCGATCGTCTCCAGCGACATCGTCACCGACCCGCACAGCTCGATCTTCGACTCCGGGCTGACCAAGGTCATCGGCAATCAGGCCAAGGTGGTCTCCTGGTACGACAACGAGTGGGGCTACTCCAACCGCCTCGTCGACCTGGTCAAGCTAGTCGGCAAGTCGCTCTAGCCGTGTCCGTACCAACTTTGGAAGACCTTCTCGCCGAAGGTGTTTCGGGTCGTGGCGTACTGGTCCGTTCGGACTTGAACGTCCCGCTCGACTTCGATGCCGGGGGGGACGGGAACATCACCGACGCGGGTCGCATCACCGCGTCGGTACCCACGTTGAAGGCACTGCTCGACGCGGGCGCGAAGGTGGTCGTCACCGCCCACCTGGGTCGCCCCAAGGATGGGCCGGAGTCCAAGTATTCGCTGGCGCCGGTGGCCGCCGCACTGGGGGAGCAACTGGGCCGCCATGTCCAGTTGGCCGGTGATGTCGTCGGCACCGATGCGTTGGCCCGCGCCGAGGGGCTCACCGACGGCGACATCCTGCTGTTGGAGAACATTCGTTTCGACAAGCGCGAGACCAGCAAAGACGACGACGAGCGCCTGGCGCTGGCCAAGCAGCTGGCCGAATTGGTCTGGCCCGATGGGGCTTTCGTTTCCGACGGCTTCGGCGTGGTGCACCGCAAGCAGGCCTCGGTGTACGACGTGGCCACGCTGTTGCCGCACTACGCGGGGAAGCTGGTGGCCGACGAGATCAAGGTGTTGGAGCAGCTGACCAGCTCCACCGAGCGGCCTTACGCCGTGGTGCTGGGCGGATCGAAGGTGTCCGACAAGCTGGGCGTGATCGAGTCGCTGGCCACGAAAGCCGACAGCATCGTCATTGGCGGCGGCATGTGCTTCACATTCCTTGCCGCGCAGGGTTATTCGGTTGGGAAGTCGCTGCTCGAAGAAGAGATGGTGGACACCTGCAGTAACCTGCTGGAGACCTATCACGACGTGCTGCGGTTGCCGGTAGACATCGTGGTGACCGAGAAGTTCGCCGCCGATTCGCCGCCACAGACAGTTGCGGCCAATGAGATTCCCGACGACCTGATGGGCCTGGATATCGGGCCGGGTTCGGTCAAGCGGTTCACCACGTTGCTGTCCAACGCCCAGACCGTCTTCTGGAACGGCCCGATGGGCGTCTTCGAGTTCCCGACGTATGCCGAGGGCACCCGAGGCGTCGCGGAGGCGATCGTCGCGGCGACCGGTAAGGGAGCGTTCAGCGTGGTCGGTGGGGGAGACTCCGCCGCCGCGGTCCGTGCGTTGGGGATACCAGAGGACGACTTCTCGCACATATCCACCGGCGGCGGCGCGTCGCTGGAATACCTTGAGGGCAAAACACTTCCGGGCATTGAGGTGCTTGGCCGTGAGCAGCCGACCGGAGGGGACTCGTGAGCCGCAAGCCGTTGATCGCCGGCAATTGGAAGATGAACCTGAATCACTTCGAGGCGATCGCGCTCGTGCAAAAGATCGCATTCGCATTGCCGGACAAGTACTTCGACAAGGTCGACGTCACGGTCATCCCGCCGTTCACCGATTTGCGCAGCGTGCAAACCCTGGTCGACGGCGACAAACTGCGGCTGACCTATGGGGCGCAGGATCTTTCGCAGCACGACTCCGGCGCCTACACGGGAGAGATCAGCGGGGCGTTTTTGGCCAAGCTGGGCTGCAGCTACGTCGTTGTCGGTCACTCCGAGCGGCGCACCTATCACAACGAGGACGACGCGCTGGTGGCCGCTAAAGCGGCCGCCGCACTCAAGTACGAGCTGACCCCGATCGTCTGTATCGGTGAGCACCTCGAGGTGCGCGAAGCCGGAAATCACGTGTCGCACAACGTCGAGCAACTGCGCGGGTCACTGACCGGGCTCTCGGCCGAGCAGATCAGCAAGGTCGTCATCGCCTACGAGCCGGTCTGGGCGATCGGTACCGGGCGGGTCGCCAGTTCGGCGGATGCTCAGGAGGTGTGCGCGGCGATTCGTGCCGAACTGGGGTCGCTGGCCGCACCGGAGGTTGCCGAGAGCGTGCGGGTGCTCTACGGCGGCTCGGTCAACGCGAAGAACGTCGGCGAACTCGTCGCCCAGAGCGACATCGACGGCGGGCTCGTAGGTGGCGCGTCCCTGGATGGCGAGCAGTTCGCGACGCTGGCGGCCATTGCCGCCGGGGGACCGCTGCCGTAGCAGTTGGTCGCGGGCCACACCCGTCGCGGCACCGAGGCGGGCCACACCCGTTTCATGAGTCACACCGGTCCCAGAACCTAGACCATGTGTCTGTTTGCCCGCCTCTGCGCGACAA
>NZ_LZLS01000215.1 GCF_001673365.1 Mycobacterium asiaticum
AAGGCGGTCGCCGGTGGCGACGGGCGGCGAATGCGCCGGGTCGCCGAAGCGGGAGAGCTGCGCGAGTCCATCGAGGCCGCTTCCCGCGAAGCGGAGTCGGCATTCGGCGATGCGACGGTGTTCCTGGAGCAGGCGGTGATCAATCCCCGCCACATCGAGGTGCAGATCCTGGCCGATAAGACCGGTGAAGTCATTCACCTGTTCGAGCGCGATTGCAGTGTGCAGCGTCGCCACCAGAAGGTCATCGAGTTGGCACCGGCGCCGAATCTGAATTCCGAACTACGGGAACGTATCTGCGCAGATGCGGTGGCATTTGCCCGGCAGATCGGTTACTCGTGTGCGGGCACGGTGGAGTTCCTGCTCGACGAGCGCGGCCAGCACGTCTTCATCGAGATGAACCCGCGGATTCAGGTCGAGCACACCGTGACCGAGGAGATCACCGATGTGGATCTGGTATCCGCACAGTTGCGGATCGCGGCCGGTGCGACGCTGGCCGATCTCGGACTAACGCAACACACCGTCAAAATGCACGGCGCGGCGATCCAATGCCGGATCACGACCGACGACCCTGCCAACGGATTCCGGCCCGACACCGGACGGATCACCGGCTACCGGTCACCGGGTGGCGCGGGTATCCGGCTCGACGGCGGTACGAATATCGGCGCCGAAGTCACCGCCCACTTTGACTCCATGCTCGTCAAGCTCACTTGCCGCGGTCGCGATTTCCCGACGGCGGTTCGGCGAGCGCGGCGCGCGGTGGCCGAGTTTCGTATCCGCGGCGTGTCCACGAATATTCCGTTCCTGCAGGCTGTTCTG
>NZ_LZLS01000216.1 GCF_001673365.1 Mycobacterium asiaticum
GGCCCACCCCAAAGCGGGACAATGAGGCAGGATGAGGGGCGCCGTTCCGGGGTCTTTGCCGGGATGGCGCTCTCGTGTGAGGAGACCGATGACTGAGTCCAGGGAGACCCAAGCCGGCGGCCCGGCAGCCCCGAGGACCAGTACTAGCAGCCCGTCGTCGAAGTACTCGCGGGTGCTGCTCAAGCTGGGCGGCGAAATGTTCGGCGGCGGCCAGGTCGGACTGGATCCCGATGTGGTCGCATTGGTGGCCCGCCAGATCGCCGAGGTGGTTCGCGACGGCGTGCAGGTCGCGGTGGTGATCGGCGGCGGCAACTTCTTCCGCGGCGCGCAGCTGCAGCAGCGCGGCATGGAACGGACCCGTTCGGATTACATGGGCATGCTCGGCACCGTGATGAACAGCCTCGCATTACAAGACTTTCTGGAAAAAGAAGGCATCGCCACGCGGGTCCAAACCGCGATCACGATGGGTCAGGTCGCTGAGCCCTATCTGCCGTTGCGTGCCGTACGACATCTGGAGAAGGGCCGGGTGGTCATCTTCGGTGCCGGCATGGGGTTGCCGTACTTCTCCACCGACACCACTGCGGCGCAACGGGCTCTCGAGATCGGTGCGGATGTGGTGTTGATGGCCAAGGCGGTCGACGGTGTGTTCGCAGACGATCCCCGGGAGAATCCCGACGCCGAATTGCTGACGGCGATCAGTCACCGCGAAGTGATCGACCGCGGCCTGCGGGTGGCCGATGCCACCGCATTCAGCCTGTGTATGGACAATGGCATGCCGATCCTGGTGTTCAACCTGCTGACCGATGGCAATATTGCGCGGGCGGTCGCGGGTGAGAAAATCGGGACGCTGGTCACCACCTGAGGGGAATTGCGCAGATGATTCGCGCCGACGACGATGCAGAGCGCAGTGATGAGCAGTGATGAGCAGTGATGAGAAGGAGTGGCGCAGATGATTCGCGCCGGCGACGATGCAGAGCGCAGCGATGAGGAGGAGTGGCGCAGATGATTGACGAGGCTCTCTTCGATGCCGAGGAGAAAATGGAAAAGGCCGTATCGGTGGCCCGTGACGACCTTTCGACCATTCGCACCGGTCGCGCCAACCCGGGAATGTTTTCTCGGATCGCCATCGACTACTACGGCGCAACCACTCCGATAACCCAGTTGGCCAGCATCAATGTGCCCGAAGCGCGGATGGTCGTCATCAAGCCCTACGAGGCCGGCCAACTGCACGCCATCGAAACCGCGATCCGCAATTCCGACCTGGGAGTAAATCCCACCAACGACGGCACCATCATCCGGGTGGCCATACCGCAGCTCACCGAGGAACGGCGGCGCGATCTGGTCAAACAGGCCAAGGCTAAAGGCGAGGACGCGCGAATCTCGGTCCGCAACATCCGTCGCAAAGCGATGGAGGAACTGCACCGGATCCGCAAGGATGGCGAGGCCGGAGAAGACGAAGTCGGGCGGGCGGAAAAGGACCTGGAAAAGTCCACCCACCAGTACGTCGCTCAGATCGATGAATTGGTCAAACACAAAGAAGGCGAGTTGCTGGAGGTCTAGAGGCCATCCAGCTACTCAGTTCACCCAAATCCGTGGCCACCACCGATGCCGGCACCGACAGTCCGCCCGACGAACCGGGCGACGTGACGACGCAGCCCCCCAAGAAGACGTCGAGGGCGGGGCGCGACCTGCCTGCCGCGATTGCGGTGGGTGTCAGTATCGGTGCCGTCCTCATCGCAACGTTGTTGTGGTTTCCGCATTTCTGGGTCCTGTACTGCGCAACGGCGGCGCTGGTGGCCAGCCACGAGGTGGTGCGGCGGCTGCGCGAGGCCGGTTACCTGATCCCGGTGATACCGCTGCTGGTCGGCGGTCAGGTCACCCTCTGGTTGACCTGGCCGTATGGCGCCGAAGGGGCGGCGGCCGGCTTCGGCGGCATGGTTGTGGTGTGCATGATCTGGCGGCTGTTCATGCAGGACAACCGGGTCCAGGACGATGCAGAGGCAGATGGCAAGCCGCCGTCGAGCAATTACCTGCGCGACGTTTCGGCCACGGTCCTCCTGGCCGCCTGGGTTCCGCTGTTCGCGTCGTTTGCCGCGATGCTCGTCTACGATCCCAAACACGGCCCGGCCTGGGTGTTCTGCATGATGATCGCCGTGGTCTGTTCGGACACCGGCGGCTACGCGGTGGGGGCGCTGTTCGGTAAGCATCCGATGGTGCCCAAGATCAGCCCGAAGAAGTCCTGGGAGGGTTTCACCGGGTCGTTGATCTTCGGCATCACCGCAACGATCCTGACCGCCACCTATCTGGCCGGAAAGACCTGGTGGGTGGGTGCGCTGCTGGGGCTGCTGTTCGTTCTCACCACCACGCTGGGCGACCTGATCGAATCCCAGGTGAAGCGGGATCTGGGCATCAAGGACATGGGCCGGTTGTTGCCCGGCCACGGCGGTTTGATGGACCGGCTGGACGGCATTCTGCCGTCGTCGGTGGCCGCGTGGACCGTATTGACCCTGTTGCCCTGATACTGGACTGGTCATGGTCCAACAGTTGGTGTTCGAAGAGCCGTCGCCTCGCGGCTCGATTCGGCGACCGCCGCGGCACCTGGCCGACCTCGACGCCGACGGCCGCGCCGAAGCCGTCGCCGAACTCGGCCTGCCGGCGTTTCGCGCCAAACAGCTGGCGAACCAGTACTACGGACGGCTGATCGCCGATCCGCACCAGATGACCGACCTGCCCGCCGCAGTACGCGACCAGGTTGCGACGAGCATGTTCCCCGTCTTGCTCACCGCGGCGCGCGAGGTGACCTGCGATGCGGGACAGACGCGAAAGACGTTGTGGCGCGCCGTCGATGGCGCCACCGTCGAGTCGGTGCTGATGCGCTATCCGCAGCGCAACACGGTGTGCATCTCGTCGCAGGCCGGCTGCGGGATGGCCTGTCCGTTCTGCGCCACCGGTCAGGGCGGGCTGACCAGAAATCTCTCGACCGCCGAGATTCTCGAGCAGGTGCGTGCCGCCGCGGTCGCACTGCGCGACGACTTCGGTGATCGGCTGTCGAATGTGGTGTTCATGGGGATGGGGGAGCCGCTGGCCAACTACGCCAGGACGGTGGCCGCGGTGCGCCGGATCATCGAGCCGCCGCCGTCCGGTTTCGGCATTTCGGCCCGTTCGGTGACGGTGTCGACGGTTGGTCTGGCCCCGGCGATCCGCAAGCTTGCCGACGAGCGGCTTGGTGTGACGCTGGCGGTCTCGCTGCACACCCCTGATGACGAATTACGCGACACGCTGGTGCCGGTCAACAACCGGTGGAAGATCAGCGAGGTGCTCGACGCCGCGCGCTACTACGCCGACGTGACCGGGCGCCGGGTGTCGATCGAGTACGCACTGATCCGCGACGTCAACGATCAGCCGTGGCGGGCCGACTTGCTGGGCAAGCGGCTGCACCGCGCGCTGGGTCCGCTGGCCCACGTGAACCTCATCCCGCTCAACCCGACCCCGGGCAGCGACTGGGATGCCAGTCCCAAGCCGGTGGAACGAGAGTTCGTCAAACGCGTTCGAGCGCAAGGTGTTTCGTGCACGGTGCGGGACACCCGCGGCCGTGAGATCAGCGCGGCCTGTGGACAGCTGGCCGCCGAAGGCGGGTAGCTGGAGCACAGGCCGTTGAGCCCGAGCGTGTGGACAGCTGGCCGCCGAAGGCGGGTAGCTGGAGCACAGGCCGTTGAGCCCGAGCGTGTGGACAGCTGGCCGCCGAAGGCGGGTAGCTGGAGCACAGGCCGTTGAGCCCGAGCGTGTGGACAGCTGCCGCCGAAGGCGGGTAGCTGAACCGCTAAGCGGGGTAATACGTGATTCAAGGCAAAACCCCAGCGAACGAGGTCTGTGATGAAACTCTTGTCCCCGCTCAAGTTGCTTGCCGCCGCGATCGCAGCCGTACTGATGCTCGGCGTCACCACGGCGCCGCGCGCGGGCGCCGTCGATGACCGGCTGAACTTCACCGGCACCACCCTCAGCGGCGCCGGTTTCAACGGCGCGACGCTGCAAGGCAAGCCGGCGGTGTTGTGGTTCTGGACGCCGTTCTGTCCGTTCTGCAACGCGGAAGCTCCCGGGCTCAGCCGGGTCGCGGCCGCCAACCCTGGAGTCACTTTCGTTGGCATTGCGGCACATTCGGACGTCGCGCAGATGCAGGGCTTCGTCTCCAAGTACGGACTGAACTTCACCAACCTCAACGACGCCGACGGCGCGATCTGGGCCCGCTACAACGTGCCCTGGCAGCCGGCGTGGGTGTTCTACCGAGCCGACGGCTCCTCGGAGTTCGTCAACAACACCACCTCGGCCATGTCCCAGCAGGAGCTGTCGGGCCGCGTCGCCGCGCTTTCCTGACCGGCATGAACCAGCCCTTGATCGGGTTGGCGTTCGCCGCCGGATTGGTGGCCGCGCTCAACCCGTGCGGATTCGCCATGCTGCCCGCCTATTTGCTGCTGGTGGTGCGCGGGCAACGATCGGCTGATGGCGGGAACCCGATCGGCGCGGTCGGACGGGCGCTGGCCGCCACTGTCGGGATGGCACTCGGGTTCGTGACGGTCTTCGGTGTGTTCGGTGTGCTGACCATCTCGGCGGCCAGCACCGTGCAGCGTTACCTGCCTTACGTCACCGTGCTGATCGGTGTAGTGCTGGTCGGGCTCGGCGCCTGGCTGCTGTCCGGTCGAAACCTTGCCGCGCTGAAGCCGTTCGGGCCACGCTGGGCACCGACCGCACGCCTGGGCTCGATGTTCGGCTACGGCGTCAGCTACGCGATTGCTTCGCTGTCGTGCACCGTCGGACCGTTTCTTGCGGTCACCGGGGCCGGGCTGAAAGGCAGCTCACTGTGGGGCGGGGTGGCCATCTACGCGGCCTATATTGCTGGGCTGACGCTGGTGGTCGGCGTGCTGGCCGTTGCGGTGGCCACCGCGAGTTCGGCTCTTGTGGATCGGATGCGGGCCATGCTGCCGTTCGTCGGCCGCCTCAGCGGAGTGCTGCTGGTTCTCGTTGGTTGCTATGTGGGCTATTACGGGCTCTACGAAGTGCGTTTATTCGGCGGCAACGGAAATCCCGAGGATGCCGTCATCGCCGCTGCCGGCCGACTACAGGGCACGGTGGCGGGCTGGGTGCACCAACATGGTGCCTGGCCTTGGGTGGGCGTCGCGCTAGTGGCGATGGTCGTCGCGTCCGTCACGTGGTACCGGCGTAAGTACCGCTCTCAGTCATGACCGGACCGGGCGCACAGAGCTATCTGAGCCAGCCGCGGCGACGGCCCCAGATGTCACGCACCAGCACGAAGAGCACCACGACGGCGAATCCGATGCAGAAGATGTCCTCGACATGTCCGACGTGGTTGCCGTGCAGCATCACCAACAGGAAGCCGAAGATGAAGAACCCCGTTACATACCAGGTGCGGTAGTTGATCCGGCTCCATCCCCACTGCGCGGATGGCACGTCGGCCTCGTCGACGCCGTCGGAGTAGTACGGCTCCACCTCAGTACTGGCCACGGCGATCCCTCCGGTCGGATTGACACTGCCTGATCATTCTGGCACAGGCGCTTTGGCCCTGGCCAAGCCGACCGGAGGGGATCGTCGTGTCCCGGTGCGGCCGTCAGGACGGTGGCATCAGCACCGTGTCGATCATGTACACCTGCGCGTTGGCGGTCGACACGCCGCCACAAACCACGCCGGCGTTGTTAACCCGCAGACTGTTGCCCTGACCGTTGACCGTCAGGCTGGCGCCCTGCAACGTCTTGTGCGTGCCCACGACCCTGTTCGGACTCGCCTGGCCGGACACCACGTGGTAGGTCAGGATGCTGGTCAGCATCGCCGAATCGGTCTTGAGCGTTTCGATGGTGGTCGCCGGCAGTTTGTCGAACGCGGCGTCAGTCGGCGCGAACACCGTGTACTGCCCGCTGTTGAGGGTGTCGACGAGGTTGACCTGTGGGTTGAGCTTGCCGGACAACGCCGAAGTCAACGTGGTCAGCATCGGGTTGTTCGCCGCGGCCTCGGTGACGGGGACCTGCGACATGCCCTGGACCGACGCAGGGCCGGTGGGGTTCATCGCGGCGTAGTCCGCGCAGCCCGGGCCGACCAGATCGCTGGCCGCGGCGCTGGGGGCCAGAGCCACTCCGCAGGCGATCGCGGTGGCCGCCAAACCGGCGGCTGCAATTTTCGTTTTCATGCTCGCTCCTCCTTGAGTTGAACCCCGACACAGGTTGATTCGGAACGAAGCCGGTTCTGGACGGGTGTCAGCCGTAAGTGAACGAGAAAACCTGCAAGCCCTTGCTCGGGTGCACCTCGATGGCTCCCGAAGATGACTGCGGGTCGGCCACGATTTGGCGGGAGGTCGGCGGTCCGTCGATCGGCAGCGTGGTGGTCGTGCCGTTGCGCGTGACGGTGAGGGTGCCGGTGCCACCGACGACGACGTAGATGTTCTTGGCGTGGTAGTTGAGTCTGATGGCCGAATCGTCGCCGCTGGCCGTTGCGCCCTGGTAATCCAGTGACCACCTCCCGGTCAGGGCGAAGCTGTCCGAGGCCAGGTTAGCCGGATAGGCGAATGTTCTTGTGCCCTCGTCATATTCGCCACCACCGCCATAGTTGACAGCCTTGCCGACGGCGAAATAGGTCTCGGCGGTGGTGCTGGCTTTCGGCGTGAGGTCGGGTGCGCCCACCAGGCCGGGAAGCTGAACGCCCGGCTTGGCGTCGGTGAGCAGTTGCCGGATCAACCGTTCGGTGTCGTCATAGCCGCCTTCACCGAACTTGAGGTGTCGTACCGTGCCGTTGGCGTCGATCAGATACTCGGCGGGCCAGTAGCGATTGCGATAGTTGGTCCAGGTCGAGTAGTTGTCGTCGAGCGCGATCGGGTATTTGATGCCCAGGTCGGCCGCGCCGTCGGCGACGTTCTCCGCCACCTTCTCGAACGCGTATTCGGGGGTGTGGACGCCGATTACTTCGAATCCACTGTCGTGGTAGGCCTGGTACCAGCCGGTGACGTGCGGAATGGCCCGTTGGCAGTTGATGCAGGAGTATGCCCAGAAGTCGATCAGAACTACTTTGCCGCGCAACGAATTCAGTGCAATCGGTTTGTTTCCGGGGGTGTTCAGCCAGCCGGTTAAGCCCCTGAGATCCGGTGCGGGACCGCAATTCTCGAGTCGCGTGCTGCCTTGAGTGCAGTTGGACAGCTGCGCGTTCTGGGCGGTGACGATGCCGCCGAGTCTGTCCTGGATCTGCTGCGAGCCACCGACTTTCTGCTGTAGCGATGCGGTGTAGTCGGGGATAGCGCGCTGCAGCATGGCAGGAAGGTCGAACGCCAACGCGACCGCGAGCAGGATCGTGACGATGCCCGCGCCGATCCGGATTTCTCGTTGACGGCGACGAAATGCGCTGACCCGGTTGGCTATTCGTTGGCCAGCAAGAGCGAAGAACAGCAACGGCACCGCGGCGCCGATCGCGAACGCGCCGGTGAGAACGACGGTGCCCACGCCGATCTGCGCGGTCGCCCCGGCCACCACGATCGCGGCCAGCACCGGTCCGGCGCACGGCACATACAGCACCCCCAGTGCCAGGCCGAGCCCGAAACCACCACCACGCGTGGCGATTTGCTTTTGCGGGATCTTCGAGAACGGCCGCTCGAGTAGCTGCTCGAAGCGCGGGAAGATCAAGCCGACGCCGATCGCCACCAATGCGACCAGAGCTACCCAACGAATGGCGTCCTGCGGCAGGTGTAGCGCTGACAGCAGTGCCGAACCGAGCAGCGTCACCACGCTGAAGCTGAGCACCAGGCCGCCGATCACCTGGTAGGGCCGTGCGCGCTGGGATCCTTTGGTCTTGACCGCCACTGCGCCGCTGGATTCCGTTGCCGCGCTGCTGTTTGCGCCGGAGAAGAAGATCACCGGAAGCACCGGCAGGATGCACGGTGATATTCCGGTGATCAAGCCGCCGAGGAAACCGATCAACGCAAGGGTCCACATGTCAGTTATTCGTTACGGCAACGGGTTCGGATTGGTTCGAACGCGAACAAGGCAGCCCGTCGTGCGCGGGCTGCCTTGTTCGCGGAAGGCTGCGTTATTGACCCGGAGGCATCAGCACCGTGTCGATCATGTACACGGTCGCGTTCGCGGTGTGCACCCCGCCGCACACCAGGCCCGCGTTGTTGACCATCAGGTTGGTGCCGGCGCCCGTCACCGTCACATCCGCGCCTTGCAGCGTCTTGTGGGTACCGGCGACCTTGGCCGGGCTCGCTTGGCCGTTGACCACGTGGTAGGTCAGGATGCTGTTCAGCAGCTTGGCGTCGGTCTTGAGTTGGTCGATGGTGGCCGCCGGAAGCTTGTCGAAGGCGGCATTGGTGGGTGCGAACACCGTGTACTGGCCGCTGTTGAGGGTGTCGACCAGGTTGACGCCGGGGTTCAGCTTTCCAGACAATGCCGAGGTCAGCGTGGTGAGCATCGGGTTGTTGGATGCCGCGGTCGCTACCGGATCCTGTGCCATCCCGGCCACCGAGCCGGGACCGGTCGGGTTCTGCGCGGCGTACTCCGAGCAGCCGGGGCCTACCAGGTCGGCGGCGGGATCGGTTTTGGCCGGGCTGGGCGCCGCCGTAACGCTCATACTCGGCGCCGCGGCGCTGCTACTGCCCTGCGTGGTCGGCTTGTCGCTCGAGCATCCGGAGAACCCCGCGATCGCGACCGCGGCCAGCGCCGCTGCCGCAACTGACTTTGCCTGTGTATTCATCAAGTATCAATTCCTTTGTGATGGAAGGCTTTTGAGACGAGATCTGGCGCCAGCTTCGGTGCCGTCACGATAGGTATTCGGAGTGATGGCGATTACGGATGGGTCCGAGAGAGAAAAGGTGTCCCGAGCGGGCCCGAACTGTCATAGCCAAGCGGCACAATGGTCAGGTGACTATCTGCGGTGACGGACATGCCGAAGGCCGTGTGCGAGTGCTGGTCCTGGGCAGCACCGGATCGATCGGTACCCAGGCGCTGGAAGTCATCGCCGCGAACCCGGATCGCTTCGAAGTGGTGGGTCTGGCAGCCGGGGGCAACAACCTCGACACGCTGCTGGCCCAACGCGCCCAGACCGGCGTCACCAACATCGCCGTCGCCGACGCCGATGCCGCGCAGCGGGCGGGAGTCCCGTTCCGAGGACCAGACGCGGTGACTCGACTGGTCGAGCAGACCGAGGCCGACGTCGTGCTCAATGCGCTGGTCGGTGCGCTGGGTCTGCGACCGACGCTGGCCGCGCTGGAATCTGGCGCCCGGTTGGCGCTGGCTAACAAGGAATCCCTGGTCGCGGGGGGGCCGCTGGTGCTGCGGGCGGCGCGGCCCGGCCAGATCGTGCCCGTCGACTCCGAGCACTCCGCGCTGGCGCAGTGCCTGCGCGCCGGCAGCCCCGACGAGGTCGCCAAGCTGGTGCTGACCGCCTCCGGCGGCCCGTTCCGCGGCTGGTCGGCACAGGATCTCGAGGACGTCACCCCCGAGCAGGCTGGCGCGCATCCCACCTGGTCAATGGGGCCGATGAACACCCTGAATTCGGCGTCCCTGGTGAACAAGGGGCTCGAACTCATCGAAACCCACCTGTTGTTCGGCATCCCCTACGACCGCATTGACGTGGTGGTGCACCCGCAGTCGATTGTTCATTCAATGGTGACCTTCACCGACGGTTCGACGATCGCCCAAGCCAGCCCGCCGGACATGAAGCTGCCGATTTCACTGGCACTGGGCTGGCCGCGCCGGGTCAGTGGTGCCGCGTCGGCGTGCGCCTTCGATACCGCCTCGACCTGGGAGTTCGAGCCGCTGGATAGTTCGGTTTTCCCGGCCGTGGAGTTGGCCCGGCACGCGGGTGAAACCGGCGGATGCCTGACCGCCGTCTACAACGCGGCCAACGAGGAGGCCGCCGAGGCGTTTCTCACCGGCCGCATCAGATTCCCGGCGATCGTCGCCACCATCGCCGAAGTGCTGCACGCTGCCGACCAATGGGCCGCTTTACCAGCTACCGTGGACGAGGTACTCGAGGCGCAGCGTTGGGCCCGTGCGCGAGCGCAGCATGCGATCGCGACTGCTAGTCCCGCTCCGGTCAGAGTCTCCGGCACGGCGTGAGAAAGGTCGTTACAGACTGATGATGTTCGTCACCGGCATTGTGCTGTTCGCACTCGCCATTCTCATCTCGGTCGCCCTGCACGAGTGCGGTCACATGTGGGCCGCGCGGGCCACCGGCATGAAGGTGCGCCGTTACTTCGTCGGCTTCGGGCCCACCCTGTGGTCCACCCGCCGCGGCGAAACGCAGTACGGCGTCAAGGCCATCCCCGCGGGTGGCTTCTGCGACATCGCCGGCATGACTCCGGTCGACGAACTCGATCCCGATGAGCAGGACCGCGCGATGTACAAGCAGGCGACCTGGAAACGCGTCGCGGTGTTGTTCGCCGGGCCGGGCATGAACTTTGTCATCTGCCTGGTGCTGCTCTACGGCATCGCGGTGGTCTGGGGGCTGCCCAACTTGCATCCCTCCACGAAGGCCGTCGTCGGCGAAACCAGTTGCGTCGCACCGGAAACCACCCAGGGCAAACTAGACAAGTGCGAGGGCCAGGGTCCCGCGGCACTCGCCGGAATCCGGGTCGGTGACACCGTCGTCAAGGTCGGCGACACCCCGGTGTCCACCTTCGAGGAGATGGCCACCGCGGTACGCAAGATGCACGGGACGGTCCCCGTGGTGGTCGAGCGCGACGGTAAGACCGTCACCACCTACGTCGCCGTCGAGAACACCCGCCGCTTCGTTCCCAGCGGACAGGGCAATGACGTTGAGCCCGCGACGGTCGGTGCCATCGGGGTGGGAGCTCCACGCAACGAGCCCACCCAGTACAACGTTCTGACCGCGGCCCCGGCCACCGTCGTCTTCGCGGGCGAGTTGACCGTCGAGGTCGGCAAGTCGTTGGCCGCCATCCCGACCAAGGTCGGGGCATTGCTCAACGCGATCGGCGGCGGAGAACGAGACCCGCAGACGCCGATGAGCGTGGTGGGAGCCAGCATCATCGGTGGCGACACCGTCGACCACGGCCTGTGGGTGGCGTTCTGGTTCTTCCTAGCGCAGCTGAACCTCATTCTGGGCGCCATCAACCTGTTGCCGCTGTTGCCTTTTGATGGCGGCCATATCGCCGTCGCGTGCTACGAGAAGATCCGCAACATGATCCGTTCGGCGCGCGGCAAGGTCGCGGCCGCACCGGTGAACTACCTCAAACTCATGCCGGCGACGTACGTGGTCCTGATTTTCGTGGTCGGGTACATGCTGTTGACCGTCACCGCTGACGTGGTCAACCCCATCCGGCTCTTCCAGTAGAGAGAGAAGGCGAGAACAAGTGACGGTAGGCCTGGGTTTGCCGCAGCCCCCGGCACCCACGCTGGCCCCCCGGCGCAAGACGCGTCAGCTGATGGTGCGCGACGTCGGGGTCGGCAGTGATCATCCGATTGCGGTGCAGTCGATGTGCACCACCAAGACGCACGACGTCAACAGCACGCTGCAGCAGATCGCGGAGTTGACCGCGGCCGGTTGCGACATCGTCAGAGTGGCCTGCCCGCGTCAAGAGGACGCCGACGCGCTGGCCGAAATCGCCAGGCACAGCCAGATTCCGGTGATCGCCGACATCCACTTCCAGCCCAAGTACATTTTCGCCGCGATCGACGCCGGGTGTGCCGCCGTGCGAGTCAATCCGGGCAATATCAAGGAGTTCGACGGCCGGGTCGGCGAGGTCGCCAAAGCCGCCGGCGCCGCAGGCGTCCCGATCCGGATCGGCGTCAACGCTGGCTCCCTGGACAAGCGGTTCATGCAGAAATACGGCAAGGCGACACCGGAGGCGCTCGTTGAGTCGGCGTTGTGGGAAGCCTCGCTGTTCGAGGAACACGGCTTCGGCGATATCAAGATCAGCGTCAAGCACAACGACCCGGTCGTGATGGTCGCCGCCTACGAGCAACTGGCTGCCCAGTGCGACTATCCGCTGCATCTGGGTGTCACCGAAGCCGGTCCAGCGTTCC
>NZ_LZLS01000217.1 GCF_001673365.1 Mycobacterium asiaticum
CACTGGAACCGACGAGTTCGACGTCACGGTCAGCCGGGCGGTCAAGGTCTACTCGGAGGATCAGCTTCCGTTGGCCACCATCGGAGGCGTCGGGATCAAGGCCAGCGCGCACGGGTCCGCGATTGCCGCGGTGCCAGGCAGCAGCGACGAAATCTATGGCCTCACCGATCGCGGCCCGAACGTCGACGGGCGGGCACCCAACGAAAAGGTATTGCCGCTACCGGACTTTCACCCGCATATTGCCAAGCTGAAACTGGCCAACGGAAGCTGATCCTCCGAGTAGACCTTGACCGCCCGGCTGACCGTGACGTCGAACTCGTCGGTTCCAGTGAACCCAGCGTCGGGGGTGTAGATCACCTCGCCGTCCGAGCCGTAGCTGACCTTGCCGTGCGCGGGCTTGCCGAACCCGACCGGTGTAATGCCGCCCGTGGCGGCCAACAGCCGGTCCGGGGTGAGGTTGAGTGGTTTTCCGGCCGCGGTGCTGAACTCAGCTTTTCCGGAGGACGAGTGCATCGAGGGCGACGCGCTGGACGCACAGCCGGTAACCGCCGCCAGCATCGTGCCGGCGGTGCACATCAGGGCGGCGATCGAACGGGTTGCGTCTGCCATCCACGTCACCCAATCAGGGCAAGTTGACGTGGGGGTGTACACCGGGCGCCGCTAATGCTTCTTGTCTCTCACCTTGTAGGTCGACGGCCAGGATTTGCGCGACTCGTCGCCGGTCAGCGGAGTTCCCATGCCTCCCACCTTGACGCTGTAGGCCTCTTTGCCGGGCCCGACCTCGCGGTTGGCGTGCTCCTGGGCCAGGTAGTACAGCTCGTCGATGGTGGCCTCGTCATAGGCCACGAAGGACGTTTCGCGGGCGACGTCGTCGATCCCCACGAGCATCCGTTCCGGCAGGAACCGCGACGCCAGGGCCGCGACCCCCAACAGCGAGAACGGGATGACCCAGTAGCAGACGAACGACAGCGGGGTCTTGGTGTCCAGGATCGTCGCGTTACCTTGCACCAGCGGCGGGATGGCCGACGAAATGGTCATGCCCGCGAAGGCGCCCACCCAGATCCAGGTCAGTGTCGTCGTGATCCGTCTGAACAGGTCGGTGTTGACCACGTCGGCGGGTTGTTCGGCGGCGGCAAACTCGCGCACGAACGGTTTGCCGATCAGCACGCCGACCAGCGCGACCAGGAATATGCCGGCGTTGCTCAGCGGCTGGATCCAACGTGCCATGAATTCGTCGCTGAGCGTGAACGTCAACACTGCCAGCACCACAAAGGTTGCGACGGCCCCGATTTCGAGGGTTCGCCCGGGCTTATTGGTGGCCCGCCCGACGGCGAAAACCGCGACAGCCATCAACAGCGCGATAGATACCGCGGTGCCGAACGGGACGTTACCGACCAGGACCCAGTAGACGATCCACGGCGCAAAGCCAAAAAGCATGCCCACGGAGGGTCAGTGTATTTGCGGGCAGGATCTGCCCGAGGTTCGGGCGGCAATGCCGGCCGGCCGCGAGCGCTATCTCCTGCTTCTCGTCGGCGATGGCCACTTGTTCCCGGTGCTGCCCAGACAGCTAACGATCATCTGCGTCGGGCCGCTTTGGGCCACCTCCTTGCCGTCCGCCAGCACTCGGCACGAAACCGTGGCACCCGACTGCAAGGTCGTGACCGTCAATGCGGCGAGCACGACCGTCGTCCCCAGGGTGACCTTCTTGCGCCATGGCAGCGAGACACCGTGCTCGGATTGGCTGTTGTCGCCGGGCGCGGTATAGGTGATGTCCGCCGAATTGGCTGTTCCCTCAACCTCATACGTGACATCGACGCCGCCGCTTCGCTTGGATCCGACGACGACGAAGATGGCAACCGCCACCACCACGACTACCAGCAGCAGGATGACGCCGCCGAGTACCCACGGCCACACGGGCCTCTTGGGAACCGGCGCAGGCGATCCGTAGGGCGGGGGCGGATAGCCAGGTGGCGGGTAGTTGTACATGGGACTTCCCGGGTCGCGTTGGTGCAGCTACCCGCCCATCACAGCAGATTTTCCGCTCGGTACTGGCTAAATCGAGCAGAAACAGGCGTGCCCGGTTACCGAGTGTAGATGCAGTGCGCCGAGCCGCCGACTGGCTGTTCGGCCACCACATGGCCACCGATCGAGATGCGGCATCCCGGGTTGGTGGAACCATTCCCGACGACCACGACCTGGAACATCGTGACATTGGGGCCGGCTTCGACGGTTCGGCTCCACGGCAACGTCGCGTTGTAAACGCGATCAATGGCCGGGTCGGTGTCGATGGTCAAGGCCTGGCCGGAGCCGAGCGCCTCGAACACCACCGTGTTGTCATCGGCATATGCCGACGGCGCGGTGAAGATGCCGGACAGTGCAGTGATTGCCAGTGCCGAAAAGGCCACTCGCGCGATGCTTTTCGCGTGCATCGAAATCCCCAATCCCATGGATAGTGATCGCCTCATGTTACGGACCGCGTGCGTTACGAGCTGGCGTTTTCCTGACCTGATGGCCCTTACCCGATGAGCCGCGAATTTAAACCTCTTCCGGCACGCTGATTTCTCCCCGGATTTACTCCCCCGGCGGCGCGGCACCGGCGGCATCCTCGAGCACCTGCAGCAACTTGTCGAGGGGATCGCCCTCGTCCGGGTCGAGCTGCCGGGCGGGGATCTGCCGGCCGTCGGGTGTGATTACCAGTGGCGGCGGCGCAGGTGGGGCCACGAGCGGTGGCGGCAGGGGTGGTGGCAATGCGGACGGTGGGGCGTTGAGCGCGGACCTCTTGGCCGCCAGCCGGTTCGCGGCGTCGTGTCGGATGGCCTGACGCTGTAAGTCCGGGTCGCTGTTGCCGGCGAAGCAGTCGCGCGGCGCGTCGTCGACGATAGACGCGGCACTGGCGTATCGCTCCTCGGCGCGGGACCGATCGCGGGCCGATGCGGCTTGATCACCCTGGGTTTCGCGGACCAGTTCGAGGTTGACCCGTACCGGGCAGGAGTGCGCGGCGTCGGTGTGGGCAAGGGCGGCAAGGAACTGAATGTCGGCGTCGTCGAGCCGGCCCTGCAGCACGGCGGCGACGCCCGCGGTGAACGGCGCCTTCGCTGGCTCTACCAGGTTCGCCACCCCGAGGATGGCCGCGTCCTCACGTAACGCGTTCCCGTTGCCGGTTTCAAAGGCCGTGACCGCCGAATTTCCCGCGACCACAACCGATATCAGCTTGATCGCGATCAGCAGCCCGACGACGGCCGGCAGTGCCGAGTAGATCAGCAGCCGCCGTCGCAGCTTCAGCCTGGCCGGTTTGACGCTCATGCCATGTCCCGTCGCGCGATGCGGCCGCGTCGGAACTCTCGAACCGAAAGATAGATCTCGCCCAACAGCAGTGCCGCCGCGAGCAGCGCCGGCACCCAGTACAACTCGGTCCGTTTCGCGGCTTCCGCCCGACGACCGCTCGGCGAGTCAGGCAGCTCCGGACGGAAGGCTTGAGCGGAATCGCGGTGCAGGTACGGTACGGCCAGCTGTCCCGCGACTTTTCGCAACTCCGCTTCGTTGATCGCATCGGCCAGACCGTAGCCAAGCACCGCTCCGCCGCTAACCGACCCGAACGGAAGCTGAAACTCACCTTGCGGGGCGCGGGAGCTCGGCGCCCCGGAACCGAAGTACAGCACCACGTTTCGCGAACCGGGATACTGCTGTGTCGCCTGCATCAGTTGATAGCGCAGCACGTTGCTCGCCGCGGCGGCATCGACGCTGGATTCGCCGTCCGGGCCGCTCTGGTAGGGGCGTAGAGCGGCGATAGTCGGGCGCAGACTCCAAACATCTTCAGACAGCGGCCAATCCAGTGCGGCACGCGAGGCGAAGGTGATCAGTGCGTACCGTGCGGCCGGGTATTGCTGGGTCAGCGCCGCAATGTCGGCGCGCATTCCGGTGATCCGAGATTGGCTAGAGCCGCCGGCGCCGAGGCCGAGGCCGTAGTCTTCAACCGCCGAGTCTGCCGAGCGGTCGACGATCAGGAAAACGTTGAGATGCTCGCCGGCTTTCGTTGTACCCCTGTGATTTTCGTCGTCGCGAAGACCCGGACGGGTAACCGCGACCAAAATCAGCAACACCACCATGGTCACGCCGCTCCAGCGCAGCACCGCGCGCAGTCGGCGTCCGGAACCGCGTCTCGCCGACCAGAGCACCTGCTGCAGGGACACCAGGCGTGCCAGGGTGAGCGCGCCGGCGACGACGGCCAGGATCGCCCAGGGCAGCAACGGTTCGAACGTCATCGGCGTAACACCAACAGCGCCACCGACAAAACCGCAGCCGATAGCAACGCGACCGCCAGCGGTATCACCGGGGCGTCCTCGAAGTCGGCCGTCACGGTGGTGCCGTCGGACAGTCGCGCGGACGGGGCGTTGGTCCGGATCTCTTTGATCGCCGTCGTCACCGGTCCTCGTCCGGGCGCGAGATATCGGCCCCCGGTCTGCTGAGCCAGCGCCAGGAGTGAACCGCTCGCGGGTGACGGCGCCGTGTCGATGACGTCAAGTTGTATGTCAGCGCGTATGGCTAAGTCCCGCACGCCGCCCGCGGTGAACAACGCGGCGCGCTGCTCGCTGGCCGCACGAAGATTAGACGGGCCGAGGTAGATCACCGAGCGACGTCGGGCGCTGTGCTCATCTGAGGGGAACCCTGAAATGCACAGTGCCAGAGTGTCATCCACGCTCGCGGCATAGTCGGTGTAGCGCACCGACGGCGCGAACGACGCGGACTGCGCCCGTTGCGCCCGCGCGTACTCCTGCAATCGCGCCGCGGCGTAGGAATGGTCGCGCGTCAACGGCACCAGCCGACGGTTGACCGAGGTCAGCCCGATCCGTCGGCTTTGGGGCGCGTCAACTATCTGCCGGGCGAAGTAGTCGAGCAGTTCGGTCGTAGCGGCGTCGGTCACCGGTTGTCCGACGCACAGCATGATGTCTTCGGGATGAGCGGCATCGAAACCCTGGTAGTCCTTGCTGCCGGTGATCGGCCGGGCAGCCGCCCACGTGGCGGCACCGAACATGATCGTCAACACCACCAACGTCACCACCGTGGACAGCGAACGGAGCCGGGCCATTTTCGCGTACTCCGGCAACCGGGTCAGCCGGGCGATGTTGGCCAGTGGACGCAGCCGCCGCCGGGCGGCGCTCATCGGCAGCAGGGCGGCCAGCACAACGGCCGCGACGAGGCAGGCCGCCCCGATCGCCGCTACCGGCCACCACCTCAAGTCCACGAGCGAATCAACTCCTGCGCCATGGGACTGACATCGGCGACGTCGACCGCTGTCTCGGCGTTGAACTGCCCATCGTGGAGCAGGGTCAGCAACGGTGCGGCCGCGGCGAGCCGCCCGTCGGCCAGGTCGCCGACATGTAGGTACTGGGCCCGTTCACCGGTTGCCTGGTGAAGAAAACTGCGCACCGTCCGGCTGATCGCCGCGCACGCTTGCGGGCCTGAGAGCTGCCCTGCCCTCTGTTCATCCGCGATGCGCCGCACCCGGCGGGTGAAGCGGTACCGAATCACCCCTGCGTGCAACCGCCGCACCACAGGGATGCGCCGCAACCGGTGTGACGGCAGCGTCCACACGAAAACGCTTGTGTACCAAACGATGACGGCGAGAAATAGCAGCACTGCCCACACCGACCACCAGGACGAGTAGGGCTGCGGACCGAATACGTGGCGCAGCAGGTCATCCGGCACGGCCGCTCACCTCGGTCAGGGTGACGAGCTTTCGCCGGATGTCGTCGCTGCCGGAGATTGTCGCGTGCGGGATCGCCCGAGCCGTGAGGAACGCATCGAGGCGGTCGCGACGGATCTGCTCGGCGCGGCGATACGCCGCGAGAACCCGCGGACCGAGGTCGGCCCCGTTGAGGACGAAACGACCTGTGGCGACGTCGTACCCGTCGGTGTTGTCAGGACCCACCGCGGGCATGTCCGACACCATCGCCCACAAGAGATCGTGGCGCCCACTCAGTCGGGTAAGGACCCCGCCGAGTCGGTCTACCCGACGCGGGTCGAGTTCGGGTTCGTCAGACACCACGACGATCAGCATCGTGTGCCGGTAATGGGTTGCGACGTAATCGAGTTGGGCGGTGATATCGCCGGGACCCGGATCGGTCATGGTATGGCGGTACCAGCGATGCAGCAGCCCCTCGACGTGCGTCTCGCCGCGACGCTGTGGGACGTTGACCGAGCCGCGACGGTCCCCGTAGACCATGCCGATCTGGTCGGAGCGTCGCAAGCCGATCAGCCCCACCGCGCCCATCACGTGCGCGGCGACGTCGCGCTTGTACTCCCCGCTGGGTGCGAGCGCCGACATATTGCGGCCGGCGTCGGCGACGAGCAGGATCTTGTGGTGCTTCTCGGAGACGAACCGTTTGATCAGCACGCTGCCTGACCGCGCCGAGGCCTTCCAGTCGATGTCGCGAACGTCGTCACCGGGAACGTAGGGGCGCAGGTCGTCGAATTCCAGGCTGCGGGTGTGCAACAGGGCGTAGCGCCCACCCTCGAGCAGACCGCGGGTGTCGGTGCCGAAGTGCGCTTTCGCGCGGTTGAGGTGCTTGCCCAAGATGACCGTCTGGCTCAGGGGACCCGGACGGCCCGCAGCACAGCGTCGATCACGGTCTCTGCGGTGACGTTGGCGCTGGCCGCTTCGAACCCGAGGATGAGGCGGTGCCGCAGTACCCGGTGCGCCAGGTTGGCGATGTCTTCGGGCAGCACATGGGCCCGGCCGGACAGCACCGCTTGCGCGCGTGCCGCCTTGCAGAACGCGATCGTGGCCCGAGGACTGGCACCGTACTCGACCAGACGCGCGACTTGCTTGGGCAGAGTTCGCGCAGGGTGGCGGGTCGCGTCGACCAGTTGGCTGGCATAAAGCATCAGCGTGCGGTCCATATACACCTGACGGACCACGCCCTGCAGGCGCAGGACGTCGTCGAGGCTGACCACCGGCGGGGTGGGTTGCGCCTTGTCGTAGACACCGGCGTCGATCCGCGACATCACTTCCACCTCCTCCTCCGGGGAGGGGTACCGCACAATCTCCTTCAATAGGAAGCGGTCGGTCTGCGCTTCAGACAGCGGGTAGGTGCCTTCCTGGTCCACGGGGTTTTGGGTGGCGATGACCAGGAACGGCTCGGCAATGGGATGCACTTGCCCGGCGATGGTGGCCTGCCGCTCCTCCATTGCCTCAAGCATCGCGCTCTGGGTTTTCGCACTCGACCGGTTGATCTCATCGAGCAACACGATGTTGGCGTGCACCGGACCGAGTTGGGTGACAAAAGAGTTGCTCGCCGAGTCGTAGATCTGTGTGCCGATGATGTCGCTGGGCAGCAGGTCCGGCGTGCACTGGATGCGCTGAAAGCGGCCGTGAACGGCCTCGGCGAGCACTTTGGCGGCGGTGGTCTTGGCCAGGCCCGGGACACTTTCGAGCAGGATGTGACCCCCGGCGAGCAGACCGATCAGCAGCGACTCCCGCAGGTCTTGCTGCCCAACGATTTTGGCCGCGAACGCCTGGGAAATCGCGTCCACGACGCGCCGAATGCTGTCCAGTTCGCGCTGATCCGGTTGCGTGCGTGCAGTAGTCATACGCCCGCATTTATACCCGGCACCAAAATTTCCACACTTACCTTCGCCGGGGCCCGATCGCCTAACCCCAGTTCAAGGCATGGAAAGGTGCTTACACGGCCCGCCAGAGCGGGCGCTTCGCCCGGGCGAACTGGCCGATGGGAGCGGGTTGTCCAAACAGGTGGCCCTGAGCGAGGTGGCATCCGGCGGCCCGAATGATGTCGAGCTGAGCCATCGACTCGATACCCTCGGCGATCACGCCGAAGCCCAGTTCGGCGCACAGCCCGATCACCGACCTATAGAGAGCCAAGTCGTGCACCGGGTCGGTGCCAACGGCCAGGCTGCGGTCTAATTTCACGATTTGCACCGGCAACGCGTGCAGGTAGGTCAATGAGTTGTATCCCGCTCCAAAATCATCGAGTGCCACCCGGGCACCGATTTCGTTGAGTCGATTGATCTGAGCTGCTGCGGCGACGAGGTCGACGATGGGTACCGTCTCGGTAATCTCCATCACGAGACGGCCCGGCGCGATTCGATGCCGCTGCAGTGTCCGCTTTACGTGCTCTTCGAAGTCGGCGTTGCCGAGGCGTGCCGCACCGATGTTGACGTGAATGTCGCTGTCCAATCCCGCGCTCTGGACTTCACAACACGCCAGCTCCAGCACCATGGCATCCAGTGCGGCGCCCAGTCCCGCGGCTTCGGCAGCGATGACGAATGTTTCCGGGGAAACGTGCATTCCGTTGGGTGCGGTCCACCTGGCCAGAGCCTCCACGGCCAGCAATGTTCCTTCCGGAACCCGCACGATCGGCTGGTAGACAAGACTGAATCCGGCAGGTATGCCGCCGTTGGCGGTGCGCAGCGCGGTCGGAAAGTCGGCACGCACTCCCGTCAGCGGTTGGTAGATCACCGCCGTGTCCTTGCCGAGTCGTTTGCTCGCATACATCGAGATGTCCGCTTGCCGCAGCAGGTCGTCAGATGTCTGAGGGCCGTCTTGGGCGTTCGGCCGTACCACGCCCAAACTCGCCCGGACACGTACCGAGGAGCCGTGAAGTGGGAACGGGTCTCTCAGAGCAACTTTCAGGCGATCACTGACCGTCCCCAGGTCCTCGACTTCTCCGTGGATCAGAATCGCGAACTCGTCCCCGCCGATACGGGCAAGCGTGTCGTCCTGGGCTACGCACCGCTTGAGTCGCTCACCAACCGCGCAGAGCAGTTCGTCGCCGGCTGCATGCCCGAACCGGTCGTTGATTTCTTTGAAGTCGTCGAGGTCGATGAAGATCAGCACGAAACCACCGACGCGCATCGCCTCGTCGAGACGTTGGGCGAACAGGACCCGGTTCGGCAGCCCGGTCAGCGCGTCATGATGTACCTGGTGTGCGAGTCGGCGTTGAGCCAGATACAGGCGTTGGGTGAGCAGCCGCTGCGCCCGCGTCGCGATCACCTGACGCATTGCCACCAACAGAACCATGAGCACCGTGATGCAAACCGCAAGCCCGTCCAGCGGCCGGCCGATAAGCACGTGAAACGCGAAAAGCACTGCGATTCCGAGGAATCCGATATACGGCATAATCAGCTGGGCCCAGTCGACGCCGTGGTCCAGGTGATCGGATTCGTCCCGCAGCGGATATTCAAGCATTGCGGAGGCGATCAGTACCGGGCCGAGAATCAACCCGATGCCGCCAATCAGTTGGCCGCGGTCGAGACCGACTGATTGAAAGTAGGCGATGACTCTGTCCGAGACCGCCATGAAAACCAGCCCGCCCGCCAGCAGCAAATAGTTCGTCCGGTACGGACGGTTCGGGTCATACACCATCGCGATCAGGACCACGGTGGCCACCAGGGCCACCTCCCCCAGCGCGAACACCACTTCGAAGACCGGATTACCCGACCGGGGCAGCGAGGCCGTCGAGCCCGCACCGTAGCCGCCCAGGGTCGCCAGAATCAGAAACGACAGACCCGCAACGACTCCGTCCAGGACACTGGTGAGCGGCGGGCGCCGCAGCAGCCCGCCCGTTCCGAACACCGTGCCGCCGGAGCGCACCAGCAAAATCACCGCCGGAAGCGCGATCACCGGCAGCAGCATGTCAGCGACCAGTCCGGGAACGGTCATGACACCGTCCGGCCCGGGCCCACTGGTCCACCAGAGCGCCTGACTGAACACCCATAGCCCCAGCGCCGCCGCGTAGAGCAGCCGCCACCACCGCGACATGCCGCGCACCCGTCGCGCAACCATAAGGGCGCAGACGATCGCCGCCAGGGAGGTGCACAGCTGAAGAAGTTTCTCGCCTCGATTGGCTGCCAGCTCGCCCCAAGGACCTATCGCGTTGATGACCGCCACTAGCGCCACCGCACAGAACACATAGAGCCGCGGTCGAGAGCGTACGGTCGACACCGATCTCCTTCCCCCTGCGACCGGCCCCTAGCTAGGTCTTGTTGTACGGCGGGGGCGACGACAGCTAATTGGCTTTAGCTATGGCGTCAATGCCCGATGTCAACACCATCGCGTTCCCGTGCCAGCGTTTCATCTATTACCGGAGCATCGCAATGACCTGGGACCTTCACCGCGTGGTACGCCCGATAGCCCGCTGAGGTCAGGGCGCGGCCGGGTCCCCGGGAGGGATCGCACCGTTACAACCGCCGGGCGGCGGCGGGCCCGGCATTGGTTCGTCACCGCTGACACAGTCGTAGTAGAACTGCGGGCCGGCCATCCAGGTTTTCATCCACTGGTGCCAATAGGACCCGTCGGGGTACTTTTCGCCGTCGCACACGGCCAAATTTCCCCAGCCCCATCGACCACCCGGGCAGAAGCCCTTCGTCATGTCGGGCTGATGCGGGTCGGGCGGATCGGCGCTGGCAACCGGCACAGAAAGCACCAACGCCGTCGCGCAACCCAATATCGCGGCGCCGTGGCGAGCGAGCTTGAAATTCATTTCAACTCCTTATGCTTTAGAGCCAGCATTGACGCCCATTTGGAAAGGGGCAACGCTCTTTTCGAAATCGGTTCGGCGCGCGTTGCGCAAGTTTACGACGTGGCAGATCGGGGATGTCAACACTTACGTTTCCGAAGGTCTCGTCATCAACGCACTTATGAATCGTTGCCGAACACCGTCGCATCCCCCACTCCGGCGGATGGACGAGAGTTGTTTCCTCAAGAGGGGCAACGGTTTTGCGACTTTGCATTCGGCGCGTGTTCCTATTCGCAGCCGATTCCATCACCGTTTCTATCCAGCTTGTAGATGTCGCGTCTGAATCGCCCTGGTTTGGCCGGAGGCTCGGGTTATTGGATTTCGACCAGGGGTTGGTCGTTCCGTTGGGCATCGTAGAACGCGGCTTCGAACTCGGCCGGCGGGAGGTCGCCGAGGTAGCCGTGTAGGCGGTTCGTGTTGTGCCAGTACGCCCAGCCCAGGGTGGCCAGTTCGACGTCCTCGACGGTCTTCCAGGGGCCGTTGCGGGCAGGTCCGTAGATCAGCTCGGCCTTGTAGTAGCCGTTCACCGTCTCCGCGAGAGCGTTATCGAAGCTGTCACCGATCGAGCCTATAGACGGGACCGCACCGATCTCGGCGAGGCGTTCGCCGTAGCGGATGGAGGTGAACTGCGATCCCGCATCGGAATGACATGTCAAGCCCGCCAACAGGTTTCCTCGTGACCAGCGGGCCATCTCGATCGCGTCGAGCACCATGGTGGTGCGCATGTGGGAGGCAACTCGCCAGCCGACGATCATCCGCGAGAACGCATCGACGATGAAACACACATAAGCGACGCCGGCCCAGGTCGGCACGAACGTCAGATCCATCACCCAGAGCTGGTTCGGCGCGGTCGCGGTGAACTTGCGCTGTACAAGATCGGGGTGGCGCGTGGCGGTGGGGTCCGCCGTGGTGGTGCGCACCCGTTTGCCGCGCCGTGCTCCACAGATGCCGGCGGCCCGCATCAACCGGGCCACCTGGTCGCGACCCACATCGTGCCCGTCCCGACGTGCTGCCTTCCACAGCTTGCGGGCCCCATAGACGCGGTAGTTATCCTCCCAGAGCTTCACCAGCGCTGGACCCAGCTCGGCGTCGCGTTGAGCGCGTGCCGACGGTGCACGGGTCTTGGTGTCGTAGTAGGTGCTTGGGGCCATCGATACCCCTGCTGATCGCAGGACGGTGCAGATGGGCTCGACCCCGAACTCCTGTCGGTGGGCGTCGACGAAGTCGACTATTTCTTGTGTTGGCGGTCGAGCTCCGCCCCGAAAAAACTTGCCGCACGTTTCAGTATTTCGTTGGCGCGCTTGAGTTCTCGGTTCTCCTGCTCAAGTTCCTTGATCCGGGCCGACTCCACGGTAGACACCCCGGGCGCATACCCGTCGTCGATGTCGGCCTGGCGCACCCAGGACCGCACCGACTCCACCCCGTAACCGAGCTGGCGGGCCACCCGTGAGACCGTGCCCTGCTCGGTACCCAACTCGGCACGCAGAGCGCGGACCATCCGCACCGCGGCCGCCTTCTCCTCCGGGTTATACCTGCGACTGGTCGGCTTCTTCCCCGACGACGATTCCGTGGGCATACCTGCATCCTCGTTTCCAAGGCCAGGAGTCTCGGGGATTTCCAGGGCGATTCACGTCCTACCACAGTTACCGGACCCGCAACATAAGCTGGGCCGTTGCCTCCACCGCCCGCACAGTCGACGTCACTGGCGATCGGGACACAGGCGCCTGAATAATTGGGGTCGCATCGAGAGTTTGGCTCCAGCGGCAGGGGTGCTACATAGGAGCGCACGGAATCCGCAGCCGATGTACCACCCGGATCCGCATGGGCCGAGGGGAGGACGGCGAGCCCTACCGTAAAGCTAATTGCCAGTACTGCCGACTTCGTCATGGTGGCAGATCGTAATAAACCGCTTCGGCTTTTCTGCCGAAATCGCTTAATCGCGACGGAGCCCTTTACGGCTAGGACTCCTGTGCAGCAGTTTTAGCAAGAGCCGTGCACATCACGCATTACTCGATTGTTTTGCGACGGTCACCAAGACGACCGAATCGTCGATTGCTTCGAGGCATTGCGGCGTTCGCGGGACGACGAGGTGGTCGCCGATGGTGCAGTCACAGCGACTGTTGCCGGTGAGGCGAACGTGTCCTTGCAGCACCTGCAGGATAGTCTCGCCGCGGCTGTCCTGATCTGGGAGTGCAGTTCCGGCGGTGAGTGCGATTAGGTTCTGCCGCAACGCCTTCCGATGTCCACCGTAGAGGGTGTGGGTGCTGCGACCGGTCGCGGATTTGTGCGCCGCGGCGAGAAGTTCACCCGCTAGCGCGATCAGCGAATTCTTCTGCACCGCTGCGCCTTCCGTCGCAACTGAGTTGCGTCCGCGGTTACCGGGCGTGGCCAGTTGAGCCTGAACATCTTCGACGTAGTCGTCGTAAGCCGCCATCACGTCGTCGAGGTCGAGCTGTTCTGGCAGGTCGTCCGCATCTTGGCGCGTGGTCAGAAAGGCAATAGTCGCCGCGACCACGCGCGTCTCGTCGACATCCGCACCCGCGATGCGGGCGACGACGTCGGGGGTTGCTCGCACAAAGATCGTGACGCAATCCTCACCCAGCGGCACTTGGACACGGTAAGTGTGATCACCATCCGCATCGATGCGTAACTGCTCGACACTCACCGCGGTACACCACCACGGACAGCGGACGTGGGTCGGACCGGTTCGGGCTGGAAACCGAGGTGCGCGACACATTCACAGGGATGGATGTGACGCATCCGCGCGCCCTCGTAGATGTCATTGAAATCCACGCGGGGCTTGCCAATCACGTAGGTCATACTCCGCAGGTTACTACTGTTTTTACAAGTAGTAATTGTGTAAATTGCGGGCCCGGGACCCTGTCGTTTGGCACGGCTCCACTTACGGCTCTCTGAAATCAAGCCAGCGAGGTTGATTTACCGAAATCGTCTGGCGCCTAAGGGATCTGAAAGCACGGTGGGCATCTAGCCCAGAGATCGCCTGTTACTGGCCGACGGACAGCTTGCTCTGGACGGCGCGTACGCCAGCGCGTGTTTGGACACGGCGACACCACGTAACGACTCGCGCGCCCGCCTGTCCGAGCGACGGGTTTAGTGCCTGGGTTGTTTCAGAATGAACCGCCCGTCCCGCCGGCGCCACCCGCACCGCCCGGGCCACCGCTATCGCCGACCCCGTTGCCTCCGGGAGCGCCGCCGGCACCGTTACCGCCTGGCGCGGTACCCCCTACGTATATTCCGCTTCCGCCATTTCCGCCATTGCCGCCGTTACCGCCGCTTGCAGGCGGCGTCTGGAAGGCGCCCGGGCCACCATCGCCCCCGGTGCCGCCCTTGCCGCCATCGCCACCGGCAGCACCGAAGCCAGTCCCGCCGTTGCCGCCGTTGCCGCCCTTGCCTCCCTTGAAACTGGGTTGCAGTGCGTTTGCGCCGCCACCGCCGCTACCGCCGGTACCGCCGGCACCACCACCGACGGCGCCATCTCCGCCGCGGCCGCCGTTGCCGCCGTTGCCGGGGTTGCCGAGCTCGGTGGCGACTGTGCCGCCGAAGCCGCCACTTCCACCTTGTCCTCCCGAGCCGCCAACGCCTTTCGTGCCGCTCGCCCCCACAGTGGAACCAGCGCCTCCGGCGCCACCCACTCCGCCCAGACCGCCCGCTCCGCCCTGGCCGCCGTCACCAACTGCGCTGCCAGGCCTTCATAGAACGATCCGCTGCCGCCGATGCTGACCCGCTCGTTGCCCAG
>NZ_LZLS01000218.1 GCF_001673365.1 Mycobacterium asiaticum
GCCATGCCCAGTTCGGCCGCCAGTCCCTCCCAGGCCGCCGCCGCCTCCACCATCGGCCCCGACCCCGCACCCGAAAACATCCGCAACGAATTAATCTCCGGCGGCAACACCCAAAAACTCATCGTCTAATGCCCCTCCTCTGAGGAGGTAATTCTCAACCGCGCGTCCGAGCGTTACCGAGATCGACACACCGCAACCTCAACTTCGGACCGGCCTGGGGCCGATCACGGCCCCGGTCGCGCAGCCTAACTGCCGTCGGCGTCAAATGCCTTTGAGTCGCACGGCCAGGTAATCGGCCACCTGGTCGATCGCGACGCGCTCCTGGGTCATCGCGTCACGCTCGCGCACCGTGACCGCGTTGTCCTCCAGCGAGTCGAAGTCGACGGTCACGCAGTACGGCGTGCCGATCTCGTCCTGGCGTCGATAGCGCCGGCCGATCGCGCCTGCGTCGTCGAAATCGATGTTCCAGGACTTCCGTAGCTCGGCGGCCAGGTCGCGGGCTTTGGGACTGAGGTCGGCGTGTCGAGAGAGCGGCAGCACGGCGGCTTTGACCGGCGCCAACCGCGGGTCTAACCGCAGCACCGTGCGCTTGTCCATGCCGCCCTTGGCGTTGGGAGCCTCGTCCTCGGTGTAGGCGTCGATCAGAAATGCCATGAAAGACCTGGTCAACCCGGCTGCGGGTTCGATGACATACGGCGTGTAGCGAGTGTCGGTCCCCTGGTCGTAGTACGAAAGTTCGGTGCCGGAGTGCTTGGAGTGAGTCGACAGGTCGAAGTCGGTACGGTTCGCGACACCTTCCAACTCGCCCCAGGGGTTGCCCTGGAACCCGAACTTGTACTCGATGTCGACGGTGCGGTCGGAGTAGTGCGACAGCTTCTCTTTGGGGTGTTCGTAGAGTCGCAAGTTTTCCGGGTCGATGCCGAGGTCGACGTACCACTGGCGGCGGGTGTTGATCCAGTACTGGTGCCACTCCTTGGCCGTCGACGGTTCTACGAAGAATTCCATCTCCATCTGCTCGAACTCGCGGGTGCGGAAGATGAAGTTGCCGGGAGTGATCTCGTTGCGGAAGCTCTTGCCGATTTGCCCGATGCCGAACGGAGGCTTGCGGCGCGAGGTGGTGACCACGTTGGCGAAGTTGACGAAGATGCCCTGGGCGGTCTCTGGGCGCAGATAGTGCAACCCCTCCTCGGTCTCGATCGGGCCGAGGTAGGTCTTGAGCATCATGTTGAATTCGCGCGGTTCGGTCCACTGACCCGGTTCGCCGGTTTCCGGGTCACGTATATCGGCAAGCCCGTTGGGCGGCGGATGTCCGTGTTTGGCTTCATAGGCCTCGATGAGGTGGTCGGCGCGGTACCGCTTGTGGGTGATCAACGACTCGACCAGCGGATCGTGGAAGACCTCGACGTGACCGGATGCCACCCATACCTCGCGCGGCAGGATGATCGAAGAGTCGAGTCCGACCACGTCGTCGCGGCCGGTGACGACCGAGCGCCACCACTGGCGCTTGATGTTCTCCTTGAGCTCCACCCCCAGTGGGCCGTAGTCCCACGCCGACTTCGTGCCCCCATAGATCTCCCCCGCGGGAAAGACGAAGCCGCGTCGTTTGGCCAGGTTGACTACGGTATCGATAACAGACGCCACGAGGCGTGCGCTCCCTTCGGAGGATGTGACAGAGCGGGCAGCAACGACACGGCCCGCAAAACATCAGTCATGGTAGCGATCGGCATCCCGGTCTTTGACATGCATCATCATGCATGTGACAGTGGAGTGCAGCCGCGGGCCGTGTTAGGCGCGAGTGCAACACAACTCCGACGTGAACTCAAAAGGTGGTGACTCCATAAAGTGACGTCGCCCCGGACGCCTTCGGCCCCACCCGCCGATGATGACCTGGTCGGTCATCACGAGCACATCGCTGACCAGCACCCCGCTTATCCGGTGCCCCCGCCGCGGGACATTCTCGATGCCGCCGGGGAGTTGCTGCGCGCACTGGCTGCCCCGGTGCGCATCGCGATCGTGTTGCAACTGCGCGAATCCCAGCGCTGCGTGCACGAATTGGTCGACGCGTTGGGGGTGCCGCAGCCGCTGGTGAGCCAGCATCTGAAGATTCTCAAGGCCGCCGGGGTGGTGTCCGGCGAGCGCTCCGGGCGTGAAGTGCTCTACCGGCTCGCGGACCATCACCTCGCCCACATCGTCGTCGATGCGGTCGCCCACGCGAGCGAGGACACCCCGTGACCGGCGCCGCCGGGGAGGGCACCACCGTCCGTTCCACCCGTCAGCGGGCCGCCATCTCGACGTTGCTCGAGACGCTCGACGAATTCCGCTCGGCCCAGGAGTTGCACGACGAGTTGCGCCGCCGCGGCGAGAACATCGGCCTGACCACCGTCTACCGCACACTGCAGTCCATGGCTACTGCCGGAATGGTCGACACGC
>NZ_LZLS01000219.1 GCF_001673365.1 Mycobacterium asiaticum
CATCAGACGGCGACGCCCAGCAAGCCGGAACGGAGGTCGCCTGAAACACCCCGATCCACAGGTCTTGACAATTCCTCCGGGCAACATTCCTTCCGGCGATCCGGCCTACCGGCGCGAGCTGGACAAGAACGATGACGGCGATCGCGTGCGAGTCTCGTAACCGGTGACTGAGGTCCGCGCCACGCCCCTCGGTGGACACACTTTGGACACAAAGTTAGAGAATCTGGACTCAACCGCCTGAACTGAGCTGACATGATTCGGCAGCCAGATCCTCATTTCTGCCGCTGATCTGGTAGCTGAATAGGGTTCAAATCTCTCCGCCACCGCCATTTCTAGCCGCGAGCCGAACCTGGCTGCGATTTCGCGCCCCGAATCTCGCAGTGTGGTTCGGCTCGCGAGTGAGCGAGCGAGCGCGCGGCGTCGTTTGAATATCAATCGGGTAACCAGCCAACGATTTTTACGCGCGCGATGATATGTATTCGATTGCTGATTCTGCGATGTCGATTTGGGTGGGGCATTAGATGGCGCAGCTGACACGCTTACTGCTAGTGATTGCGTTGGCATTAACAATCATTAACGCCGTGACACCGTCTATTGCGAGGGCCGCCGACGAATCAGGTGCGGCGACCGTGTTTACGCTCAACCCGGCTTTCTTTCCGCTGCCTTCGGATTGGTTGCGCGGCGAGCTTTTTGCGGCGCCAAATGTCAAGGTCAAGGTTCCGTATACCAACCTGCCCAATGCGTACTTCGTCAACCAGGGCGCCGACACCCTGGATCGCATGCTGCATTCCACCCCGGGACGCAAGATCGTGCTCGGCCACAGCGAAGGTGCGCAGGTCGAAGACGATTGGCTACGCAGATTCGGTCCCACCAGCGATATCGATCCCGCCTCCGTGACATTCATTCTGACCGGCGATCCGGAGACCAAATTCAACGGTTGCACCCGCATTCCAAGCAGCGGGTGCAAGGCCGCCTACGGTGGAATCGGATTTCCGGCGGATACCCGGTACACGGTCAAAGTTATCGTGCGGCAATACGACTTTTGGGCCGATTGCCCCAACGATTTGTCGAACCCTTTCGCGCGATGGAACAGGTTCGCCGCCAACTTTGTCGGCGGCAGCGGCGAATTGCGCAGCGTGCACGGTGATTACAGCAGGCTCAGTCTGAACGATCCGGGGAACAAGACATTCGTCGAGGGCAACGCGACCTACATTCTGGGCGCGCCGGCCACCTATTACCTGCCGATGGTGACAGCGCGATTGGAGTTGCCCGAGCAGAAGAGAACCCGAGACCGCGAGTGGCGTCCGCAAGTCGAAGCCGGCTATCAGCGTCCGATGGGCGCCCCAGACCCGCCGGCATTTTGATCGCGAGCCGAACCTGGCTGCGGTTTCAAGCGCCGAATCTCGCAGCCAGGTGCGGCTCGCGAACATAAGGGACTAGTCCTGATTCTGCCCGCTGGCCAACTTCCGGATCGTCTGCATCTCGCCGTCCGCAAAGGGCCGCCCATCGGGTTGCAGTAGGTCGGCGAACCACTGTTTCGGCACCGTCGTCGCCGGGCGATCCCAGGTACTCCACGGAAAGTAGGTTTGGCTCTTTCCGGCTACCAGGCCCCAGTTCATCGCACCGATGTTGTGCCGCTTGGCAATTGGCAGAATTCCCGGGACGGTGCTGCCCAGCGAACGCGCCAGGTACTCGGTGCAGATGATCGGTCGTCCCAACGGCGTGAGTTCGGCGATCCGACCTTCGAACTCGCCGGGCGGGGCGTAGCTGTGGAAGGTGATCACGTCGGCGTTGTCGAGCTGGACGCTGGCAATCGCGCTGCGGCTCCCGGCATCGCCCCAATTCCCCTGCCAGACACCACTTGTCAGTGGTTGCACGGGATCGACAGCACGCGCCCACCGGAAGACCTGGGGGAGCAGTGCCGCGACGCGGTCCAGTTTGTCCTTGCGCTCGACCTTGCGATATTCCCGCGACGGGTTGTCGGGTTCGTTCCATAGATCCCAACCCAGGATGCGGTCGTCGTTGCGGAACTGGCTCAGTACGCCCGTGACATAGTCCTGCAGGAAGGGAAGGTAGCGGCGGTCATCGATGTGTTCGGCGCCCGGCCCCTGTACCCACCCGGAGTTGTGCACCCCCGGTCGCGGCGCCCGCTGCTGACCGAGTCGGGGGAACGGGTCCCAGCAGGAGTCGAACAGCACGAAAAGCGGCTTGATGCCGTGGCGTGCCGCGATGCCGACAAACTGTGCCAGGCGGGCTTGGAAGCCCGTCCGGTCTTGCACCCACAGCTGGTCATGCAGGAATACCCGCACGGTGTTGAATCCGTAGAAGCGGGCCGCGGCGAGTTCGTTGTCGATGCGCCGGGCGTCATAAGTCCCGGCCTGGAACATCTCCAGCTGGTTGATGGCCGTGGAGGTGATGTAGTTGACGCCGACGAGCCAGCCCTGGGCTTGATACCAGTTGTGCGCGCGGTCAGCGGGCCACCTGCCCGCCTCGGCGGAGGCGCGCGGGGTGCGGGTCAGTGCCGTGCCAACCGCCAATGCCAGCGGCAGCTTGAGAGCGGTTCGACGGTGCACGACGTGACGGTAAATTTTCGCCGCGCCGTGCCGGACGCGCCATACCGGCCCGCGACAATTTGAGGTTGGGAATTGTTATCCCGCTGTCACCGTCGGCGTCACTAGCGGAGCTTGCGACCGTAGTTGTCCGGGACGCTGCCGGAGAAGATCATGATCGCGTCAACCAGGGCCCACACGCCGACGCCGAGCAGTAGGAAAATGCCGACGCCGCACAGCACCGTGAGCACCACCCCGGCCAGGCCCAGGCACAACTGAATCACCGCGATCTGCGTCGACTCGAGATAGAACCGGCCGACACCGAACACACCGAAAAACAGCTGGAGTAAACCGGCCGTGGTTGCGGACTTGTCGGACAGCGGCATCCCCGTCGCGGGGTCGCGCCCAAACGGTGCTTCGGGATCGCCCGATCCCGGATAAGCGCCGTATGCATCGGGAGGGGTGGGGAGATAGCCCTGTTGTCCCGGGTAACCGGGTTGGCCTGGATACCCCGGCGGTTGGGGCGGATAACCCGGCGGTTGGGCCGGATAACCAGGCGGCGGGGGCGGATAGCCGGGCTGCGCTGGTGGTTCGTGCTTTGACAGGTTCGGCGGTGGGACCTGCGGATACTGCGAAGGTGGTTGGTATCCGTACGGTTGGTTCCACGGTTGTTCGCCGGGATTCCCGGGTTCGTTCGGTGTCGCCATTGCTCGACTTAACCACTAACTATCAGCGGAAGCGAGATCATGCCCGCCCCACCGGTCACCACCAGCACCCATCGGCCGTCCACCGGCAGGGTCACCTCGATCGGGAAGATGGCGAATCCCAGCTCAGCAGTGGTGGCCGCCTGGGGTAACTCGAATTCGATGTTGAGCGGTTCGTCGCCGCTCGGCGGCCTGATCTCGACTTCGATGCGCCGCTCCGGAGTGTCGTTCTCCGCTTGGGTGAGCACCACGAGCAGGAACTGGGCGAACCGGTCGGCCTCCACGGCGAATCTGAGCAGCACACCGCCCGAGACGTTGAGTTTGTTGTCTACCGCCGACGCGGCTTCGGCCAGGAAGGCCCCGACTATCACCCGGTGAAACTACCGCTCCGCACAGAGGTAACCCAATCGGATGCCTCGCTCGATATATTCGACGGCGTCAATGTCAGGAGGCCAAGGCGTGGATTCTGGTGGCTTGCCGAACGTCGGGGACCTTGACTTCGACGATCTCACGTCACCCCAGCTGACCGAGGTCCAGCAGCAGATCCTGAAATTCACCGAGTCCCGGCACGTCGAGTTCGATATCGACGCGATGATCGCCGAGGCGCGCGATCAGGCCGGCGTGCACGACCTCGACGACACCGACGGCTTCAGCGAGCGGTTGGCCGCGCACGTAGCCGCGATCGAGGCCGACGAGGGATTGCGTCAACTCACCCGATCGACCCTGCGCCGACGGGTGGTGCGGCTGCTGCGTAACCGGTTGTCACTGACCGAGCTGATCAAGCGGTATCCAGAGATCGAATCGATTCCCATCGAACGGCCCTTCATCGTCGTCGGGATGCCGCGGTCGGGCACCACGCATTTGGTGAATCTGATTGCCGCAGACCCGCGCCGGCGGGCCCTGCCGTACTGGGAGAGCCAGGATCCGCTACCGGCGCGCGGTGAGGGTCCCGACGCCTGCGGTGTGGATCCGCGATACACGCGGATCAAGCAGGAGCACGACGCGCTCATGGCGAGTGCTCCGGTGGTAGCGGCGATGCACGACCGCTTTCCGGAGGCCATTGAGGAAGAAGTCGAGATCCTCGACCTGGACCTGGCCTCCTACGTCCTGGAATGGCACGCACGGGTACCGGATTGGCGCGACTACTACCTGAAGCTGGACCAGTACCGGCACTACGGATATCTGCGTAAAGTTCTGCAGGCGTTGACATTTCTGCGTGGTCCACGCACCTGGGTATTGAAAAGTCCGCAGCACTGTGAGCAGCTTGGTCCCTTGATGGCGACGTTTCCCGACGCGACGGTGGCCTTCACCCACCGGGACCCGGTAGCGGTGATCCAGTCGGCGATCACCATGATGGCCTACTCGGATCGGCTGCGCCGCAACAGCATCGATCCCGATTGGCTGCTGGACTACTGGAGCGACCGGGTGCACAGACTGCTCAGCGCCTGCGTGCGCGACCGCGAGCTGGTCCCGGCCGAACGCAGCATCGACGTCAGTTTCCATCAACTCAACGGCAACGAAATGCCGGTCCTGGACGAGCTTTACCGGCGCGGTGACGTGGAACTGCCCGATCGGGTGCGCAACCGGTTCCAGCAGTACCTCGACGGCAATCCGCGCGGCAAGCACGGCCGAATCCGCTACGACCTGCAACGCCATTTCGCAATCTCGCCCGCGGAGTTGCGCGCGCGGTTCGACTTCTACTTCGACAGATTCGACGTGCGCCCCGAGTGAGGCCGGACGAGGGAGAAACAGTGACATCCGAACCGGTGTACCGACGGCGCCCAGGTGCCGACGCCATGCGTCCCGCCTGCGCCGAGCAGGCCGAACTGATAGCGCCGGGATTGTGGTGTTCGCCGGGCCTGTCAAACTCCTACCTGTTGACCACTGACGAGGGCCGCGTAATCGTCAACACCGGAATGGGTTTCGAAGGTCCGGTTCATCGCGCCAACTTCGACGCGGTCGACTCCGCCCCGGTGCGCTACATCATCTTCACCCAGGGCCATGTCGACCACGTGGGCGGCCTGGACAGCGTCCGCGACCCGGATACGACGGTTGTCGCGCAAGCGAATTGGAAGCTGTGGCGCGACGACAACCAACGGCTCATCCCGTACCGAGCCAGCCGCAGCGCATTCGCATTCAAGGACACCCTCGGTGCCGGCATTCAGGCGATCCAAGAGCGCCTCGGCACCAAACGGTTACCAGCGCAGAGCGTCCCCACCGTGGATGTCGACTTCGAGGACACCCTCGGTCTGCACGTCGGCGGTCGACGGTTGGAGCTGATTTCGGTGCCCGGTGGCGAGACCAGCGACTCGCTGGTGGTGTGGCTGCCCGATGAGCGAATCTGCCTGTGCGGAAACACCTTCGGGCCGGTATTCGGCCACATTCCCAATCTGGTCACGATGCGCGGTGACCGCTATCGGGATGCCCTGACCGCGATCGCGTCGATCGAACGGGTGCGCGAGCTGCAACCCGAACTTCTGGTGACCGGCCACTTCGAACCGATCTCCGGTGCCGCGCTTATCAACACCGAACTGACCAGGCTCCGCGACGCCATCGCCTATCTGCATGATCAGACCGTGGACGGGATGAACGACGGCAAAGATGTTCGGACCTTGATGCGCGACATCGTGCTGCCCGCGGAATACGAAGTGGGCCAAGGCTATGGAAAAGTCGCATGGGATGTGCGGGCCGTCTGGGAAAACTACTCCGGCTGGTTCCATCAACGTTCGACGACCGAACTCTACCCAGTCGGTTTCGAGGCCGTCGCCGCAGACGTGGTCGAACTTGCCGGCGACCGACGCACTCGTGGAACGGGCGCGAACCCACTTGGCCGCGGGCCGTGCGCTGGAAGCCATTCACCTAGCCGAATTGGTTCCGTCCGAGTATCCCGGGGTGCGTGACGTGCTGCGGCAAGCCCACCAGGATCTGTTGGCCGACAGTGTGAACTTCTGGGAAACCGCGTGGCTCAAACAACAGATTGCGAGCAACTCATGACCTTCGCGCTTCGCCCTGAGGACCTCTACCACACCGGCATCGTGGTGCCAGATCTAGAGGCGGCAATGGCCCGGCTGAGCTCGCTAGCCGGCTACCAGTGGATCGAGCCGATGAGTTACACGCTGCCTTTTCGCACCGCCGCCGGGGTCCGCGAACTGACACCAACATTGGTCTACTCGGTTCAGGAACCGTACCTCGAACTGGTGCAGCAGGTTCCGGATACCGTCTGGATGGCCGCGCCGGGCAACGCCGTTCACCACCTGGGTTACTTCAGCGACAATCTCGGCGAGTCGGGTCGGCTGTTGGAGGACAACGGCTTCGTCTTCGAAATGACCGCCGCGGTGCCCGGCTCGGAGTTGGCCATGTTCGCCTACTACGTGGATGCGGCCGGCACCCGCATCGAGATCGTCGACCGCGCGCTGTTCCCCGACTTCCCTGCGTTCATCCGATCGCAGGCCGGGTAGCGGGCATGCTGCTGACGGTACTGCGCTTCAACTTCGGCTCCCCGCAAGGCGATCCGCGAAAGCAGAGCGAATTGATCAATGCCGCACTCGAATTGGCGCAGTGGGGCGAAGGCAGGGGTATCACCACGGTAAGCGTCGACGAACACCACGCGACCGGGCACGGTTGGAGCTGTAATCCGATTATGGCCGCGTCGATGTTTCTGGCGCGCACGTCGACCATGATCGCCAGTGTGGACTGCGCGCTGGGTCCGCTGTGGAATCCCGTCCGTCTCGCAGAGGACATTGCGTTGGTGGACAACATGAGTCGCGGCCGGCTGCACACTACGGTCGGTCTGGGCTATCGCACCGTCGAATTCGATTCTCTCGGTGTCGATTTCAGTCGACGCGGCAGGCTGATGGACAGCCTGATCGAGCGCATGCTCTCGGTCTGGTCGGCCGCAGAAAACTGCGCCGGGACTTGGACCAGACCGCACCCGCCGCTGTATATCGGAGGCGGTTCACGCGCTACCGCGCGCCGTGCGGCGCGGTTCGGGTTGCCGCTGAGCCTCGCCGATTATCTACCCGATGTGGCCGACGAGTACCGCCGATTGTGCGAGACGGCGGGCACGAAGCCGTTTGTCATCATGCCCGGACCGGTCAACAGGGGAATGATCTACCTGCATGAGGATCCCGAGCGGGCGTGGGCCGAACTCGGTGGACACATTCTCTGGGAGGCCGTCACCTACGGCGGATGGTCGAGCGAGGAAAGATCCTTGATGCATTTGCCCGGAGTGCAAACACTCGAGGAGGTCAGGGCGTCGGGGCGCTACCGATTCGTGACGCCCGATGAGCTGATCGCCGAAGTCCGGTCCGCGCAGCAGGCCGGAGATTTCTACGGGCCGATCGTGCTGCACCCGTTTGTCGGCGGGATGCCGGTCGAGGAGGCATGGAAGTCGGTGCAGTTGCTCACCGACACCGTGGTGCCGGCGCTGGCCTGACAGGCCAGCGGCTAGAGCCCGAACGACGGCGGCTGGGCTGGCGGCGCGAACTCGCTCACCAGCACCGGGAGCGAGATCGCGCCAGTGCCACCGGTTACCACCATCACCCAGCGGCCGTCCGCAGGTAGGCGCAGCTGGAGCTCGAAGAAGGCGAACCCAGGGAACTCGGCGACGGAGGCTTCCGGCACCTCGAACTCCAACCGAATCGGGTCTTCGTCCGTCGGCGGTCTCATCTCGATCTTGAGTATCCGGTCGGAGTTTCCCGGCTCGGCCTGCGTCAACACCACCAGGATGAACCGCGCCGACCGATCCGGCCCGAGCGCAAATCGGGACAGCACCCCGCCGGACACGTTGAGTTTGTTATCGACGACGGCGGCCGCGTCGGCCAGGAATGCGCCCGTAAGTATCACGCCGCTGAACCTAGTCCATTCCCCGCGCCCGCGTTCCAGACTTGTAGATGCACACAGTTTCCGATCAGCACTATTGCTGCAGGCATCGTTTGGCAAGCCCAGGGGAACGCACCCGTGGCACTCAATTGGCAGGTCGCTAAAGCCAAACAATCGCCGTAGAAAGCGCAATACTAGGCGCATGCCTGATCGTCTGCCCGACCGCAACGTGCTGGGTGGCCCATTGGAGCCATGCGGCAACGAGCCAGTTACCGGCTTCTACCGCGACGGCTGCTGTTCCAGCGGGGACGAGGACCGCGGGCTGCACACCATCTGTGCCGTCGTGACCGCCGAGTTCCTCGAGCACCAGCGCTCAATCGGCAACGACCTGTCAACACCGGTCCCGGAGTACCGGTTTCCCGGGCTGCTTCCCGGTGATCGATGGTGTGTCACCGCGCTGAACTGGCTACGGGCCCACAACGACGGCTGCGCCGCTCCGGTAGTGCTGGCCGCTACTCATGAGCGCACTTTGGAAGTGGTGCCGCTGGAGGTGTTGCAGGCGCACAAAGTAGACGTGCCCGATGATCTGGCCAACTTGTAGTCACGGCACCTCAGTCGAATACAGCCACGCTGCCCACAATGGCCGCAACGACTCGTCGGTGTAGTTGGCGGCCAGTGCGGTGAAGTCATCGGTGACGGCGGTGGCGTGCCGGAACCGGGTAGTCCAATCCTTCAGCAGCGCAAAGAATTTCTCGTCACCGAGCTGCTCGCGTAGCGCGTGCAGGGTCAGCGCGCCGCGCTTGTACACCCGGTCGTCGAACATGTGGCGCGGCCCGGGATCGGTCAGCAGCAGATCCTGCGGCTTCTGGCGCAGCTCGTCGTGGTAGTGGCGAGCCAGCTCGTCCGCGCTGCGACCGCCACTGCGCTCGCACCACAACCACTCGGCGTAGCAGGCGAAGCCTTCATGCAACCAGATGTCGCGCCACTGGCGTGCGGTCACCGAGTTGCCGAACCACTGGTGTGCCAGTTCGTGGGCGATGAGCCGTTCACTCGCGCCGGTGCCATCGCAATGGTTGGCACCGAAGATCGAAATGCCTTGCGCTTCAAGTGGAATATCCAAAGCATCGTCGGTGACCACCACCGTGTACCCGTCGGCCAGCGGGTAAGGTCCGAATAGCTCGACGAACAACTCCATCATCTCGGGCTGCCGGGCGAAGTCGTGGTCGAAATCGTCCTTGAGGCGTTCGGGTAACGCCGCCCGGATCGCCACCGGCGTCCGGGCCAGTCGCGTCGTCTCGTACACACCGATCTGCAGCGTGATGAGGTAGGTGGACGTCGGCTCGGGTTGCTCGTAGGTCCACACCGTCTGCGAGGCACGCGTTCGGCGCGATACCAGTTCGCCGTTCGCGATCACCCGGTACGCGGATTCGGTGCTGATCTGAATCGCGAAGGCGGCCTTGGCGCTTGGATGGTCGTTGCAGGGAAACCAAGAGGCGGCACCATTGGGTTGGCCCGCAACCAGCGCGCCCTCGGTCAGTTCCTCAAAACCGACCTCCCCCCACAGTGTTCGGAGCGGTTTGGGCGTCCCGCCGTAGCGGATGACAATCGACATCGCGGCGCCGGCGGCCAACTTCGAGGTCAGTGCGATGTGCAACTTACCGCCGCGGCAGCCGAAGCGGGCTGCCCGCTTCCCGTTCACCGACACCTTCGACACCGAGAGGGCGGCCGATAGATCGAGAGTGAACTCTTGTAACTCGGCCGTCGTGACGGCGGTGATCGTGGCCGTTCCCGACAGCCGATTGATAGCCACCTTGTACTCGAGGTCGAGCTCGTAACGTGATACGGCATAACCGAAGTTGCCGTTCTGCGGCAGGTAGGGATCGATCACCCCGTTTTTCGGGGACTTCTTCGCCGGGGACTTCACGCCGCAGTGCCCTCGACCGCGGCGTCCTTGCGAGCCTTCTTCTTGCCCGTATTCTTGGCGGATTTGTCGGCCGATTTCCAGGGTCGGACCGGATTGCCTTGCCAGCGTGTCGATCCGGGCACTTCGTCCCCGCGTACCACCAGTGAAGCGGGGCCGACGGAGGCCCCGGCACCGAGCCGTGCGGCTGGCAGTGCAACACAGTGCGCACCGAGGGTGGCGCCGGGCTCCAGCACGACGCTGTCCATTCGCATGATCCGGTCGTGGAACAGATGCGTCTGCACCACGCAGCCGCGGTTCACCGTGCTACCTGCACCGAGTGTGACGAGATCCGCCTCTGGGAGCCAATAGGTTTCACACCAGGCGCCGCGCCCGATCGCGGCACCCAGCCCGCGCAACCACAGGTTCAGCACCGGTGTTCCGCTAGCGGCACGCGCAAACCACGGTGCCGCAACGGTTTCGATGAACGTGTCGGCAAGTTCGTTGCGCCACACGAAAGACGACCACAGCGGGTACTCGTTGGCCTTGATCCGGCCGACCAGCACCCACTTGGCGGCGACCGTCACCACCCCGGCCATCACACCCGCGACCAGCAACACCAGGCCGCCGGCCAGGGTGGTCCAGCCGATGCCGAATCTTGTTGCCAGCGCCTGCAATATACCCAGTATCGCCAAGCCGAGTGCAACGGACACGAAGACCGGCAGCAGGCGACAGATTTCGACGGCGCCACGCATCACCTTCAACCGCGTCGGCGGGTCGAACGTCGTCTCCTCATCCGCCGCAGCCGGGCGTCGTCGCAACCGCATCGGCGGGCTGCCCAGCCAGGACGAACCGCGCTTGGCCTTCGGCGGTGTCGCCGACAGCACCGCGACCAGTCCGTCGTCCGGGACCCGCCGGCCGGGCTGAGTGATACCGGAATTGCCGAGGAATGCGCGCCGGCCGACCGTGGTCTCCGCGGCGTAGATCCAACCCCCGCCCAGCTCGTAGGAGGCGACCATGGTGTCGTCGGCCAAAAACGCCCCGTCTTCGATGACGGCGAACTTGGGGGTGAGCAGCACGGTGGAAATCTCGGTGCCGCGGCCCACCCGGGTACCCAGCAGGCGCAGCCAGATGGGGGTTAGCAGACTTGCATACAGCGGGAACAGATAGTTGCGCGCGGCGTCCATCAACCGTTCGGTGGTCCACAGCTGCCAGCCGACGCGGCTGCGAACCGGGTGATAACCCGCCCGCAGGCCGATTGATAGCAGTCGTACCCCCACCAGGGTCGCCAAGGCATAGGTGGCAATCCCAGCCAGTGCCGCGACGGGCGTCCACAGCAATGCGGGCAGAACGGCCTGCGAGAGGCTGCGGGTGTGGTGGACCGCCATGCCGATGATGGCGAGCCCAGCCACCACCGCGAGCAGCGGCAACCCGGCCAGCAACAAGGAAGTGATCCCGTAGCCGGCCACCCAGTGCGACCGGCGCGCCGGCCGTTCGTCCGGCCACGGGTGATTGACCCGGCCGGACTTGGCCGCCGGCGAACCCTTCCAGTATTGGCCGTTCTTGATCTTGTCGATCACACCCGAACCCGGCGCGACGTCCGCGTTCTTTCCGACGACGGCACCGGGCAACAGGGTGGTGCGGGCTCCGATTGTCGCGTCGTCCCCGATGGTGATGGCGCCTAAATGGAACAGGTCGCCGTCGACCCAATGTCCGCGCAGGTCGACTTCCGGTTCGATCGCGCTGCGTTGACCGACCGCCAGCAGCCCGGTCACCGGGGGCACCGAGTGCAGGTCGACGCCCTTGCCGATGTCGGCTCCGAGCGCTCGGGCGTAATAGACCAGCCACGGTGCACCGGCCAGATTCTCCGCACCGCTGGCCGCTGCGAGGCGCTCGGCGAACCACACCCGTAGGTGCACCGAGCCGCCGCGCGGATAACTGCCTGGCTTGACGTTGAACAGCAGCAGACGAGCGAAGAGCACGGCGATGCCCATCCGGCCCACCGGCGTGACGAACACGACGAAGGCAACCGCCACCAGCCACCAGTTGACCGCGACCGTCCAAGAGACCACGTGCATTCCACGAGCGATGTTGTTCCCCAACGCAAGCCAGGTAATCCACTGCAGCGCGGCCAATGTCGCCAGCGGCACCATCAACACGGTCTGGGCGAGTTGGGTGCGCATCGGCGTTGGTCGCACCACCCGCTCGGTCACTTGCGGTGGTGGGTCGAGGTCGTCGAGGAATCCGGCGAGGGAACCCAGCCGCGGGTGGTCATAGAGATCGGCGACGGTGATCTGCGGATACTTCCGCCGCAGCGTGGCGACCAGTTGTGCGGCGGCCAGCGAACCGCCGCCGAGCGCGAAGAAGTCGGCCCCGGCACCTGTCACCGGGGTGCCGAGCAGATCTCGCCACAGCCCGGCCAACCACCCGGCGGTGCCTGCGAGCTCCGGTGTCTCCTCGGTGTCTTGGCCCGGGGGCGGCCACGGCAACGCGTCCCGGTCGACTTTGCCGGACGTCCGGGTGGGCAGCTCTTCGATTCGCACCAGGCGCGGTACCAGGGCGGCAGGCAGGTGTTGGGCAAGTTCGTTGCGCGCCTTGGCGATATCGAAACACGGGTCCGCGCTGACGACATAGCCGACCAACACCGCTGTTCCGGTGGCGGTGTGCCGGACCGCGGCAGCGCCACCGCTGACCCCGGCGAGGTTGACCAGCGCGGAGTCCACTTCACCGAGTTCGATGCGGCGACCCCCGACCTTGACCTGGTCGTCGCTGCGGCCGCAAAAGTAGAGTCCGTCGCGTTCCAGCCGCACCAGGTCCCCGCTGCGGTACGCCCGGTTCCACCCCAAAGCCGGCATTGGGGCGTACTTCTCGGCATCCTTACCCGTATCGAGGTAGCGGGCCAGTCCCACGCCGCCGATCACCAATTCGCCGGTACCGCCGTAATCGACCTGGTCACCGTCGCCGTCAACGACGGCCAGGTCCCATCCCGCCAACGGAAGTCCGATGCTGATCGGCCCGGCGCCGTCAAGTCGCGCGGCGCACGCGACCACGGTGGCCTCGGTGGGACCGTAGGTGTTCCACACCTCGCGACCGTCTACGGCGAGTCGCTCGGCCAATTCAGGTGGGCACGCTTCGCCACCGAAGATCAACAGCCGCACCGCTTCCAGCGCCTCAGCGGGCCACAGGGCGGCCAGCGAGGGCACCGTCGAGACCACGGTCACGTCGCGGGTGACCAACCACGGCCCAAGGTCCATCCCGCTGCGCACCAGCGATCGCGGTGCGGGAACCAGGCATGCACCGTGGCGCCACGCCAACCACATCTCCTCACACGACGCGTCGAATGCCACCGACAACCCGCCCAGCACCCGGTCGCCAGGCCCAATTGGGTTGTCCCGCAAGAACATCTGGGCTTCGGCGTCGACGAACGCGGCAGCACTGCGATGGGTGACCGCCACGCCCTTCGGGGTGCCGGTCGATCCGGACGTGAAGATGATCCACGCATCGTCGCGAGGCGTTGGCGCGCCCGCCAGCCAGCCACGCGAGGCGCCTTGGGTTCGGATGATGCCCTGATCGGTAATGACCGCAACGACATTGGCCTCGCCGAACACCAACTCGGCGCGTTCGTCGGGGTCGTCGGCGTCAACCGGCACATAAGCCGCCCCGGCGGTCAGTACCGACAGGATCGCCATGTACAACGAGTAACTGCCCGAGGGCATCCGAATGCCGATCCGGTCGCCGCGCCCGATGCCTCGGGCGGCCAGCCAGTCGACGCTGTCGGTCATGTCTTCGATCAGCTCGCTGTAGGTGAGCTGTACTTCGCCGTCGTCGATCGCTGCGGCGTCCGGGTAGCGCGCGGCGGTTTCTTTGATGATGTCGATGAGGGTGCGCGGGCTCGGTGCGTCAGCCGACAGTAGGTACTGCGCGGGGATCTCGGGCACCCAAGAACCCTACCCAGGAGCCCGGAGCTTCAGCGCTTGATCAGGGGGTGCCCGGATTACCGTTGGAACCGCCAGGACCGCCGGCGCCTCCAGCGCCGCCCAGCCCGCCCGTGGCGGTTCCGACATCTACCGTTGCCCAACCGCCGTTGCCGCCGTCGCCGCCGTCACTCAAGATCCCTGTCGCGGCGCCGCCGTCACCACCCTTCCCGCCGATGCCGGTGGCGGGATCGGTAGCAAGGTCGTTCAAAATTTCCGCGAAACCCCCGTTGCCGCCTCGACCGCCACCAATAGCGCCGGTCCCACCGAGGCCGCCGTCGCCACCGGTGGCGGTAGCCGATGAATCCTGCGCCCAGATGGCGGCGTTTCCGCCGTGGCCGCCACCCCCGCCCACACCGGCGGCGCCGGTTCCGCCGATACCGCCGGCACCACCAGTCGCATCTCCGCTGCCGTTGGCGAACGCGTCACCACCGGCGCCACCGAAACCGCCCGTGACGCCGCTACCGCCGGCGCCGCCGACCGCGCCGATAGCGTTTCCGGCACCTTCGTTTGAGGCATAGCCGCCTTGGCCGCCGTTTCCGCCGGCGCCGTTGGTGCCGCCGGCTCCGCCGGCTCCGGCGCGGCCACCGACAGCGTCGCGCGCGTCGCCGTTGCTGCCGATCGCCGCGCTGCCGCCGCGCCCACCGTCGCCGCCACTACCCGTGCTACCCCCGCTGGTGCCGTCCGCACCGCTCCCGGCGATCGCATTTCCAGTTCCAAAGTTGAAGGCGTCGCCGCCAGCACCGCCGGCACCGCCGCCCGCGCCACCGACGCCGCCGAGTCCGCCGTCGCGGCCGATGGCGTCGCCAGATCCGTTGGTGTACGCGGCACCGCCCTCGCCGCCGCGACCACCGACGCCGTTGGTGCCGCCCGTTCCGGCCGTGCCACCGACCGCACCGACCGCGTCCCGCGTGTCAGAGCTGTTTGCCAGAGCCGTTCCTCCGCCGCGTCCGCCAGCCCCCCCGTCGCCAGTGGTGCCGTCGCCGCCCGCGCCGCCAGCCGTGGCAGTGACGGTGCCGGTTCCCTCTGTTTGAGCCGTTCCGCCGCTCCCGCCGTCCCCGCCACTGGTGCCACCCGCACCCGCACCGGCGCGCCCGCCAATGGCGGACCCGGTCGAGTCGGGATTGCTGATAAGCGCACTGCCGGCCCATCCGCCGTGGCCGCCGGTGCCGGTGGTGCCGCCGCTGGTGCCGTCCGCGCCGTCGCCACCGATGGCGTTTCCGGTTCCGCTGTTCTCCGCCCAACCTCCTTCGCCGCCGTCCCCACCGCCCGCCTCGCCGGTACCTCCTCGCCCGCCGTCTCCGCTGATGGCGTCTCCGGCGCCGCGGGCTTCCGCGTAGCCGCCCTCGCCGCCGCGGCCGCCGAAGCCGGTAGTGCCGTCGCCGCCGGTGCCGCCGTCACCTCCGGTAGCTGTTCCATTTCCAAGAGTGCTGGCCCCACCACCACGGCCGCCCCAGCCGCCGCTGGTGCCCGTGCCGCCGTTGCCGCCGCGGCCGCCCGTGGCGTCACCCGCGGAGTCGACGTTGTAGATCTCCGCAGTACCGCCGCGTCCGCCCTCCCAGCCGTTGCCGGTGCCACTGGTACTGCCGGCATCACCGCCCTTGCCGCCGATTGCGTTTCCGAGGCCGTAGTTGAACGCATCGCCACCATCTGCGCCGTAACCGCCGTCCGTGACGCCTACGGCACCGACGCCGCCGGCGCCGCCGGATGCGGTGGCTGTCGAAGTCGCGTTGTTCACTGTCCCGGTACCCCCACGCCCGCCCTGACCGCCTTGTAAGGTGCCGGCGCCACCGGTTCCGCCCGCTCCGCCGGTTGCTGATCCGGTTCCGTTGCTGGTTGCGCTGCCGCCCTCGCCGCCGAATCCGCCGTAACCGTTGTTGCCCACGCCGCCCGTTCCACCGGCCCCGCCGACAGCGCTGCCGGTGGGCGATTCACCCGGCGTACCGCCGTTCCCGCCCCAGCCGCCGTGCGCGCCGTAACCCCCGGTTCCGCCCGTTCCGCCGGTGCCGGCGTTGCCGAAACTGCCGCCACTGCCACCCGTGCCCGCAATGCCGGCGTTACCGCCGGTGCCGCCGGTGCCACCCTGACCGCCGATGCCGCTAGCGGCATCTCCGACGCCGCCCTGGCCACCGGTCCCGCCGGTGCCACCTGCTCCGCCGCTGCCATTGGTGCCCCCGTTACCTGCACCACCGGTCCCGCCGACGCCACCGTTGCCACCAGAGGTGCCCCCGCCGCCATTGGTACCGGCTACGCCCTGGGTGCCGTTCCCGCCCGTGCCGCCTGCGCCGCCGGTGCCCCCGGTTCCCGCGACGCCTGCGCTGCCGCCGGTCCCGGCAGTGCCACCGAATCCGGCGTCTCCGCCGGTACCCCCTTTGCCGCCGATACCAGCGCCCGAACCAGCATCATCTGCACCCGTGCCGCCGGTACCACCCGCACCACCAATGCCACCGGCCCCGCCGTCGCCGCCGATGCCGTGGGCGCCCGCGCCACCGCCCAGCAAGCCCGAGGATCCGCCGGCGCCGCCCTCGCCGCCCTGACCACCAGTGCCCCCCGCTCCGCCGGTGCCGCCAATGCCACCGGCGCCGGCGTTGAGCACCGCGGACCCGGCCGTACCGACCGCGCCGGCTCCGCCGGTCCCACCGACACCGCCCAAGCCCCCAGCTCCGCCCGCACCGCCGGCTCCCCAGAGCCACCCGCCGTTGCCGCCGGCACCGCCGTTGCCGCCGTTGCCGCCAGCGCCGCCCTTCGCTCCCTCCAGGCCCAACGAGCCCATCACTCCCGTGCCACCGACGCCGCCTCGGCCGCCGTTGCCGAACAGGCCGGCGTCCCCGCCGCGACCGCCGACCTGGCCCGCGGCCCCTGACCCGCCGGCACCGCCGTTGCCCCACAACAGTCCGCCCGCCCCGCCGGCCTGTCCGGTCCCTGCGGCCCCGTCGGTGCCGTGACCGATCAGCGGACGTCCCAGCAGCATCTGGGTCGGGGCGTTGATCGTCCCCCAGATTGCCTGCTCAAGGGCTTGCAGCGGCGAGGCATTGGCCGCTTCGGCCATCGCGTAGGCGCCACCCGCACCGGTCAACGCCCGCTGAAATTGCGCCTGAAACGCCGCTGCCTGCAGACTCAGCGTCTGGTACTGGCGTCCGTGCGCGTCGAACACCGCCGCAATTGCCGCCGATACCTCGTCCCCGGCCGCGGCGACCACCTGCGTCGTCGCCGTAGCCGCAGCTCGGTTTGCTGTGTTGAGTGCCGAGCCAATCTGAGCCAGGTCCGCGGCGGTAGCGGTCAGAATTTCCGGCGATGCGAAGACATAGGACATTGCGCTACTCCCACAATTGAGGACAACCACACCAGGCAGATACTCGCCGGCAGATCGTATCGCCGCATTTACGGCGACAGAATGGTTTATGGCATTTCGACTGAAAAAGTTGGAGAGTGCGTTTCTACGACTGATTACGTCGATGTCCGGATGCTCTGCCGTTAGCTGCAAGTCGGTGCGCTACAGATACTTTGGCACGCTGGGGATTGGTAGGAGCAGCATAGGGGGTTTCTGTGGAAATCCGGTGAGAATCGTTAGCTCGCATTTCTGCGACGTTCGTCTCGGAACCGCGCTGGTAAGCGCCCGGGCATTTCTTGCATTCAGTAGTTCAGGCTTGGGCTGAGCGCTAAATTAAGGCAGCTGTGCCATCGTCCCGATCGGATAAACACAAATTAGGGTCTTTATAACGAGCATTCGGTGACGTACGATGCTTCGTTTGCTACCGGGCCGACAGGTAGATTGCCTCCCATGCTTCAAGTGGCGATACTCGACGACTATGCCGGCGTGGCGCTCCAGCTCGCCGACTGGTCACCCGTTCAGAGGCGCTCGCAGGTAACGGTTTTCGATCGCCACCTTTCCGAAGACGAGGCCGTGGCGGTGCTGCAGTCGTTCGACGTGATCTGCACCCTGCGGGAACGGATGGCGTTCCCGCGCAGCCTGATTGAACGCTTGCCGAACCTGAAGCTGATCACCATCGTCGGCCGGAACCTGCCGAACCTGGATCTGGCCGCGGCCACGGAGCACGTTGTGCTGGTGGCTCGTTCGGACTTCACCCATCTGCGGTTCCGGTCGGTTCGCGACGCGACGCCGGAGCTGGCGTGGGGATTGATGATCGCGACGGTGCGCCACCTGGCCGAGGAGCACCGGCGTATGCGAGACGGCACCGCATGGCAGACCACAATCGGAATGACGTTGTCGGGCAGGACGATCGGGCTGCTAGGCCTGGGCCGGGTCGGTCGGCGAATGGCCGAGTACGCGAAAGTCTTTGGTATGGAGGTGATTGCGTGGAGCCAAAATCTCACCGTTGAAATGGCTGCCGCGGTCGGGGCGCGCCGGGTTGACAATAGAACCCTGTTCGAGGAGTCCGATGTAGTCTCTATCCACCTGGTTCTCTCCGAGCGCACGCGTGGTCTGGTCGGGAAACGCGAACTGGCCCTGATGAAACCAACCGCCTACTTGATCAACACTTCTCGGGGACCGATCGTCGACGAGGCCGAGCTGATCGCTGCGTTGGAGCAGCGGCGCATAGCCGGGGCCGGCCTGGATGTCTTTGACATAGAACCACTTCCGGCCGAGCATCCGTTGCGCGCGCTGCCGAATGTGACACTGTCCCCCCACCTGGGCTACGTCACTCGGGAAATGCTTTCCGCGTTCTATACCGACACGGTCGAAGCCGTCACCGCGTGGCTGGATGGGCAACCCGTTCGGATCGCCAATCCGGAAGCTAACCGGCCCAGTGCGGGCTCTTGACCGCTTCCAGCGCATCGGCGACGTAGCGGTCCAATGGCTGGCGGTTGCCAGACCGGCGCACCCACAGCGCAAACGCGTAATCTCCTGCGGCGAAGCCCAATTGAACGAGCAAACCGGGTCGAATATCGACGCTGGGATCGACGCCCATTCGTTCGGCGATCAGCTTGGTCGCGCGTTCCCGGTCCGCAGACGTGTACATAGTGACCCTGTGCAGCATGTCTGGAGCTACCAGCAGGGCCTCGCGCCACTCCTCACAGTCGGCCGGGTCGAAGGACCGCGTGCGACCGATGATGGCATTGACCAAAGCTACGTCGGCCGATTCGGCGGCAGGGCGCTGCTCGAGCATGCTGACGATGGCGGCGCCACCGTGGCGGACCGGAGCCAGCAACAAGTCGTCCTTGCTGGGCACATGGCGGAAGAAGGTACGTGGCGAAACACCAGCGGCAGCGGCGATTTCCTCCGTCGTGACGGCGTCGTAGCCACGCTGGACGAACAACCGGAACGCCGCGCGTCTGATGTCGGCGCGGACCTGGGCGCGCTGCCGATCGCGCAGCGAATCTGTGATGGGCGGCTGCGACCCCCGCACACCCATGTCGTTACCCGAACCTGGCGGCGGCGCGACCGGCGAACAGCGGCAGGTCCAGGTAGGTCTTGATGCCGGGATCGGCGGCGCAGACGTCGGGTACCGCGTTGATGCAATGGTTGGCTGTCACGACGATGCCGGGGTTGCGCACCAGCCCCTCGGCGATCGACTCCGGCTGCAGGCCTTTGAAAGTGAGACTGACGTTGGGATCTCCGGTGATCTCGACTTCGAAACGCTCGCCCTGCTCGCCGAAGTCCCAGGCCGGCTCCAGGTTCTCCTCTCCCATCAGCCAGTTCACCGCGGCAGTGATGACCGGTTCGCCATCGGAGAGCGCCTGCCAGCGGAATCGGCGGGCCGCAACCGTTCCCGCCGAAATCGGCACCGGGTCGTAATCGATCGGCCCGGTCGCCACGGCAATTTCCTGGCTGGTCCTGATATTCGGATCGATCCGAAAACCCATATGGTCGGCGATCATTCGCACCGACATCTTGAAACCTGCCTCGAGCAGGCTGGCCATGGGTCCTTGCATTGCTTCTTCGGGCGGTCCGCCGAAGCCCATGATGTGACGAACTACGTCGGGAGCGTTGTAGGTGCGGATGTCGGAGAACTCTTCGGAGCGCACGTGGGTGACCGATGACGACAGCGACGAGACTATCAGTGGGAAGCGCTCGGTGATACCGCCGGGATGGATACCGGATCCGTGTAGCGTCACGCCGCCCGCGACGGCGGCTTCCGCGATCGCCCGGACACGCGGGTTGGTCAAAGCCGGATAGACCCAGCCCACCGGGGTGACCACGTTCTTGCCCGAGCGCAGGATCGCGATTACCTCGTCGTCGCTGGGCACCAGCGGGCTGTACATGACACAGTCGGCGTCCAGAGCGAGCACGTCGTCGATGCTGGTGCTTGCGGTCACGCCGAGGTCGTCGACGCCGAGGATCCGGCCCACGTCCACGCCGTTCTTGTCCGGGCTGTGTACCCAGCACCCGACCAGCTCCAGCTGCGGATGATTCAGAACGCACTCGATGGCGGCCTTCCCGACACCGCCGGTGGCCCACTGGATGACGCGAAACTTGGACGGACTGCTCATGGAGACCTCCGGACGGGACGGCGACGTGCGGCACGTTATGCCGCAGTGGCAGGGACTGTCAATATCCTCCAGCACCGTCGGATGCGGTGACAAAGACCGCTACGGCGTTGCATATTGGCATTTATGTACCGGACTGTTATCGCTGCAATCGGGCTGGTCGTCGTCTTCTCAGGTGTGAATGTGCCTGTCGCTGCCGCGGATAACCCGGTCTGCACTTCGACGTGGTGCTCGTTTTTCGCTCCGTCGCACAATCTGGGCTGCGAAATGAACTATCAGCGTGGCAACGGTATTTCTGATGAAACCTATTGTCAGACCGATGAGCCGCCGCAGTCGGTGCACATGTCGAGCAATGGCTCGTTCAAGACCTGCACGGGAACCTCGTGCCTGGGCAATGCGGGACAAGGAACGCCGACTCTTGCCTACGGTCAAACCGCTGGCGTCGGCCCTTTCACTTGCCGGTCGGAGACCAGCGGAGTGACCTGCACGGTAACCTCCGGGCGCGGTTTCACCATCTCCAACGCGGGGATCGTCTCGGTGGGTTAGCGGTATCAAAATAGCTGTCTGACAACAGCTTTCCAAGCGGCACTAGATTGCCGCCAGCTAAATCAACCATCGGCCAGCCCGACACGCTTTAATAGCGGGATGGAATTAATGATGCCCACCGACTCGATGTTTCTGTTCACCGAATCGCGGGAGCATCCTTTGCACGTGGGTGGCTTGTCGTTGTTCCAGCCACCCGAAGACGCCGGACCGGGATTCGTCCGGGAGTTCTACGAGTCGCTGGTAGCCAACGACGAATTCCAGCCGACGTTTCGCAAGCACCCCGCGACGATCGGCGGCGGCATCGCCCGGGTTGCCTGGGCCTATGACGACGAGGTCGACATGGACTACCACGTCCGGCGTTCGGCACTGCCGTCGCCGGGACGCGTTCGTGATCTGCTCGAGCTGACCTCCAGGTTGCACACCAGTCTGCTGGACCGGCACCGCCCGCTGTGGGAAGTGCACGTGGTGGAGGGGCTAAACGATGGACGTTTCGCCATGTACACCAAGATGCACCACGCTTTGATCGATGGGGTTTCGGCGGTGAAGCTGATGCAGCGCACGATGTCGACCGATCCCAACGACACCACGGTGAAGGCGATGTGGAACCTGCCCCGCCCGCCCCAACAGCCGAAGTCGGCGTCCGATTCCGCTAGCTCGAATCCGCTGAATTCCCTTTTCAAGTTGGCAGGTTCGGTTGCGGGGATTGCCCCTTCGACGCTGAAGTTGGCCCGCGCCGCACTGTTCGAGCAGCAGTTGACCCTCCCGTTCGCGGCTCCGCACAGCATGCTGAACGTCAAGGTCGGCGGTGCCCGCCGCTGCGCCGGTCAGTCCTATTCGTTGGAGCGCGTCAAAACCGTCAAGGATGCCGCGGGCGTGACGGTCAACGACGTCGTCCTGGCGATGTGTGCGGGTGCGCTGCGGTACTACCTGCAGGAGCAGGATGCATTGCCGGACGCGCCCCTGGTTGCAATGGTCCCGGTGAGCCTGCGCTCGGAGTCAGATGCCGACAGTGGCGGCAACAAGGTCGGCAGCATCCTATGCAACCTGGCCACCGACGTCGACGACCCGGCCAAGCGGCTGCAAATCGTCGGGGAATCCATGCGGCGCAACAAGAAAGTGCTCGCGGAACTGCCGTCGTACCAGGTGCTCGCACTGTCGGCACTGAACATGGCCCCACTAACCCTGGCCGGTGTTCCCGGCTTCCTCTCCGCGGTGCCGCCGCCGTTCAACATCGTCATCTCCAATGTGCCCGGGTCGGGAGATCCGCTGTACTACGGCGGTGCGCGCCTGCACGGCAGCTACCCGCTGTCCAACATCCCCGACGGGCAGGCACTGAACATCACCCTGGTCAACAACGCCGGCAACCTCGATTTCGGTCTGGTCGGGTGCCGACGCAGCGTGCCGCATCTGCAGCGGTTGCTCGCGCACCTAGAAACCTCGCTGAAGGATCTGGAGCAGGCTGTCGGGGTCTGACCGTCCATGCCCAAGCTCAGTGCGGGTGTGCTGCTGTACCGCACGCGCGATGGTGTCGTGGAGGTGCTGATCGCCCATCCGGGCGGGCCGTTCTGGGCCCGCAAGGACGACGGCGCCTGGTCGATACCGAAAGGCGAATACGCCGAGGCCGACGACCCTTGGACGGCGGCCCAGCGCGAATTCGGCGAAGAACTCGGGCTAGCGGTGCCCGAGGGTCCGCGGGTCGACCTCGGGCCGGTGAAACAACCCAGCGCCAAGGTGGTCACCGCGTTCGCCGTCCGCGGTGATCTCGACCCCGCCGAGACTCGCAGCAATACCTTCGAACTGGAGTGGCCGCGCGGCTCGGGCAAAATGCGGGAGTTCCCCGAGGTCGACCGCGTGGGTTGGTTTCCGGTTGCCCAAGCCCGCGCCAAGTTACTCAAGGGACAGCGGGCTTTTCTGGATCGGCTGATGGCCGACCCGGACCTGGCGGGGCTATCCGAAGGAACCTGAGCTGCGCAGACGTCGACGATGCCGACGCCGGATTACCAGCAGCACCACCGCCGCCACGATGAGCATCACAGCGAACCCGGCCGCCAAGACCAATCCAAGAGGTACGGCCACGTCGTCGTCGACGACGATCACCCGCCGGTAGGGGGCATCGTTAGGGGCGTTGCCGAACGTGAAGTCCGATGTGATCCGCGATGTTTGATTGATGTCAACCTGGGTCTTGGTCAGATACCCGCCGTGGTTGCCGGTCAGTTCGCGCAGCAGCGGATCGTGCGCGGCACCAGCGACGTTCCCGGCGAACTGAACTTCGATTCGCTGCGTGGACGAGTCGGCGTCGGTGCGCTGCTGCCGATGGTCGGACAGGCTGAACACGGTCACATGTTGCGGGGACTCGGCGGCGACCGAAAGACGCATCGGATAGACCAGATTCGGCGACTGAAAGGTCAGCCGAACCGGGTGGAGCCCGCCCACAATCGGTGCCGTGCTGGTGAGCCGCAGCGCCACAAAGGACCAGCCGTCGCGCACGTATGGGTCCAACGCCTGCAAAACCGTCGGCTTGATGGCATAACCGTTGTCCGCCAACCACTTCTGTAGACCAGTCAGGTCACCGCCAGCCAGCGTGGTGGCCTCAAGGGGACGTTGCACCTGGCTGATCACCTCGGGTGCCCGCGCACCCGGTGCCGCCCCGCGGACGGCTCCGTCCGCGGCGCCTGGTAGCGGCGACTTCAACGTCCAGTGCCGTTGATGGCGAATCTCCGGGGCCGACAGCTGCTCCAACTCGGTGAACGTGGCCTCGTCGGCGGCGGCGACCGTGGCCGGCGTGGGCGTGGGCACCACTAATGCGACGTTGTCCGTGCTGGCACTCATTCCCAGCTGCATGACGATAGTCTCGATGGCGCCGTCCCAATGCACCAGTGCCACTTCATGATTCACGGCGGCATTGGCGCCGCGAGGCGCGATCGCGGCACCGCACGCGCACGCATGACTCGGCGTCGCCAGCATCAGACCGCCGGTGAGAACTGCCAAGAACATTCCGAGTCGGCACAGCCGCCGCACCGCCATCTTCGGGATGCTACTCGGCGACGCAGGCACAATGGCTTGAATGAATGGCGTGACCGACGGGCTCGCATGACGGAGTTGGTATGAAGACGACAAAATCGGCCGAAGTTCAGCAGCTGTTGCTTCAGTTGATCGATCCGGCCAACCGGGCCGACCCATACCCGGTGTGCGCCGAGTTGCGCGACCGCGGCCCGCTGACGCTGCCGGGTGGCGACTTCATCCTCTTCTCGACCTACCGGAATTGCGACGAGGTGCTGCGCCACCCTTCCTCGAGCAGCGACCAGCTCAAGTCCACGGCCGCCCAACGGATGATCAAGGCCGATCCGACGATGCGCCGGGAAACCCCGCCGGGCTTTCTGTTCCTCGATCCGCCTGATCACACCCGGCTGCGCAAGCTGGTCAGCAAGGCGTTCGCACCGAAGGTGGTGGGTGCGCTGCAGCCCGAGATCAGTGCGCTCGTCGACGGGCTGCTGGACCGGATTGCGGCCAAGGGCAGCTTTGATGTGGTCGCGGACTTCGCTTACCCGCTCCCGGTTGCGGTGATCTGCCGACTGCTCGGGGTTCCGCTGGAGGACGAGCCACAGTTCAGTCGGGCTTCGGCGGTGCTGGCCAAATCGTTGGATCCATTCTTCACCGACGACCAGGCCGACGAACTGGACGACTCGTTGAACGCGGGCGCGGGACTGCGTGACTATCTGCACAGGCTGATAACCATCCGCCGCCGCGACCCGGGCGACGATCTGCTGTCGGCGTTGGTTGCGGTGAACGAAGCCGGCGATCAGCTGACCGAGGAAGAAATCGTCTCGACGTGCGTGCTGTTATTGGTGGCCGGCCACGAGACGACGGTGAACCTGATCGGCAACGCTGTGCTGGCGATGTTGCGCGACGGCCGGCAGTGGGCGGCGTTGGGTGCCGAACCCGGCCGTGCGCCAGCGATCGTCGAGGAAACGTTGCGCTACGACCCGCCGGTGCAGCAGCTGAGCCGAATTGCCCTCGACGACATCCGCATTGGGGATACCCAAGTGTCAAAAGGAGACGCGATGCTGCTGCTGCTGGCCGCCGCGCACCGTGATCCCGGCGAGTTCAACCGACCTGACGTCTTCGATCCAGAACGTGAAGCATTGCGGCACTTAGGGTTTGGCCGCGGCGCGCACTATTGCCTCGGCGCCCCGTTGGCTCGGCTGGAAGCCAGCGTGGCGTTGTCGGCGGTGACGGCTAGGTTCCCCAATGCCCGGCTGGCCGGGGAACCGTCGTACAAATCCAACATCACCCTGCGTGGCTTGTCGGAACTGACGGTCGCGGTCTAGTTTCCGTTAACGCGCCCAGGGCGCGTGCCGGCCATGTTGATCATCAGCGGGATGGGCGTGGCAATCGCGCGGAGCGCTTCCGAGTCGTCGTAGACGCCGATGGTGTACTCGCCGGTGTTCTCGATCGCGAACGAAAGCTGCGGAGTGAAGCACCGGTACTTGGACGGCTTGTTGTCCTCGTCCGGCCACTGCCACGCCGAGCGGACCGTGCCGCGGATGGTTCCGCCAGGGTCTTTGCACACGATGAACAACTCGGGATCGAAGTCACCTCCGGCCGGGGCGTGGACGACCAGGACAAGGGGCACCGTCAACCACACCGGCGTCTGATTGACGTCATAGCTGGTGATCGGTAAGCGGGTGGCGTCAATTGCGGAGTCGTCGATGTTGGCGGTGCCCGCCACGAGCAATGCGGCTACGTGCATCCCGACATAGTAAGGGTGTCGGACGCGCGCGCTGCGTTATTTGGCGGACTCATCGATCTGTGTCAGGTCATCACCATCTCCGGCAGTCGGCTCCTGCTCGGCCAACAGGATGGACATCGGAACCGGTGTGGACAGTTCGATTTTGCCTTCGGCGTCGTAGTAGACGCCGAGCGTGTACTCGCCTTCGGTCTCTATGGGAAAGGAGAGATCTTGAGTGAAGCAGCGGTATTTGGAGGCGCGGTTTCCGTCGTCGGGCCAGTGCCAGGCCGCGCGCAGCGATCCGCGCGGGGACCCGGCGGGATCTTTGCAAACCACATGAATTTCCGGGTCGTAGTCGCCGCCTGCCGGGGCGTGTACCACGAGTACAACCGGAACCGTTGCCCACAAAGGCATTTGATCGACCTGGAACCAAGCCATCGGAATGCACGTGGCATTTATCGCGCCGTTTTCGTCGAACGCGGCCGAGCGCGGAACGAACAGGGCGGACACGTTCAGCATCCCGATATCTTAAATGCTGCCGGACGCTTAAGCCGTCATTGCTTACGCAGCGCATGCCACGCCAAGTCGGCAATGGCTACGCAGTAGGAATCATCCACCGGGTCTTCGGTATACAGACTGCGAATGTAGAGCGGCGAAGTCACTATCTGAATCGCCGCCAGGGTATTGACGCCGTCGCGAACTTCGCCACGCTGACGGGCTCGATCGACGATCGCACGTATGATGCTAAACCGCTGCTGCCAGAACAACATTCGGGTTTCAGTGTCGTGGTGGCCTCGACTGTCCATCACCAAAGACCGATGGAAGGTGCGGCCGATTCTGGTGTTGCAGTCCGCGGCGATGCACCGGGCAAGGGCAAGCAGATCCGTTTGCAGAGCTCCGGTGTCGGTGGCCGTCCGCAATGCTTCGGCATCGCGGACCGCGGCGTCGACGATCAGGTGCTGTCGGTCGCCCCAGTATTGATAGATCATGGCGACGTCCAAGCGATGGCGCTCGGCCAGGGCTTCGATGCTGAATCGCTCGACGCCCCAGCGGGCCAGCTCGTCGAGCACCGCCGGCATCACTTTGGCCCGGACGTCGGCCGGGACGGCGCGCAGAGAAGTCTCTTTTGAGCGAGACGGTCGCATGCTGGCCTCCTTCCCGGCCCCATCCGAACGAATCGTGTATCTACTGTAAGACTTCGGCCTGAGTCGGTGACTAACCTAATCCGAGTCCCGGCACGATGTCGCCGAGGCTGAAGGTGACCGGTTGCTCGAGTTGCGCATAGGTGCACGAGCGGGGGTCGCGGTCGGGCCGCCAGCGGTTGAACTGGGCGGTGTGCCGGAACCGGGCGCCCTCCATGTGGTCGTAGCGGACCTCGACCACTCGCTCGGGCCGCAGCGGCACGAACGACAAGTCCTTGCCCGCGTTCCAGCGGGAGCCTTCGTTCTTGCGCGGCGTGCGCTGCCCGGCTTCGTGTGCCGCCCAGTTCCACGGGTGTTCGTCGAACGTGGTGACCAGCGGCTGCAACTCGGTGAATAGCCGCTTGCGTTCGGCCATCGGAAAGGCGCCGATAACCCCGACCGACGCAAGCTGGCCTGCGTCGGGACCGGAGTCGTGGTAGAGCCCGAGCAGCAGCGAGCCGATCGCGTCGCTGCCGGATTTGTGTACCCGGTATCCGGCAACCACACAGTCGGCCGTGCGCTCATGCTTGATCTTGAACATGACGCGCTTGTCCGGTTGATAGGTGATGTCCAGCGGCTTGGCGATCACACCGTCTAGGCCGGCACCCTCGAACTCGGAGAACCAGCGTTGCGCGACGGACTGGTCGGTGGTGGCCGGCGTGACGTGGATCGAGGGGCCCGAACCTTCGAGTGCTTCGACCAGAGCCGCGCGCCGCTCCTGGAATGGTCGCCTGGTGTAGTCCTGATCGCCGAGGGCCAGCAGGTCGAAGGCGATGAACGACGCCGGCGTCTGCTCGGCCAGCATCCGCACCCGCGAGTCGGCCGGGTGAATCCGTTGCTGCAGCGCCTCGAAATCCAGGCCGTGATCGGTGGCTATGACGATCTCCCCGTCGATCACGCAGCGTTGCGGCAGTTCGGCTTTGACCGCGGCGACCAGTTCGGGAAAGTAGCGGGTCATCGGTCGCTCGTTGCGGCTGCCCAACTCCACCTGGTCACCATCGCGGAAGGCAATCGAGCGGAATCCGTCCCACTTGGGCTCATACGATGCGTCGGCCGGAATCGCCTTGACGGATTTGGCGAGCATCGGCGAAATCGGCGGCATGACGGGTAAGTCCATTGATTCATTGTGTCGTGCGGCATGCTGGTACCTAGCTATGGCTGCTGCAGCAGAAGAACTCGATGTCGACGGCATTGCCGTGCGGTTGACCAACCGGGACAAGGTGTACTTCCCGAAGCTCGGGACCAACGGCACCAAAGGCCGGCTGGTCGAGTACTACCGGGCCATGGCGACAGCGCCGACGGGCGCTCCGATGCTCACGGCTTTGCGTGATCGTCCCACCCACCTGCAGCGCTTTCCCGACGGCATCGACGGCGAAGAGATCTACCAAAAACGGGTGCCGCAACATCACCCGGACTATCTGGAGACCTGCCGGGTCACGTTCCCGTCCGGGCGGACCGCCGACGCGCTGAAAGTGACGCATCCGGCAGCAATCGTGTGGGCGGCGCAAATGGGCACCGTCACGTTGCACCCGTGGCAGGTCCGCTGCCCCGACACCGAGCATCCCGACGAATTGCGCATCGACCTGGACCCGCAGCCCGGCACCGGCTTCGAACAGGCGCGCGCGGTCGCCGTCGACGTGCTGGGCCCCCTGCTCGACGAGCTGGGCCTGGTGGGCTACGCCAAGACGTCCGGTGGACGTGGCATCCACGTATTCCTGCGGATCGCAACCGACTGGGATTTCATCCAGGTGCGCCGCGCCGGCATCGCGCTGGCACGCGAGATCGAACGCCGCGCACCCGACGCGGTGACCACGTCCTGGTGGAAAGAAGAGCGGGGCGAGCGGATCTTCATCGACTTCAACCAGAACGCCCGGGACCGCACCATGGCATCGCCGTACTCGGTGCGACGGACCCCTATCGCGACGGTTTCGATGCCGTTGTCCTGGACGGAATTACGGGACGCGGACCCCGACGCATACACCATGGCCACCGTGCCTGACTTGGTCGCGAGGCGCGAGGATCCATGGGCCCAGATGGACGACGACGCGCAGTCGATCGATGTGCTGCTCGAGATGGTCGAGGCCGACGAGGAACGCGGTCTGGGGGATATGCCGTACCCGCCGAACTATCCCAAAATGCCGGGGGAGCCGAAACGGGTGCAACCGAGCCGGGATACCGACCGCAAATAAATCGGACTAACGGGTCATCAGCGCTACCGCTTGATCCGCGGACAAGACGGCAGTTGCGTAGTTGGGGATGTTCACCTCCAGCGCGGCGTGCATCTCCACCTCGGAATAGTCCGCGGTCGCGTCCTTGACCATCGTTACCTCATAGCCGAGTTCGGCGGCGAATCGGACGGTCGCCTCCACGCAGGTGTGGGCGATCAGGCCCATGACGATCAGTCGAACGATGCCGTGCCGTTTAAGCAACACATCCAGATCCGTGTTGGCGAAACCGCTGGAACACCAATGTTCGGCCGCGACGATATCGCCGGGTTGGGGTACGAAATCCGGGTGCAACTGGCCGCCCCAGGTGCCGTACTCGAAGGTTCTTCGCGTCCACGCGGCTTTCTGGACCGGCGCGATGGACCGCCAATTCTCGTAGTCACCGTGGCGGTATCGGCGATGCAGTGCGTAGCAGACGCGGATGTCGACGTTTCGCGCGGCGTCGAGAACTCGCTTCATATTGGTGACGCAGTCATTGGTCTCGATTACGCCCTTCAACCGGTCCCAGACCTTGCCGCCGGGGGAAATGAAGTCGTTGTACGGATCGATCACCAACAGTGCCGTCGCATCGTTGTGGTTCGTCATCTCGTCGACTTCCCATCGGTCAAGGCCTCTAGTGCACTGAGTGGTGCTGAGTAGTGCACTGAGTGTGAATCCTGTGCTTTGAGTGTCACGCCTGGGCGGCGTTTCGCCGATTTTCCCGCCCTGGGCTCACACCGAAAGCCGTCGCTGCACAACCAAAGTCCGGCTTAGCGACTTTCGTCGCGCAGCGCATCGACCGTGTCGGCGATGGTGGTGCGGGCATCACGGAAGGTAATGCCTAGTTCCTGCTCGGCCGGCGAATCGTCGGACTCGGGCATCTGGGTGTAGTACTGCATGCCCGCTGCGGTGAACGGATTATCAAAGGGCAGATAGGGTCCCACGAAATCGAGAAGCGACCCGGCGGCGCGCAACACCGTGTCGGGAACCGGAACAGCGACCATCGGAGTGCCGGCGGCATCGCCAAGCATCTGAGCCAATTCGCCAACCGGAACCCGCTGGCCTCCCGCCATGTAGCGCCGCGGGCCCTTGCCAGGCTCCAAGAGCGCGGCGTGCAAAGCCGCGACATCGCGCGCGTCGACGACCATCCACGCCGCGCTACGTCCGGGGATGGTGTGCATTTGCAGCGCCGCCTTGACGCCTTCGCCCGCCTCGCCGAACTGGTCGCCGACCGGCGGGCCGAGCACCATTCCGGGGTAGGTGATGTTCACCGGTGCGCCGGCATCCTGCAAGCCGCGAGCGTAGATCTCGACCTGCGCTTTGGAAGTGCCGTAGCCGTCGGTTCCGCCAACCACCGGCAGATCGGCCGTCAACGTCTCCAAGTTGGGGTGAAATAGCGCAGTGAAGCTTGACACGTGCACGATCGGGTCGAGGCCGAGCTGGACGGCTTGACCCAGGACGTTGCCCGCACCCTCCATGTTGGTTGCCAGCATCTCCGCGGTCTGGCGCGGGTCGGTAGCGACCAGGGCAGCGCTGTGCACGACGGCGTCGCAACCCTGCAGCGCCTTTCGCACCGAGTCACGGTCCTTGATGTCACCGATGATGTGATCGGACGTGTCGACGCCTAATGCGGCCACCGATGTCTGCAGACGTTCGGGCTTTCGCACCAGGAAACGTACGGAATGTCCCGCGTCGGCGATGGCTTTGGCGGTCCAGCCGCCGACGAATCCCGTACCTCCGGTTACCAGAACGCGCATGAACGCATTCTGCAACCGGTGTGCCGCCGCCGAGTGCGCGGGGTAGGTGTGCCCCCGCCCACAACGGCTCTTTGTTTCCCCAGCCGTCGGTACGGGTAGTTAAGAAACTGAACAATCGCCGTTCGGGGGCGACCTTTATAGGAGGAAACAAAACGTGGCTATCACTTTTGACGACGTCATCAAGTCGAAGTACTTGCGGTTGACGACGTTTACCAAAGATGGTCGCGCTAAACCCACTCCGATTTGGGGCGTGCCCGACGGGGACCGATTGCTGGTCATCACCGACGACGAGTCGTGGAAGGTCAAGCGAATCCGCAACACCCCGCGAGTGACGATTGCTAAGAGCGGATCACTGGGCAAGCCCAAAAGCGAAGACGTAGAGGGCGTCGCCCGGATTCTGCCGAACTCCGAGACGCGCAAGGTCTACAACGCGGTGCTGAAGCGCTACTGGTACCACGCTTGGTGGTTCTATGCCCATTCGCTGGTGCGCGGTGGTATCGACAAGGTGCACGTCGGATTAGAGGTCAAGCCGGCGCCCGCGTAGGGCTCGGCCTGTCACTATGGAGTAGTGACCACCGCAATAATCGTCGCGACGTTGGTCCTTTTGGGTCTTGGAATCGTGATCAACGGTCTGTTCCGGCTGCGCGACTGGTTGAAGAATGCACCGATCCCGCCGCCTGACGATGAGCAGGACCCGTTATAGCCGGCCGACGACGAAATCGGCTGCCTGGTTGGTCATTCCGTTGACCGCATAGGACACGTGGGCAATGTTGGGGGCGGTCCCGGTGCCATTGCAGATGTCGTCGCCGTCGGCGCACAGCTGGATGGTCTTGGGCTGATAGAGCGGCCCGATAGCGATCTGCGGCGCGCCGTACTGGCTGAGGAACTCCGGTGACGGCGTTCCGAATAGCACCACCGCGGCAACATGATTGGCGATCTCGGGCGCCAGCGGTTGCGGTACCGCCGAAGCTGGCACACCGGGTGGGATTTCAGCAGAGGTCACGTACCCGGCTACGGCCGCGCCTTGCGAGTACCCCCCAAGCACTTGCTTTGTGTTGGGACAATTCGACGCCATCGACTGGATGTGTCCGCCGGCGTCCCGAATCCCGGCGATCACGCTCAGTGGGAAGTCGCTACTGGAAAAGTCCGTGCTGGCTTGATAATTCACCGGATAAACCTCAAGCGAGCGGGCGCCAGTCCGAGCGCGCAAAGCATCAACGAATGATTGGCCGACGCCACCGACGCCGGGGGGCTCGCCGCTGCCACGAGCGAACACCACCTCGACGTCCGGGCAGGGTGCAGCGGCAGCCTCCGGGGCGGGCTCGAACAGCAGCGCGAAGGCGCCGACCATGGCAGTGGCGCCGATGCCGACCGCAATCCGGCGAAACACGTTCCGTGTCATAGCTAATCCCTAACTGAACTGGTTGCTAGTCGCCTAGGGATAGCCACAAATCGAGCTTCTCAACCCGGCCCGACCGATCCGATTGTCCGGCAACGCATCTCGCGCCCCAGGTGCTACTTCTTGAAGGCGTCCTTCACCTTTTCGCCAGCATCTTTCAAGCTGGACTTCGCCTGGTCACCGCGACCCTCGTTCTCGGTTTCGCGATTTCCAGTGACCTTTCCTACGGCCTCTTTGGCGCGGCCGCCCAGGTCCTCGATCTTGTTCTTTACCTTGTCTTCGGCACTCATTGCGTCAGCGCTCCTCGTTGTAGTCCGTTGGCGGGCATCGAGTACCCGAATGCCAGGGATGTTGAAACGCCGATCAATACCGCTGCCGACGCCGGAACGTGTCTCTGATCCGTAAACCGGTGTCTTTGGCGTTTGCTCGCGCCTGGTCGAGTTTGCCCTCGTATTGGGTACGCCGGTTGCCGGAAAGCTTGCCGAGGGTCTCCTTGGCCCTTCCGCCCCAGTACTGGACCGCGTTGTTGAGTCGGTTGTTGGTAGCCATTGCAGTTGCATACCCGCTGACTGTCGGCTTCATTCTGGGGACGGGCTATCCGGTGGGTACCGTGCCGCGCGGCAGGGTGAGCGGAAGATCCGCGTAGGTGGCGATGCCGGGAGCCGCCGCGACGACCGCTGGGATGGCATTGATCGCCGGCATCGCCGTCATGATGTGCCCGAGCGCCATGAACTCCGCGAGCGTGGTGGCCTGGAAGTACGGCGGCGGCAGGAAACCGACCTTGGTCGTCACCGTGGGTTGTCCGTCCACCTGGATCACCCAGCCGTCCTGGTCGATCTGCCAGTCGGGTTCCAACGTTTGGCCTTTGCGCCAGCGCACGTTGAGGTCGATGACGGTACGGTCGCCGACAATGCCCTGCCAGCTGATGTAGACACCCGCGACGCAACCCGCGGCGATTGTCCAGGATGCCATCTCGAGGTCGGCCGTGGTTTGCGCGAACTCGGCGACGCATCGGATTTCGTCGAGTTCCACGCCGAGTGCGTCGGCGACCAACCGGACGGCCTCGCCGAAGATCTTGGTGCCCTTTTCGGCCATCTGCCCCAACTCGGGGGTATCGATCGGCTGGCCGAAGCCGACCGGCTTCTCGGTGTCCGGCGAGTCGTAAAAGGTGGTGTCCGCGGCTTCGTTGACGGTGATCTTGTCGACCCGGTTACACACCATCGCCGACACGATGGCCAACAGTTCGGCGAAACCGGGGCTGACACCTGAACCGAAGATCGTCGACCCGCCCTGCTCGCACGCCTGCAGTAGCCGATCGCGACCGTCACCAAGGTTGTGCCCGGTGATGAAAGAAGCCGTGGTCACCACGTTGACTCCGGCGGACAGGATGCGGACCAGCTCGTCGACGTCGATCCACATGGGGTTGTAGACCACGCAGTCCGGTTTCAGGGCGAGCAGTTCGTCGACGTCATTGGTCGCCGTCACCCCGATCGGGTCGATGCCGGCCAGCTCGCCGGCATCGCGACCTGCCTTCTCGGCCGACCAGGCATAACATCCGACCAGCTCGAGCTGGTGGTTAGCCACGATCGACTGTAGGGAACTTTTACCGACGTTTCCGGTCGTCCACTGCACGACGCGATATGTGTTGGGCACTCGCTCAGCATAGGGAGCCGGTGCGACGGCTTCTAGGCCTATCGCGGCGTCCGGACCGAAGCCGCCTGAATGAGTGTGAATCCTGGGCTTTGAATGTGAATCCTGGTAGGGATTTCGCCGATTATCCCGCCGTGGGGTAACACAGAACGCCGTCGCTTCACAACCAAAACTGAAGCTGCGGACAGACGCAATGCCCTCAGGGGACCGCGACGCCGTTGGCAGGAACGCCTAGCGGCGACCCGCCGCGCCCGGCCCAACTAGCGCTAGTAGGCCGACTCGGCCGCCAGGATCTCCGCAAGGAACGCATCGGGCGGGGATTGGTCAAGCCGCGTCTGCACCCAACGGCGGATCCGCTCGCGGACCTCCCGCTGCTCGGTAACGTCGGCCCCGACCACCACCGAGGTTGCCGGCCAGTCGTGGTTCCAAGCGACAGTTTCGGGCAGCGCGCGCTGCTGCGCGTCGACGAGGGGGACGGTAGCCCGACCGGCGGCGTCGAGCGCGGCCGCGCCGCTGACGTTTCCGGACATGACGCGTACCGCGATGTCAGTGGCCGGCTCGGGGCCGATGACGGCCGCACGCACCACGGCCACGACCGCGGGACCGGCGGTTTCAACGCGCCACCCGACCGTGTCCTCGGCCGCGTCGAATATCCCCGGCGGCACCGCTCCCCAATTGATAGACGTGACGCCCGAGCTAATGGCCGTGGACGCTAGCCCGGTCTCCGATCCCGCGGCCAGTGCGTAGTCGTCGCGGTAGCCAGTAACACTCTGAGCGGCCGGCCAATCCGCCGCCGCCGCAGAGAGTTCCGCCCAATCGACGCCGTCCAAGCCCACTTCCTCGGCGAGTTCGGCACCGGCGCCCACCAGGTCGCGCACGCGCGGGTCACCGGTCCGGATGTGGTCGATGAGCGCCGCGGCGTGCGGGGCGAGCAGGTCGGTCACGTCCGAGTCGAGCGTGTCGTCGGTGAAGTAACTCTGCGCGCCGTGGGTCAGCAGCGCTACCTCGACGTCGAGCAGCGCCCGATCGAGGCCCGGGGTACCGTCGCGCTGGCTGGCCGGCCACCACCGTCGCAACCAATGGCCGAGCGCCAGCCTGCGCAGCGCGGCCATCGAGCCCGGTGTGATGTCGAGTTCGGTGAGGTCCGGTTCGTCGCTGGTCGTGGTGGCCGCTATCAGCGCAATGTGGCCGGACTGACCGACCACGCGCCAGAGCCAGTCGGCGCGATTCGGGTCGGTGAAGGTGATCTGCGGGGCATCTACGCCAGCCGGGTCGTCGACGATCCAGGACAGGACCGCGCCGCTGACCTCCAGCACGGCAAGCAGTGGTGTGGGTTGCTCGTGGGTGGCTGCCGGCCCGAGCGTCCAGAGGCCGGATTCGGCGGACAGCTTCATCCGGCCACCTGCAATTGCAGCATCGACTTAATCCGTTGGCGGTGATCGAGACTCACCGACCTGGCCACACCCTCCAGCAGCGACCGCACGTCGTCGACATCCTGACACGGCTCCTGCCAAACGTCGCGGCCATGCAGCCGCGCCCACAGCCGACTCAGATACGGCTGCGCATAGGAGGCCAGATCATCGACAACTTGCTGCTGTCGCGGATGTATTGGCCCGCCCTCGGCGAGATAGCGCCGGGCATGCAGGACGTACGCCTCCTTACGCAACCGCGCCTGGATCTGCCCGGCCAGCGTGTAACGGCTCGCCACCGACGGGTCCAAAGGCGCCAGCTCGCCCGCCACCTCGATGCCGGCCACCAGGGTGGCCTGCTTGTCCTCGGCCAGGAGCCCCCATGGCGCACAAGCGCGGTCCACTTCCTCTGCACACAACAACGGAATCTCCGGCAACGCGTCGCGATCCAAGGCACGCCGCAGCGTGGACCGGACCCGGTCCACTACCGGGCGATCCAGCGGGCGGTCGCCGTCCGTTCCGCCCACCACTCCCGGCGGCTGTTGTGGCGCAACGGAACTCAAACCCAACTCGACGATCGACCAGGGCAGTTCGGCGGTTTGGACACGGACCAGCGCACCTAAGTTGTACGGCGTGGCGTCGGCGATCACCGCCGACCAAACGCGCTGCCGCGCCGTGGCCGCGGTGTGACTGGTGGCCGGCCCGAGCACCGTGGCCAATGCCGCCAGCAACGGCTCAAGCGCTGTGTTCTCGGCCCGCACGTCGCGCCAACTGTCTTCGAGCTGGGCCGATAGCGCAGTGACGACCTCCGGATCGGCGACATAGTCGTTGAGCACCTCGATCGCGGTGCGGTCCCGGCCCTGGTGTATTTCGTGCAACACCATCGCCGCCGCGTCGCGTTCCAACGGCGTGGGTGCGCCTTTGGTCACCGCGAGCTCGAAGCACACCGGGAAGTACAACTCCTGGGCGTTACCGCTGCGGATCCGCAGTCTGCGACGCTCGAGCTTGAGCACTTCGAACCAAGCTGCGGCAAAACGCAATTGAGCGGCGTTGCCGACGATCAGGTCCTGCATCACCGTCGCGGTGTCGATGGCCACGACCGGTGTCGAAAATTGCGGGTTGGACCGCAAACGCAGCACCAACGGATCGATGATGCGTTTGACAGTTCGGCTCAGCGGGCCACCGTCGTCGCTGCTGAGCACCTCGACGCCGGGACCGATTGCGCGCCACGCCTGATCGATCACTGCCCGCCGGGGTTGTCCCGCCCGGGCCGGCGCTAGCTGCGGATCGGCGCTCATGACCACAGAATAGGGGCACCGACGAAAGACCCGGTATTCGAAAAGTTGGGTTCGGTAGCCGATCGGTCCACCCAAGGTGGTCATATGAACAAGTCGAAGTCGATCGCAATCGGAGCCGAATTTGCACTGGTTGCAACCATCATCCTGTTCCTCGCGTTTCGCGAGTTGTGGATCGCGGTGGCCGGCGTCATAGCCGGCACCGTAGCCGCTATAGCGGTCGTCGCCGTCACCCGCTGGGCCGCGCGGCACAGCGATGGCAGCGATGACGAGGGCCTGGCCGTCGGGGTCGGTACGGTACGCACCGTGGTCCGCGGCGGTCAAACCGAATTAACTGTTGCACAGCGCCAGATCCTGATCGAGGTTTCCAGCGTGCATGGCGATACCTTCATCGGCCGCTTGATCGACCACGATGGGGCGGCTGACCTCGCCATGCTGCGGCCCGGTCTGGTTGTGTTGGTCGCCTTCGATCCCGCTGCCCGAGAAGAGCTTTCGTTGCCCGACGACGAGATGGCGGTACTGGCGGTGCGGTCTTCCGGCCTCGTACTGGCCTGATTCAGCGGGCACCGTCGACAGCGAAGGTGACCATCGCACCCCAATACAGTGGGCTGGCGGTGACGGTTCCGTCCCGCCAGCTTCGCAATTGTGCGCGCTGCCAACGATTTACCGCGTACGCGGCCTCGGTGTCCCGGTGCCCTTCGTCGACAGCGATTACGACATCGGCCATCGGGTCCGGAAAACCCTCGCCCCTATTGGAGAACTGCCGGTACGCCGCGGTGGTGGGCAGCGACCACAGCGTGGCGGTTACCAACTGCGCACCGCCCAAGATCATCGCCGCCACCAGGCCGGCGGCCTCGTCGAACCGATAGTCGCCGCCGGACGCGCACGCCAACAGTGCCACCCGCGGTGGCATCGGCAGCCGCAACGACATCAGATCCGACGCTGTCAGCGGGCGGTGATTACCGATGTCCCCCCCAGCCTCCCCGGCCTCGCCGGCCGCCGCCGCGGTGCAGGCCAGGTGCAATGCGGCCCGGGCCGCGTCTCCGCCGCCCTCGCCGTCGGCTGAGCTGGCATGTCCGACGTATAGCAGCCGACTTGGACTCTGCGCCAACATATCCGCGAGCCAGAAGCGGTCGGTGTCCTGACGGCGGAACAGTTCGACGGAACTCTCAACATGGGGCAGCACCGGTCGGTGCCGCATCAACTCGGCGAAATGTTCCGCCAACGGTGTGTGGGCCGACGGTCTGCCCAGTACCGATCCGAGTGGCGAGTCCGGACGCTGTCCCGGCACGCGCGGATCCAGGATCAGTACCGGGGCGCCGTCCCGCCGCGCCTCCCATCCGGCTGGTGTGCGCGGCGCGTGAACGATGTTCTGCGGCACCGCCAACAGGACGTCGACCAATTCCATTAACCGGTATCCATCGGTGTGTTCTTTGACATCGGTTAGCTGCCAAGGGATCCGGGCTGCGACCCGCCCGCTGGAAGTGATCGCGTCCTGGCGGGCCCGAACCAATTCCTCTTTGCTCGGACCCGATTTAGGCAGTGCCAGCAGGCCCCAGGGGACCCGCGCCAACCGGGCGCTGGGGGAGATGAACAGTGCTGGGCGTCGTTCCGACGACTGGGCCACGCACTCGGCCAGCAATTGCCAGCCAGCGGCGCCGATCAGCAGGACCCCGAGAATGTAGGCAACTGTGAGTTCGGTGTCGGGGGAGGCGAACGGGCCGCGGGTCAGTGCGCGCTCGATGGCGTCCCGCCGGCTCTCGTCGCCGTGTGGTTCGGGCAGGGCCTCGGTCAATTCCTCGAGCGCTGCCAACAGAATTGGGTCTTCCACGACCCAGTTGACGGTCTGCGACGGGCGGCCGACTATGCGCAGGCTGGCATAGGTGGCGATCCCGAGATCGGCGTAACGCAGCACCAGGGTCAGTCGGCCCGGATCTCTCATGGCCAGGTCGACCACGCTGGCTCGGCGGCGGTGACGTCGCGCCCGTAGCGTGCCAGGGCCAGTGCGCGATAGTGACTCATGATCGGCGCGGCGCCGGGTTCCATCCGCAGCGGCGGTAGCGGACCGAGCCGGGTCAGCGAACGTCCGCTCCTTGACGGCAGACCCGACGCGACCATCGCCGGGTCCAGTTCGTCCCCGGCATCGAGGAATGCCGCGGCGGCCGCGGCGGACTCCCATTCGCCGACCCGCCGCTGCTGGCTTTCGGTTTCGAAAGTGCCACGGGCACTGTGGTACTCAACCAGCTCGCTGAGCAGTTCGGTGTTCTCCCACTCCCAGGCGACCGCGAAGGCACTAGCCAGGATCGGCGCCGAAACCCGTGCCGCCCAACGTGATCGAGCATCTGCATCGGCGATGGAGTAACGGACGGAGTCGACCGCAAGTGCCGCCGGCACCTTGAGTTCGGCGGCCTGTTCCAGTTTGGTCATCGCGCGCCGGTACTCCGGGGTACCTACCTCGCCACGGAGGATGCCTAGCGATTCAGCGTGTCGCGCCTCGGTCTCCTGTAATGACTCGTCGGGGTCGCCCGAGCCGTCAAAGCCCATGTCGGACAGCGCATCCGCACGCCAGACCGTCCCAAGATGATTGTCTAGCAGGGCGTACTGCAGCCAACTGCTCCGCGGGGTGGAGTCGAGCAACTCGCGGGCCTGTGCGATCATCTCGACCGCTTCGGCGAAGCGTCCCCAGAAGATCGCTATCCAACTGCGTTGCAACAGAATGCGGTGCAAATGCAGTGGTTTGCCCAATTCTCGCCAATGTCTCTCGGCCTGCTCCCAGCACTGGTCGGCGGCATCCAGGGCACCGCTTGCCAGCCGGGTCAGGCCCGAGTACAGCCAGCAGCGGGATACCTCGTGGGCTCGCGCGTACCGTGCGATCACCGGATAAGCCTCAGACACCAGTTGTTCGGTCATGTCGTGGTCGCCGGTCGTCCAGGCGGCGGCTGCCCGCTCCAACTGCGTTCGGGCGTAACCTAATTCCCAGCCGTGGGCCTGCGCCCGCGCTCCCGCACGACGCAGCCAAGGCTCGGCTTCGGCGAGTCGCCCCGTCTCGATGCAGAACCTTCCGTAGCCGGTGGCCGACAACACCCACAGATGATCCGCGGCTTCGGTGCCGCTCGCGGCGCTCTCCAAAGCCGCCAACACCTGATCCCACAGTGGCACCGAGCGGACATGTAGGTCGTCGTCGCACAGTGCGATCGCACACAGCACCTTGGCATGCGTGAGCAGGTCGTCCTGATCACCGTCGGTGAGTGCGGCCAGGGCGGATTCGGCGCCCTCATGGTCACCTTGGGCTGCCGCCAAACCGACGTCCAGAAATTGCGCCCTACGCGAATAGCGCTGGACCATGCGCGCGATCTCGGCGTGAGAGATGTGCACCTGCGCGGCGGCTTCGGGCATGGTGCCCGCCAGGATGCCCCGATAGATCGTCAACGGCTCCCGGATACGCCGAATGCATTCTCGCACTCCGTCATTCGCGCCGCGCGCCAGGTAGATCGCGCCGAGCTGGGCGAATACTTCCAGCAACTGATCGTCACGATCGGCCGCCTCGATCCGGGGCATCAGCGACACCAACAGGTCTCGGGCCGCGGCCTCGTCGGCGGCGAACGCCAAGCGTTGCGCGCGTTGGAGATCCTCGGCGATCGTCACGACCGCATCATAGGACCGACCGACGCGAAACGGCGGGCCTGCAACGCAAGCCCGCCGTCCCGAAGCCCTCCACATCAGCCGCACGACACCTTGATGTTGAAGTCCTTGGTGATCATTCCGGCCATCGGGTTCTTCAGGTCGGCACCCTGGGCCTGCCCGGTGATCGTGTAGGTCTTGCCGTCCACCGACACCTTCGCCGAGCCGACCTTGGCGCCCATGTTGTCCGCGACCGACAAGGCGTTGCCGTCCACGACCAGAGCCAGCGAGTCGACGGTGGGCGGGTTCGCGTCCGTCATCACCACCGCAAGCGCCTGCTGCCCGCCGGCGGACCCGCTGCCGATGTTGATCTTGCCGCCCTGCCTGACGCAGGTCACCGAGGAGGGGTTCAGGCCTGGCAGGTCAGAACCGCCGACCTGGACCTGTGCACCGGTCCCGCCGCCGTTGGAGACGCTCGCCGGCCCGTTTGCCGTCGGGCTGGCGGTGTGGCCGCCGCTGGAGCAGCCCACCAGCGCCGACGCACAGCCGATGGTCCCGATCGCAACCGCGATAACACGCTTCACTGGAGTTCCTTCCGTCATGCGCCGCCCCTGTTGGCGTCGTCATGAGAGAAGTACAAATGGCCGCAACGGCTACCGATCCCAATTTCCGGCGATCTCTGGTGTAGGAGTGGACTGTGATCGAGATTGAAGCGGTAGGTGCGGTCCGGGTATTGACCTTGTCATCGGGGCGGGTGAACGCACTTGACGTCGAGTTTCTCGGTGAGTTGACCGATGCCTTCCGGCAGCAGGCGCGTAGCGGCGGCGACGCGCTGGTGGTCACCGGAGCCGGCCGGGTCTTTTCTGCCGGCGTCGACCTCAACCGCGTGGTCGACGGCGGCGCGGCCTACACCGATCGGCTGGTTCAAGCATTATCCGACGCGTTCGAAGCGGTGTTCAGCTATCCCGGGCCGACGGTGGCCGCCATCAACGGCGCCGCCATCGCCGGCGGCTGTGTGTTGGCTTGCGCCTGCGATTGGCGGCTGGCCAGCCCGGACGCGCAAATCGGTGCGGCTGAAGTGCGGGTCGGTGTCGCATTCCCGGTCGCCGCACTCGAAGTCATGCGATACGCCTGTGGTGCGCGCGCCGAGGAGGTGCTGCTCGGTGGCCGCAATTACCGGGGAGACGATGCGGTCGCCAGGGGATTGGCCCACCGCGTAGTCGAGGTGGACCTGATGGAAGCGGCGATGGCCGAAGCGTCAGATCTCAGCGGCATCCCCGCGCAGGCATATCGCCACACGAAGTCCCAGCTGCGAGCTGCGGCACTGGAAAGAATCCGCGCCGGCGCCGACACCGATCGTGAGGTCCGTCAGATCTGGGGTGCAGATCAGACTCAGCAGGCGATCGCCGACTACGTGGAAAGGTTGCGGCGCCGCTGAGCGCTACTCCTCGACCGCTACTCCACCACGGGTTCGGCGGCGACGGTGTGAGGTCTTCCCGGTGGGCCGACGGTTGCGTAGCCGCGGCGCTGCCGCTGCTTCGACGGTTTTCTCGGTGCCGCTGGGGACGGGTGCTTCGACGGTCTCCGCAGAAGCTTCTGCTTCGTCTTGGTCTTGCTCAGCCGCCGTGGGGACGGGAGCCTCGACGGTTTCGGCGGTTTCGGTGTCCGCCGCTTCCTGCTCTTTCGGGCTCGCGTCCTTGTCCAGGGTGATCTTTGCGGGCGCTTCCTCGGTTTCGGCCGGTTCAGCGTCGTCAGCGGCCTCAGCGTCGTCGGTGTCGTCAGCGTCCAGGTCGTCTTCGTCTTCGTCGTCAGCGCCAGTCGCAACAGCCTTGCCGCGCCTCTTGCCCAGTCGGCTGCGAGGTTCCTTGACCTTCTTGGGCTTGATCGGTTTCGGCGGCGGGGGCGGTAGCTCGGCGATGAACGACAGGTAGAAACCAAAGAAGCCGAGGACGAAGATCGCGGCGGCGGCCCCGTAGATCGCGAACAGGTACTGGCCGGCCGAGTCCAGCGACAGCCAGATTTCGCTGATCGCCGTGCCGATGATCAGCACCCCGGCCAGCACATGAGCAACGATCGACCAGGTTCTGAGCGAGAGCGCCAGCTGTGGCGCGCCGAGTTCGGGCCTGCGCGTCCGCAGCAGCGTGAACACCACCGGCAAAGCTGCCAGACCGATCAACGCGCCGGTCACAATCCGAAGTGTGGTCCCCAGCGGACGGGAAAGATCGCCTACCAGCTCATGCCAGCGTGGCAGTACGCAAAAGTAGTAGAGGACGCCGGCGCCGATCGAAAACGATGCGTGCCACAAGATGGCGACCTTGCGCCCCATATAACTCCCTCAAGTCCCTCAAGCTCGTGACTCAGGTCCGTCCAATCGCGGCCAGACCAAGATCGTCCCTGGTCGCAAGGCGGACCGTGCAGCGGAGGATGCGGGATTTGAACCCGCGAGGGCTGTTAACCCAACCCGCGTTCCAGGCGAGCGCCATAGGCCACTAGGCGAATCCTCCGTGGGCCATGGTAGCCGCTAGACCCTTGGGGTGGCCCCAGTACCTGCCACTGCCTTGGCTGAGTGTCGCGAGCCAGGTACTACACTCTCCGATGGACCCCGCGCGGCGTCTATCCTGTGAACTCCCCCAGGGCCGGAAGGCAGCAAGGGTCAATGGGCTCTGTCGGGTGCGCGGGGTCCCCTCTATGAATGCAGGGTTTCCCTCCAATTCCCGACGGCGAAAGGGCCGCATGGTGCCGTTCGATTCCCTTAGCCCTGAAGAGCTATCGGCGCTGCACGAGCGGCATCGACAGGACTACGCCGACCTGCAGGCCAAGAAGCTGAACCTGGATCTCACCCGCGGAAAGCCTTCTCCCGAACAGCTTGACCTTTCCAACAAGCTGTTGGCGCTGCCCGGTGACGTCTTCAAGGACCCGGAAGGCACCGATACCCGCAACTACGGCGGCCTGCACGGCCTGCCCGGACTGCGGGCGATATTTGCCGAGTTACTGGGTTTGCCGGTGCAGAACCTGATCGCGGGCAACAACGCGAGCCTGGAGTTCATGCACGACGTCGTCGTCTTCTCGATGCTGCACGGTGGCGTGGACTCGCCGCGGCCGTGGTCCCAAGAGCCGGTCGTCAAGTTCCTTTGTCCGGTGCCCGGCTACGACCGGCACTTCGCGATCACGGAAACCCTGGGCATCGAGATGATCCCGATTCCGATGCTCGAGGACGGTCCAGACGTCGGTCTGATCGAGGAACTGGTCGCGGCCGATCCCGCGATCAAGGGAATGTGGACTGTGCCGGTGTTCGGCAACCCCACCGGCATCACCTACTCCTGGGAAAACGTCCGTCGTCTGGTGCAGATGCAGACCGCTGCGCCAGACTTCCGGTTGTTCTGGGACAACGCCTATGCGGTCCACACGCTGACGCATGACTTCATCCGCCAGGTCGACGTGCTCGGGCTGGCCACCAAAGCCGGCAACCCCAACCGGCCGTATATCTTCGCGTCCACTTCCAAGATCACCTTCGCCGGTGCGGGGGTGAGCTTCTTCGGCGGCTCATTGGGCAACATCGCGTGGTATCTGCAATACGCCGCAAAGAAGTCGATCGGCCCGGACAAGGTGAACCAGCTGCGCCACCTGCGATTCTTCGGAGATGCCGACGGAGTGCGTCTGCACATGCTTCGGCACCAGCAGATCCTGGCGCCGAAGTTCGCGCTGGCCGCCGAAATCCTGGAGCAGCGGCTGGGTGAATCGAAGATTGCTTCCTGGACCGACCCGAAGGGCGGCTACTTCATCAGTCTCGACGTCTGGCCTGGTACGGCACGACGGACCGTCGCGCTGGCCAAGGATGCCGGTATAGCGGTCACAGAGGCGGGCGCTTCCTTCCCTTACCGCAAGGATCCCGACGACAAGAACATCCGGATCGCGCCGTCGTTCCCGTCGCTGCCGGATCTGCGCGACGCGGTCGACGGGCTGTCGACATGCGCGCTGCTGGCCGCGACGGAGACTCTCTAGCGTCGACTCTGCGCCTACGGCGCAAAAGTGCGAGTGCCGCGCGCCCTGGACGCAGAATGAACGCCGAGACGATGAACGCCGGGGCGCGCATCGTCACCGGGCGTGGGCTGGATTGCCCGCCTCCTCAGCGCGCCCTCCGGGCGCGCATCGTCACCGGGCCTGAGTAGCCTGCTCACCGTGGCCCTCTACCGCAAGTATCGACCGGCAACCTTCGCCGAAGTGGTGGGGCAGGAGCACGTCACCGAACCGTTGTCCATCGCGCTACAAGCGGGCCGGATCAACCACGCCTACCTGTTCTCCGGGCCGCGCGGCTGTGGCAAGACGTCATCGGCTCGCATCCTGGCGCGGTCGCTGAACTGCGAGCAAGGCCCGACGCCCACTCCGTGCGGTGTCTGCGATTCCTGCCAAGGACTGGCGCCGAACGCGCCCGGCAGCATCGACGTGGTCGAGCTCGACGCGGCCAGTCACGGCGGGGTCGACGACACCCGAGAGTTGCGCGACCGCGCGTTTTACGCCCCGGCCCAGTCGCGCTACCGCGTATTCATCGTCGACGAAGCGCACATGGTGACCACGGCCGGATTCAACGCGCTGCTCAAGATCGTCGAGGAGCCGCCCGAACACCTGATCTTCATCTTCGCCACCACCGAACCGGAAAAAGTGCTGCCGACGATCCGGTCGCGCACCCACCACTACCCGTTCCGGTTGCTGCCGCCGCGGACCATGCGGGCGCTGATCGCCAGGATCTGCGAGCAGGAGGGCGTCGTTGTCGACGAGGCGGTGTATCCGCTGGTGATCCGCGCAGGCGGGGGTTCGCCTCGCGACACCCTGTCGGTGCTGGACCAGCTGGTAGCAGGTTCCGATGGGGGCCGGGTCAACTATCAGCGCGCACTGGGGCTGCTGGGCGCCACCGACGTCGCGTTGATCGACGACGCGGTCGACGCGCTCGCCGCCGGGGACGCCGCGGCATTGTTCGGCGCGGTCGAATCGGTGATCGACGCCGGCCACGACCCGCGCCGATTCGCCACCGATCTGCTGGAACGGTTTCGGGACCTCATCGTCATGCAAGCCGTTCCCGACGCGGTCTCGCGTGGCGTGGTCGACGCGCCGGAGGACGTACTGGAACGCATGCGCGAACAGGCGGCGCGAATCGGCCCGGCAACCCTGACCCGGTATGCGGAGGTGGTCCAGGCCGGGTTGGGCGAGATGCGTGGCGCGACCGCCCCGCGTCTGCTGCTGGAAGTGGTGTGCGCCCGCCTGCTGCTCCCTTCGGCGAGCGACGCCGAATCAGCACTGCTGCAGCGAGTCGAACGCATCGAGACCAGGCTGGCCATGTCGATACCGGCCTCGGACGCGGCGGCATTCAGTTCGCCCGGGGCTGAGGAGGCGGCGGGCGCTGGCGTCGCAACCGGTTCCGGCTTGGGTTCGGGGGCCGGAGCGGGCTCGGGCTTCGGCTCCGGCGGCACCGCCACGGGCCGCTGGCTCGAGCGCCGCACGGGCGCCGGGCGTGCCGGTGCGGGCTCGGGGGCCGCAGCTGGGGCTGGGGCCCCCGAGCC
>NZ_LZLS01000220.1 GCF_001673365.1 Mycobacterium asiaticum
GCGGGTTGGACTGGTCAACGCTGTCGTCCGCTTCGACGTCGAAACCGGTTCGGATTTCGTCTCTTTCGCGGTGCCCACCATCATGGGTGAAGTCCGTCGCCACTTCCGGGACAACAGTTGGTCGGTCAAGGTCCCGCGCCGGCTCAAGGAACTGCACCTGCGGCTGGGCACCGCCACGGCCGAACTGTCGCAGCGGCTGGGTCGGGCGCCGACCGCCACCGAACTCGCCGTCGAACTCGGTATGGACCGCGCCGAGGTGGTCGAGGGCCTGGTGGCTGGCAGCTCCTACAACACGTTGTCCATCGATAGCGGTGGCGGCAACGAAGACGACGACGCCCGCGCCATCGCTGACACGCTGGGCGACGTGGACGCGGGTCTGGATCGGATCGAAAACCGCGAGGCACTGCGCCCGTTACTGGAGGCGTTGCCCGAGCGCGAACGAACTGTGTTGGTACTGCGGTTTTTTGAGTCGATGACGCAGACGCAGATCGCCGAACGGGTCGGCATCTCACAGATGCACGTGTCCCGGTTGCTGGCTAAGTCCCTGGCCCGGCTTCGGGACCAGCTCGAGTAACTCTCGCGCAGGCTCGCTCGACGACGCGCTACGACCAGCCAGTTGGACTTTGTTTGTGCGCTCGACGGCGTTGAGTGTGCAGCTACGGCGGCCGCTTCGGCGTGTCGCCCGCCGTGAGCGCACACTCGACGCCGCTAATGCACACTCGGAGCCGCGAGTGCACACTCGAGGCCCCTGTCCATCAACGGCTTTGAGTGTGCGGCTACGGCGGCCGCTTCGGCGTGTCGCCCGCCGTGAGCGCACACTCGACGCCGCGAGTGCACACTCGGAGCCGCGAGTGCACACGCGAAGCCGCGAGTGCACACGCGAAGCCGCGAGTTCACACTCGAGGCCCCTGTCCATTAACGGCTCTGAGTGTGCAGCTACGGCGGCCGCTTCGGCGTGTCGTCCGCCGTGAGCGCACACGCGAAGCCGCTAACGCACACGCGAAGCCGCTAACGCACACGCGAAGCCCCTGTCCATCAACGGCTTTCAGTGTGCAGCTACGGCGGCCGCTTCGGCGTGTCGTCCGCCGTGAGCGCACACGCGAAGCCGCTGATGCACACGCGAAGCCGCTGATGCACACGCGAAGCCGCGAGCGCACACGCTAAGCCGCTAACGCACACGCGTAGCCGCGAGCGCACACGCTAAGCCGCTAACGCACACGCGTAGCCGCTAACGCACACCCACAGCCGCGAGCGCTACTTGATTTCGGCGAGCACCGTGCCCTGAGTGATGGCCGCACCCGGCTCGACCGCCAAGCCGGTGATGACACCGTCCTTGTGCGCGGTGACGGGGTTCTCCATTTTCATCGCCTCCAGGACCACCACCAGGTCACCCGCGGCGACCTCCTGGCCTTCCTCGACGGCGACCTTGACCACGGTGCCCTGCATGGGCGCGGTCACCGCGTCGCCGGACGCGGCCGCGCCGGCGTGGGCGCCCCGCTTACGCGCCTTGGGCTTGCGACGGACCACACCGACGGCGTCGGGGGCGCCGCTGGACAAAGCTAGATCACCGGGCAGCGAGACCTCGACCCGGCGGCCGTCGATCTCCACGATCACCTTGTGGCGCGGTCGGCTTTCCTCTTCGTCGATCGGTTCGCCGCCGGTGAAGGGCTCGATGGTGTTGTCCCACTCGGTCTCGATCCAGCGGGTGTGCACGGTGAAGCCGTTCTCGTCACCGATGAAAGCCGGGTCGGAGACCACGGCACGGTGGAAGGGAATGACGGTGGCCAGGCCCTCGACGTGGAATTCGTCCAGGGCGCGGCGGGAGCGGGCCAACGCCTCCTCGCGGGTGGCGCCGTAGACGATCAGCTTCGACAGCATCGAGTCGAACTGGCCGCCGATCACCGACCCGGCCTCGACGCCGGAGTCCAGCCGGACGCCGGGGCCAGTGGGGATGTCATAGCGGGTCACCGGGCCCGGGGCGGGCAGGAAGCCGCGGCCGGCGTCCTCGCCGTTGATCCGGAACTCGATGGCGTGCCCGCGTGGTGTGGGGTCTTCGGTGATGTCGAGCTTCTCGCCGTTGGCGATCTTGAACTGCTGTAGCACCAGGTCGATGCCAGCGGTCTCCTCGGTCACCGGGTGCTCGACCTGCAGCCGCGTGTTGACCTCCAGGAACGAGATCAGCCCGTCCTGGCCGACCAAATATTCGACGGTGCCGGCGCCGTAGTAGTGCGCTTCCTTGCAGATCCGCTTGGCCGACTCGTGGATTTCCTTGCGCTGCGCGTCGGTCAAGAAGGGCGCGGGCGCCTCTTCGACAAGCTTCTGGAAGCGGCGCTGCAGCGAGCAGTCCCGGGTGCCGGCGACGATGACGTTTCCGTGCTGGTCGGCGATGACCTGGGCCTCGACGTGGCGCGGCTTGTCCAGGTAGCGCTCGACGAAGCATTCGCCGCGGCCGAACGCGGCGACGGCCTCGCGGGTGGCTGACTCGAACAGCTCGGGGATCTCCTCGAGCGTGCGGGCCACCTTCATGCCGCGGCCACCGCCGCCGAAGGCCGCCTTGATCGCGATCGGTACGCCGTACTCCTTGGCGAAGGCCACCACCTCGTCGGCGTCCTTGACCGGGTCCGGGGTACCCGGCACCAGCGGGGCCTGCGCGCGGGCGGCGATGTGGCGGGCGGTGACCTTGTCGCCGAGGTCGCGGATGGACTGCGGGCTGGGCCCGATCCAGATCAGGTCGGCGTCGAGCACGGCCTGGGCGAAGTCGGCGTTCTCGGACAGGAAGCCGTAGCCGGGGTGGATGGCGTTGGCGCCGGACTTGGCGGCCGCGTCCAGAATCTTGCCGAAGTCCAGATAGGACTCGGCCGAGGTCTGGCCGCCCAGCGCGAACGCCTCGTCGGCAAGGGCCACGTGCGGGGCTTCGGCGTCCGGTTCGGCGTACACCGCCACGCTGGACAGTCCCGCGTCGCGGGCCGCCCGGATCACCCGGACTGCGATCTCGCCGCGGTTGGCGACGAGAACCTTGGAGATCCTCGAGCTGGCGTGACTGGGCACCTAGCGCCTCCTGTGTCGATGAACGTCTCTGGCTGCTTCGTCTCTAAGAGAATTTCTTACAAGTCTTGTCCGGGGAAGTTTATGCGCCGCGCCGTAAGCCCAGTCACGCGGTTCCCCTATTTATGCGGCCTCGCGCAGCCGCCTCTTGATTCGGGCCAACATCGCCGACATACCGCGGAGCCTAAGTGGGCTGATCAGAGCCGCCAGACCCAACTCGGTGTAGAAATCCTCGGGCACCGCGAGGATGGCGTCCGCGGACTGTTCGTCCAGCCCGGCGGCCAGGATGGAGGCGAATCCGCGGGTGGTCGGCGCTTCGGCGGGTGCGCTGAAGTGCAGACGCACCCGGCCCGGATCGCTGGCGTCGACGTGCAGGAACAACGGCGACTGACACTCGGGAACCGGCTCCATTGCGGACTCGGCCAGGTGCGGCGGCAGTGCCGGGAGCTCGTTGGCGAACTCCAACAGCAGTTGCAATTTGTCCTGGCCCGAGACCTCAGCGAAGTCGGACACCACCTCTGCCAACGGCGCGGGCATGCTCATCAGGCGGGAAGGGCTCCCGGTTCGGGTCCGGCGACGATCGGCACCCGCACGGTGTTGCCCCATTCGGTCCACGAGCCGTCGTAGTTACGCACGCCGGGCTTGCCGAGTAGATGGGTCAGCACGAACCAGGTGTGGCTGGAGCGCTCGCCGATGCGGCAGTAGACGATCGTCTTGTCTTCGGGAGTGACGAAGCCGTACAGCTCGTCGAGTTCCTCGCGGCTGCGGAAGCGTCCGCTCTCGTCGGCAGCCTTGCCCCACGGGATGGAGCGGGCAGTGGGGATGTGCCCGGCGCGCAAGGCCCCTTCTTCGGGGTAGTCGGGCATATGGGTGCGCTTGCCGGTGTACTCATCAGGCGAGCGCACGTCGATCAGCGGCTCACTGCCCAGGGCCTCGAGCACGTCTTCTTTGAAAGCCCGGATGGGCGCGTCGTTTCGCTGCACGACGGGATAGCCGCTCGAGGTTTTAGTCGGCACTTCCAGCGTGGTGTCACGACGTTCGGAGAGCCACAGGTCACGACCGCCGTTGAGCAACCGCACGTCAGCATGGCCGAAGAGGGTGAAGACCCACAGCGCGTAGGCGGCCCACCAATTGCTCTTGTCGCCGTAGATCACCACGGTGTCGTCGCGCGAGATACCTTTGCTGTCCATCAGGGCGGCGAACTGCTCGCCGGTGATGTAGTCGCGCACGCGCGGGTCGTTGAGATCGGTGTGCCAGTCGACCTTGACGGCTCCGGGTATATGCCCGACGTCGTAGAGCAGCACGTCCTCGTCGGACTCGACGATCGCCAGGCCGGGAGAGCCGAGGTGGGCGGACAACCAGTCGGCGGTCACCAGTCGTTCCGGATGGGCGTAACCCGACAGGGTTGGGCTTGGATCAGGAGGTAGCGGCACGTTCAAAGCCTACCGCCGGGCTGAGAAGCGGCCGTCCGCACCGCCTTTGGCCCGCGACAGATAACCTGCGCACTCGACACGCCCGTCGAGGTCGCCGTGGTTTATATCTCGCGGTTCGGGTGAGGGTTGGCCGCCCATAGATCGGCGACGGACAGCCCGCAGCGCCGCAACAGCGAACGCAGCAGCGGCAAGCTCAAACCGATCACCGTCGACGGGTCGCCGTCGACGCCATCGACGAACCAGCCGCCCAGGCCGTCGAGCGTGAATGACCCGGCAACCCGCAACGGTTCGCCGCTGGACAGGTATGCCTCCAGATCAGCTTCCGACGGAGTGCCGAAATGCACTGTGGTGATTGATGTTTCGGCTTCGACCTGCACGACGTCGTGGTCGCGCAGCCGGATCAGGCAGTGCCCGGTGTGTAGCTGGCCGGCGCGGCCGGCCATCGAATGCCATTGTCGGCGTGCGTCTTTGGTGGAGGCGGGCTTGCCGCACAGTTGCCCGTCCAGGTAGAGCATCGAATCACAGCCGATCACAACGCAATCCGCGGTGGGTTCCGCATCGGAGAGCGCTGCCGTGACGTGTTCGGCCTTGGTGCAGGCCAGTGCGCGCACCACTTCCTGGGGTGGGACGGCCGGCCCGAGTGCGGCAATGAGCCCGTCCTCGTCGACGTCGGCGATTCGTACCAGCGGATCGATGCCGGCCTGGCGGAGCACTTTGAGTCGGCCGGTGGATGCGGACCCGAGCACCAGCCGGGTCATCGACGCATGTGCGTCATTTCCTGCAGGGTGATGCGCTGCCAACTGAAGACGGGATAGCGCAGCTTGTCCACCGGCAGGCCCCAGCGGGTGGGTTCGGGCGGGGCGGGCGGTGCCGTGTGTCCGATGCAGCCCAGGACGGCGATCAGCGCGGCCAGCTCCTGGTCGGTGGGTCTGCCCTTGAGGATCTGGATGTGGCCCTGGTGGGGTTGCGGCTCGGTCACTTCACTCACGTCGGTCACGTCGCTCACAGGGGGATGTTCCCATGCTTCTTGGGCGGCAGTTGGGCGATCTTGCGTTCCAACAGCCGCAGGGCGGTACCGATGTAGCCGCGGGTGTGCGACGGCGGGATGACCGCGTCGACATACCCGCGTTCGGCGGCGATATAGGGGTTGACCAGCGTGTCCTCGTACTCCTGCTGCAGCTCCAACCGCAGCGCGTCCACGTCCTCGCCGTTCTTGGCCGCTTCGGCCAACTTGCCGCGGTAGACAAAACCCACGGCGCCCGATGCACCCATCACCGCGATCTGTGCAGTCGGCCAGGCCAGGTTGACGTCGCAACCCATGTCCTTGGAGCCCATGACGCAGTACGCGCCGCCGTAGGCCTTGCGGGTGATGACGGTGATCTTGGGGACGGTGGCCTCGCCGTAGGCATAGAGCAGCTTGGCGCCGCGGCGGATGATGCCGTTGTATTCCTGGCCGGTGCCGGGCAGGAAGCCCGGGACATCCACCAACATCACGATCGGGATGTTGAAGCAGTCGCAGGTCCGCACGAAGCGGGCCGCCTTCTCCGAGGCGTTGATGTCCAGGCAGCCGGCGAACTGGGTGGGCTGGTTGGCCACGATCCCCACCGGCCGGCCCTCGATGCGGCCGAACCCGACGATGATGTTCTGCGCGTAGCCCGCCTGGACCTCGAGGAACTCGTCGTCGTCGAGGATCCGGACGATCACCTCGTGCATGTCGTAGGGCTGGTTGGGCGAGTCTGGGATCAGGGTGTCGAGTTCGATGTCCTCGTCGGTGAGGTTTTCTTCGATCGGACCGACCGGCAGCGGTGCCGGCTCCCGCGGCGCGTCGGAGGCATTGTTGGGCGGCAGATAGCTGAGCAGGTCACGCACGTATTCGAAGGCGTCCTGCTCGCCGGAGGCGACGTAGTGCAAGGTGCCCGATTTGGCCATGTGGGTGTGGGCGCCGCCGAGTTCCTCCATGGTGACGTCCTCGCCGGTGACGGTCTTGATGACGTCGGGTCCGGTGATGAACATCTGGCTGGTCTGGTCGACCATGATGACGAAGTCGGTCAGGGCGGGGGAGTACACGTGGCCGCCGGCTGCGGCGCCCATGATCAGCGAGATCTGCGGGACGACGCCGGAGGCCAGGATGTTGTTGCGGAAGATCCGGCTGTACAGGCCAAGTGAGACGACGCCTTCCTGGATGCGGGCGCCGGCGCCGTCGTTGATGCCGATCAGCGGGCGGCCCGTCTTGATGGCGAGCTCTTGGACCTTGACGATCTTCTCCCCGTAAACCTCGCCGAGGCTGCCGCCGAACACGGTGGCGTCCTGGCTGAAGATGCAGACGTCGCGGCCCTCGATGGTGCCGTAGCCGGTCACGACTCCATCGCCGACCGGGCGGTTCTTTTCCAGGCCGAAGTTGGTGCTGCGGTGCTTGGCCAGCGCGTCGAGTTCGACGAACGAATCCTCGTCCAAGAGCGCGGTGATGCGCTCCCGGGCCGTCAGCTTGCCCTTGGCGTGTACCTTGTCGACGGCCGCCTCGCCGACCGGATGCAGCGACTCCTCCCGGCGCTTGTGGAGCTCCGCGAGCTTGCCGGCGGTGGTGTGGATATCGATGGTGTGCTCGGCTGCGGGCTCTGCGGTGTGGTCGGCGACGCTTGTCATGGGAGTCGATGTTATCGGCAGCCCCAGCAGCTGTCCTTAACCAGCCCTTAAGTAGTCTCCGCGCATGGACGGCCATTCGGGAATGGACTGGACAGACGAGTGCGACGTGCTGGTCGCCGGATCCGGTGGCGGGGGGGTCACGGGAGCGTATACCGCCGCCCGGGAGGGCCTGAACGTGCTGCTCATCGAGTCGACCGACAAGTTCGGCGGCACCACCGCATACTCAGGCGGCGGTGGGGTGTGGTTCCCGTGCAACCCGGTGCTGCAGCGCGCCGGCACTGACGACACGATCGAGGACGCCCTCACTTACTACCGGGCGGTCGTCGGCGACCGCACTCCCCGCGAGCTGCAGGAAACGTTCGTGCGCGGCGGCGCGCCTTTGATCGAATACTTGGAGCGGGATCCCGACATCAAATTCGTGCTGTTGCCGTGGCCCGACTACTACGGCAAGGCGCCCAAGGCGCGGCTGGACGGACAGCGTCACATCGCGGCCAAGCCGTTGAAGGTGGCCGCCGCGCCGGAACTGCGCGACGCGATCCGTGGACCGCTGGACACCGACCGGCTCGGCGCGCCCACCCCGGCCGACTATTACGTCGGCGGCAGAGCGTTGATCGCGCGGTTCCTCAAAGCCATCGGGCAATACCCGAACGCTTCGCTGCGGCGCGACACCGCGCTGGTCGAGTTGGTGGTCTCCGACGGTCGGGTTGTGGGGGCCATCGTGGACAGCTGGGGCAAACGCTCGGCGATCCGCACCCGCCTTGGCGTGCTGCTGGCAGCCGGCGGCTTCGAGGGCAACGACGAGTTACGTCGGCGCTACGGCGTGCCCGGTCACGCGCAAGACACCATGGGCGGCCCGGGCAGTCTCGGCCAGGCGCTGACGGCCGGCATCGCGGCAGGCGCCGACACCGATTTGCTGGACCAGGCGTGGTGGTCGCCGGGGATGACGCATCCGGACGGGCGGTCCGCGTTCGCGCTGTGGTTCACCGGCGGCATCTTCGTCAACCAGGACGGCGACCGGTTTGTCAACGAGTCGCGGGCCTATGACCGAGCTGGGCGGGAGATCATCGCGCAGCTGCAAGACGGCTCACTCACGTTGCCGTACTGGATGATCTACGACAACCGCGAGGGCGAGGTACCGCCGGTCAAGGCCGCCAACGTGTCTATCGTCGAAACGCGCAAGTATGTGGACGCCGGGCTGTGGCACACCGCCGACACGCTGGCCGGACTGGCCGACAAGATCGGTGTGCCCGCCGATCGGTTGACGGCCACCGTCGCACGGTTCAACGAGTTTGCTGCGTCCGGCGTCGACGAGGACTTCGGCCGCGGCGATGAGGCGTTCGATCGCGCGTTTTCCGGCGGCGCCTCACCGTTGGTCCCCATCGACTCTCCGCCGTTTCACGCCGCGGCGTTCGGCATCTCGGACCTGGGCACCAAGGGCGGACTGCGTACCGATGCCGCGGCGCGGGTGCTCGACATGGCGGGCAATGCGATCCCGGGGCTGTATGCGGCGGGCAACACGATGGCCGCGCCGAGTGGCACCGCCTATCCCGGTGGCGGCAACCCGATCGGGACCAGCATGTTGTTCAGCCACCTGGCGGTGCGGGACATGCTGCGGCGTCGAGCGTGAGCCCTTGGCGCCCGGTGTGAGCCCTTGGCGCCGAGTGTGAGCCCTTGGCGCCGAGTGTTAACCCTGGGCGGCAATTTCGCGGAAATCCCGCCCAGGATTCACTCGCAAAGCCGTCGATTCACACTCAACGCCTAACCCGAGGCGAAGAGCGGGACACTGCGGCGCGCCGGACTCAACCGCCCGGCCGTGTCCTTAAGCTGGCCGGATGACCGACCGCGATGAGCTGAGTCCGCCGCTCGACGAGGCCGCGCTGCGCGCCGAGGCGCTCGGCGACTCGTCTTACTGGCGGCAACTCGACGTCGTCGCCCAAACCGGCTCCACCAATGCCGACCTGGTGGCGCGGGCCGCGTCCGGCGCCGATATCGACGGCCACGCGTTGATCGCCGAGCATCAGACGGCCGGACGGGGGCGCCATGGCAGGGAATGGTCGGCCGCGCCGCGGGGACAGATCGCCCTGTCGGTCGGCGTTCGGGTGGACGACGTGCCCACCGCCGGCTGGGGTTGGTTGTCGCTGGTGACCGGTCTGGCGGTGGTCGATGCGGTGGCCTCGGTCAGCCCCGTCGAAGCGGGCCTGAAATGGCCGAACGATGTGCTGGCCGGTGGCGGCAAGTTGGCCGGCATCCTGGCCGAAGTGGCCCAGCCGTTCGCGGTGATCGGCATCGGCGTCAACGTGACCGACGCGCCGCCGGACGTCGGCGCGACCTCCCTGCTGGCTGAAGGCGTCGCGCAACCCGACCGCGATCTGCTGGTCCGTCGGCTGCTGCGCGGACTCGGGGATCGGATCGTGGCATGGCGTGCCGCCAACGGCGCAGATACTCAGCTGGCCAACGACTACCGGGCCCGCAGCCTGACCCTGGGATCGCGCGTGCGTGCCGAACTGCCCGGCGGGCGCGACGTCATCGGGATCGCGCGGGACATCGACGAGCAGGGCCGATTGTGCGTCGAACTCTGGGATCCGAACGAGGAGTCCAAGTCGGGCCAGACCGTGGTCGTGTCGGCCGGAGACGTCGTTCATTTGCGCTGACCCGTGACTTCGGCGACGTAAGGTCAGCTCTCATGAGCTATCCGGAGAACGCCCTGGCCGCCGGTGAGCGGGTGGTCTTGCATCGTCACCCACACTGGAAGCGCTTGATCCTGCCGGTGCTGGCGCTGCTCCTGGTGACCGCACTGGCCGCGTTGGGTTCCGGTTACGTCGACTCCGCGCAGTGGGGGCAAACCACCAAGAACGTGGTCATCGGCGTCGTGTGGGGCATCTGGCTGATCATCATCGGCTGGCTGACCCTGTGGCCGTTCCTGACCTGGCTAACTACTCACTTCGTCGTCACCAACCGTCGGGTGATGTACCGGCACGGCGTCCTGACCCGCAGCGGCATCGACATCCCGGTGGCCCGGATCAACAGTGTGGAGTTCCGGGACAGGCTTTCCGAGCGGATATTTCGGACCGGGACGCTGATTATCGAATCGGCGTCACAAGATCCGTTGGAGTTTTACAACATTCCGCGCCTGCGTGAAGTGCATGCGCTGCTGTATCACGAAGTTTTCGACACGCTGGGCTCCGAAGAATCGCCCAGCTGAGCCCGCCCGTTGCCGCGCCGGTTTCGCCACGACCGCAGCACGGTGACGTTGTCGTTCTCCTCCAAAGCGTCCTCGAAGACCTCGGCGATCCCGCCTGCCGTCAGCGCCGACTCGAGCGCCTTGTCCGGGTTGCGGGCGAACTGGTCCGGGAACACCCAACGCCGGAACGCCCAGAACCGGAACGCCATCTGCAGCAGGTTGCCGATGATGTAGGCGGACAGGAAGTCGGCGAGGTTTTCTACGGTCAGCGAAACGTTCGGTACCCGCAACTGCAGGACGTAGCTGGAGAAATACAGCGGAGCCATGCTGAGCAGCACGCCGACCCCGCTGAACGCGAAGAACAGCAACGCCTCGTGATGACGCTCACGTCCGCCCCGGTCGCGGAAGCTCCATTCCCGGTTCAGCACGTAGGACGCGATGACGGCGACGATGCCGGCGATCACCTTCGCGGTGACCGGCTTGGGCTCGAGAATGGTTAGCTTCAGCGTGTAAAAAATTGCCGAGTCGATGATGAATGTGGTGCCGCCGACGATGGCAAATTTGATCAGCTCGTGGTGGCGCATCGCAAAGGGCTGGACTACCCCGGGAAGGCGCGCAATTGTGGCATCGGCAAAGGACACAGCACGCCAGTCTACGGACGATCTCGAATTCGACGCAAAATGGTACATAACGATTTGGCGGCACGGCCGGTAAACACGCCGGTCAACCGGCGTGACAACATGATGGCCGTGCCGAGTTCCCGCACCCCCCAGGTAGCAATGGTCGGCGGTGGACAGCTAGCCCGCATGACCCATCAGGCCGCAATTGCCCTCGGGCAAACATTGCGGGTGTTGGCTAACTCCGCCGACGAGCCGGCTGCGCAGGTCTGCTCCGACGTGGTTATCGGCTCACACACCGACCTGGAGGACCTGCGACGAGTGGCCGCCGGCGTCGATGCGTTGACGTTCGACCACGAGCACGTGCCCACTGAGCTGCTGGAAAAGCTGGTCGCCGAGGGGGTCAACGTGCTCCCGTCGCCCCAAGCTCTGGTGCACGCCCAGGACAAGCTGGTGATGCGGCGCAGGTTGGAGGCGTTGGACGCTCCGGCACCGCGCTACATCGGCATCGAGAGCTTGGATCGCCTTGGTGATCTGGACGCGTTCGCGGCGCGGGTGGGGTGCCCGCTGGTGGTGAAGGCGGCCCGCGGTGGATACGACGGCCGCGGCGTGGAAATGGCGCGTGATCTTGCTCACGCCCGGGAAATCACCGAGCACTATCTGGCCGACGGGGTCCCGGCGCTGATCGAGGAACGCGTCGAGTTGAGCCGGGAGCTGTCGGCGCTGGTTGCGCGCTCGCCGTTCGGCCAGGGCGCGGCATGGCCGGTCGTCCAGACTGTGCAGCGCGACGGCATCTGCGTGCAGGTGATTGCGCCCGCCCCGGACCTGCCCGAAGACGCGGCAGCCCAGGCGCAGCAGTTGGCGTTGCGGTTGGCCGGGGAACTGGGTGTTGTCGGGGTGCTCGCCGTGGAGTTGTTCGAGACCACCGATGGTGCGCTGCTGATCAACGAGTTCGCGATGCGCCCACACAATTCCGGGCACTGGACCATGGACGGGTCACACACCAGCCAGTTCGAGCAGCATTTGCGCGCGGTACTGGACTACCCCCTCGGCGACACCGATGCGATCGTGCCCGTGACTGTGATGGCCAACGTGTTGGGTGCCGATACGACGCCCGCGATGGCGCTCGACGAGCGGCTACACCACCTCTTCGCGCGGTTGCCCGACGCCAAGGTCCACCTGTACGGGAAAGCCGAGCGTCCCGGCCGCAAGGTGGGGCATATCAACTTTCTCGGCACCGACGCTGCCGGCTTGACCGAGTTGCGCGAGCGCGCCGAGTTGGCGGCACACTTCTTGTCTCACGGTCAGTGGGCGGACGGATGGGATCCGCACGCGTGATGAGGGATGGCACGCGGATGAGTGACGAGGAGGAATGGCGCAGATGACGAATCCGCCGCGCGTCGGGGTGATCATGGGCAGCGACAGCGACTGGACGGTGATGGAGGAGGCCGCGCTGGCGTTGGCTGAGTTCGACGTCCCGTTCGAAGTGCGGGTGGTTTCGGCGCACCGCACTCCGTCGGTCATGTTCGATTACGCGCGGGAAGCGGCGGGGCGGGGCATCGAGGTCATCATCGCCGGAGCGGGTGGCGCGGCGCACCTGCCGGGTATGGTCGCCTCGGCGACCCCGCTGCCGGTGATCGGCGTACCGGTGCCGCTGGCCCGGCTCGACGGGCTGGATTCGCTGCTGTCGATCGTGCAGATGCCGGCCGGTGTCCCGGTGGCCACGGTGTCTATCGGCGGTGCCCGCAATGCCGGTCTCTTGGCGGTGCGGATGCTGGGATCGGCGGATCCGGAACTACGCGCCCGGATCGTCGCGTTTCAGGATGAGCTGGCTGCCACCGTGCGGGGCAAGGATGCGGAAGTGCAGAGGCTTGCGGGTAAGTTAACCCGCGAGTAGCAAGGAGATCGAAATGGCTGGATGGGCCGGAAACCCCTCGTTTGATTTGTTCCAGTTGCCCGACGAGCACCAGGAGTTGCGGGCCGCGATTCGGGCGTTGGCGGAAAAGGAAATCGCCCCGCACGCCGCCGATGTGGACGAGAATTCTCGCTTCCCCCAGGAGGCGCTCGACGCGCTGAATGCGTCCGGTTTCAACGCCGTGCACGTGCCCGAGGAATACGGCGGTCAGGGCGCGGATTCGGTGGCGGCGTGCATCGTGATCGAGGAGGTCGCCCGCGTCGACGCTTCAGCTTCGCTGATTCCCGCAGTCAACAAGCTGGGCACCATGGGCTTGATCCTGCGCGGTTCCGATGACCTGAAGAAGCAAGTGCTGCCGTCGATCGCCGAGGGTCAGGCGATGGCTTCCTACGCGTTGAGCGAGCGGGAGGCGGGCTCCGACGCCGCGTCGATGCGGACCCGGGCCAAAGCCGACGGCGACGACTGGGTGCTCAACGGCGCCAAGGCGTGGATTACCAACGGCGGCAAGTCTTCCTGGTACACGGTGATGGCGGTCTCGGACCCCGACAAGGGGGCCAATGGTATCTCGGCGTTCATGGTGCACGTTGACGACGAGGGCTTCACCATCGGTCCCAAGGAACGCAAACTGGGCATCAAGGGCTCGCCCACCACCGAGTTGTACTTCGAGGACTGTCGTATCCCGGGCGACCGGATCGTCGGGGAGCCCGGGACCGGATTCAAGACGGCACTGGCGACGCTGGATCACACCCGTCCCACCATTGGTGCGCAGGCCGTTGGCATCGCTCAGGGCGCCCTGGACGCGGCGATCGCCTACACCAAGGACCGCAAGCAGTTCGCTCAGTCGATCAGTTCGTTCCAGGCGGTGCAGTTCATGCTCGCCGACATGGCGATGAAGGTGGAGTCGGCTCGTTTGATGGTCTACACCGCGGCAGCCCGTGCCGAGCGCGGTGAAGGCAATCTCGGATTCATCTCCGCGGCCTCGAAGTGTCTGGCCTCGGATGTGGCCATGGAGGTCACCACCGATGCGGTGCAGCTGTTCGGCGGCGCCGGCTACACCGTCGACTTCCCGGTCGAGCGGATGATGCGCGATGCCAAGATCACCCAGATCTACGAGGGCACCAACCAGATTCAGCGCGTGGTGATGTCGCGGGCGCTGCTGCGCTGAATACGGATGTGTTAAGTCTTCGAGCAGTTTCGCCAACTGGGAAAAAAGCACCGCGCCACCGCTTAGGATCCAGCTGACGACCATGTCCCGCGATTGAGCAGCCAGTCGGGGTGGCCACAACGGGTATGTGTCGACGCATCGGCTCGCTGGCCGTGCGTCTTCGTACCTATTTCACTGCCGCCTATTTTCACTGCCCAGGAGGGTATGAGGTGAAGACTGCTCGTTCGCGCGCAAATCCGCTTGTGATGGGAACTTGACGTCGGTGGACGGCTCCGTAGTGCCGGCGCCCAGTTGGCAGTCGTTGTCGTTGCTGCTGGTCGAGGACGATCGAGCGGACGCCGTGCTGGTCGAAGATCTGATCGCCGACGCCGTCGCCGATATCGAGGTGGTATGGGCGCAGTCGATGGCCCATGCCGAGCGCGAGCTGGCATCAGCCCGTCCCGACTGCGTGCTGTTAGACCTCAACCTGCCCGACGCCAACGGGATCGACGCGCTGGACCGCATTCTCAAAAGCGATGCCACCGTCCCGATCGTCGTTTTGACCGGCCTCAACGACGAGTATTTTGGGGCCTCCGCGGTCGCGGCGGGGGCTCAGGATTACCTGGTCAAGGGTCGGGTAGAGCCGGAGATGCTGCGACGGGCACTGCTTTATGCGATCGAACGCAAACGGGCCGAGCTGATTTCGGCGGACCTGCATGCCAGCCAGATCCGCGCACGAGAGAACGCGCTGCTCGAACGCGGCCTGTTGCCGTCCCCGCTGCTGCTGGACGATCCGGGGGTCGACATCGTCGCCCGGTACCGGCCGAGCCGTGAGAACGCCCTGCTGTGCGGCGACTTCTATGACGTCGTGCAAACGCCCGACCGGGTCACCCATGTGCTGATCGGCGATGTCGCCGGGCACGGGCCGGACGAAGCGGCCCTGGGCGCTGCGCTGCGGATCGCCTGGCGGACGTTGACGTTCGCCGGCATCCACGGCGCCGCGCAGATGCCGCTGCTGGAGCGGGTGTTGCACGCCGAACGTGCCGATAACGGTGTCTTCACCACCGTGCTCAGCCTTGCCATTCCGCCTGGACCCGCCGCCGGCAATCCGATCCGCGCGGTCCGCGCGGGCCATCCCGGGATGCTGCTGCATCACGCCGGCGCCGTGGAGTGGATCGAGCCGGCGCACGGTCCGGCGCTGGGCCTGCATGGCAAGAACTGGCCGCAGGCCGAGCTCGATTTGCCGACCGGGGCCGGACTGCTGCTCCTCACCGACGGACTGTTCGAAGGCTACGCGGGACGCGGCAGTCGACGGCTCGGCGAAGACGGGTTGCTCGAGTTGGCTCGGGGCAAGGCGAACCTGCCCGGGCCGGAGTTCGTCGACGCGCTGATCGACGGGGCCGAGCAGCTTGCTCAGGACCAGGGTGGGCTCACCGACGACATCGCCGTGGTGCGTCTGGAACGGACCGTCGGGTCGTGAGAGCCGACGCGTCGGGCTCGCTGCCGAAGCAGCAACTCACCGTGCGTGGGTGGTTGGCGTTAGTGCTGTCCGTGATGGGGCTGTTGGTTCTGCTCGGTGCGGTGGTGGGTGCGGTGTTGCTCGATCGCACCGACGAGGTGTCGCGCTCGCTGCGCGATGACATCCAACCGTCGCGGGTGTCGGCGGCGCGGCTGCAGTCGGCATTGCGCGATCAGGAAACCGGTTTACGCGGTTATCTGATATCGGCCGATCGACAGTTCCTCAATCCGTACTACGACGGGGTCCAAGCCGAACAGGAGGCGGCTGCGGACATGCGCCAGCGGGTGGGCCGGCGCGCCGACCTGCTCGCCGACTTGGACGCCATCGAAACCGCCGCCGCGGCCTGGCGCAGAGACTATGCCGAGCCCCTCATCGCGAGTGTCATACCGAACGTCCCGACCGTCGTGCCCGCCCCGGCCGCGGCGCTGGGCAAAGCCGATTTCGACTATCTGCGTGCACTTTTCAACGCTCAGAACTCGCACCTGACCGAAGCCCGGGATCGGGGTGCCGCTCAACTCGAGCGCATGAACAACTGGCGTGACCGAGTGCTTGGCGCCATGGTGCTGGTGTTCGTCGTCACGGCGGCTCTGCTGGGCCTGCTGGTCCGGCGTGCGGTCAGCCAGCCGCTGGCCACGCTTGCCGCCGCGTGCCGTCGAATCGGGGAAGGGCACTTCGAGGAAAGCATCACCCTCCCGCGCCGGCCGGCGGACATCCGCGGTATCGCCGTCGACGTGGAGTACATGCGGCAGCAAATTACCCACGCGCTGGACGAATCACGTTCGGCGCGGGAGCAATTGGACGAGCAGACCGAGGATCTGCGACGGTCGAACGCCGAGCTCGAGCAATTCGCCTACGTTGCCTCCCACGACCTGCAGGAGCCACTGCGCAAAGTGGCGTCGTTCTGTCAGCTACTGGAGCGGCGCTACGGCGACAAGCTCGACGAAAGAGGCGTGGAGTACATCAACTTCGCGGTCGACGGAGCCAAGCGTATGCAGGTGCTCATCAACGATCTGCTCAGCTTCTCCCGCGTCGGGCGGCTGAACATCAAACACGGCGACGTCGCGCTGGATACCGCGTTGGATATGGCGTTGGGCAATCTCGCCGCGGCCAGCGAGGAATCGGGTGCCGAGATCGTACGTCCGGGACAGCTGCCGCAGGTCGTCGGAGATTCCACACTGCTGACTCAGTTGTGGCAGAACCTGATTGGTAACGCCATGAAATTCCGCAGTGAAGACGAGCCACCGCGCATCGTCATCGACTGCCAAGAGGGCACGGGTGACCACGAAGGCTACTGGTGTCTGAGCGTCACCGACAACGGCATCGGTATTCCAGCGGAATTCTCCGACAAAGTATTCGTGATCTTCCAACGGCTACACGGTCGCGACGTGTATACCGGAACTGGGCTCGGTCTTGCGCTGTGTAAGAAGATCGTCGAATACCACGGCGGCACGATCAGGATCGACACGTCCTACACCGGGGGCACCCGGTTCGAATTCACCCTGCCAACCGCCGCTCTCGGAGGTGCGGCAATGAGATATTCAGTCACTTCAGAGGGAGCAAGCAATGGTACCGGCCGGTAGAGCAATCGACGTCCTTCTCATCGAAGATGATCCAGGCGACGAGTTGATAACGCGGGAAGCCTTCGAGCACAACAAGTTAAAGAACCGTCTGCATGTCGCGCACGACGGTGAAGAAGGTTTGAACTACCTGTACAAACGTGGCTTATACGAGCATGCGCCGCGGCCCGATCTGATCCTGCTCGATCTGAACCTGCCGAAATACGATGGCCGCCAACTGTTGGAGAAGATCAAGTCCGATCCAGAACTGTGCCGCATCCCAGTTGTGGTACTGACCACCTCATCTGCCGAAGAGGACATTCTGCGCAGCTACAAACTGCACGCCAATGCCTACGTCACTAAGCCGGTGGACCTCGACCAGTTCATGAACGCGGTGCGCCAGATCGACGAGTTCTTCCTCCAGGTGGTACGCCTGCCGCAAAGCTGATACTGCGAGATCTAGTGCACTTCAGCGGATTTCGAAGCGGATTTCGAAGCGGATTTTGAAGCGCCTTCCGGATCCTTCTCGGTGGCGTGCACGATGCCATGCTGATTCACCTCATGCACATGCACGGTGGCGAAATCGAAGAATATGCCCACGATTTGCACCTCTCCGGCAGCCACCCGGGGCGCAACAATCGGATTTCTGGTGAGCCGTTCCACCTGGACCGCCACGTTCACGATCGCCAACTGGTCTAGTTCACTGAAGTTGAAACCGTTCGAGGTGCTGCTGACGCGTGCTGGATGGTTTTCGCGGTAGGCCGCCAGGCTGTCGTTGGCATGCTCGAGCCAGTGTCCCACCGGGCTTTGCGCGTCGTCGATTGTGTTGTCCAGCAACGCTTGCAGCGCTCGGCACGACGAATGTCCGCAAACCACAACCGAACTCACACCTAGCTGGTTGATGGCGAAGTCGAGCGCGGCGTCGACCGAGCGTTCCGCCGGATCGGTTGGCACCAGGTTGCCGACGTTGCGGACGATGTAGAGATCGCCGGGTCGGCTAGCGGTGATGGTGTCCGGCAGGATCCGGGAGTCGGCGCAGGTGAGGAACAGCGTGTCCGGGTTGGGCGAACCGACCAACTCCGGAACGTGGTGGTGCAGGTTGGAAATGCCGCTGCGGTGGTATTCCTTGACGCCGTCCAGGATCGACGAGTCGGGTTGGTCGCCGTTGCTGTCGCGCCGCGACGGCCACGGCGCTTCCCGGAGCGACCGAGAATTGAAGTGACGCTTGGGCGGCTTTTGTTGGGCGGTGGACATGTTGGCAGGGGAGATCTCGACGATTGTCACCTTCCCCCCGGCCGCTTCGTGGCCTTGCTTCCAGTCCGAGATGGCCTCGGAGATGGAGTGGTCGATGTAGTCCGCGTTGAGATTCAGGGTCACGTCGGACCCCTGCGGCAAGGTGGACAGCACGCCGGTGAGGCGCGGCATCAGCAAAAAGCTCAGCGTGCCGTCGATGTCGACCCGCCACTTGTGCGGCTCGTCGCCTATGGGTCGGGCCTCGATGGGTGCCCGCACCACGCGGATAAGCAGGAAGAGGATCGCGACGGCGAGGCCGATGGCTACCCCCTCCAGCAGGTTGAGGAATACCACGCACACAATGGTGATCACGTAGATCACGAAATTTCCGGTACGCCAAGCCAATTGGACGTGCGCCAGCTTGACCAACTGGGCGCCGATAACGATGAGCAGGCCGGCGAGTGCGGCCTTGGGAATGAGCTCCACCAGGTTAGTGAACAGCGAGGCGAACAGCAACACCCATACGCCGTGCAGGATCGCCGACATGCGGGTGCGCCCACCCGCGGCCACGTTCGCCGAGCTGCGCACGATGACCCCGGTGATGGGCAGGCCCCCAAGCATTCCCGAGACCACGTTGGCGCTGCCCTGCCCGACCATTTCCCGGTTGAAGTTGGTGCGCGGGCCGTTGTGCAGCTTGTCGACGCCGACCGCACAGAGCAGCGATTCGACACTGGCGATCAGAAAAATCGTCAGTACGCCCAGCAGGATGGCGCTGATCTCGTGCGTCCAGGGCTGGCCGCCCGGAGTTTGCCCCGTCAACTCGGGGAAGCCGATGACGTCGAAGAAGCTGCCCTGCAAGTTGATTCGCTCGACATCGAGTCCGACAGCCTTGGCCAGCGCCGCCGCGGCCACGATGGCGACCAGGGCGCCGGGGACCATTCTCAGCTTGGCCGGCAGCTTCGACCACAGCAGCAGAATGCCGATAACCATGCCGCCGACGATCACTTCGTGCAATTCGTGATGGAGGATGCCGTTGGGCAGGGCCACCAGGTTCTGCCACGCAGAGCTGTACGAGGTACCGCCCACCAGGACGTGGATCTGCTGCAGCACGATGGTGATTCCGATGCCCGCCAGCATGGCGTGCACCACGACGGGGGCGATCGCGAGCGCGGCGCGTGCCATACGACTCACGCCGAACAGAATCTGCAGCACGCCTGCCCCGATGGTCATCACACACAACATCGGCCAGCCGAGGTCGTGGATCAGCTCGGCGACCACCACCGTTAGACCCGCGGCCGGGCCGCTGACCTGAACCGCCGAACCGCCCAGAGTCCCGGCGACGATGCCGCCTACCACCGCGGCGATCAAACCCGCGACGAGCGGCGCCCCGGAGGCGATCGCGATCCCAAGAGAAAGCGGCAACGCCACTAGGAAGACGACCAATGAAGCGGGTATGTCGTAGCGGAGGTTGGCCACGATGCTTTGCGACTGGGGTCCTGTGGCGGAACCGTTGCTGCTCATAAAACTCCTCAAGCCGGGTCTGCCAAATCTGGCTTCGGCATCGGACCGGCGTGAACGGGTTGCGTCAATTACCTGTCGACCGCGCGTCGAAGCGGCATGCGTCATGTACGAGCGCCAAATATTTGAATCCGACTTATCAGCGTATGACCAAATGCACCCGGGCGGCCCCAGGGATTCGACTGATTAATGGCGATTCATCGCCAATTCAAAGAAAAGCCATGTACGGACGAGTTGTCTCTAGGAAGGTTCGGTGAGGAACAGGTCGTTGTGCTGACCAGCAGCGGGCGGCAGATCGGTCACCCGGGCGTCGAAGCTCGAATAGCGTGCCGGGGTGCGGATCACCGTGACCGTGTCGTCGCCGCTGCCCACCTCGAGCGCCAGGTCGTTCTCGGCGAACAGCGGGGTGTCGACCACCTGCTTCCAGGTGTAGGCCAGACAAGCCATCAGGCCGCCTTCTTGGAGCAGCTGCACCCACTCGGCAGCGGTCTTGGCCGCCAGCGCCGACTCCAATTCGTCGGTCAGCTCGGGATAGTTGATCGCGCGGGACCGCTGGTCGGCGAACCGCTCGTCGTCGATCAGCTCCGGCCTGCCGATGATCTGGCACAGCTTGGTCCAGTGTTTGGGCACATAAGCACTGATCACGAGGTACCCGTCTGAGGCCTTGTAGGCGTCTGAGGGTTGGGTGGCAAATCCGACGCCCTTGCGCTTCTTCGCCGGGGGCTTCGGGGCCGGAGGGCCGTCGGTGGGTTTGTTCAGGTGGATGGTCAGCTGATTGGCCTGCAGGCTGACTGCGACGTCATACATGGCGACCTGGATCAGATCGCCCACGCCGTGCCGCTCGCGGTTGAGCAGCGCGGCCAGCACCGCTTGTGCCAGCACGTGACCGCTGGCGTTGTCCACCAGCTGGAAAGGGATGATCTGCGGCTTTCCGCTGGGTGTGGGCATTCCGGTACTCATGCCCGCTTCGGCGGCCACCATGAGGTCGACGCCCGGGCGGGTGCCGTTGGGGCCGTTGCCGCCGAACGCACTCAGCCGCGCATAGATCAGCTGCGGGTTGCGTGCCCGCAACTCCTCGGGGCCCAGACCCAGTCGCTCCATCACACCGGGACGAAACCCTTCCAAGACGACGTCGGCGGTGTTGGCCAGCCGCAGGATCTGCTGCTTGGCCTCGTCGGTGGTCAGGTCGACCGTCACCGATTTCTTGCCCCGGTTGTTGGGCAGGAAATAGGTGGCCAGCGGGGGGCGTCCGGGCAGCACCGAGGTAAGGCGCCGGGACTGCTCGCCGCCGGGCGCCTCGATCTTGACGACCTCGGCGCCCAGGTCGGCCAAGATTTGTCCGGCCAGCGGACCGGCGACGTTCTGGGTGAAATCGAGCACCCGGTAGCCGTCCAGGGGTTTGGCCGGAGTGTCGTTCGGCATCAGCGAGCCTTTCTCATTGTTGCTGCCGGTTGAGTACGGCGGTGCAGTAGTAGTTCTCGGTGAACAACGTTTCGTCGCCCGAGCGGTCGGCGGCGTGCGGCCGAAATCCGTTGGCGACCAACAGTTCGTTCAGCTTCGTGCGCGTCACGGTCCAGCGGTGTTGCTCCAGGTAGGTCCCGACGTCGTTGCGGTCACCGGGAAACCCCAGCCGGTCCATCTCCACATCGAGACCGTGCTCGTACCACCTGCCGAAGATGGCGTCGTACAGCTCCCGGCTGGCCGGGGCGCTGAAGAACACCTCGGCCACCAGGGCGCTGCCGTCGGCGCTCAGCGTGCCGACGTTGTCCAGCAGCAGGTCCTGGCCCGTCGGCGGTAGGTAGCCGAACAGTCCCTCCGCGGCCCATGCGGTCGGCCGAGCGGGATCGAACCCCGCCTGTCGCAGCGCCGCCGGCCAATCGTGGCGCAGATCGACCGGAACTGTCCGCACGTCGGCGGTCGCCGTGGCGCCGAGGGCGGCCAGCGTGGCGGTCTTGAACTCGATGACCTGCGGAACATCGATCTCATAGACGGAGGTTCCCGCGGCCCACGGCAGCCGGTACCCGCGGGCGTCCAGGCCGGACGCCAGGATCACCGCTTGGCGGATGCCGGCGGCTCCGGCAGCGGCGAAAAATGCGTCGATGTAGCGGGTGCGTGCGACCTGTTGGTCGGTCATGCGCTGCATGCCCCACGGGGCGTCGGGGAAGTCGACGTCGGCCGAGTGCAACTCACCGCTGGCCCACCGGGTGAAGAAGTCGATGCCGACTGCGCGTACCAGCGGCTCGGCGAAACGATCGTCGATCAGCGCGGCCCGGCTGGCCCGCGCACGCCCCGCAGCCACCATGGTGGCCGTGGCACCCACACTGCATGCCAGGTCCCAGGTGTCATTGTCGGTGCGCGCCATCGAGGTCTTTCTTCCGCCGCGAGCTACTGCTTAGACAGATTAACGAGACGCTGCGGCGGGAACTGTTGCGGCTCGTCGTCGAGCAACGGCATTAACCGGCATTAACATCGTCGGGATGGAGACCGCCGCCCACTCTCACGCGCCTGCCCACGCGGCCGCGAAGCCGGTAGTTCATGACGACGACTGGCAGCGCAACGTAGTTTGGGCGCGCCGACTGGCCTGGGTCAGCCTGGCGGTGCTGCTCATCGAGGGCGGCGTGGGGCTGTGGCAGGGGCTGCTGGTCGGCTCTGTTGCGCTGACCGGGTGGGCATTGGGTGGTGCGTCCGAGGGTCTGGCCAGCGCGATGGTGCTGTGGCGATTCACCGGCTCGCGCACGCTTTCCGATACTGCCGAACGACGCGCTCAGCGTGGTGTCGCGCTGTCGTTCTGGCTGGTGTCGCCGTATGTTGCGGCCGAATCCGTCCGACACCTGATTGACCGCGAACATGCCGAGACCTCGCTGATCGGGATCGGGCTGACGGCGTTGGCCCTGGTGCTGATGCCGATTCTCGGCTGGGCCAATCACCGGTTGGGGGCACGGCTGCATTCGGGCGCCACCGAGGGCGAGGGCACGCAGAACTATCTGTGCGCCGCTCAGGCCGCCGGCGTGTTGGTCGGCCTAGCCGTCACCGCCGCCTGGCCCGCCGGGTGGTGGATCGATCCGGTGATCGGCCTGGCGGTAGCGGCCGTGGCGGCGTGGCAGGGTGTGCTCGCCTGGCGCGGCAAGGATTGTTGCTAGTCCAGGCGGTAACGGATCAGCCGCGAACTGTTGGCGACGACAGCCACCGATGACGCGTTGTGCAGGATCGCGGCCAACACCGGCGAGAGTGCGCCCCCGGCCCCGATGAGCAGACCGGCCGCGTTGACGGCGATGGACATTCCGTAGTTCTCCCGAATGACGTCCACCGCGCGCGCACCCAGATCGCGGACGTCGAGCAGGCGGTGCAGGTTGTCGTTGGCCAGCGCGACGTCGGCCGTCTCCACTGCGACGTCGGTGCCCGCCAGCCCCATCGCGATGCCGATGTCGGCGGCGGCCAGCGCGGGCGCGTCGTTGATGCCGTCGCCGACCATGCCGACGACGTAGCCATCCTCCTGCAGTGAGCGCACCACCTCGAGCTTGTCCTCGGGCATGACTTCTGCGCGCCATTCGGCTATGCCTAGCTCGTCCGCGACCACCTGGGCAATGTCCGGGTGGTCCCCGGTGAGCATCACGATCCGGCGAATTCCGTTCGCGCGCAACCGGTCCAGCACTTCGACCGCCTCGGTCCGCACCTCGTCGCGCAGACTGATCAGACCCACCAACTTGCCGTCGACGGCCAGCAGCAACGGAGTCTCGGCTTGGGCCCGCAGCTTGGCAACCCATTCCGAGGCCTTCTTGGAAACCCTGACCTTCTCGGCCCGCAGTAGTCCCGGACTGCCCAGCAGCAGCGTGCGTCCGTCGGCCCAGGTCCGCATGCCCAGCCCGACCAGCACCTCGCACTCCTCGTGCGGCGGGATGCTGATGTGCCGTTCCTCGGTGGAGCGGATGACGGCCTCGGCCAGCGGGTGCCGGGAGTGGATCTCTGAACTGGCCGCATAGGCCAGCACCTGCTCGGGGGTCCAATCTTTGTGCATGGCAACGATATTGGTGACGACGGGGCGACCCACAGTCAGCGTGCCGGTCTTGTCGAACACGATCGCGTCCACCCGACCGGCCTGCTCGAGGTGGGATCCGCCCTTGATCAGGATGCCGCGTCGGGCACCGTTGCCGATGGCGGCGCTGATGGCCGTCGGAGTGGACAGCCCCACCGCGCACGGGCAGGCGATCAACAGCATGGTCATCGCACGGCGGACATCGCCGGTGATCAACAGCGTGATCGCCGAGACGATGAACGAAGTGGGCACGAAGCGCCGGGAGAAGTTCTCGCCGACGGTCTGGATCGGGGCCCGATCGTGTTGTGCCTCTTCGACTCTGGTGATGATGCGACCGATGGTGGTCTGGTTGCCGACGGCCTCGGCACGCACCACGAGGCGTCCTCGCACCACGACCGAGCCGGCATGCACGTGGGTTCCGGTGGTGACGCTGACCGGCAGGTTCTCCCCGGTGATAGCGGACTGGTTGACGACGGCCTCGCCCTCGACGACCTCGCCGTCCACCGGAATCGCGACGTGGTCGTGGATGACGACCTCGTCGCCGATCTCGACGGTGTCGATCGCCACCTGAACCTCGGTGCCGTCGGCCAGGCGGATCCAGGCCGTGTCCTGGTTGCCGCGCAGCAACTCCGAGATCGCTCGCCGGGTCCGACGCAGCGTCAGGTCTTGCAAATACTCACCGATGTTGAGCAGCCACAGCACGGTGAGGGCGACGACGTTCTCCCGCAGAATCAGGCTGGCGACCGTCGCAGCCGAGACCAGGGCGTCGGTGCCGAGTTTGCCCGAGCCCACCGAGCGCAACGCGCCGCGCAGGAATGGGTAGCCGGTGAAGATGGTGACACCGGTGGCCACCACCCGCCCGCTCGGCCCGAGCAGCGGCGGTCGCGCGAACACGTAGCGCCGCACGCCCAGCAGGGCCAGTGCCGCGCCGCCGATGACCATCCGCAGCACGTCGGCGTTGCGGATCTCCTCCGAATGCGGTGCGCGCGCGGGGATCAGCTCGGCGGACACCTGTGCGGCACCGGCGATCGCGGCCAACACCGCGGTGCGATCGCAGCGGCGGGGGGAGTACCAGACGACGACGGAACCGGTGCGCGGGTAGGCGTGCACGACCCGCACGCCGTTGCACTTGGCTACGGCTTCCTCTACGGCCACGGCGCGCCGCGAGTCGGAGCGGACCCAGTCGATGATCACCCGCATCCGGCCGGCGGCATCCGAAACCACCGCCGGGTCTTCGGTTGTCGCGAGCGTCATGTGCTCAGTGATCGTGGTCGTGAACTTCACCGACGGCGGGGGTGGGCGCCTCCTCGCCGATGCGTTCGCGAGCCTCGGCCATGACGTCGGCGATCTTGAGTCTGGCCGACTCCGCGGCCACTTCGGCCCTGCGGGTGCCGCGCAGACCCAGTTCGGCGCTCTTGACCGCGGTCTCGTGCAGCGGTGCTTTCTTGGCGGCCTTTTTGAGCACCTCGTAGGCGGTCACCCCGGCCAAACCGGTGATCACCGTCGAAGCCGCTTTCGCCAAAAGCACTTGCACCGCCATCGCGCACCCTCCCAGGTAGTCGTCGCCGTTGCCGACGTTAACATCGAAATATCGCAATATCAACATGTATTTGCGTCAGCGCGTGTTGGGTGCTGCCACGTCCATAGAACGCCAGCCTGACCAGCGTGTCGCCGTACATTTTGCGCACGCTCGCGCCGGACTACAGCACATCGCCCCACGTCGCCGGATCAGCGGAAGTCTGCGAAATATATGTGCGGGATATGTGCTGACCGCATTGGGGGGCACGGTGTGCGGCGGCCGATATACCGTGGCTTGTCCGCTGATTTCCGTCCTCGGGTCCCAGCACCACGAGCGGCGCGATGAGTTCACCCCGGCCACAGTGCCTCGAGGAGCAACGAGTCATGGATTTCGGGAGCTATCCCCCGGAGGTCAACTCGGCTCTCATGTTCACCGGTGCTGGGTCAGGACCGTTGTTGGCCGCGGCCGAGGCGTGGGCTGCGCTCGCCGCCGGACTGAATTCGGCGGCGAATTCGCACCAAGCCGTGGTGTCGGCATTGACCGCTGGTCCCTGGCTGGGGCCGTCGTCGGCGTCGATGAGCGCCGCGGCCGCGTCGTATGCGGCGTGGTTGCGAGTCACCGCTGCACAGGCCGAGGAAACCTCCGGCCAGGCCAAGGCCGCGGCGGCCGCCTATCAAGCCGCGTTTTCGGCGACGGTTCCACCGCCGATGGTGGCGGCCAACCGCAGTCAGCTGATGACCCTGGTCGCGACCAACCTGTTCGGAATCAACACCCAGGCGATCGCCGCCACCGAGGCACAGTACGGGGAGATGTGGGCCCAGGACACGGCGGCGATGTACAGCTACGCAGCCTCGTCAGCCTCGACGACGGCGCTGACGCCGTTCCACCCGCCCGAGCAGACCACTAACCCGGGCGGTGTGGCCAACCAAGCCGCCGCCGTCCAAGCCACCGGCATCGTGGAGAGTGCCCAGCGGGCCTTCTCCGCGGTGCCCAGTGCGCTGCAGAGCGCGGCGACCCCGGCAGCGGCCGCGGAGGACCCATTGGTCCTGCTGGCCTTGGTGGCCGACCTGTCCGCCGTAACAGCGGCCATCGCTACCTTGGGTCTCGGTGTGCCTGCCGGTGCGCTCGGAGTGGTGAATTTTCCGGTGGCCGTCTACGGCACCCTGGTGGGTCTTCACAGCGACGAAATCCTCAGCGGCTGGAACGGCGTGGAACCCTTTCCGAGCACTGAGCCGGCACCGGTGAAGCCGTTCCCGGCGCCGCTGCTCAACTTGCCAGCGGGCACGGTGCCGTCGCCGAAGCTGTCGGCCGGTCTGGGTGAGGCGAACACCGTAGGCGCATTGTCCGTGCCGCCCGCGTGGACCGTTGCCACCCCGTCGGTGCGCCCAGTCGCGTACACGCTCCCGGCGCTGGGTGGATCCGCGGCTCCCGCCGCCGCGGTACCGGTGGCGGGCTCTGGCTCGGCCAGCACGCTCGCCCAGATGGCACTGGCCGGCATGGCGGGACGAGCAATGGCCGGAACCGTCGGCGCCGGACGGCGCGGCGGCAAGGATGCCAGGAAGGCGGCTGGGCCCGCTCGCGCCAGAACCGCCGGTGACACCGCGGCCCCTGGCGAAAACAGCGAGGTGCCCGACGACAAGCCTCGGGCTGTGGTCACCGGAGTTGCGGCCGAGCTACGCGAATTCACCAAGCTCCGCGACGAGGGGATTTTGACCGACGAGGAATACACCGAGCAGAAGAACCGACTGCTCGGTCGCTGAACCACCCGGGGGCGAATGCGGTGGTCATCGAGAAGAGGTATGTGCAGCAGTGGATTTCGGCATTTATCCGCCGGAGATCAACTCCGGCCGGATGTATACCGGACCGGGACCGGGGCCGATGCTCTCAGCTGCGCAGGCCTGGGGAAGCGTGACCGACGAACTCTATACGGCGATCGCCGGATACCAGTCGGTCGTGTCCGAACTCACCGACGGGACTTGGTCGGGTCCGTCATCCGCGGCGATGAGCGCAGCGGCCGGGTCGTACGGGGAATGGCTGAGCTCCACCGCGGCACGGGCGGAGCAGACCGCCGCTCAAGCATGGACCGCGGTGGCCGCTTACGAGGCGGCGTTCGCAGCGACGGTCCCGCCACCGGAGATCGCCGCCAACCGCAGCCTGCTGGCAGCGCTGGTGGCGACTAATTTTTTGGGACAGAACACACCGGCGATCGCGGCCACCGAGGCGCTGTACGCCGAAATGTGGGTGCAGGATGCCGTGGCGATGTACAACTACGCAGCGTCGTCGGCAGCCGCGGCGGTGCTGACTCCGTTCACCCCTCCGCGCCAGAACACCGACCCGGGCGGGACGGCCGACCAAGCTGCCGCGATCAGCCAGATCGGCACCTTGGCCGGCAACCTCACCGGCACTGCGCAAGAGGCCATATCGGTTGTGCCGCAGGCGTTGTCGGCAATGGCGGTACCGGCCCAGGCCGAACAGCTCGAACTCCTCGCCCTGGTTGCGCTCCTTTTGGGTACACCAACCGACGCAATCGCCCTTGTCGGGGTCATACCGGCGGAGATAATCGGTTCATTCGGGGATACTCCTTTCGCCGCGTTCACCGCTATTTCGAGTGTCGATGACGATGAGACTTTCAGCGGCTGGAACGGGACGGAAGCCTTTCCGGGTACCGGACCGGCACCCGTGCAGCCGTTTCTGGCGCCCCTTGCGGGATTACCCCCTGGCGGGATTTCTGCGCCGACGATCTCAGCGGCCTTCGGCCAGGCGAACACGATCGGGAGATTGACGGTACCGCCGACCTGGACCCACGTCGCCGCAGCCGAAGTGCGCCCGACCGCACTGACCATCGCGCTGGAGAATGCGAACGCGGCAACAAAATTCGACATGGCAAACACCTGGAACCAGCTGGGAATTGGCGCAATGGCCGGGCAGGCGATGGCCGGCCCGCAGGTTGTCGCGGACGGCCAGAAGAATGGCGCGGCGGTACGGCGCACCGGCAGCACGCAGGATGCACCGGACGAGGACGTCGAGGTAGTGCCCGCTCCGCGGACCGTGATGACCGGTGTCGCCGTCGCGATTCGCGAGATAGCCGTACAGCGTGCCGCTGGACTGCTCAGCGAACAGGAATACACCGAGCAGAAGAAAAGTCTGCTCGACATCTCGTTCGGCCAGTAGGTCAGTCGGCGGTAGTTCCAAAATTAGAGGACGCGGGTGACTTTCTCGGTCTCGATGCGTCGTGGCAAGGCCGCCGGATCGGGGTTGGCGACCTGCACCAACGAACCGCCGACCGACAACACCGCCAACAGGCCGTCCACCAAGTCCTCGGGAGTGGTCCATGATGCGGTCGACAGCACCCGATCCGAAGCCGTTACACCCTGCCCGGCCGCGGATTGTGCACAGTCGGCCAGTAGCTGTTCGACGGAGCGGGCGGCCAGTGCCGGCCCGGGGCGAGCCTCGGGGACGATCTGGTCCCCGTGCACTCGCACCGCCGTGGCGTAGTCGGTCACGCCGATCGGCAGATCGGGGACCGGCCGTCCGAACGGGTCCAGCGACAGTACCGCGACCTCACCGCCGGCAACGGCGTCGTCTGCCTCGTCAAGTCGGTCGGCAGTGCACAACGCAACGTCGGCCGGGCCGTCCAGCACTGCCTCAGCACCGATCCACCACACTCCGAACAGCACCGCCGCGGTCTGCCAATGCGCTGGCAGCAACACCGCAATCCGGCTGTCGGGACCGCAGCCCAACTCGTCGCGCAACAGGTTGGCGGTCTTGGCGGCCCAGTTGGCCAGCGTCACCGCGGACAGTTCGATGCGTTCGCCGGTGGCGTCGTCGTAGTAGGTGATGCGCGGACCGACCGGGTCGGTACGCAGCATCGGGTCCAAGATGGCCCCGGACAGGGTGCTCAGTTGATGCACTCCGGATTATCCGAGCCCGCGGTCAGGATCGGTGAGGGCGCCGGCACGGTGCTGCTACTGGACCCGGCGGTCGACGCGCGGGCGGGCGTCACCGTGCCGCCGCCGTCGAGGCCCGAGCCCGGTCCGGTGTAGTCGTTGGCCAGCACCACACGAACAGTCCCGGCCGGAATCGAGGAGTCGGCGACGACCTGCAGGCCGCCGAGTTGCCGCGCGATCTCCTGGGCGCCGAGGTCGTCGGTCTTGGCGACACGGACCTGACTGCTCTTGACGTGGCCGCCGTCGTTGTTGCCCACCGAACCCGCGGTAAAGCCCTTGGCGCTCAACACATCCAACACCGCCGACGCCAGTCCGTTGATGTCGGTGTCGTTGACCACGTTGGCGGTGGTCTTGGCGGGTGTGTAGGCCAGTTGCTCGGTCTTGCCTTGGTCCTGTTCGTGCAGCAATCCGCCGACCCATTCGGCAACCGCGTGTGCGTCCACGCGCACCACACTCTGCATGCCGTCGTCGCTCCAGCCCGCGCCATCGAGCACCGGGATGGTGGCGAACGCAACGTTGCCGCCGGCGAGCTTCTGCAGCTGCCGGACGAAATCCATGATGTCCCAACCCGCGGACAGCACCACCGACCGTTGCACGGCGGCTTCGAGTCGCTTGAGTGTGGCGGGACTGGACAGCGTCCTGCCGGAGATGACCCGGTGGGCCAGCGAAGCCATCACCGCCTGCTGACGGACCACCCGGTCGAGGTCGCCGCGCGGCAGCTCGTGGCGCTGGCGCACGAAGCTCAGCGCCTGCGGGCCGTTGAGTCGTTGTCGGCCGGCTGGGAAGTCTGCGCCCGAAAGAGGTTCGTAGACAGCATCTTTGAGGCAGACCTCGACGCCACCGAGTGCGTCGGCGATCAACGCGAAGCCGAGTAGGCCGATCTCGGCATAGTGGTCGACGGTGACGCCGGTCAGGTCGGCCACGGTCTTGATCAGCGCTTCGCGACCGGCCTGCGTTCCGGCTGTCGCGGCTTCGGCGGCTGAGGCGCCGGCCTGGACCAAGCTCGTTCTCTTGATCTCGCGGGTTTGGCCGTAGACGCCGTTGATCTTGGTTTTGCCCAACCCGGGGGCCGCGACGTAGGAGTCGCGGGGGATCGAGATCGCGGTTGCCGACTTCCCGTTGTTGGGAATGCGGATCAGGATGATGGTGTCGGTGTTGGTGGCTTCCTCGTCGCCGGCCCGCAGCGTGGCCAGTTCTTCGGCCGTCAGCGGGTTGCCGTGCGCATCGGTGCGACTGTCCAACCCGACCAGCAGAATGTCGATCGCACCGTCGTCGGCGCCGCGACCGAGCGAGGGCGAGGACATGTGGAAGATGCCGTCCTCGAACGAGCGAACGTTGCTCCACGCCACCCCGGTGCCGAGCACGACCACCACGGCCAGTGCCGTACAAACCACACGAGTAACACGAGCCACACTTTGCGCAGGCATCACTGTAGGCTACTTGTGCAACAGCCGCTTTCCGGGTAGCCGAGCCCGGCGTGCCAGACTCGAACACATGTCAGACAGGCTTGTGATCACCGGTGCGGGCGGGCAGCTGGGCCGTCTGCTGACCGCGCAGGCCACCCGTGCCGGCCGCAAAGTGCTGGCCAGAACGTCATCGGAATGGGACATTACCGACGCGTCCGCGGCCCGAGGGCTCATCGAGCGCGGCGACGTCGTCGTCAACTGCGCGGCCTACACCGATGTCGACGGTGCCGAGAGCGACGAAGCGCGCGCCTATGCGGTCAACGCAACCGGGCCGCAAATCCTGGCCCGCGCCTGCGCGCAGGCAGGTGCCCGCCTCATCCACGTGTCCACCGATTACGTGTTCGACGGCGACTTCACTGGTTTGGCGGGCGGTGCCCAGCCCCGTCCCTACGAACCGGATGACCCGACCGGCCCGCAGAGCGTGTACGCGGCCAGCAAGCTCGCTGGGGAACACGCGGTATCGGGTGAACTGCCGGAGAGCGTGGTGGTGCGCACCGCCTGGGTCTACACCGGCGGGATCGACGGGAGCGATTTTGTCGCCGTCATGCAGCGATTGGCCGCTGGTGATGGACCGATCAACGTGGTCGATGACCAGACCGGCTCACCCACCTACGCCGCCGACCTGGCCGCCGCACTGCTGGAACTGGCCGGCACCGACGTGCGCGGGCGGGTGCTGCACGCCGCGAACGAGGGCGTCGTATCGCGGTTCGAGCAGGCCCGCGCGGTCTTTGAGGAAAGCGGCGCCGACCCGGATCGAGTGCAGCCCTGCAGCAGCGACGAATTTCCGCGTCCGGCAACTCGGCCGGCGTATTCCGCGCTGTCGGGACGGCAGTGGGCGGCGGCCGGCCTGACACCGTTACGGCCCTGGCGCAGTGCACTTGTCGCAGCACTGGCCGCATGCTCGATCGATCGACCGATACCCTCTACGCGTGACTGACGTTCTGCCGGTCGTAGCGGTGACCTATTCGCCGGGCCCGCACCTGGAGCGGTTCCTGGCGTCGTTGTCGCTGGCTACCGAGCGGCCAGTCAGCGTGCTGCTGGCCGACAACGGATCCACCGACGGCACACCCGAGGCGGCCGTAGAGCGCTATCCCAACGTGCGGCTGCTGCCGACCGGTTCGAACCTCGGCTACGGCACGGCGGTCAATCGCACCGTCGCCAAGCTCGATCAGGACGGCGACGAGCGCTGGGGTCAGTTTGTTCAGGAGTGGGTGATCGTGGCCAACCCAGACGTGCAATGGGGCCCGGGCAGCATCGACGCGCTGCTGGACGCCGCCAGCCGCTGGCCGCGCGCCGGTGCGTTGGGCCCCCTGATCCGCGATCCCGACGGTTCGGTGTATCCGTCAGCACGCCATCTGCCGAGTCTGATCCGCGGCGGCATGCACGCGGTGCTAGGGCCGGTCTGGCCGCGGAATCGGTGGACCCGGGCCTATCGCCAGGAGCACCTCGAACCCAGCGAGCGACCGGTGGGCTGGCTGTCGGGGTCCTGCCTGCTGGTGCGGCGTTCGGCGTTCGACCAGATCGGCGGGTTCGACGAGCGCTACTTCATGTACATGGAAGACGTCGACCTCGGTGACCGGCTCGGCAAGGCTGGCTGGTTGTCGGTCTATGTGCCCTCGGCCGAGGTGCTGCACCACAAGGGGCACTCCACCGGACGCGACCCGGCCAGCCATCTGGCCGCCCATCACCGCAGTACGTATATCTTCCTTGCCGACCGGCACTCCGGGTGGTGGCGGGCCCCGCTGCGCTGGACGCTGCGGGGATCGTTGGCAGTGCGCTCGCGGGTCATGGTGCGCAATGCGCTGCGCCGGTCGCGGAAGTCTTCGGGTGCGTTGGATCTGGCAGAAGGGCGGCACTGAGGTGGCAACCCATCAAGTCGACGCGGTGGTTCTGGTAGGTGGCAAGGGCACCCGGTTACGGCCGTTGACGTTGTCCGCGCCGAAACCGATGTTGCCGACGGCTGGGCTGCCGTTTTTGACCCACCTGTTGTCGCGGATTGCCGCGGCGGGCATCGAGCACGTGGTGCTGGGCACCTCTTACCGGGCCGAGGTGTTCGAAGCGGAGTTCGGTGACGGCTCCAAGCTCGGGCTGCAGATCGAGTATGTGACCGAGGAGAACGCGCTCGGCACCGGTGGCGGCATCGCCAACGTCGCGGGCAAGTTGCGCCACGACACAGTCATGGTCTTCAACGGGGACGTGCTGTCCGGTGCGGACCTCGGCCAGTTGCTGCAGTTCCATCGCGATCATCAGGCCGACGTCACGCTGCACCTGGTGCGGGTGAGCGATCCGCGGGCATTCGGGTGCGTGCCCACCGATAGCGACGGACGGGTCACCGCATTCCTGGAGAAGACGCAGGATCCGCCGACCGACCAGATCAACGCCGGCTGCTACGTCTTCCAGCGCGACATCATCGACCGGATTCCACGCGGCCGCGAGGTTTCGGTGGAACGCGAGGTGTTCCCGGCGCTGCTCTCGGCCGACGACGTCAAGGTCTGCGGTTACGTCGATGCCACCTATTGGCGCGACATGGGCACTCCGGAGGACTTCGTGCGCGGATCTGCCGACCTGGTTCGCGGCATCGCGCCGTCACCGGCGCTGCACGGCCAGCGCGGCGAGAAACTGGTGCACGACGGCGCGGCCGTGGCACCCGGGGCGCTGTTGATCGGCGGGACGGTCGTCGGGCGGGGCGCCGAGATTGGGGCCGGCGTCCGGTTGGACGGCGCGGTGATCTTCGACGGCGTCAAGGTGGAGGCCGGCAGCGTGATCGAACGTTCGATCATCGGCTTCGGTGTTCGCATCGGCCCGCGCGCGCTGGTCCGCGACGGGGTGATCGGCGACGGCGCCGACATCGGCGCGCGCTGTGAGTTGTTGCGCGGCGCGCGGGTATGGCCCGGGGTCGCGATCCCTGACGGTGGGATCCGCTACTCGTCCGACGTCTAGTTGGCGTTGCGTGTGCAACTCACCAGGTAGGCCAGCGCGTGATCGGTGTCGGGAGGTAGCGCGTCGGCGGGCCACCACCGCAAGTCGTCCGACTCGTCGCTGAGCACGATCTGCGCCCCGGCGGGCGCGTGCGCGACGAACTGCAAGTCGAGGTGCCGTGTCGGCACACCCAGCGAGCAGGTAACCGGATGGACATGCACCGCAACCAGATTCGGCTGCAGACGCAGTCCGGCGATGCCGGATTCCTCGGTGGCTTCCCGCAATGCGGCGGCGAGGATGTCGGGGTCGTCGTCCTCGCAATGCCCGCCCAACTGCACCCAACGACCCAGCCGCGGGTGCAGGGTGAGCAGCACGCGCCCGCCGGAATCGTCGAGCACCAGCGTGGACGCGGTGATGTGGCCGGGCTCGCACTCGCGCAGGCAGGCGTCCTCGCGAGCGAGCACGAAACCCAGCACCGCCTGGCGCAACGAATCCTGTGCCGGGTTGGGTGCCTGCCAGTCGGTGAGCAACCTGATCACCGAATCCCGAAGACTCACTGGGCTTTCCGCCTCGCACGGCGATCCCGCAGCGTGACATGGGCCGCGCGGCAGTCCGCCACGAGCTGTGGCGGCAAGCCCAATCGCTCGATCAGCACCCGCCGGTCCACCATGTCGAGCGCCTTCTCGATCTCGTTGGCCCGCAACAACAGATCGACATCCGCGGCCAGCTCGGAGTCGGCGTGGTCCGGGTGCGGAATGGGCAACGCTTCGGCTTCACGTGGTTCCAGTTCCAGGATCCCGCCGCCATAGCTGCGGCCCATGATCTCGGCGAACGCGAACGTGACGCTGTTGTGGAACACCGTGGCCAGCGCTGCCGCGTCGGTGCCGCCCCCGGTCCGCACCCGGTGCACGGTGTCGGTGCTGGTGGCTGCCGCGGCGTTGACCGTCAGCCGCGGGGCCCGGTGAATTTGGCGCAGCATGAACAGATCTGGGATCCACGGTGACGGCGTAATCCACCACGGCTTGCGCAGCGAGCATTTGTAGCCCAGGTGCACGCCGGCGGCTTCGCCTGCTTCGATGTGCGCGGCGAGTGCCGGGCCGGGTGACGCCGCCGCCGAGGCGTTGAGCAACCAGGTGCGGTGCCCGGCGGCGAGATCGGCGGCACGGCAATCGACGTCGTAGAACAGGCCGGACAGCTGTGCGCTGCGCGAGACCAGCGGCACGCAGTGCGCGGCTAGATCGAGTTGTCGCACTTGGGAATCGGTGAAGGTGAAGAAGCTGTTGCGCCCCGTCACGATGCCCACGTCCACCTCGGCCACGCGGCCCAGTCGGGTCATGACGTCGTCGGCCGCCAGCGTGCGCAGCGTCTGGATCTGAACGGGGCTCAGGAAGTACTTGGTCCACTTCTCGTTCTCGTGGCGCAGCGCCGGGGCCGCGGGCACGTCGAGATCGGCTTCGTCGAGCGCAGCGGCGTCATCGATCGCGATGGTGCGGATATGCGCCGGGCCGTCCGTCGCACCGCCCACGACGCCGCAGAACAACACCACCTCCTGCAGCACACCGTCGAACACCAACCGCCGGAAACTCATCAGCGTGATCTCGCGGTAGCGGCTCACCAGGAAGTCACGCAGTTGCGCGGCGTAACCGACTTGGAGCAACTCGGCGGGCAGCACCAGACCCACCCGGCCGCCCTCGCGGACCAACGTGGTGGCGGCCACGACGAACGGCACCCAGGCATTGGTCAACTTGTTGGGCGCCAACCCTTCCCGGCGTAACAGCGCCAGAGCCGGGTCGCGCTGTTCGGCGGCCCAGTTCCCGAACCGGATGTAGGGCGGGTTGCCCGCCACGCCGTCCCATCCGACACCGCCGGCCCAGGTGAACAGATTCGCGGTGTCCACCGGCGCGAACTCGCGCGCCTTGGCCGCCTCGGCGTCGACGAGTTCCACGCCGTGAGCCTGGTCAGTAACGCCGGCCAATTCGCGCAGGATCCGCCCGTCGCCACAGGACGGTTCTAGTACCTTCGGCCCGGCTTGGGCTACCCAGTCGGCCAGGAATCGGGCGATGGGTCGCGGGGTGTAGTAGCCGCCGCGCACCTTGTCGGCCGACACGGCGGCTTTGCCCGCGAACGTCTTCATTTGCGGATCAGCAAGTCCGCGACGGGAACCGGATCGCGCACTGCGGCTGGCTGGGCCGCGTAACCGATGGCGATGGCACCCAACGGTTCCCAGTCGGCCGGCAGCCCGAGCTCTTGGCGAACCAGCTCGGCGGCGAAGATCGTCGACCCGATCCAGCAGCTACCCACTCCGCGCACCGCCAAGGCGACCAGCAGCGCCTGCACCGCCGCACCGACCGCCACGGTGAACATGGTGTGCTCGGCCTGGGTACGGGCGGCGTCGGGGTAGCTGTGGGCGCCGTCGGGAACCAGGAACGGGATGATGACTTCGGGTGCGTCGTAGAGGATCTGGCCGCGAGCCAGCCGGCGCTCGATGGAGTCGGCGGGCCTGCCGTCGCAGGCCAGATCGCGGCGCCACTTGTCTTTCATCCGGTCCAGCAACCCGATCCGCGCGGAGTGATTCTGTAACCAGACGAAGCGCACCGGCCGGGTGTGGTGCGGGGCCGGTGCGGTCAGCGCCTCGGCGACGGCCGACTCGATAAGCTCCGCCGGCACCGGATCGGCACTGAACTGGCGGACCGATCGGCGCAACAGCTGGGCCTGACCGCGGCCCAGCTCGATGGCCTCGGCGGCACCGAGCCAGAACAGATCTTCGGTGCCGGCACGCACCAGCTGCCGGGCCGTCGAACCGTCGTCCACCGGGTGCAGCCCCCGCACGACAGCTACCGGCATCGCGGTCAGCTTGCCCTTGACCAGATCGGCTGCGGCCGCGATCTCGTCGGCGACGGCGATCTCGGTCACCACCAACTCGTTGCCATGCCGGTCGACCGCGCCCGAATAGTTGTGCAGCACAGGAACGCCCGAGCTTCCGATGGCGGCGTCCAGCTGTCCGTTGCGCCAGGCGCGGCCCATGGTGTCGGTGATGACCACAGCGACCTCGACCCCGAGTCGCTCGCGCAGCGCGGCGCGTAACCGCTGTGCGCTCGCGTCCGGGTCGACGGGCAGCAACGCCAATTCGCTACGCCCGACGTTGGATCCGTCGACACCGGCCGCAGCCTGAACCAGCCCGATCCGATTCTCGGTGATCAACGTCCGCCCCTTGCGTGCGAGCACGCGCACCGCCTCGTCGTCGATCAGTTTGCGGCGCAATTGGTCTCGCGCCTCTTCGTCTTCGGGGGCGGGAACCAGCCTGCCCTCGCATTTGGAAATCACCTTGCTGGTCACCACCACGACGTCGCCGTCGCGCAACCAGGGCGCGGCGGAGCTGAGGGTGGCACCGAGATCGTCGCCGGGGCGGAACTCGGGAAGTCCTTGCACGGGCAGGATTTCGAGCACCGCGGCGCTGCCGTGCTCGCCGGCCGGAGGCAGGCTGGAACCGGTCACACCGTCACGCCCGCAAAGTCCAGCCCGGCGCGAACCATTTCGGCCGTCGCCGCGGGGTCGGTCATCAGCAGCGGTATGGATCGTACCGTGACACCGTCGATTTCGGCGTGATCACCGTCGTGCACCAACCAGCAGTCCAATATTCCGGTAGCGCTTCGGGCGCCGTAGTGGCGGCCCACCGCTTGTGCGGTGGAATCCACACCGATAACCGACAGGCAGGCATCGGCCATGCCGCGCAATGGCTTTCCGCCGATGATGGGGGAGTAGCCGACCACCGGCGCGGTGGATGCACGCAGGGCGGCGCGGATGCCCGGTACCGCGAGGATCGCTCCGACGCTCACGACCGGGTTCGACGGGGCCAGCATGATCACATCGGCTTCGCCGATGGCCGTAACGGCTTCGGTTGTGGCGCCTGCCTTTTCGGCGCCGACGAAGGCGAAGCTGTGGGTGGGCACCTGGGCGCGATAACGGACCCACCACTCCTGGAAGTGGATTGCCCGCCGGGTGGCTGGATCCGAATCCGGGTCGCTGATCACCACGTGCGTTTCGCAACGGTCGTCGCTGGCCGGCAGCAACTGTGCGCCCGGCTGCCAACGGTCGCACAGTGCCGCGGTGATCTGCGACAGCGGATAGCCGGCGTTGAGCATCTGGGTGCGCACCAGATGAGTGGCCAGGTCGCGGTCGCCGAGCATGAACCAGTCGGGCTGAACACCGTAGCGCGCGAGTTCCTCTTTGGCATGCCAGGTTTCGTCGCGATGGCCCCAGCCGCGCTCCGGGTCGACCCCGCCGCCCAGGGTGTACATGCAGGTGTCCAGATCCGGGCAGACGCGCACTCCGTGGATCCATGCGTCGTCACCGATGTTCACGACGGCGTTCAGTTCGTGGCCGCCGTCATCGGATCGAGCAAACTGGCCTAATCCGAGCAGTTGCTGCACCCCGAGCAGGAAGCGGGCGCCGCCGACGCCGCCGACCAGAACGGTGACCTTCACACGAAGAACGTACCCGCCCGGAGGTCATCCTTAGACCGGGCTATGGTGGGATGATTCTCGGTAACCAGTGTGGCGCAAGGGACTTGTGATCAATTCGTGGCCGACACGCCGGGCACCCCGGACAACAGAACCGCCGAAATTCGATCACGAGATGGTATGGAAATGCGCCGAAGTGCTTGACCAGGGTCCCCGGCACGTGTCTAATCACATCAGTGTCATTTCCCGGTTGGCCGGCCGGTTCCGGTGTCGCAGACCGAGATTCGATCACTTGTTCGAATTGGGCATCTGTACATCAGAACAGTGGGAAACCATTTCACTCTCTATTAGTGAGGAGGCGGAGGCATGTCCTATGAGTACCTTCGGGGCGTAATGGGAAGCACACCGCACACCGTTGCCGGGTCGGATGTGACACCGACGGCGCACGTCCGTCCCCATTTGAGCGTGGTCCCCGATGTGCCCGCCTTTGAGCCCGAGCCGCTGCTGCCGGAAGAAGTTCCGGCCGATCAGTGGCAGGACAAGGCGCTGTGCGCACAGACCGACCCCGAAGCCTTCTTCCCTGAGAAGGGTGGCTCCACTCGTGAGGCCAAGAAGATCTGCCTGGGCTGCGAGGTTCGGCACGAGTGCCTCGAGTACGCCTTGGCGCACGACGAGCGGTTCGGCATCTGGGGCGGCCTGTCCGAGCGGGAGCGTCGGCGCCTCAAGCGCGGGATTATCTGAGCAATCAGCTCTGATCAGTCGTCGATCGTCGGGTCGATGACCGAAGGCTCCACATCCAGATAGATGGCCACTTGGGCCACCAGGATCTCATGCAACAAATCGCCGAGTTCGACGGTGTCCTTAGCCCGTCGCTCGATTGGCTTACGGAACAAGACAATTCGCGCCCGGGTGGCGTTGCCGCGGACGTCGACTCCGGCCGGGATCAACCGGGCCAGCGCGATCGGCCCGTCGGCAATCACCTCTGGCGGCCACTGCACACTGTCCGGGTCGCGCGCCGCGATGCGCGGGATCTCGTCGACCGCGACGTCGAGTTCCGACACCCGCTCCTGCCAACGCCGCTCGATGGGTTCGTAGGCCTCGAGGACCGCCATGTCGAACCGCTCGGCGCGGGTGCGCCAGCCGGGGACCGTCGGCGGCAGCAACGGACCGCGCATATCGCGGCCCCGGCGGCGTCCCGGCCGACCGGGTGTCGCTGCCGATCTGTCCCCGCTCACGCGCCGATGGTAACGGTTACACATCGCGCCCACCGATGCGCGTGTCCGGCGCTTGGACGGCGTTTGCGCACGATAGCCTTTCGAACGTGAACGTACCCCGACGCTGCTGCCGGCCCGGGTGTCCGCACTATGCCGTGGCAACGTTGACGTTCGTCTATTCGGACTCGACGGCGGTGGTCGGCCCGCTGGCTACCGTGCGGGAACCGCACTCGTGGGATCTGTGTGTCAACCACGCCGGACGCATCACCGCGCCGCGCGGTTGGGAGCTGGTGCGCCACGCCGGGCCGTTGCCCAGCCATCCCGACGAGGACGACGAACTTGTGGCGTTAGCTGACGCCGTGCGCGAGGGCGGGTCGGGCATCGCGCGGGCCGGCGGACTCGGCGCGATGGTCAACGGCTTCGTTACCACCGACGGCTTCGACGACGTCCCGCGCGCCGGCGGCGCCGCCGACGCTCACTTGCAGCCGGCGGGTGCCCACGCCACCGCGCCCAGCGGCGGGTTGCTGGCCCCGCCCGAGCATCGCTCTGGACGCCGCCGTGGGCATCTGCGGGTATTGCCCGATCCTGCTGAGTAGACCTCGATAGGCTGGCGGCCAAGAGTCGAACATCCAGGTCGTCAGGAGCGCCGAAGAATGTCGTGGCCCGCTGAGGCTGTCCACCGTGTCATCAAGGCCTACGACGTACGCGGTCTGGTTGGCGAAGAGATCAACGAAGCGCTGGTCGCCGACGTCGGCGCCGCCTTCGCCCGACTGATGCGAGACGAGGGCGCCCGCCGGGTGGTGATCGGTCACGACATGCGTGACAGCTCACCGTCGCTGGCGGCCGCGTTCGCCGACGGCGTCAATGGTGAGGGTCTGGACGTGGTGCGCATCGGGTTGGCCTCCACCGACCAGTTGTATTTCGCCTCAGGCCTATTGGAATGCCCCGGGGCGATGTTCACCGCCAGCCACAACCCGGCTGCGTATAACGGCATCAAACTGTGCCGGGCAGGTGCCAAACCGGTCGGCAAGGACACCGGGCTGACGATCATCAGCGAGGATCTGATTGCCGGGGTTCCCAATGGCCACACCGGGTCGCCCGGCTCCGTCACCGACCAGGACGTGCTGGCCGACTACGGGGTCTATTTGCGCTCGCTGGTGAACACCGCCGATTTGCGTCCGCTGCGGGTGGCAGTGGACGCCGGCAACGGCATGGCCGGGCACACCACCCCGGCCGTGCTCGGCGTGATCGACTCGATCACGTTGCTGCCGTTGTACTTTGAGTTGGACGGGACATTCCCCAATCACGAGGCCAACCCGCTGGACCCGGCGAACCTGGTGGATCTGCAGAACTACGTGCGCGAAACCGGCGCCGATATCGGCCTGGCCTTTGACGGCGACGCCGACCGGTGCTTCGTCGTCGACGAGCGCGGTGAGCCCGTCTCGCCGTCGACGGTGACCAGCCTGGTAGCCGCACGGGAGCTGAGCCGGGAGATCGGTGCCACCGTGATCCACAACGTGATCACCTCGCGAGCGGTGCCCGAGCTGGTGACCGAGCGTGGCGGCACACCGCTGCGCTCGCGGGTCGGGCACTCCTATATCAAGGCGCTGATGGCCGAGACCGGGGCGATCTTCGGCGGGGAACATTCGGCGCACTACTACTTCCGAGACTTTTGGGGCGCCGACTCCGGCATGCTGGCCGCGCTGTACGTGTTGGCCGCACTCGGTGAGCAGGACCGACCGCTCTCGGAGTTGACCGCCGACTACCAACGCTACGAATCGTCGGGCGAAATCAACTTCACCGTCGACGATGCGACGGCGTGCGTGGACGCGGTATTGAAGACGTTCGCCGGCCGTATCCAGTCCATCGACCATCTGGACGGGGTCACGGCAAACCTCGGCGATGACAGTTGGTTCAATCTGCGCAGCTCCAACACCGAGCCGTTGTTGCGCCTGAATGTGGAGGGGCGCAGCATCGAGGATGTGGACGCGATCGTGGCGCAAGTCAGCGCCGAAATCGCGGCGCATCAATCCGGGGGCGGGCCGCCGTGAATACCGTCGGGGCCGTCGATCTCGAAGACGCTGACGGCCTGATCGCCGCCGACCGGGACGGCCTGCTGCGGGCCGCGTCGATGGCCGGCGCGCAAGTGCGTACCGTGGCCGCCGCATCCGACGAAGGCGAACTGGATTCGCTGCGCGGTGAGGACCGGGTGCGCAGCGTGATCTGGGTGGCCGGGCGTGGCACCGCCGAAACCGCCGGCAGCCTGCTGGCTTCGACGCTGGCCACGGCGGTCGCCGAACCGATCGCCCTGGTCACCGAGGCGCCCCCCTGGGTCGGTCCGCTCGACGTGCTGGTCGTCGCCGGCGACGACCCGGGCGATCCCGCGTTGGTGGGCGCGGCCGCGACGGGAGTGCGCAGGGGAGCGCGGGTGGTCGTGGTGGCGCCGTACGAGGGTCCACTGCGTGACTCCACCGCCGGTCGCGTGGCCGCTTTGCCGCCGCGGCTGTGGGTGCCCGAAGAGTTCGGACTGTGCCGGTATTTGGCGGCGGGCCTGGCGATCCTGCAAGCCGTGGACCCTCGGCTGCGTATCGATCTGGCGGCACTGGCCGACGAGCTGGACGCCGAGGCATTGCGCAACAGCGCCGCGCGAGATCTGTTCACCAACCCGGCCAAGACCTTGGCCACCCGCATGACCGATAGCGAAAGCGCGCTGGCCGGCGACTGCGCGGCGACGCTGGCACTGGCCCGGCACGGCAGCTCGGTGCTGTTGCGGATCGCCCAGCAGGCCGTCGCGGCGGCCTGGTTAACCGACGCGGTGGCGGCTCTGCGGGCCGGCCCGACCGGGTTTGCCGATCCCACCGAGGCGCTGTTCCACGACGAGCAGATCGACGGGCCGCTGCCGCAGCGGCTGCGGGTGCTGGCCCTGACGCTGGCCGACGAGCGCACTGTGGTGGCCGCCCGGGTAGCCGGTCTCGACGACGTTTACCTGGTGGGGGCCGAGGATGTGCCGGATGTACCGGCGGCGCAGACCGCCGGGGCACGCGCCGAGCAGCAACTGGCAGTATTGGCCGTTCGGCTGGAAATGGCCGCGGTTTACCTGCGACTGACACGGGGATAGATAGACGGTGGAATTGCTACGCGGAGCGTTAAGGACGTACGCCTGGGGATCCCGCACCGACATCGCCGAGTTCACCGGGCGGCCGGTACCGGCGGCGCATCCCGAAGCCGAACTCTGGTTCGGCGCGCACCCCGGCGACCCTGCGTGGCTGGAGACCCCCGACGGCGAAACGTCGTTGCTGACCGCGCTGACCGACGATCCGGAAGGGCAGCTCGGTCCGGCATCGCGCGCCCGCTTCGGCGATGTCCTGCCGTTCTTGGTCAAGGTGCTGGCCGCCGATGAGCCGCTGTCACTGCAGGCCCACCCGAGTGCCATGCAGGCGGTCGAGGGGTTTCAACGTGAAGAGCGACTGGGCATTCCGGTCAATTCGCCGGTTCGCAACTATCGCGACACCCGTCACAAGCCCGAGCTGCTGGTGGCGTTGCAGCCCTTCGAGGCGTTGGCGGGTTTTCGTCAGGCATCTCGTACCACCGAGCTGTTGCAGGCACTCGCGGTGTCCGACCTCGACCCGTTCATCGATTTGCTGAGCGGCGGCTCCGATGCGGATGGCCTGCGTGCGCTGTTCACCACCTGGATCACCGCGCCCCAGCCCGACATCGACGTGTTGGTGCCTGCCGTGCTCGATGGCGCCATCCACTACATCAGTTCGGGGGCAACGGAATTCGCGGCCGAGGTGAAAACGGTGCTGGAGCTCGGTGAGCGTTACCCCGGTGATGCCGGGGTGCTGGCGGCGCTGTTGCTCAACCGGATCACGCTGGCCCCCGGCGAGGCGATCTTCCTGCCCGCCGGCAACCTGCACACCTACCTGCGCGGCTTTGCACTGGAAGTCATGGCCAACTCCGACAACGTATTACGCGGCGGCCTCACGCCGAAGCACGTCGACGTACCGGAACTTCTACGGGTGCTGGATTTCCGGCCCACCGCCGAATCCGAACTGCGACCGGCAGTCCGTCGCGACGGGCTGGCCCTGGTTTATGACACCCCGGCCGACGAATTCGCGGTCACCCTCTTCGTTCTAGATGGCGACCACCTCGGCCACGAGGTCGACGCGTCATCAAGCCACGACTCGCGCGTCACCGATGGCCAAGGTCCGCAAATTCTGTTGTGTGCGGAAGGGGCACTGACCGTGCACGGCAAATCGGAGTCGGTCTATCTCGAGCGCGGTGCTGCCGCCTGGGTGGGCGCCGACGACGGCCCGATCCGGCTGTCCGCGCAGCAACCGGCCAAGCTGTTCCGGGCTACCGTGGGCTTGTAACCGGCTGGTTTTCCTTACTGCGTCCGCGCAGTTCCCTGCGCTCCTGCATCCACAGTCGCATGTTGTGCGCGATCGTGCGGCCGACCAACTTCGCCGGCGGAACCATATAGAGACTGTCCAACAACGAGAACCGGCGCAAAAACCATTCAGCGAGAACGGGTTCGGTTTCGGCGGCCCCGAGGAACTGGTCGAACAACGAGCCGACGGGTCGCCACCAACGTGGTTCGGGGTGGCCGGTGGCGTGGTGCAGGGCGACGTCCCCGATGGCGTTCATCATCCAAACCGGGAAGGTGGTCTTGGCGGTGAACCGGTTGAGCGTGGCGGCCAGATCTCCGTCCGGAGCCTCGAGCGCTCGGCGCAGGTTGCCGGCTTGCAGTGATGTCATCGTCATGCCTTGCCCGAAGGTCGGGTTGAAGCTGGCCACCGCGTCGCCGATCGGGATGATGCCGGCCGGGAAGCGATCCAGTTTGTGGTAGCGGCGCCATCTGCTGACCGGGAAGGCATGGTAGGAGGGCTCGCCGACGGGCTCGGCGCGGCTCAGCGCGGCATGAAAATGTTCCGGCAGCAATTGTTTGGCGAGTGCGATCATCTCCGGGAAGGTGCGCGGCGGCTTGGCGTTCGCGACGCCGAAGGTGGTCAGCACCCAGGTGCCGTCCTCGTAGAACAGCATGCCCATGCCCAGTGACTGGTCGTGGGAGGCGCCGGCGACCACCACCTTCTCCCGGATCAAGCCTTCGGGTATGCGGAATTGGTGGGTGGCGTAGTTGATCCCGATGTCCACCGTCGCCTCGGGTGCGCGGTGATATCCCCACTGGGTCAACCACACCGGCAACCGCGTGCCGCGACCGGCGGCGTCGACCACCAGATCGGCGGCAACGAACTCGGGGCTGGCCTGGTCGGGCGTTGCGCCCGGCTCGGGGTTTAACAGCACCCCGGTCACCCGTTCCAGCGCCGGCTCGAATCGTGGCTCGGCGACGGGCCGTTGCACGATCTGCACATTGTCGATGTCCAGGACACGGCGCCGGATCTGCCACTCGAGGTGTGGTCGGCTGGGCACGTAGGCGGTGAACTCGTCGCGCAGCGTGTGGCCGGTGCCCAGGACGTGTCCGGCGGCACCCAGGTGGATGCAGTCCGGCCGGTTCTCCAGTCTGGGCACGCCGGCGGCGACCATGTCGTCGAGCAGGCCGGGGAAGAGGCTCTCGAACTCGTTGGCGCCGCGGGCCATCAACATGTGTAAATGCCGGTCCTGCGGGACGGTGGCGCGGTTGGCCGGGGTGCTCGGCAGGGTGTCCCGCTCGAAGATCGTCACCTTGGAATAGAAGTCGGACAGCACCCGGGCCGCGCACAACCCGGCGATGCTCGCCCCTATCACTACCGCATGATTTTTGCTCGCTGCGCTCCCCACCATCCACGCAGAGTACCCAGTACTGTGCCGTCACAAGGGTGCCGACTCACGGCGGGAAAGGGGCGGGTCCATGACCGGTCGCTGGCGGATGAAATCGGTCGAACAATCGATTGCCGATACCGACGAGCCGAGTACCCGGCTCCGCAAAGACCTGACCTGGGTGGATCTGGTGGTCTTCGGTGTCTCGGTGGTGATCGGGGCCGGGATCTTCACGGTGACCGCGTCGACCACCGGCGACATCACCGGCCCGGCCATCTGGATCTCGTTTCTGATTGCGGCGGCCACCTGCGCCCTGGCGGCGCTGTGCTACGCCGAATTCGCCTCGACCCTGCCGGTTGCCGGGAGCGCATACACCTTCTCTTATGCGACCTTCGGTGAGTTCCTGGCCTGGATCATCGGCTGGAACCTGGTCCTGGAACTGGCGATCGGGGCGGCCGTCGTCGCCAAAGGGTGGTCGAGCTATCTGGGCACGGTATTCGGCTTCGCCGGCGGCATCGTGCATCTGCAAGGTTTCAACCTGGACTGGGGTGCCCTGCTGATCGTCGCGTCGGTGGCGGTTCTGCTGGTGTTGGGTACCAAGTTGTCGTCGAGGTTCTCCGCGGTGGTGACCGCTATCAAGGTCGCGGTGGTCATCCTGGTCGTGATCGTGGGTTCCTTCTATATCAAGGCGGAGAACTACCACCCCTTCATTCCCGAACCGGAGACCCAACACGGCGGCAACGGACTGGACCAGTCGGTGTTGTCGATGCTCACCGGCGCCGGCAGCAGTCACTACGGCTGGTACGGCGTACTCGCGGGCGCCTCGATCGTGTTCTTCGCGTTCATTGGCTTTGACATCGTGGCCACGATGGCTGAGGAGACCAAGGACCCGCAGCGCAACGTGCCGCGCGGGATCCTGGCCTCGCTGGGGGTCGTCACGGTGCTCTACGTCGCCGTGTCGATCGTGCTCTCGGGCATGGTGTCCTACACCGAACTCAAGACCGTGGGTTCGCATTCGACGAACCTGGCCACCGCGTTCAGGGCGAACGGGATTCATTGGGCCAGCGGCGTCATCTCGGTGGGAGCCCTGGCCGGCCTGACCACCGTGGTGATGGTGCTGATGTTGGGACAGTGCCGGGTGCTGTTCGCGATGGCGCGCGACGGGCTGTTGCCGCGCACTTTGGCCAAGACCGGACAGCGGGGCACGCCGGTGCGCATCACCGTGCTGGTCGCGGTCGCGATAGCGCTGACAGCCTCGGTGTTCCCGATCGACAAGCTCGAAGAGATGGTCAACGTGGGCACGCTCTTTGCGTTCGTGCTGGTGTCGGCCGGTGTGATCGTCCTGCGCCGGACGCGCCCCGATTTGGAGCGCGGCTTCAAGGCGCCTTGGGTTCCGTTGCTGCCGATTGCCTCGGTGTGTGCGTGCCTGTGGCTGATGCTCAACCTGACCGCGCTGACCTGGGTTCGGTTCGCGGTCTGGCTGGTGATCGGCGTGGCGATCTACTTCGGGTACGGCCGGCGGCACTCGGTGCAGGGCCGGCGGGCGCAGCATCCGCAGACTCCGGACGCCCCGGAAGACTTCAGCGCCAAAGTAGACACGTAAGGCGTTTTTGGATAATCCGTTTACAAAATAGCGTATTGTGTCTAGACATGAGACGCGGACTGCCGTAATGTCCAACCTCAAGTGGTAAGACTCACACAAGGAGGTTTGGCGTATGACCACACAAATCAGCCCGGAGAACGCGGGCGTACCAGCAACCGAGTGGCGCGACAAGAAGCGCTACCTGTGGCTCATGGGACTCATCGCCCCGACGGCGTTGTTCGTGATGCTGCCCGTCGTCTGGGGTCTTAACCAGCTCGGCTGGCACACCGGCGCGCAGGTTCCGTTGTGGATCGGGCCGCTGCTCGTCTACATCCTGCTGCCGCTGCTGGACCTGCGGTTCGGTCCGGACGGCCAGAACCCCCCCGACGAGGTGATGGAGCGGCTCGAGAACGACAAGTACTACCGCTACTGCACCTACATCTACATCCCGTTCCAATACGCCAGCGTGGTGCTGGGCGCCTACCTGTTCACCACCCCGAACCTGAGCTGGCTCGGCTTCCCGGCCGCTGAGGGCGGACTGGGCTGGCTGGGCAAGATCGGCGTGGCGCTCTCGGTCGGCGTGCTCGGCGGCGTCGGCATCAACACCGCGCACGAAATGGGCCACAAGAAGGACTCGCTGGAGCGCTGGTTGTCCAAGATCACCCTGGCCCAGACCGGCTACGGCCACTTCTACATCGAGCACAACCGCGGCCACCACGTACGCGTCTCAACCCCCGAGGACCCCGCTTCGGCCCGCTTCGGCGAGACGTTCTGGGAATTCCTGCCCCGCAGCGTCATCGGCAGCGCGCGCTCGTCGGTGCACCTGGAAGCACAGCGCATCCGCCGGCTCGGCAGGAGCCCGTGGGACCCCAGGACCTACCTGTCCAACGACGTGCTGAACGCATGGGCGATGTCGGTGGTGCTGTTCGGCGCGCTGATCGCGGCCTTCGGTGTCGGAGTGATCCCGTTCATCCTCATCCAGGCGGTCTTCGGCTTCTCGCTGCTCGAAGCCGTGAACTACCTCGAGCACTACGGGCTGCTACGGCAAAAGAAGGCGAACGGCCGCTACGAGCGGTGCGCGCCGGTGCACAGCTGGAACTCCGACCACATCGTCACCAACCTGTTCCTGTACCACCTGCAGCGGCACAGCGACCACCACGCCAACCCGACGCGGCGCTACCAGACGCTGCGCAGCATGGAGGGCTCACCCAACCTGCCCAGCGGGTACGCGTCGATGATCTCGCTGACCTACTTCCCGCCGCTGTGGCGCAAGGTGATGGACCACCGGGTGCTCGAGCACTACGACGGCGACATCACCAGGGTCAACCTGCAGCCCCGGCTGCGCGAGAAGCTGCTGGCCAAGTACGGCACGCCGGAGGGGATGGCGGCGTGACGGCTAGCTACAAGTGTCCCGTCTGCGACTACCGCTACGACGAGGCAACAGGAGATCCCCGAGAAGGTTTTCCAGCCGGCACCGGCTGGGACCAGATCCCCGATGACTGGTGCTGCCCGGACTGCGCCGTCCGAGAAAAGCCCGATTTCGAACCCGTCTGAGAAAGGTTAGAGGCAAAACCATGAATGACTACAAGCTCTACCAATGCGTGCAATGCGGCTTCGAGTACGACGAGGCGCTGGGCTGGCCGGAGGACGGCATCGAGCCCGGCACCCGCTGGGACGACATCCCCGAGGATTGGAGTTGCCCGGACTGCGGGGCGGCCAAGTCGGACTTCGTGATGGTCGAGGTGGCACGGTCGTGATCGGAACCAACTACGCCACGAAAACAGATATTGTCGCGCCTGTGAAGCGGATTCCTTACGCCGAAGCGTCCCGGGCCCTACTGCGGGACTCGGTGCTGGACGCGATGCGGGACCTCCTGTTGACCCGCGACTGGTCCGCCATCACCTTGTCCGACGTGGCCCGCGCGGCCGGCATCAGCCGCCAGACCATCTACAACGAGTTCGGCTCCCGGCAGGGTTTGGCGCAGGGTTACGCGCTGCGCCTGGCCGACCGACTGGTCGACACCGTCAAGGCCGCACTGGACGCGAACATCGGCAACATCTACGAGTCGTTCCTGCAAGGGTTCCGCTCGTTCTTCGCCGAGACGGCGGCCGACCCGCTGGTCATCTCGCTGTTGAGCGGTGTTGCCAAGCCCGACCTGCTGCAACTCATCACCACTGACAGCGCGCCCATCATCACCCGGGCCTCGGCGCGGCTGGCAACGGCGTTCACCCAGACGTGGCTTGCCACGAGCGACGACGACGCCAATGTCCTGTCGCGGGCGATTGTGCGGTTGTGCTTGAGCTACGTGTCCATGCCGCCCGAGGCCGACCACGACGTGGCAGCGGACCTGGCCAGGATGATGACCCCGTTCGCGGAGCGTCACGGCGTCATCAACGTGCCCTGACCAGGACGGCATACGACCGGGCGCTACAGTGACTCGAGAGAGTATCTAGGCCCACGCGCCTGCTCAGATTCGCCAGAGTCCCCGAAGAAGGATGAGACAACCCTATGACCACGTCCGAAATCTCGCTGACCCCCGACGTCCTCAACGGCATCGATTACAAGGTTGCCGACCTGTCGCTAGCGGATTTCGGCCGCAAAGAACTCCGGATCGCCGAGCACGAGATGCCCGGCCTGATGTCACTGCGCCGCGAGTACGCCGAGGTGCAGCCGTTGAAGGGAGCCCGTATCTCGGGTTCGCTGCACATGACCGTCCAGACCGCGGTGCTGATTGAAACCCTCACCGCGCTGGGTGCCGAAGTTCGTTGGGCCTCATGCAACATTTTCTCGACCCAGGACCATGCTGCGGCCGCCGTCGTTGTCGGCCCGCATGGGACGCCCGAGGAGCCCAAGGGTGTTCCGGTGTTCGCCTGGAAGGGCGAGACGCTCGAGGAGTACTGGTGGGCGGCTGAGCAGATGCTTACATGGCCGGACGAGCCCGCCAACATGATCCTCGATGACGGCGGTGACGCCACCATGATGGTGCTGCGTGGCATGCAGTACGAGAAGGCCGGCGTGGTGCCGCCCGCCGAGGACGACGACCCCGCGGAGTGGAAGGTCTTCCTGGGCGTGCTGCGCAGGCGCTTCGAGACCGACAAGGGCAAGTGGACCAAGATCGCCGAGTCGGTCAAGGGTGTCACCGAAGAGACAACCACCGGTGTGCTGCGGTTGTACCAGTTCGCCGCCGCCGGTGACCTGGCCTTCCCGGCCATCAACGTCAACGACTCGGTCACCAAGTCCAAGTTCGACAACAAGTACGGCACCCGGCACTCGCTGATCGACGGCATCAACCGCGGCACCGATGCGCTGATCGGTGGCAAGAAGGTCCTGATCTGCGGTTACGGCGACGTCGGCAAGGGCTGCGCGGAGGCGATGAAGGGCCAGGGCGCCCGGGTGCAGGTCACCGAGATCGACCCGATCAACGCGCTGCAGGCGATGATGGAGGGCTTCGACGTCGTGACCGTCGAGGACGCCATCGGCGACGCCGACATCGTGGTGACCTCGACCGGCAACAAAGACATCATCATGCTCGACCACATCAAGGCGATGAAGGACCACTCGATCCTGGGCAACATCGGCCACTTCGACAACGAGATCGACATTGCCGGGCTGGAGCGCTCCGGCGCGACGCGGACCAACATCAAGCCGCAGGTCGACCTGTGGACCTTCGGTGAAACCGGTCGCTCGGTCATCGTGCTCTCCGAGGGCCGGTTGCTGAACCTGGGCAACGCCACTGGCCACCCCTCGTTCGTGATGAGCAACAGCTTCGCCAACCAGACGATCGCGCAGATCGAGCTGTGGACCAAGAACGACGAGTACGACAACGAGGTGTACCGGCTGCCCAAGCACCTTGATGAGAAGGTGGCCCGCATCCACGTCGAGGCGCTCGGCGGCAAGCTGACCAAGCTGACCAAGGATCAGGCCGAGTACCTGGGCGTCGACGTCGAGGGCCCCTACAAGCCCGACCACTACCGCTACTGACGCCGTCGGTCGCACTCTCTGTCGCCGAGCGTCACGCCAGCGTGGCAGTCGACATCGAGCGTCACGCACGCGTGACTGCTAGCCGACGGGCGGCACCGTGCTGATCGTGATCGAGGGCGTCGACGGCGCCGGCAAACGGACGTTAACCGAAGGGTTGAAGGTCGCTTTCAACGCCGCCGGCAAGTCGGTGGCGACGCTGGCGTTCCCCCGTTACGGGCGGTCGGTAACCGCCGACCTAGCGGCCGAGGCACTGCATGGTCAGCATGGCGACCTGGCCGACTCGGTATATGCGATGGCGACGTTGTTCGCGCTCGACCGGGCCGGGGCCGTCGAAGAGATCGAGCGACTAACCGATGAGCACGACGTGCTGATCCTGGATCGCTACGTGGCCTCCAACGCCGCCTACAGCGCGGCGCGCTTGCACCAGGACGCGAGCGGGGAATCGGTGGCGTGGGTGCACGGGCTGGAATACGGACGGTTCGCGCTGCCGGCACCCGACTGGCAGATTCTGCTCGCGGTGCCGGCCGAACTGGCCGGGCAGCGTGCCCACAGTCGGGCGCAAAGCGATCCGAGCCGAGCACGTGACAGCTACGAGCGAGACGACGGACTGCAGCGGCGCACCGGTTCGGTGTACGCCGAGCTGGCCGCCGCGGGGTGGGGTGGACCCTGGCTCGTGGTCGACGCAGACGTCGATTCGGGTGCTCTGGCCGCCAAGGTGACGGGTAAATAGCACGCTTTTACCCCGATTTGGCCTTATCAATGAAGAAACGCCCGTGTGATGTCCGAGTTTTGTCCTGATCTGGTGACACCATGGTGTCCATGAGGCAAAGGATTTTGGTCGTCGATGACGACGCTTCGCTGGCCGAGATGCTCACCATCGTGTTGCGTGGGGAGGGTTTCGACACCGCGGTCATCGGCGATGGCACGCAGGCGCTGACGGCGGTGCGCGAGTTGCGCCCCGATTTGGTGCTGTTGGACTTGATGCTGCCCGGTATGAACGGCATCGATGTATGTCGGGTGCTGCGCGCCGATTCGGGTGTGCCGATCGTCATGCTGACGGCCAAGACCGACACCGTCGATGTGGTGCTCGGCCTCGAGTCGGGCGCCGACGACTACATCATGAAGCCGTTCAAGCCCAAGGAGCTGGTCGCGCGGGTACGCGCGAGGTTGCGCCGCAACGACGACGAGCCGGCCGAGATGCTGTCCATCGCCGATGTCGACATCGATGTGCCGGCGCACAAGGTCACCCGCAATGGCGAGCAGATCTCACTGACGCCGCTGGAGTTCGACCTGTTGGTCGCATTGGCGCGTAAACCCCGCCAGGTGTTTACTCGTGATGTGCTGCTCGAACAGGTCTGGGGATACCGACACCCGGCGGACACGCGCCTGGTGAACGTGCACGTCCAGCGCCTGCGCGCGAAGGTCGAGAAAGACCCGGAGAACCCGACTGTGGTTCTCACCGTTCGAGGAGTGGGTTACAAGGCCGGACCTCCGTGATCCCCGGCGGTAGCGCAGAGAAGCGCCGGTGATCTGGCGCTCTCCGCGACGTAGTCGAGGTCGTTGGGGTCGTTCCGGCCCTTTACCGCGTGGCCTGAGCGCGCTGAGTCGGGCCGTGGTCGTCATCTGGCGCCGGTCTCTGCAATTGCGAGTCGTGGCGTTGACGCTCGGACTTTCGCTGGCGGTCATTCTCGCGTTGGGCTTCGTGCTGACCAGCCAGGTCACCAACCGGGTGCTCGACGTCAAGGTGAAAGCCGCGATCGACCAGATCGAACGCGCGCGCAGCACCGTGAGCGGAATCGTCAACGGTGAGGAGACGCGCTCGCTGGACAGCAGCCTGCAACTGGCGCGCAACACGCTGACGTCGAAGACGGACCCCGCCTCCGGTTCCAGCCTCGCCAATGTCTACGAAGCGGTGCTGATGGTGCCGGGGGACGGGCCGCGCGCCGCCTCCACCGCCGGCCCCGTCGACCAGGTACCCAACGCGTTGCGCGGCTTCGTCAAGGCCGGGCAGGCTGCCTACCAGTACGCCACCGTGCATACCGAGGGCTTCTCCGGGCCCGCGCTGATAGTCGGCACGCCCACGACGTCGCGGGTGGCCAACCTGGAGCTGTACCTGATCTTCCCGCTGGCCAATGAGCAGACCACCATCACCCTGGTGCGCAGCACGATGGCTACCGGCGGCCTGGTGTTGTTGCTGCTGCTGGCCGGCATTGCGCTGCTGGTGTCGCGTCAGGTGGTCAACCCGGTGCGGTCCGCATCGCGCATCGCCGAACGGTTCGCCGAGGGGCACCTCTCCGAACGCATGCCGGTGCGCGGTGAGGACGACATGGCCCGCCTCGCGATGTCGTTCAACGACATGGCCGAAAGCCTGTCCCGCCAGATCACCCAACTCGAGGAGTTCGGCAACCTGCAACGTCGCTTCACCTCCGATGTCAGCCACGAACTGCGTACCCCACTGACCACGGTGCGGATGGCTGCCGACCTGATCTACGATCACAGTTCCGACCTGGATCCCGCGCTGCGCCGGTCTACCGAGCTGATGGTCAACGAACTGGACCGCTTCGAGACGCTGCTCAACGACCTGCTGGAGATCTCCCGGCACGACGCCGGTGTGGCCGAGCTTTCGGTGGAGGCCGTCGATCTGCGCGCGACTGTGAACAACGCGCTGGTCAACGTCGGTCACCTGGCCGAGGAGGCCGGCATCGAGTTGCTGGTGGACATGCCCACCGACGAGGTCATCGCCGAAGTCGACGCGCGCCGGGTGGAACGGATCCTGCGCAACCTGATCGCCAACGCCATCGACCACGCCGAGCACAAGCCGGTGCGGATCCGCATGGCCGCCGACGAAGACACGGTCGCCGTCACCGTCCGCGACTACGGCGTCGGCCTGCGGCCCGGCGAGGAGAAGCTGGTATTCAGCCGGTTCTGGCGCTCGGATCCGTCCCGGGTGCGCCGCTCCGGTGGTACCGGGCTGGGTTTGGCGATCAGCATCGAGGACGCGCGGCTGCACCAGGGCCGGTTGGAAGCGTGGGGCGAGCCAGGGCAGGGCGCGTGTTTCCGCCTGACGCTGCCGTTGGTGCGGGGTCATAAGGTCACCACGAGCCCGCTGCCCATGAAGCCGATACCGCAACCAATCCCGCAGCCAAATCCGCAACCAACCCCGCAGTCAAATCCGCAACAGAGCGGACAGCCCGCCGCACCGGAATACACGGCCGAGCAGCAGCGTCAGCGCGAGCACGCGGACTGGAGCAACTGATGCCCCGCGCAATCCTGGCCCTGCTCGCGGCGGCCACCGTGCTAGCCGGATGTGCGAGCGTGCCGAGCTCGTCGGCGCCCCAGGCCATCGGGACCATCGAGCGCCCGGCGCCCTCGAATCTGCCCAAGCCCACCCCGGGCATGGATCCCGACGTGCTGCTGCGCGAATTCCTCAAAGCCACCGCCGACCCCGCCAATCGGCATTTAGCGGCGCGGCAGTTCCTCACCCAATCGGCGTCCAACGCATGGGACGACGCCGGTAGCGCCCTGTTGATCGACCATGTGGTCTTCGTGGAAACCCGTGGTGCCGAACGGGTTTCGGCAACCATGCGGGCGGACATCCTGGGTTCATTGTCCGATGTCGGGGTGTTCGAAACCGCGGAAGGCCAGCTGCCGGACCCGGGCCCGATCGAGTTGGTCAAGACCTCCGGCGGCTGGCGCATCGACCGGCTGCCCAATGGGGTTTTTCTGGACTGGCAGCAGTTCCAGGCGACCTACAAACGCAACACGCTCTACTTCGCCGACCCCACCGGCAAAACCGTGGTGCCCGATCCGCGCTACGTCGCGGTGTCCGACCACGACCAGCTCGCCACCGAGCTGATCTCCAAGATGCTGGCCGGCCCGCGTCCGGAGATGGCGCACACGGTGCGCAACCTGTTGGCTCCGCCGCTGCGGTTGCGCGGTCCGGTCACCCGTGCCGACGGCGGCAAGAGCGGCGTTGGCAAGGGCTACGGTGGCGCTCGCATCGAGCTGGAGAAGCTGGCCACCACCGACCCGCACAGCCGGGCATTACTTGCCGCGCAGATCATTTGGACGTTGGCCCGCGCCGATATTCGCGGGCCGTATGTGATCACTGCCGATGGCGCGCCGTTGGACGACAGGTTCGCGCAGGGCTGGAATACCTCCGATGTCGCGGCCACCGATCCCGGCGTTGCCGACGGCGCGGGCGCGGGGTTGCACGCGCTCGTCGGCGGATCGTTGGTGTCCTTGGACGGACAGCACATCACCACGGTGCCCGGAGCGTTTGGTCGGATGGGAGACCAGACCGGGGCCGCGCTGTCGCGCAACGGCCGACAGGTGGCTTCGGTGGTGACGCTTCGACGCGGCGCCCCGGATATGGCCGCGTCTTTGTGGATCGGGGAAGTCGGTGGCGAGGCGGTGCAGTCCGCGGACGGGCACAATCTGTCGCGGCCCAGTTGGTCGCTCGACGATGCCGTCTGGGTGGTGGTCGACACCAACAACGTCCTGCGGGCCATCCAGGAACCCGCCTCGGGTCAGCCGGCGCGGATCCCAGTGGATTCCACCGCGGTGTCCAGCCGTTTCCCGGGCCCGATCACCGATCTGCAGCTGTCCCGCGACGGGACGCGCGCGGCGATGGTGATCGGGGGACAGGTGATCCTGGCCGGCGTCGAGCAGACTCAGGCGGGCCAGTTCGCGCTCACCTACCCGCGCCGGCTCGGCTTCGGCCTGGGCACCTCGGTGGTGTCGTTGTACTGGCGCACCGGTGACGACATCGTGGTGACCCGCAACGACGCCACCCACCCGGTTTCCTACGTCAACCTCGACGGGGTGAACTCCGATGCGCCGGCGCGTGGCTTGCAGATCCCGTTGTTCGCGATCGCAGCCAGCCCGTCGACGGTGTATGTCGCTGGCCCGCAGGGCGTGCTGATGTACTCGGCGTCGGCCGCGGAGAATCAACAGGGCTGGTCAGAGGTGGCCGGACTGATGATCGCCGGCGCCGCCCCGGTCTTGCCGGGATAACCGGCCTGCCTTACTTTTTGAGCGGCCGACCCTACCGGCTAGCCTGCCTTGCAGGAGGCGATTGAGGAGGCCGCTGTCGATGTCGCCGAAGGTTCCTTTCCTGCGTTGGGACGATCCGTTCCGCGCTCTGGAGATGCTGGCCTCGTTGTGGTCGTCGTCGGGGTTACCGGCGGTCGGAGCCGGCGCGGCGCAAGCGGTTGCGGTGCCTTACCGGACGTTGTTCGCGACGTTGCAGCAGTTGCTCGTCGGCAAGGACGTCACGGTACGCATCGGCGATCACGACGTGAAGTTGACCGTGACGGAGCTGGAGTCCGAGCTGGACCCGCAGGGGCTGCCGGTCGGCCAGCTCGGTGAGGTGCGGGTGGCCGCTCGCGACATCCGCTGGGACGACAGGGGTTCCGAGCAACGCCTGCAGAGTGCGGTCGCCGTGCTGCGCAACGTGCACATTCGGCCCGGCGTGCCGCCGCTGGTGGTGGCGGCTCCCACGGAGTTGACGACGGAGTTGCCCAAGGACATCTTCGACGACGTGCTGGAGCAGGCGGCACCGCAGCTTCGCAGCGAATCGGGCGAGGACGGCACGGCGCGACTGCGTTGGGCTCGTCGGCCGGGTTGGGGCGGTCTGGAGGTGGACGCCGACGTGGTGGGGTCGACGTTGTGGCTGCGCCCGCGCGCGATAGTCACCAAGCAGCGACGCTGGAAGCTGCCGGTGCGGACGCCGGCGTATCAGGTCCCGCTGCCGGAGCTGCCGCACGGCTTGATGATCACCCACGTCGAGCTGGTGCCCAATTCCCTGCATGTGTCCGGGTTGCTGCCCGAGTGGCGCATGGAGTTGCCGCTGCGGGCGCTCGAAGACCTCATCACCCAGCTGAGTCAGGGGGCGCTGACGTTCAGCTGGCCCTCGCTGTGGTGGGGCTCGGACTGATCCGGGCCGCTTGGTAGCGAATTACATTAATGTAAATTACACTGCTGTTATTCGCTGAATTGATTTGCTGGAGAAATGCGCGTCGGCGATTCATCGTCGGTCGGCCTCGGCGGCGCCGGAGTGGCGATAAGTGTGCCTCTGGGCGTCAAACCCGTTGTCCCGTAACTATTCGGGCAAGACGCGATCACGGCACGGCTGGCGCTTTGCATCGGTTCGGCAACCAATAATTACTGGTATAGGCAAGAATTCGGCGCGCCTATACGGTTCCCCATTGTCAATTTATTGCGGGGGTTATGGGGAACATGAACGGAGTTTGGCCGTGCGGATGATCGATCGATTCTGCGTCGCGGTAGCTGCAGGCGCAGGGTTGTGTGGAGCTGCGCTTGCTTTGAGCCCGGGTGCGGTGGCCACTCCGTTTGCGACTGGCGGTGCTGCCTGCATGGAGCAGCAGGCCGGCTTCGGTGCCGCGCCGTTGGGCGCGGCCCCGGTCGTTCTGCCCGGACCGATTCCTGTTGCGCCGGTCGTACCTGTCGTGCCACCGGTGCCTCTCGTGCCACCGGCTCCGGCCGTGGTTCCACCGGTCCCACCCGCGGTGCCGGTGGTGCCGATCGCGGGCGCGGGCGCCGGTGCCGGTGTCGCAGATGGCGCGCCGCCTGCCGCGCCGATAACGATGAACTCGGGCACCGGCAAGGGCGCACCGGTAGCGCCGCCGCCCACCAAGGCGGCCGATCCCGTCGTGCTGCCTGGCCCAGCGGTTCCCGCGCAACCCCAGGCCCCCATTCCCGCGGTTCTGGCCGGGTCGACGACGGCTCTGCCTGCGTGTGCGGTCGCCGGAGTCAACTAGGAGGCGCTTCGCGAGCTCTCCGTCAATTAACTGGGCGGCCGTTCGGTGTTGAGGGTCGACGGTTGTTGGTCGGCCTCCTTGTCGTCGTTCACGGCGGGAACGCCTTCCCGGACGATCACCGGGTCGCCCACGTGCACCGTGTCGAAGTACCACTCGGCGTCGGTGGGTGTGAGGCTGATGCAGCCGTGACTGACATTCTCAGCACCCATGGCCGCCACCGCCCACGGCGCCGAGTGCACGTAGAGGCCACGGTTGGTGATGCGAACGGCATAGTCGACTTTGAGTAGGTAGCCGTCGGAATCGTTGACGGGAATGCCGACGCTGCTCGAATCCATGGTTACCGAACGGTCTTTGGCGAGCACGCTGTAGGTGCCCACCGGCGTCTCGTACTCCGGTCTGCCCATTGTGGCCGGCAATACGCCCGGTTCGCCGAAGTGCGGGCGGTGGTGGGGCGCTGGGAGAGGAGGTGTCTCGGCCTCGACGCCGTCGATGCTGACAGTGAACGTGTGATTGACCGTATCGGCGATGCCGACCACGGCCGGACCTGTCTTGAAGTCCGTGCGCAGACCGCCCACCGACAGCGCAATCGTGGTGTGGGCTGGCCAGAAGCGGTCGGGAACCCAGTGCACAACCGTGTCGTCCTGCCATTCGAATCGCCCCGTCATGGCCGGCACGGATTTCACTTCGATGGCGCGCTCGAGCGCCCCACGGTCCCGCGGGGACGTGACGGGATGGCGGAAAGTCACCACCACCGGGTGTGCCACACCCACCACCGCATCTCGCACCGGGAGCACCGATGCGATGTCGAAGTACCCATCCGAGGTAGTGGACGCCGTCAGCATGACGCCAGCCTGCCCCGCGACCACCGTGGCGGCGATCGTGACAACCACAAGCAGAGAACGTATTGCCGCCCGCATGGCACCTCGGGTAATTAGTCGGATGGGTAATAACCTGTCGCTGACCGATGGTAGGGCCGCTACCAGGGCGAATCCTGAAGTGCGCGTGCACATATCGGTCAGTGTTTGGTTACAACTCGGTCTCTGCTAAGCGGATGTCACCCCCGGCGAGCACACTCACACCGTGCTCGATCTAGTCCTTCCGCTGCAGTGCGGCGGTTGCGGGGCTTCGGCAACACGGTGGTGTCCGGCGTGCAAGACCGAACTTTCCGTCCGCGCCGGCGAGCCCCTGGTGGTGAGCCCCCGCGTCGACCCAGGGGTCCCGGTGTTCGCCCTAGGCCGCTACACCGGCGCCCGCCGTCAGGCGATCCTCGCCTGCAAGGAACGTGGCCGTCGCGACCTCGTCGCACCGCTGGCACACGCTCTGGCTGCCGGAGTGGATCGACTGCTGTCCTGGGGCATGGTGGACACGCCGCTGACCGTGGTGCCCGCACCGACGCGCCGTGCCGCGGCACGCCGGCGCGGCGGCGATCCCGTCACCCGCATCGCATCGACGGCCGTCGCGGGCCATCCCGACATCGAGGTCACCGCCGCGCTGCGCATGCGTGCCATGGCCCGCGACTCGGTGGGACTGGACATTTCGGCCCGCGAGCGCAACATCGCCGGGCGGGTGCGGTTGCGGGGTCGGCCGCCGCGCACCGAAGTGCTGATCGTCGATGACATCGTCACCACCGGAGCGACGGCGCGCGAATCGGTTCGGGTGTTGCGGGCCGCCGATGTGTCGGTGGTCGCCGTGCTGGTGATCGCCGCCGCGTGATTGGAATCCCCTAGCACAACTGGAAATCGGCTTCGAACACTATTGGCTATGCAGTCGGCAAGAGAACGTGAAGAACTCACAACAGGTCTGCGAATTGGGTGGCAAGGTGAGGCGAACACGGGCTAACGTCGACAGCAGACTCTCGACTTACGGTCCCGAAATGCCAGGTTGAGCAGCACCCGCAGTAGGAGGTGAAAATTCGACTTCTTGCTCCGGCGGGCAGCCTGCGGCGGTCATTTCTCTCAGACCGCTCTACCCCTCGTCGGCGCGTACTTGAATGCCGGGCACGCAGAGTGCGTGTGACGTGAAAAGAGAAACGAGTTGTCACGAATGTCAAGGCTTAGCGCGGATTCCGAGCAGGTCCTTCAGGAAGCTCCACCTGTGACCCAAGATCAGTCCGAAACGATGGCCAACGCCGAAATCGTGTTCAAGGGCCGCAACGTCGAAATCCCCGACCACTATCGCGTCTACGTTTCGCAGAAACTCGCCCGTCTCGAACGGTTCGACCGAACTATCTACCTGTTCGACGTCGAACTCGACCATGAACGCAACCGGCGTCAACGCAAAGCCTGTCAGCGTGTAGAGATCACCGCTCGCGGTCGCGGGCCGGTAGTCCGCGGCGAGGCGTGCGCCGACAGTTTCTACGCCGCGCTGGAAGCCGCCGTCGGCAAGCTGGAGAACCGGCTGCGCCGTGGCAAGGACCGCCGCAAGGTGCACTACGGCGACAAGACGCCGGTATCACTGGCCGAGGCCACCGCCGTCTTGCCTGCCGACGATGGACTCGGCGACGGTTACAAGGATGGTTTTAAAGACGCCTTCAAGGACGAACCAGCCGAGCCGCACGACCACTACGGCGACGTGGTCGACCACCAGCCCGGGCGGGTCGTTCGCGTCAAGGAGCACCCGGCCAAGCCGATGTCCGTCGACGACGCGCTCTACGAGATGGAACTCGTCGGGCACGATTTCTTCATGTTCCTCGACAAGGAAAGCGAACGGCCGTCGGTGGTTTACCGCCGGCACGCCTACGACTATGGCTTGATCCGATTGGCCTGATGAGATTGGCCTGATCGCCCCTTCACCTAGGATGGTGGTCGCTTAAGAGGAACGACTCCTACCCAACAGGGGACAAAGCTGTGCTGTCGAGAATGCTGCGCCTTGGCGAAGGTCGCATGGTCAAGCGCCTCAAGAAGGTGGCCGACTATGTCAATACGCTTTCTGACGACGTCGAAAAGCTCACCGACGCGGAGCTGAAGGCCAAGACCGACGAGTTCAAGAAGCGCCTCGCGGACAAGAAGAACCCCGAGACCCTCGAAGATCTGCTGCCCGAAGCCTTCGCGGTGGCCCGCGAGGCAGCTTGGCGCGTGCTCGACCAACGCCCGTTCGATGTCCAGGTGATGGGGGCGGCCGCCCTGCACCTGGGCAACGTCGCCGAGATGAAGACCGGTGAAGGCAAGACGCTGACCTGTGTGCTGCCCGCCTACCTCAACGCGCTGGCCGGCAAGGGCGTGCACGTCGTCACGGTCAACGACTACCTGGCCAAACGTGACAGCGAATGGATGGGGCGGGTGCACCGCTTCCTCGGCCTGGAGGTCGGCGTCATCCTGGCCCAGATGACGCCGGAGGAACGCCGCGTCGCCTACAACGCCGACATCACCTACGGCACCAACAACGAGTTCGGCTTCGACTACCTGCGCGACAACATGGCCCACTCCCTGGACGACCTGGTCCAGCGCGGGCACAACTTCGCGGTTGTCGACGAGGTCGACTCGATCCTGATCGACGAAGCCCGCACCCCGTTGATCATTTCCGGCCCGGCCGATGGCGCCTCCAACTGGTACACCGAGTTCGCCCGGATCGCCCCGCTGATGGAAAAGGATACCCACTACGAGGTGGACCTGCGCAAACGTACCGTCGGCGTGCACGAGAAGGGTGTGGAGTTCGTCGAGGACCAGCTTGGCATCGACAACCTGTACGAGGCGGCCAACTCCCCGCTGGTCAGCTACCTGAACAACGCGTTGAAGGCCAAGGAGCTGTTCAACCGCGACAAGGACTACATCGTGCGCGACGGCGAGGTGCTGATCGTCGACGAGTTCACCGGCCGCGTCCTGCTCGGCCGCCGCTACAACGAGGGCATGCACCAGGCCATTGAGGCCAAAGAGCACGTGGAGATCAAGGCGGAGAACCAGACGCTGGCCACCATCACGCTGCAGAACTACTTCAGGCTCTACGACAAGCTCTCCGGCATGACGGGCACCGCCCAGACCGAAGCGGCCGAGCTGCACGAAATCTACAAGCTCGGCGTGGTCTCCATCCCGACCAACAAAGAGATGATCCGCGCCGACCAGTCCGATTTGATCTACAAGACCGAAGAGGCCAAGTACATCGCGGTGGTCGACGACGTATCCGAGCGCTACGAGAAGGGTCAGCCGGTACTGATCGGCACCACCAGCGTGGAGCGCTCCGAGTACCTGTCGCGCCAGTTCACCAAGCGCCGGATCCCGCACAACGTGCTCAATGCGAAGTACCACGAGCAGGAGGCCGGCATCATCGCCGAAGCGGGTCGGCGCGGGGCCATCACGGTGGCCACCAACATGGCCGGTCGTGGTACCGACATCGTGCTCGGCGGCAACGTCGACTTCCTCACCGACAAGCGGTTGCGGGAGCGCGGGCTGGACCCGGTGGAGACCGTCGACGAGTACGAAGAGGCGTGGCACGAGGAGTTGCCCAAGGTCAAAGAGGAAGCCAGTGCGGAAGCCGCCGAAGTGATCGAGGCGGGCGGGCTCTACGTGCTGGGCACCGAACGGCACGAGTCGCGGCGCATCGACAACCAGCTGCGCGGCCGCTCCGGCCGTCAGGGTGACCCGGGGGAGTCCCGCTTCTATCTGTCATTGGGTGATGAGCTCATGCGCCGGTTCAACGGGGCCGCGCTGGAGAGCCTGCTGACCCGGCTGAACCTGCCCGACGACGTGCCGATCGAAGCCAAGATGGTCACTCGGGCGATCAAGAGTGCTCAGACCCAAGTCGAGCAGCAGAACTTCGAGATGCGCAAGAACGTCCTGAAGTACGACGAGGTGATGAACCAGCAGCGCAAGGTGATCTACGCCGAGCGCCGCCGCATCCTCGAGGGTGAGAACCTGCGCGATCAGGCCAAGGACATGCTGACCGATGTCATCACCGCCTACGTCAACGGCGCGACCAGTGACGGCTACGCCGAAGACTGGGACCTGGACGCGTTGTGGACGGCACTCAAGACGCTCTACCCAGTGGGCATCGAACACGAGACCCTGATGCATCCCGACGCGGAGTCCGATCGTGACGACCTGACCCGCGAAGAACTGCTCGAGGCGCTACTCACAGACGCCGACAAGGCTTATGCCGCAAGGGAAGCCGAGCTCGAAGAGATCGCCGGCGAAGGTGCGATGCGGCAGTTGGAACGCAACGTGCTGCTCAACGTGATCGACCGTAAGTGGCGCGAGCACCTCTACGAGATGGACTACCTCAAGGAGGGCATCGGCCTGCGTGCGATGGCCCAGCGCGACCCACTGGTCGAATACCAGCGCGAGGGTTACGACATGTTCATGGCCATGCTCGACGGGATGAAAGAGGAGTCGGTCGGCTTCCTGTTCAACGTGAGCGTGGAGGCGGTCCCGCCACCGCAGGTCGAACTGGCTCCGGTCGAGACGCCGGAGGGTCTTGCGGAACTGGGCGGCTCAGACGGCGCGGACGAGCCGGCGCCGGCGCCGGCACCGGCACCGGCACTGAAGGAACCGGTCAGCACGTTGCGCGCCAAGGGTATCGACAACGACGCCGCTCCTGCGCTGACCTACAGCGGACCGTCCGAGGACGGTTCGGCGCAGGTGCAGCGCAATGGCGGTAAAGCGGCCAAGACTCCGGCGGGTGCGGCGGTGGGCGGTACGCGCCGTGAACGCCGGGCCGCCGCCCGGCAGCAGGGCCGCGGCGCCAAGCCACCGAAATCGGTCAAGAAGCGCTAGCCCAGCGCCTCCCCGCGCCGAACGTGAAGCTAGTTTCACGCTCGACGAAGCGGCCAGACCCAAAATGAGGCAGTCGCCCCATGCGGGGGCATATCGGCCGAGCGCACGCTGGCACCCATGACAACGACACCCACCCCTTACGACGCCGCGACGGAGATCCTGCAGAATCCGACCCTGCCCGCGGGGGACGACGAACGCTTCGTCGGTTTCGGCGTGATGGGCTTACCCTTCGCCAGCGGCCACTACCTGGCGCTGCGGAACTTCCCGAAAGCCACCTTCGCGCCCGCATACAAGTCGGTGTGGCACCGCGGACCCGACGGCATCTGGACCTTCTACGCGACGACGCCGGGTGCCCAGAGCTGCGCCCGTTACTTCAGTTCGGCAACGCCGCAGGACGCGGTCCAGTGCGACATCACCGTCGAGTGGATCACCCCTTGGTCGCTCTACATAGGCATCGCTGGACTGCTCGAGTGGCAGCTCGACCTCCGTTCGACGATGTCGACCCGGCTGATGAGCGCCGTCGGTGGGCGGCTGCCGGCCGGAACGTGGACCAATCGGGCCGCGCTGGGTGCGTTGAGTCGCGCGGCCGGGTTGACGCTCGGTGCCGGACAGGTCCGGCTTGCCGGCACCGCGCCCAACGGCCAGCGGTTCATGATCGCCCCGCGCCAGCTGTGGGCGGTGTCGCAGTCGCGCGCGGTTTTGGCCGGCGTGGACCTCGGACCAGTGGGTCCGCTGCCCAATCAAGCTCGGCTGGCCAGCTTCCGGGCGCCGCAGCGGGGACTGTTCGTGGTCGGCTCGGGGCACTTCGAGAACTTCGACGCCGACCGGCACCGGGCCGTGCAGCGCACTATCTCGATTGACTGATTGTGGTCGCGATAAGGGCCACAATGGGGGCCATGGTGCCTGCCGCCGAGCCGTCGGCGCCGCCGACCCGTGCCGAGTTGTTGGCGGCACTGTCGGTGGCGATCGACCTCGGCCTGGGTCAGCCGGCTGAACACATGCTGCGCGCGGCGCTGATCGCCACCCGGCTCGCCGATCGGCTCGACTTGAGCAAGCAGCAACGCGACAGCGCGTACTACAGCACGCTGATCATGTGGATTGGGTGTCACGCCGATTCGCACGAATATGCGCAGTGGTTCGGCGATGACATCGGTGTGCGCCACGACGCGTATTTGGTCGACTGGTCCGGGCTGCCGTATCTGCGGTTTTTGGTGAGCAACATCGGTCGCGGTCAGCCGTTGCTGCAGCGGGTCGCCATGATGGCCACGCTGTTGGTCAACGCCCGCGGCCAGGTATCCCGAATGATCCACTCGCACTGCGCATCTGCGGCATTGCTGGCCGACCGGCTGGGTCTGGGCGGCGACGTGCGACAGGCGCTCACGTGCGCCTTCGAGCGCTACGACGGGGGCGGACTGCCGACCGGTGCCCGCGGCGATGCAATCCCGATTCAGATGCGGGTCGCGCAGGTCGCGGAAATGGCCGAGGTGCACCACCGTACCTACGGCGTCGACGGCGCAGTGGCGATGGTTCGTGCCCGGCGCGGCGGCCAGTTCGACCCGCAGGTGGCTGATGCGTTTTTGAGCCATGCCGAGGAGGTCCTGGCCGGTCCGCGCACCGGCGACGTATGGGCGGCGGCGTTACGGGCGGCGCCGGACCGCCACGAGCATCTCGACGACCAATCGCTGGATGCGCTGCTGGTTGCGCTAGGTGACTTCGTCGACCTGAAATGCCCTTTCACACTTGGTCATTCACGTGCCGTGGCTCGTCTGGCCCGCGATGCCGCCGTTACTGTCGGGCTCGATGACGACGCGGTGGCGTTGACCAGACGGGCCGGCCATGTGCACGATCTTGGCCGAATCGGCGTATCGAACCAACTTTGGTCGCGGCCTGGCTCGTTGACCGCGGCGGAATTCGAGCGGGTCCGGCTGCACCCGTACTTCACCGTCCGAATCCTCAACCAGGTGCCGGGACTTCGTCAGCTGGCCGAGGTGGCCGGCAATCATCATGAATGCCTCAACGGCACGGGATACCCGCGCGGGCTCGCCGCAAGTGGTCTCGGCCTGCCGGATCGAATCCTGGCGGCTGCCGTCAGCTACCAATCCGCTTGTGAGCCAAGGCCTTACCGCAAGGAGATGACCGCGGGGGCGGCCCAGCGGCGGCTCCAGAGTCGGGTGCAAGCCGGGGAATTGGATGCCGCAGCGGTTGAGGCGGTGCTGCACGCTGCCGGACATCGCGCCCAACGGCCCAACGCCCGCCCGGACGGACTCACCCCGCGTGAGGTCGAAGTGCTCTGCCTGGTCGCCCGCGGCGCCTCCAACAAAGAGATCGCGACGACGCTGGTGATCAGTGAGAAGACCGCCCGGAATCACGTCGAGCGCACCTACGCCAAGATCGGAGTGTCGAACCGTATCGGCGCCAGCATGTATGCGCTGCGCCACGGCTTGGTCAACGCGTGCTGATTCGAGGCTCATACGCAAATAGATGGGGCAGAAGCCTCATGTCCGGACACCCCTATCGCGCGCACACTCAGCTCATGAAACGTTATCTGACAATCGGTTACGGCGCGGCCAGCTACCTGGTGTTCCTGGTCGCCTTCTTGTATGCCATCTTCTTCGTCGGCGCAATCCTGGTGCCGCGCAATGTCGATCACGGGATCACTGCACCATTGTGGCAGGCGCTCGTCGTCAATACGGTGCTGCTCGCGCTGTTCGGCGTACAGCACAGCGTGATGGCGCGGCCGGGCTTCAAACGTTGGTGGACGCGGTTCGTGCCGCCCTCTATCGAGCGCAGCACTTACGTGTTGTTGGCCAGTGCCGTTCTGCTGCTGCTGTATTGGCAGTGGCGGACGATGTCGGGCGTCATCTGGGAGGTCGGGCAACCGGCAGCCAGATGGGGCTTGTGGGCGTTGTTCTGGCTGGGTTGGCTGATGGTGCTGGCGTCGACGTTCATGATCAACCATTTCGATCTGTTCGGGCTGCGGCAGGTGTATCTGGCTTGGCGCGGAAAGCCTTACACCGAACTGACTTTCCGCACTCATCTGCTTTACCGGCTGGTTCGGCACCCGATCATGCTCGGCTTTCTCATCGCGTTCTGGGCGACACCTACGATGACCGCCGGACACCTGCTGTTTGCGATCGGCACCACGGGTTACATCCTGCTGGCCCTGCAATTGGAGGAGCGCGACCTGGTCGCAGCGCTGGGCGATGAGTACCGCGACTACCGTCGCCGCGTGCCGATGTTCGTTCCCCGGTTGCGACAGGCCGATCCGGGGTCGAGCGCATACCGTCCGCGGTCCGTCTAGCCGGTCAACCCGCCTAGTCAGCCCTCTAGTCAGCCCTCTAGTCAGCCCTCTAGTCAGCCCTTCTAGTCAACCTATGTGCAGGGCGACCACCAACCACCGTCCGGAGTCGTATTCCACCCGGCAGGCAATCGCGTGGACCCGCTCCCCGCGGCTGTACGTGCCAAACACCTCGGCGGCATCGCCACCTGCGGGCTGAGCCCGCATCCTGCGCAGGACCGCGACACCGGATCGTTGGGCGACCGCCCGACTGACCGCGAGCACGGACTCGACCAGACCGGGTGCCAGCACAGAGCCCAGTTGGACTGCCGGACGGCGGCGGTCGATCACTTCCAGCACGCGGCGCAGCGCGACGTCGGCGAACACGACGGCTTGGCGCAGTTGAGGCGGGAGGGGACTGGGTACTGCGACGGCGGTGGTATCTGCCGGGCCGGGCCGGGGGACCCGGGGCGCCTGCGGAAGTGCCTGGCGGGCGGGCAGACACCGCGCGATATTGCGGGTCGGCGGTTCGTAGTCGATCACCGGCGTTACGGCGGTGTCGGAAACGGGCACCCGTGGAGAGTGGCAGACGATCGCTGGTCTGCGGTATTCAGTCGCGGCGTTCATCCACAGCCCCAGTCGGCGTGAACCCGAACCGTCGCGGACCCGCGAATGCGGTTACGGTGGGCGGCAGCATGGCCCGAAAACGAAGTGAGGACGACTTGACGAGAAGGACAAGGCCTCGATGGTGACTCGATTGTCCACCGCGGACGCGTCCTTCTATCGGTTGGAGAACACCGCCACACCGATGTATGTCGGCTCGCTGTCGATACTGCGCCGTCCACGCTCCGGGCTGAGTTATGAGACGCTGCTGGCCACGGTCGAGCAGCGGTTGCCACAGATTCCGCGCTACCGGCAGAAGGTGCGCGAAATCAAGGTCGGTATGGCCAGGCCGGTGTGGGTTGACGACCCTGAATTCGACATCACCTATCACGTCAGGCGTTCGGCGCTGCCATCACCGGGCAGCGACGAGCAGCTGCACGAGTTGATCGCACGGCTGGCCGCACGCCCGCTGGGAAAGTCGCGGCCGTTGTGGGAGATGTACCTCGTCGAGGGTCTGGCCAAGAACCGAATCGCGCTCTACACGAAGTCCCACCAAGCGTTGATCAACGGGATGGGTGCGCTGGAGATCAACCACGTCATCGCCGATCGGACACGCAAGCCGCCGCCGTTCCCCGAGGACATCTGGATTCCGGAGCGCGATCCCGGCAACACCCGGCTGGTGTTGGGTGCGATCGGCGACTGGGTCGTGGGGCCGGGGACGCAGTTGCGCGCCGTCGGGTCCGCGGTCGCCGGGGCGGTGACCAACTCTTCCCAGCTCCTGGATGCCGGTAGGCGGATATTCGATGTCGTGCGTACGGTCGCGCGTGGCACCGCACCCAGTAGCCCGCTCAATGCCACCGTGTCACGCAACCGGCGGTTCACCGTCGCCCGCGGCAAACTCGAGGACTACCGGAGCGTTCGCGCCCGTTACGACTGCGACATCAACGACGTGGTGTTGGCGGTGGTGACCGGGGCGCTGAGTAACTGGTTGATGTCGCGCGGTGAAGCCGTGGGATCGAGCACGACGGTGCGCGCGCTGGCGCCGCTGTCGGTCTATGCCGACGAGCAACTTGACTCGACCGGTCCGGGCCAGGCGATGAGCGAGGTGACACCGTTTCTGGTGGACCTGCCGGTCGGGGAGGGCAACGCCGTAGTTCGCCTGTCGCAGATAGCCCATGCCACCGAATCGAATCCGGGCGCGTCCAGTCTGGTCGACGCCAGGACCATCGTCACCTTGTCGGGATTTGCGCCACCGACGTTGCACGCCATGGGAATCCGGGTGGCCACCACGTTTTCCGCGCGGCTGTTCAACCTGCTGATCACCAATGCCCCCGGCGCGCAGTCGCAGATGTACATCGCCGGCACCAAGTTGCTGGAGACATACGCCGTGCCGCCGTTGTTGCACAATCAGGCGCTGGCCATCAGCGTCACTTCCTACAACGGCATGTTGTACTTCGGGATCAACGCCGACCGCGACGCGATGAGCGATGTCGACCTGCTGCCTGGTCTGCTGAACCAGTCGCTGGAAGAGCTGCTGGGAGCGTCACGGTGAAATCCACTGTGGCGCGATAACATCCGTTGCTGTGAGCAAGAAGAAGCCGGCCCGGCCGCCCAAGATTGCCGACGATCTGTATGAGGCCGAATTATTCAGGCTGCAAACAGAATTCGTGAAGTTGCAGGAGTGGGTCCGAGACGCCGGTGCCCGGCTGGTGGTGATCTTCGAAGGACGTGACGCCGCGGGCAAGGGCGGCGCCATCAAGCGGATCACCGAGTATCTGAGTCCTCGGGTGGCGCATGTCGCGGCACTGCCGGTGCCGACCAGTCGTGAGCGCGGGCAGTGGTACTACCAGCGCTACATCGCGCACTTGCCGACCAAAGGAGAGATCGTCCTGTTCGACCGGTCGTGGTACAACCGCGCCGGTATCGAGAAGGTGATGGGCTTTTGTACGCCGCAGGAATATGTGTTGTTCTTGCGGCAGACGCCGATCTTCGAGCAGATGCTCATCGATGACGGAATTCTGTTGCGCAAGTACTGGTTCTCGGTCTCCGAGGCCGAACAGTTGCGTCGGTTCAAGGCGAGACAGAACGACCCGGTTCGGCAGTGGAAGCTCAGCCCGATGGACCTGGAATCGGTTTATCGGTGGGAGGACTATTCGCGTGCCAAAGACGAGATGATGGTGCATACCGATACCCCGAGCAGCCCTTGGTACGTGGTGGAATCCGACATCAAGAAGCACGCCCGGCTGAATATGATGGCGCATCTGTTGTCGACCATCGAGTACGGAGATGTGGAGAAGCCGAAGGTGCATCTGCCCGAACGCCCCGTCCTGACGGGCAATTACCAGCGGCCGCCGCGGGAGTTGTCGAAATACGTCGACGATCACGTCGCGACTTTGATGCGCGACGCATGATCCAGGTGTACATACCCGCCACTTTGGCGATGCTGCAACAACTGGTCGCCGATGGGTCGGTCCGTCCGCTCAACGGCACGGCCTTCGCCGTGACGCCGAAATTGCGGGAGTCCTATGCCGAGGGCGACGACGAGGAGCTCGCCGAGGTGGCACTGCGCGAGGCCGCGTTGGCGTCGTTGCGGTTGCTCGCGGCCACCGTGAGCGATCAAGAGGCCGGCCAACAGGAATCGCTGCCGCCGCGACGTGCGGTACTTGCCGCCGAAGTCCCTGATGTGACCTTCCGTCCGGATCTGGACGACGCGGTGGTCAGGCTGGGTGGCGCGGTTGCCATGAATCAGGTTGTCGCGGCTTATGTGGACAACGCCGACGCCGAGACAGCCGTGGAAGCGGCGATCGAGGCGATCGATGCCGCCGACCTTGGCGATGAGGATGCCGACCTGATCGTCGGCGACGCCCAGGACCACGATCTGGCCTGGTATGCCACGCAGGAACTACCGTTTTTGCTCGAACTGCTGTGAAGGTGAAGGCCTGGCTGCTCTGGCTACGGAACCGTAACTTACGGTACCGTAGCTTTCATCGGGCGGACTCGGCAGGAGTTTTCATGAGCACGAAACACACGGCGCTCAACGCCAAAGTCGTCAGCACCAGAGACCCGAGTGTGGTGGGGGCCGAGCGGAATCCCGGCTGGCACGCGCTGCGTCAGATCGCCGCGCGCATCACCACGCCACTGCTGCCTGATGACTATCTGCACCTGGCCAACCCGCTGTGGTCTGCCCGCGAACTGCGGGGCCGGATCCTGGATGTGCGCCGTGAGACCGAAGACTCCGCGACTCTGGTAATCAAACCGGGTTGGGGATTCAGCTTCGATTACCAGCCCGGCCAATACGTCGGGATCGGGCTGTTGGTCGACGGTTCCTGGCGTTGGCGGTCGTACTCGCTCACCTCGAGCCCGGCGGCTACAAGTTCTCGGTCAGGCCGCACCATCACCATCACCGTCAAGGCGATGCCCGAGGGTTTCCTGTCTACCCACTTGGTGGCCGGCGTCGAACCGGGAACCATCGTGCGACTCGCGGCACCCCAGGGCAACTTCGTGCTACCGAACCCCGCTCCGTCGTCGATCTTGTTTCTCACCGCCGGGTCCGGAATCACGCCGGTGATGTCCATGCTGCGAACGTTGGTGCGCCGCAACCAAATTAGCGACATCGCCCACTTGCACTCGGCGCCCACGGAGTCCGACGTGATGTTCGGCGCCGAACTGGCCGCGCTTAGCCATGACCATCCCGGATATCGCCTGTCGGTGCGCGCGACTCGCGTGCGGGGTCGGCTCGATTTGTCCGAGCTGGGCACCGAAGTGCCTGACTGGCGTGAGCGACAGACCTGGGCGTGCGGGCCGGAGGGCATGCTCGACGAAGCTCAGCGGGTGTGGACGGCGGCAGGTATCGGCGATCGGTTGCATCTGGAGCGGTTCGCCGTAACCAAAGCCGCGCCGGTAGGCGCGGGCGGGACCGTCACCTTCGCCCGCAGCGGAAAGCAGGCGACCGTTGACGCAGCGACATCGGTGATGGACGCCGGCGAAGCCGCGGGCGTGTTGATGCCGTTCGGCTGCCGGATGGGTATCTGCCAGTCCTGTGTCGTGGATCTGGTGGACGGCCATGTTCGTGATCTGCGAACCGGGCGCGAGCATGATCCCGGTTCGCGCGTGCAGACGTGCGTCAGTGCCGCGTCCGGGGATTGTGTGATCGACATCTAGAGTTACCAGCAGGTAACCTACGGATTCGTAGGTTACGATGTCGTAGGTCTGGGTATTCTCGACAAACGCAACCGACCCGTGGGGAGAACATGGCGATCACGGACGTCGAAGTATTCGCGCACTTGACTGACGCCGATGTCGAAAATCTGGCCATCGAACTCGACGCAATCCGCCAGGATGTCGAAGACTCGCGTGGCGAACGGGATGCCCGCTACATTCACCGCACCATCGCCGCGCAACGCGCTTTGGAGTTGTCCGGCCGGCTGATATTGGCCGCCAGTTCGCGACGTTCGGCATGGTGGGCAGGCACCGCCACACTGGCCGTGGCCAAGATCATCGAGAACATGGAGATCGGCCACAACGTAATGCACGGCCAGTGGGACTGGATGAACGACCCCGAGATTCACTCCTCGTCGTGGGAGTGGGACATGAGCGGCTCGTCCAAGCATTGGCGCTACACCCACAACTTCGTGCATCACAAGTACACCAACATCTTGGGCATTGACGACGACGTCGGCTACGGCTTGCTACGTGTCACCCGCGACCAGCGCTGGAAGCGCTTCAACCTCTTCAACCTGGTGTACAACACACTGCTCGCGCTGCTCTTTGAGTGGGGCGTCGGCCTGCAGCACATCGAACTCGGCAAGATCGTCAAGAAGCGGATGGATCACGAAGAGGCCCGCCAGCGGATCGACGAGTTCCTGACCAAGGCCGGCCGCCAGGTGGTCAAGGACTACGTGGCGTTCCCGGCGCTCACCTCCTTGTCGCCAGGGGCGACCTACAAATCGACGCTGAAGGCCAACGCCCTAGCCAACGTGATCCGCAACGTGTGGGCCAACGCCGTCATCTTCTGCGGCCACTTTCCCGACGGCGCAGAGAAATTCACCAAGACGGACATGATCGGCGAAACCAAGGGCCAGTGGTACCTGCGACAGATGCTGGGCAGTGCCAACTTCGAGGGCGGGCCCGCGCTGCGGTTCATGAGCGGCAACCTGTGCCATCAGATCGAGCACCATCTGTACCCGGACCTGCCGAGCAACCGATTGCACGAAATCTCGCTGCGGGTGCGTCAGGTGTGCGAGAAGTACGACTTGCCTTACACCACTGGATCTTTCCTGATGCAGTACGGCAAGACGTGGCGCACCCTGGCCAAGCTCTCGCTGCCGGACAAGTATCTGCGTGACAACGCCGACAACGCTCCGGAGACCCGCAGCGAGCGAATGTTCGTGGAGTTGGAGGCTGATTTCGCGGGCACCGACCCGGCGACCGGCCGTCGCCGCGGGCTCAAGACGGCAATCGCCACCGTGCGCGGGTGGCGACGCAGCAAGCGCCACGCACCCGTATCCGGACCGTCTGACGACGACTTGGCGGCCTGACCGGCCATTAATTGGCCATACTTGAACACGTGGAAGTGTTCGCCGGACGGCAGGTGTCGCACTGGGACTTCCCGAGGAACATCGGCAGCGTCGCGCTGATGACCGAATTCGGTTGCCGCAACGGGCTTGCCGTCTCGGATGTGCTGATGGGCTCGGGACTGGCCGGGGCCGACCTGAGTGACCACGATCGGATGATCGTCGGCCGGCAGGAGCTGACGGTCGCGACGAACCTCGTCAATCTGCTGGACAGCCAGGCCGGTGCGGCCGACCTGGGGGTGCGGGTCGGCCGTGGTTATCACGTTGGAGCATTCGGCATCTTCGGTTTCGCGTGCCTGACCAGTTCGACGCTGGGCCACGCCGTCCGGTTCGCGGCTCGGTTCTACGAGCTCAGCTACGGGTTCTGTTTGCCGAGCGTCACCGTGAACGGGCCCGTGGCCGCGTTACAGCTAGACCTGCCGGACCTGACCGGGCCGATCGCGGACTTTTTGGTGCGACGGGATTTGGCGGCGATCGCCCAGGTCATGTCCGAATTGCTGGGCAGCCCTGTTCCGTTCAGCTCGATCGAGTTCGCCGCCCCGGCCCCGCCGAGGGGTGACGCGGCCGCCCGCGAAACATTCGGCGTCGCACCGCATTACGGCGCGCCGGCCAACGTGGCTGGGTTGCCGGCCGCGCTACTGGAAAGCCGGTTGCCGCAGGCGAGTGAGATGAGCGTGGCCATGTGCGAGCAGCAGTGCTACGACCTGCTGGAGCGGCGTCGTCAGCGGACTGGTGTCGCCCTGCGGGTTCGGGAGCGACTGGCCTCGATCGACGGGAAGGCGCACACGATCGCCAGCGTCGCTCGGCAATTGGCGATGAGTGAACGCACCCTGCGCCGCCGGCTCGCCGAGGAGAACACCACGTTCCGGGAACTGGCCGAGGAGGTCCACCGGGTTCTTGCCGAGGAGCTGTTGGCGACGGGCGCGCTCTCGGTTGACGACGTCGCTTTGCGACTGGGGTACGCCGAGGCAACCAGTTTCATTGCCGCGTTCAAACGATGGACGGGCACCACGCCGGCCCGCTATCAGCGTTCGGTGGCGCCGCGTGCGCGCCTGCTGACAGTGTGATGGCCGGAATTATGGATTTTCCGTCCGCGATCGGCTGCCGACGGAGCGCCACGCGCACGTAACTTCGAGGTATGACTCCCACACCTCGTCCTCGCGTACTGGTGATCGGCGCCGGCTTCGGTGGCCTCGGTGCCGCTCACGAGTTGTCCAAGGACGGCCTTGCCGATGTGACGGTGCTGGAGAAAGCCGACGACATCGGCGGCGTCTGGCGGGAGAACACCTACCCCGGTGCCGCATGCGACGTGCCGTCGAACCTGTACTCCTACTCCTTCGCACGCAAGACCGACTGGGGACGGCGGTACGCCGAACAGCCCGACATCCTCGGCTACATCCACGACACCGCCGACCGATTTGGGATTCGTGATCTGGTACGGACCGGCGTCGAGGTCACCGCGGCAGAGTTCGACGAGAGCACCGCGACGTGGCGGGTGGCGACGTCGAATCGCGGCCAGTCGGGCGAGACTCTCGAGGCCGACGTGCTGGTGCCGGCGGTCGGGCAGCTGTCGCGCCCCGCGCTGCCGGACATTGCCGGGCTCGAGACCTTCGGCGGTCCCTCGTTTCACTCGGCGCAGTGGCGCCACGATGTCGACCTGACCGGCAAGCGCGTCGCGGTGCTGGGCACCGGCGCGTCGGCGATTCAGTTCGTCCCCCGCATCCGCGAAACCGCCGGGCACGTAACGGTTTTCCAGCGTTCGGCGCCCTACGTCGTGCCCAAGGTGGATCGCGCCTACACCGACCGGCATCACGCCGCCTTCAAGAAGGTTCCCGGTTTCGCGACCGCGATGCGCAACGCAATCTGGGAGACCACCGAGCTGCTGGGGTTCGCGTTGACCAGAGCCGCCCCGCTCGCTCGGGTGCTGCAGCGCCTCGCCACCGCAAATCTCAAGCGTCACATCAAGGATCCGGTGCTGCGGGCAAAGTTAACCCCCGACTATCCGATCGGGTGCAAGCGTGTGCTGTTCAGCAGTGAGTGGTACCCGGCCCTGGCCTGCGACAACGTCTCGGTGGAGACCGACAAGATCACCGAGGTAACGCCAACGGGTGTGCGTACCGCTGACGCTCAGGGTCACGAGGTCTTTCATGAGGTGGATGTGATTATCTACGGCACCGGATTCAAGGCAACCGAATTCCTTGCGCCGATGACGATCACCGGACGTGGGGGACGCGACCTGCAAACCGAGTGGGCCGACGGTGCGCGCGCCCACCTAGGTATGGCGGTGCCGGGTTTTCCGAACATGTTCCTGATCTACGGACCGAATACCAATCTCGGTAGCAGCTCGATCATCCTGATGATGGAGCAGCAGGCCGGCTACATCCGCCAGATCGTCGAGGAACTCGCCCGCAGCGGTGCGCCCCGTGCGTTTGAGGTGCGGCGCGATGTCGAGGAGGCCTACGACGCGGCTATCCAGTCCCGCTTGGACAGCGGGGTGTGGACCACCTGCGACTCCTGGTACCGCACCTCCAATGGCCGCGTCACCACGAACTGGCCTGGGTTGGTGCACGAGTATCAGAACCGCACCCGCATCGCCATGATCGAGGACTACCACGAAGTGCTGCCGGTCAAAGAGAGCGAAGGGGTGCGTGCGTGAGCGGGTTCGACTATGACGTGCTCGTCATCGGTTCGGGCTTCGGTGGCAGCGTCACCGCATTGCGCCTATCCGAAAAGGGTTACCGGGTGGGCGTTCTCGAGGCTGGTCGACGGTTCCGCGATCAGGACTTCGCCAAAAACAGTTGGCACGTCCGCGATTACCTGTTCAAACCGTCGGTAGGTTGCTACGGCATCCAGCGGATCGATGCGCTTTCGGACGCCGTGGTGCTCAGTGGTGCCGGGGTGGGTGGTGGGTCGCTGGTCTATGCGAACACCCTGTACCAACCCGGCGACGACTTCTACGCCGACCGGCGCTGGAGCGGCATCACCGACTGGAAAGACGAGCTCGCGCCCTGGTACGACCAGGCCAAGCGGATGCTCGGCGTCGAGACCTACCCGCGGACGACGCCGTCGGACAAGGTCATGCTGCAGATCGCCACCGACCTCGGCGTCGCCGACTCCTTTCATGCCACGCCCGTCGGGGTGTGCTTCACCGGCGGCTCGGATGCCCAAGGCGAACGGGCCGCCCCGGGCGCGCCGGTCGGCGACCCGTATTTCGGCGGCGCCGGACCGGACCGCAACGCGTGCCGGCATTGCGGCGAGTGCATGACCGGGTGTCGGCACAACGCCAAGAACACTCTGGTCAAGAACTACCTGTACCTGGCCGAAAAGCTCGGCGCGACAATCCATCCGATGACCACCGTCGTCGACGTCCGGCCTCGCTCCGACGGCGGCTACGACGTCATCACCCGGCGCACCGGTGGCAAGATCCGGCGGGGCCGTCGCACCTTCACCGCCGAGCACGTGGTGTTCTCGGCCGCCGCCCTCGGTACTCAGCGGTTGCTGCATCGGTTGCGCGACGGCGGCAGTCTGCCGCACGTTTCGCCCCGACTCGGGGAGCTGTCCCGCACAAATTCCGAGGCGATTCTGGCCGTGCGGGCGCGACGCGACGATGTGGACTCCTCCGAGGGAGTAGCCATCACCTCCTCCATTCACCCGGACAGCCACACCCATGTGGAGCCTTGCCGCTACGGCCACGATTCCAATCTGATGGGGCTGATGGGCACTGTGTTGGTCGACGGGCTCGAGGGTGGACCTGGAAAGCGGGGTAGATGGCGGACCGGCCTGAAAGAGCTTGTGCGACAACGCCGTGACCTACGTCGGCTGCTCAACCCGAAGCGTTGGTCGCAGCAGACCATTCCGCTGCTGGTGATGCAGACCCACGACAATTCGCTCACCACCTACACCCGGCCTTGGCTGTTCGGGCGGCGGATGGTGACCCGCCAAGGCGTGGGCGATCCGAACCCGACTTGGATTCCGGTCGGCCACGAGGTGGCCCGTCGCGCGGCCGAGCACCTCGATGGCATCGCCGGCGGCGCCTGGGCCGACCTAGCCGACATCCCGATGACCGGGCACTTCATCGGCGGCTGCGTGATCGGCGAGACCCCGGCCGACGGTGTGGTCGACCCGTATCACCGCATGCATGGCCACCCGGGGCTGCACGTCATCGACGGCTCGACCATCACCGCGAACCTGGGCGTGAACCCGTCGCTGACCATCACGGCGCTCGCCGAGCGCGCCACGTCGCTGTGGCCGAACAAGGGCGAGCCGGACCCGCGCCCGCCGCTGGGTTCTTGCTACGCACGGGTTGCGCCGGTGGCTCCGGTTCGGCCCGCCGTCCCGGCCAGTGCGCCGGGCGCACTGTGCTCCGACCGGGACTACGCTTCATAACGTGCTTGCAGCTTTCGGTTTCGAATCCCTGGGCGTGGTCGTGGGGGACATGTTCTTTGTCGACCCGAACCCGCATACCGGTCAGGAAACCCCGGAACCGGGCGTGCGGCTGGAACTGCGCCTCGTCGACAAGGCCGAGCCCCAGGGTTCTATCTACGCCGGCATCCCGATCGCATTCGCGCGTCCGGTATGGCGGGTGGACCTTTTCGGATCCACCGAGAGCCCGCCCGGCACGCTGGATCGGGCTCACCACCATCCGCGCTTCGACGGTTGGGAGCCCGGGCGGCGGCACTTCGTCCCCGAGTTGTCTGCCGATCCGGTGGGCTGGCTGACCGATCAACTGGCCGACCCGCCCGCCGTGCTGGCGCGCGCGGGCGTCGGGCCCGATGAGTTCACCCAAGCCGACGTGGCAGGCCTAGCCGCGGCGGCCCCGGAGATCGTCGCGGCGGTCAAGCGGATGCTCGACGGCGTGCGCGACGGGCAGCTGGCTCCAGCACCTGCCGAGCCGGTCGCCGCCGCACGCACCGGCTGGCTGTGAGTTCGTGGGACCCGTCATCATCGAATGCGCCGTCAACGGCGTCACCTCGAAGGCGTCCAATCCTCATGTGCCGATTGAGCCTTCGGAGATCACGGCTGATGCGCTTGCCTGCATAGCGGCGGGCGCGGCGATCATCCACAATCACATCGACCTTCACGGCGTCAGCGTGGAGCGGGCTGCCGAGCGCTACTTGGAAGCTTGGCGGCCGATCCTCGCAGCCCGGCCCGATGCTTTGCTGTACCCGACGATCCACTTCGGCGAGGGTTTCGCCATTTCCTATGAACACCTCGTCCCGATTGCCGCCGCCGGCCTGCGCGTCGGGCTCACCGACCCTGGATCGGTGAACCTGGGCGGTGTGGGGGCCGACGGCCTGCCCCTCGGAAATTTCGTCTACAGCAACTCATTTCAAACGGTCGGCCGGGCATTCGACATCTGCCGCCAAGCACGTCTTGGCCCCAGTCTGGCCATCTATGAGCCCGGATTCCTGCGGACCGCACTGGCCTGGTGGCGCGCGGGCCAGCTGCCCCAAGGGGCGATGCTCAAGCTCTACTTCGCCACCGAACACGGCTATTTGGGAGCGCCGTTCGGGCTGCCGCCCACCGACCGCGCGCTGGATGCCTACCTGGAATTGCTGGACGGATGCGACCTTCCGTGGGCAGTCTCCGTCGTCGGTGGCGACTTGTGCGCCAGTCCGATAGCCGAACTCGCGCTGCAACGCGGCGGACATTTACACCTGGGGCTGGAGTTCTATCGCGGCGACCGCACTCCGGCCAACGTCGAGTTGGTTACTGAGGCGGTCAGTCTCTGCGAACGGCTCGGCCGTGAGGTTGCGACACCTGATCAGGCCGCGGAAATTCTCGGGCTGCCCAAGCGTCGGCCGTGAGCATCGATCCCGAAGGACTTTGGGTCGAGCGGGACGGATCTTGCTGGCTGGTCGGGACCGCTGGTGAAGTCGAATGGATCACCGCGGCAACGTCGGTCGGCTTGAAGATCTCTTCGGCGATCCCCCCAGTGTTCGACAGTTACGCCACAGTGGTGGCCGCCGACACCGGCAACCCTGAGGAACAACGGCGGCACGACCAAGCGCTGATCGCCCTAGTGCACCAGCACTCGCCCGATCAGCGGTGGTGGCTGGGCTATCTTGACACCGGTAGCGCTGACATCGTGTTTCCCGACGCCCCGAAAGTCACGCTGTACGCGGACTGGTCTTATGTGTTGGTGCAAGCCGGGGCCGAGCAGGCCGCCCACTGGCGCCGGGCTGAGCCCTTCGGGACAAGCCGTCTGCCGGACCTGATCTTTCCCGCGGATCGATCCTGGTTGGTCTCCACGCTGTGGGACGACGACTGGACCTGCCTGGGCGGACCGAATGAGCTGGTCGACGCCTTTCTGCGCCACCCCGATCTCCAAGGGCGCGCGCGGCGAGTCACCCTCGACCAGGATGCAACCCCGCCGGGGCACCAGGCGTTCTAAGTCGCATCGACAGAACAAGGCCTTATGCCGCGGCGGTGACCTTAGCCGCCAGCGCCGCCAACTTGGCGTCGAGTTCTCTTGCGGCACTGAGTAACTCGGGATTAGGCTCGACGACCATCAGTGACGACGGCTTGACGTAAGTCAGGCTGCTACCGTTCGGTTCGTCGAGGATCAGCAACTCGACCGGGGCGAACAAGCCGGCGGTGACGTCGTGACGCAACATGGTGATAGCGATCAACGGGTTGCCCAGGATTACCCGCAACGCCTTGCGTTTTATGCCGGCTTTGCCGATCCAGGCACCGTGGTCGAACAGGCCGAACAACATGAATCCGCTTGTTCCGACGTGTGTTTCGACCTTCTCTTGATATGCGTCCCAGCTTTCGAACCGCTGGGCGACTTCGTCGATCGGGACTGGTCGCTCGCCGATGTCGGCGAGCAACGCCGCAACGAGGCCGTCGTAACTCTTGGTGCTCTCGTAGCGCAACCGCACTCCGTCGAAAGGGATTTCAGCTGCGGACATGGTCGGCCTCCTCGGTTGATTCCACGTGCTCATGCACTGATGTGCGTGGGGTGCGATCCACGGTCAGATGGAGCAGGTCCGGCCGGCTGTAGTGCCCGGCGGCATCCATCAGTACCTTGCGAGTGTTGATCAATGCGAGATCGAGGTCAGCGATAACCTCGCCCTCGCCGGACCGCAGCGGTTCACCGAGGTATTCACCCTGCGGTGAGATGATCGCCGTGAAACTTCCGCCCGAGATCGGTGCAATCGTTGCTCCGGTGTCGGCAATGATTCGGGCCTGCTGGTCCGCGTCTAGCCAACCGGTGGCGTTGACCACGAAGGCCCCCGACTCCAGCGCGTGGTTGCGAACGCTGGTTTCGGTCTGCTGGGCAAACAGATCACCACCGAACGAGCCGGGAAACATGCTGGAGTGGATCTGCTCACCATCGTCGATCAATGCGTAGCGCGCCAGCGGATTGAAGTGCTCGAAGCAGGCCAACTGCCCGATCCGACCGACCGCACTGTCTACTGCCCGCAGACCGCTGCCGTCGCCCTGGCCCCACACCATCCGCTCGTGGTATGTCGGTGAGATCTTGCGCCGGCGTTGGATCAGCCTGCCGTCGGCATCGAACAACAGTTGCGTGTTGTACAGCGAGCCGCCGTCGCGTTCGGTGACACCAATGGAAACCACCATATTGGCCGCGCGCGCCGCAGCCCCGATCGCGTCGACCTCAAGCGAGGGTATCGTCACCGCCTGATCCATCAATCTCAAGTGTTCCGAACGCATTTCGTACGGCCGCATGACGAACGAGAAATACGGGTAGTAGGGGATCACCGTCTCGGGGAAGGTCGCGAACTGGACATCCCGCAGGGCCAACTCATCGACTTTTGCGACCACCCGTTCGACGGTGCCCTCGCGGCTGTAGAGCACCGGACTGAGTTGCACGGCGGCGGCTCGAATAGTGGTCATTGGATTGCCCTTCTCTTCGGGCTCTTATGAAGAGCGCGATTCCCGCTAGCCGAGTCGTTCGATGATGGTGGCGTTGGCCATGCCACCGCCCTCGCACATGGTCTGCAGTCCGTACCGTCGGTCGCGCTGCTCGAGCGCGTTGACCAGTGTCGTCATGATGCGGGCACCACTGGCGCCCAACGGATGTCCGATCGCAATGGCCCCGCCGTTGACGTTCGTGTTGGCCAGATCGGCTCCCGTGTCATGAGCCCATGCCAACACCACCGGTGCGAATGCCTCGTTGACCTCAAACAGGTCGATATCCGACAGTTTGAGCCCGGCGCGGCGCAGCACCTTCTTGGTCGCGGGGATGACGCCGGTCAGCATGTAGAGCGGGTCCGAACCCACCACCGTTGAGGTGTGGATGCGGGCCAGTGGGCGCAGGCCGAGCTTCTTGGCCACTTCGCTGCTGGTGATCATCACCGCGGCACTGCCGTCGGACAGCGGAGACGAATTGCCCGGTGTGATGTGCCAATTGATCTGCGGGAATCTTGCCGCCATGGCCTCGCTGTAGAACGCCGGCTTGAGCGCGGCCAGCGTGTCGACCGTGGTTCCGGGACGGATGATCTCGTCGGTGGATAGCCCCGCGATCGGTATGAGCTCGTTCTCAAAGCGTCCGTCCTTGGTTGCGGCGGCGGCCTTTTCGTGGCTGGCTGCAGAGAACTCGTCCAGTTGGGCGCGCGAGAACCCCCACTTCGCGGCGATGAGTTCGGCGCTGATGCCCTGCGGCACCAGGCCTTCTGGGTAGCGCGCGGTCATGTCCGCGCCGAACGGGTTGCTGCCCGGCAGTACCGAGGTGCCCATCGGGACGCGACTCATCGATTCCACGCCACCGGCAACCACGATGTCGTAGGCACCGGCGATCACGCCCTGAGCGGCGAAGCTGATGGCCTGCTGGCTGCTGCCGCACTGCCGGTCGACCGTGGTGCCGGGCACCGACTCCGGAAAACCGGCTCCCAGCAACGCATTACGGGCGATGTTTACAGCCTGGTCGCCGACCTGGGTGACTGCGCCGGCGATGACGTCGTCGATCTGCAGCGGGTCTACACCGGTGCGTGCCACCACCTCGCGCAGGCTGTGGGCCAACAGGTCGGCGGGCAGCACGTCGTGCAGCGCGCCGTTGGCCTTGCCTTTGCCGACGGGCGTGCGGACAGCGCCGACGATAACGGCGTCACGGGACATGGCTCCTCCTCGAGGCTGGGTATTCATCTCTGTACTCAGCTATAACACCTAGGTATAGTGAAAGCAACCCAGATCGAGGAGTGATTTGCGTGACAATGTTGCAGGGCGCCTTGGCCGATCGAGATTCCTGGTCGGCGGTCGGTGAGTGTGCGATCGAGAAGACCATGACCGTCGTCGGCACCAAGTCCGCGATGCTGATCATGCGGGAGGCGTACTACGGCACCACCCGATTCGACGACTTCGCCCGACGGGTGGGTATCACCAAGGCCGCGACCTCGGCCAGGTTGGCCGAACTGGTCGACCTGGGCCTACTGGCGCGGCGGCCCTACCGGGAACCGGGTCAGCGCAGTCGCGACGAGTACGTGCTCACCGAAGCCGGTGTCGACTTCATGCCGGTGGTGTGGTCGATGTTTCAGTGGGGTCAGCGTCACCTGCCGGGACGGCATCGGCTGCGGCTGACGCACTTGGGCTGCGGTGCGGACGCCGAGGTTGAAATGCGCTGCGGGGAAGGGCATCTGGTGACCCCCGATGAGCTCGGCATGCGACTGGTTCGGTCCTGAACGCTAGTCGGCCCCGGTACCGACCGTGCGGAGAGTGCCACCCGCAGCGGCGTGTCGCCGCGCATCTCTGCACGCTCGCGCAGAAGCGGGCGAAGAAAGCGGGCCTCAAACAGGCCCGAACAGACCCCGGTCACGCCTCCCGAAGCGTGGCCAACAGCCGCCGCGCCGCGACGACGCGGCGCACCGCGCTACCGGTCAGCTCGTCCAGAGCGCATTCCGGATCCGCCGGCGGGCCCATATGCCCGCATCCGCGCGGGCACTCCTCGACGGTCTCGGCCAAATCCGAGAACGCCAGGAGCACGTCGTCGGGCTGAATGTGGGCCAACCCGAACGAGCGGATGCCCGGGGTGTCAATCACCCAACCACCGTTGTCCAGCGGCAGCGCCACCGACTGTGTCGAGGTGTGCCGCCCGCGACCGATGTCGGTGACCTCACCGACGGCCCGATCCGCTTCGGGCACAAGGCGATTCACCAATGTCGACTTGCCCACCCCGGAATGCCCCAGCAGCACGGTGATCCGGTCGTCGAGTAGGTCGGCCACCGCCAGCAGGGGATCGTCGACGCCGGCGGCCACCACCTGAAGGTCCAGGTCGACAAACTGCTCGGCGAACGGTTCGGGCGGGGCGAGGTCGGTCTTGGTCAGGCACAGAATCGGCCGCAGCCCGCCGGCGTAGGCGGCGATCAGCGCGCGGTCGACCAGCCCGGTGCGCGGCGGGGGATCGGCAAGGGCCACCACCATCAGCAGTTGATCGGCGTTGGCTACCACTACCCGTTCGGTGGGATCGGTGTCATCGGCGGTGCGGCGCAACACTGTTCGCCGCGGGCCGCGCCGCACGATGCGGGCCAGGGTGTCGGTGCGGCCGGACAGGTCGCCGACGATATCCACGTCGTCGCCGACGACGATCGGGGTGCGTCCGAGTTCGCGGGCGCGCATCGCAGTGACCCGCCGGTCGGGGAGCCCGCCCAGCACACAGCCCCAGCGACCACGGTCGACGCTGACCACCATGGCGGCCTCGGCGTCGGCGTGCTGCGGACGAGTCTTGGTCCGGGGCCGCGATCCCTTACCGGATCGGACCTTGACGTCGGACTCGTCGTAGTCGCCAGGCCTCAAGCGCTGGAACCCACCATCTCGGCCCACAGTTGCGGAAATTCCGGCAGCGTCTTAGTGGTAGCGCCGATGTCGTCGACTTCGACGCCGGGGACCCGAAGCCCGACGATCGCGCCTGCCATCGCCATTCGATGATCGGCGTAGGCGCGCCACAGTCCGGGCCGTAGTGGGACGGCGGTGATTACCAGTCCGTCCGCGGTTTCCCGGCAGTCACCACCGAGCCGGTTGATCTCGGTGCTCAGCGCCGCGAGCCGGTCGGTTTCGTGGCCGCGCAGGTGGGCGATCCCGGTCAGCTGTGACACTGAGCCTGGCGTGGCCAACGCCGCCAGCGCGGCGACCGTCGGGGTGAGTTCGCCGACATCGCGCAGATCGACATCGAACCCCTCGTACCCGTCCGATCCCCGTAACTCAAGCGATGAATCGGATTGGGAGACAACCGCATTCAATTTTCGCAGCACGTCGAGGATGTGCTCGGCGGGTTGCACGCTTACCGCGGGCCAGCCGGTGATGCGTACCGTGCCGCCGGTGACGACTGCCGCGGCCAGGAACGCGACGGCGTTGGTCAGATCGGGTTCGACCTCCCAGTGCCGCGCCTGCACGATGCCGGTGGCCACGCGCCAGCGGTTGGCGACCGAGTCGTCGACTTCGACACCCGCCTGACGCAGCATCGCCACCGTCATCTCGATGTGGGGAGCCGATGGCAGTGAGGCGCCCGTGTGCTGCACGGTAAGCCCCTGGGTGAACGACGCCCCGGCCAGCAGCAGGCCGGAGACGAACTGTGAGGACGCGGACGCATCGACGGCCACGGTGCCGCCGGCCACCGATCCGCTGCCGTGCACGCGAAACGGCAGCCCGGTCCCGTCGACCGGCACCCCGAGCCCGCGCAGCGCATCCAACAGCGGTGCGATCGGTCGGGCGCGTGCCTGTTCGTCGCCGTCGAAACTCACCGGCGTGGCACTCAGCGCGGCCAAGGGCGGGACGAACCGCAGGACCGTGCCGGCCAAGCCGCAGTCGACCCGGGCGTCAGCCACCGGTGCGATGCGCCCGCTGACAGTCAACTCGGAACCCTCGCCGTCCACGTCGAGGCCAAGTGTGCGCAGGGCGCCAATCATGAGATCGGTGTCGCGGCTGCGCAGCGCACCGGTGATCGTCGAGGTCCCCTGCGCGGCCGCCAATGCGGCTAATACCAGGGTGCGGTTGGTCTGCGACTTCGAGCCGGGGACGGTCACGGTCGCATGCACCGGTGTCGGAGTGGACGGGGCCTGCCATGCGCTCACCGGTCCATCATTCCTTGTCCCGCCCTGACGGCCACATCTAACTCGAGATGCCAACATGGAGAGATGTGTGGACGTTTTGCGGTGACGACGGATCCGGCCTTGTTGGCCGAGAAAATCAAGGCAATCGACGAGGCCACCAGCACTTCAACATCCGAACCCAATTACAACGTGGCTCCCACCACCACCATCGCAACCGTGGTGACGCGCCATAGTGAGCCTGACGACGAGGCCACGCGGCGGGTGCGGCTGATGCGGTGGGGCCTGATCCCACCTTGGGTGAAGGCGAGCAAGGACGGCACTCCGGACAACAAGGGCCCGTTGTTGATCAACGCGCGAGCGGACAAGGTGGCCACGTCTCCGGCCTTCCGCGGCAGCGCGAAGTCCAAGCGCTGCCTGGTTCCGATGGATGGTTACTACGAGTGGCGCGTGAACTCCGAGCCCGGCTCGGCTAAGAAGGCGGGCAAGACACCGTTCTTCATGTACCGCGGTGACGGTGAGCCGTTGTTCGCCGCAGGTCTGTGGTCGGTATGGAAAGCGGACAAAGAGGCCGATCCGCTGCTGAGTTGCACCATCATCACCACCGACGCGGTCGGCGAATTGGCCGAGATCCACGACCGGATGCCGCTGATGCTGGGCGAAGGCGACTGGGATGCCTGGCTGAACCCGGATGCCGCGTTGAATGAAGAGCTGCTGTCCCGGCCGCCGGACGTGCGCGACATCGAAGTGCGCGAGGTATCGAAACTGGTCAACAGCATCCGCAACAACGGACCCGAGTTACTCGAGCCGGCCAAGCCGGAGCCCGAGCAGATCACCCTGCTCTAACGCGGGCTGCCAGTGCCGGCGCCGCCTAGCATGCCAGGGGTGACCGGCAAGTACAGCTACACCTTCGAAGACATCCAAGACCGCCCCGTCGCGGTGATCGGTGCGGGAACGCTGGGCCCGCGGATCGCGCTGATGCTCGCCAGCCGAGGGGGCACCGTGCGGATCTACGCGCGGCGCGCCGAACAACGCACCGAAGCCGTCAAGTACGTAACCGAAAATCTGCCAAACCTGATCCAGGGCAGAGGATTTGGCGAAGTGGGCACCGTAATCGGTGCGGCGTCGCTCGAGGAGGCACTGGACGGCGCCTGGCTTGCCATTGAATCCGTCCCGGAACGGCTCGACGTCAAAATCCCGCTGTGGGGTGAAATCGACCAAGCCGCACCGCCGGACACCATCTTCGCCACCAACTCGTCGTCTTTCCCGTCCCGCTTGATGGCCGAAAACGTCTGGGACAAAACGCGGTTGTGCAACACGCACTTCTATATGCCGCCGCAGTTCAATGCCCTCGACCTGATGTCGGACGGGCAGACCGACCGCGCCCTACTCGATACGCTGCTGGCCGTGCTGCCCGAGTTCGGGGTGCACCCTTTCGAAGCTCGCAAGGAGTGCACAGGGTTCATTTTCAATCGGGTATGGGCCGCGATCAAACGTGAGTCGCTGGCCGTCGTCGCCGAAGGCGTGGCCCGTCCGGAGGATGTGGACGGCATGTTCAAGGTGAATTGGGGGGTTCCGGCCGGCCCGTTTCAAATGATGGACATTGTCGGTCTGGACGTGGTGCTCGACATCGAAAACCATTACGCGCAAGAGTTTCCGTACCTACCGGCGAGCGTACGGGATTTATTGCAGTCCTATGTCGATGCGGGCAAGCTCGGGCTCAAGTCCGGCGAAGGCTTCTATAAGTACTCGGGGACCTGAGCCGTGGACTTAACCGTTGCTCAAAACTAAGCGCCAGTTACCCGGATTCTGCGGATCGGGAACACACCAGAAGTTGTTCCAGTCAAATGGCGGGGTGGTTGCTTTCACGCCCGGCCCGGCATTCTGACAAGCGTCTCGAGTCGGGTACGTTCCCTCGGTCTGCAGTGTCCCGGCGCTGCTGATGCCCACACCGGTGGTCATCAACGCCGCAAAAGCCAGCACACCCGCGAAAACAGATTTCACAATCGAGCGCATCATTTTCTCCAATCCTTGGTGCTCCTGCGTGGAGTTCCGGCAATGACGTTAGTTTCTCTTTGGTCGACTCAACAGAGCTTTTTTCGAGAAACTAAACGCGGTGCAGCGAAACTGCCCGGGCTATGACCTCGAGCAAACGGGCGAGTTGATCGGCATCGTTGATCGCGCGGTCGCCATTGACCTGTCGGGTAAACACTCCGGCGATAAAGGTCGTGACGGCCGTAGTCTGCGCGGCGAGCAGTTCGGCGTCGTCGGTGTCCGGTTGCAGGTGAGCCAGCGCCTCGCGGGCCAACAGGATCACGCGGGTGCCGAACTCCTGGGACATCGCGGCCAGTTCGGGGTCGCGCGCAGCTGCCAACAGCAGTTCGTGGCGGGCCCGGTTGAGCATCAACCCGGCGCCCTCGGCCTGCAGCAGAGTGAGTTCGGCGAGGTGCGCGAAGGGGGAGTCGGGGTCGAGCGGTCGTTCGATTACCGATCGCAGGTTGGCCTCGTCGATCTGGGCGACCCGCTTGCCGACGCCGCGCAGCAGCGCGGCTCGGGTTCGGTAGTAGTACGACGTAGTGCCGTCGGGGACTCCGGCGCAGCGGTCAACCTGGCCGTGGGTGAGTCCGCGCGATCCGAGTTCGGCCAGCACTTCGATTGCGGCGTCGCACAATTCGCGGCGCCGCTCATCGCCGTCGCGTTTGCGGGATTGGTTAGCCGTCATTGACGGTCCACCCGCGCCGTACCATCCGCGCTCCCTTGTGCCGGCCAGAAAGCATTGACTTTAACTCTAGAAATATAGAGGATCACTTGCCATGGCTGGGATTCATCGCGAGCGTCCAGGCGCTGCCGACCTCGCGGCGGCGACGGGCGCTCCCGCGACACCGCTTGGAGACGACATCTGGATGTCACCCGGGGTATCCAACTCCTACGCGATCGCCACCGACGACGGGCGGGTCATCGTCAACACCGGCGTGGTGTTCGAGGGGGCACTGCACAAGAAAGCATTCGAGGAGGTGCCGGGGCCGACGCGCGCCGTCGTCATCACCCAGGGGCATGCCGACCACTGGGGTGGCGTCAACTCGCTGCGTGATGACCAAACAGACGTCATCATGCATCGCAACTACCGGTACTGGCGCGACGACAACGAGCGCTTGATGGGCTACCGGGTACCCAAAACGTCGTTCGCATTCGAAAAATTCACTCAGGCGATGCTCGAACATTTCAAGACGGTCGACCCCGCCACCATCGACTTGTCCTTTCCCGAACCCACCACCACCTTTGACCGGCAGCACCAGTTCACCGCCGGGGGACGCGCCTTCGAACTGACCTGGACGCCAGGCGGGGAGACCACCGACGCGCTGGTGGTATGGCTGCCGGAGGATCGGATCCTATTCACCGGCAACCTGTTTGGGCCACTGTTCGGGCACGTGCCAAACCTGATGACGATCCGCGGTGACCGGTATCGCGACCCGATCCACTACATCGAGGCGTTGGACGTGGTGTTGGCGTACCGGCCCGACAAACTCATCACCGGCCACTTCGCTCCGATCGAGGGCGCGGAACTCATCGCCGAAGAGGTCACCGCGATGCGCGACGCGATGCGGGCCGTACATGACCGCACTCTCGAGTTCATGAATGCCGGCACCGATCTGCACACCGCCATGCGTGAAGTGAAGGTGCCCGAGCAGCTGGATATCGGCGAAGGTTACGGCAAGACAGCGTGGAACGTGCGCGCCATCTGGGAGATGTACACCGGTTGGTTCCGGCATCGTTCCACCACCGAACTCTACGGCGTGCCACCAGAATCCGTGGCAAGCGATGTGGTCGCAGCCGCCGGAGCCGATGCGCTCGTCGAGGCGGCTCGGTCGCACATCGCGTTCGGCCGGCCGGTACAGGCATTGCATCTGACCGATCTGGTCCTGACCGCCGACCCGGGCCACCCGCAGGCGCGCGCCCTGGCCGCCGAAGCGCATGAACTGCTGTTGGGCGACGCCGACAATTTCTGGGAAAAGGCCTGGCTCACCAAGGAAATCAACGAATTGAGGACGGCCCAATGAACACGTTGCGTTTCGACTTCACCGGCGCCAACGTGCTGGTAACCGGGGGCACCAGCGGCATCGGCAACGGTATCGCCACCGCCTTCGCCGATGCCGGAGCTGATGTGACCATCACCGGAACCCGCTCGGCGGCAAGTGATTACGACATCGACCTCACGGGGCTCGCTTACCGGCAGTGTCTGATTCAGGATGCCGATTCCGTTGACGCCCTGGTGAACTCACTGGGCGAGCTGGACATCCTGATCAACAACGCGGGCGGACCCTACCCCGCCGGCGACGAATACGATCCCGACGGATACGTCGCGTCGGTGGCGCAGAACATGTTCGGCCCGATGCGGCTCACCATGCACTGCTACGAGCGCCTCAAGTCGAGCGCGGCGGCCGGCGGGGCGAGCGTGGTCAACGTCGTGTCGATGTCCGCGTTCCGCTCGGCGGTATTCGTGCCGGGGTATGGCTCGTCGAAAATGGGGTTGCTCTCTTTGACCATGAACCTCTCCCGACGCTGGGCAGCTGACGGAATCCGGGTCAACGCCATCGCTCCCGGGCTGATCGACACCCCGATGACACATCCGGCCATGAGCATCCCGGCGATCACGGACGTCGAAATCGGCTTCCACACACCGCTGGGCAGGCCCGGCACTCCGCAGGACTGTGCGGGTGCGGCACTGTTCCTGTGTACCGATGCGGCGTCATATATCACCGGCAGCACCATCGCCGTCGACGGCGGATACCTGACGGTCTGAACAATGGGCGACTACGACAACGTCACCGGCCCCGACGACGTTCTGAAACTGGCCGCCCAGCGCACCGGGCTCGCGGAAGTCGAATCCGATTCGTGGCGACCGGGTTTGGCGATCATGATCGATGAGCTGAACACCTCGTCGGCCTTCAGCCCGTTTGGTCGCGACCGCATCCTCAATGACGCCACGAACGCGCTGGGCCGTCGCTTGCAGATCCACGACTACATCCAGGCCCATCCCGAGGTGCTGGACGCACCGATCGAGCGACCGCTGATCGTGCTTGGCATGCCCCGCACCGGGACCACGGTGATCAGCTACCTGCTCGACCAGGATCCGGCCCGGCGCTCGCTGCTGCACTGGCAGTGCGTGCACCCGATTCCCCCGGCCAGTGCCGAGACGCTGCGCACCGATCCGCGGTGCCTGGCTCTGCTGGCCGAGCAGAGCAATATTTTGCAGATGGTCAAGGCGGCCAATGTTGCGCTGCCGCACTGGGAGGACGCCGACGGTCCCACCGAGGACATGTTCATCCATAACCAGGACTTCAAGGGCTTGTCCTGGGACTCGTTCCTGTCGACGCGGCGCTATGCCGAGTGGCTGTTCGACGAAGCCGACATGCGCAGCACATACGAGTACCAGAAGCGGTACCTGCAAGTGCTCCAGTCCACCGCGCCGGGCGCCTGGAGCCTGAAAATGCCGTCGCATTCGGTGCATATCGAGGCGTTGCTGGACGTCTTCCCCGATGCCCGACTGGTGTGGGCGCACCGTGACCCCTACAAGGCCACCGGATCACTGGCCAACCTCTGGAAGTTGCCGAAGGGCATGACTCATGTTCCCGACGCCATCGACTTGGCGGCGATGGGCCGAGATGCCATGTGGCAGATGAGCTATCACGTAGAGCGCCCGCTGCGCGCCCGGGAGCGCATCGGCGATGACCGGTTCTTCCACATGTACTACCACGAGATGATGCGTGACCCGATGGATGTGATGCGCCGTCTCTACGACTGGGCGGGCGACCCGCTGACCCCCGAAACCGAAGTGCGGATGCGCAATTGGCTCGCCGAGAATCCCCAAGACCGGTTCGCACCCAACGCTTACCGCCTCGATGAGTACAACCTCACCGTGGAGCAACTCCAACCAGTCTTCGCCGAATATCTCGATACCTTTGCGATCGAACCAGAGGGCACGCCGTGAAGGCGACGATGGTGACCGCGCCGGGCAAAGCGGAAGTGGTGGACACCGAACGACCGACGGCAGGGCCCGCTGACGTGCTGGTGCGGATGCGTGCCTGCGGGATATGCGGTTCCGACGCGTTCTACATCGCCATCGGCGGTGTGCCGCCGCGGCAGGGCTGCACCCCGCTGGGGCACGAACCTGCGGGCGAAGTGGTCGATGTGGGCGTCGACGTATCGGGTATCACGGTCGGCGACCACGTCGTCATCAACCCGATGGCAAGCCCGAGCGGCATCATCGGCAACGGCGGGCCGGCTGGGGCGTTGGCCGACTATCTATTGATCGAAAATGCGGTGCGTGCAACGAATTTGGAAGTCATTCCACAGCACATCCCCTGGCAGGTGGCTGCCCTCAACGAACCGATGGCGGTGGCGCGTCACGGCGTAAACCAGTGCCGGCCGAAACCCTCAGACAAGGTGGTGGTTTTCGGTGCCGGACCGATCGGCCTAGGCGCCACGTTGGCGTTCAAGTCCGCTGGTGTGGGGCATGTGGTTGTGGTGGACGTGATTTCGAGCCGGCTGGATAAGGCCTTGCAGATCGGCGCCGATGCCGTAATCAACTCCGCGGAAGAGGACGTGATCGAGCGGCTTGTCCAGTTGCACGGCCAAGGCGAGAGCTTGTTTCCCGGCAAGGCCGGCACCGACATCTACCTCGATGCTGCCGGCGTTGCGGCCGTGGTCAATACCGCGCTCGCGGCGGCGAAGAAGGGCGCCACGCTGGCCATCGTCGGCGTGCACAAAGAACCGGTACCGGTCGAGTTCGTCAACGTGATGAGCAACGAGATCACCATTGTCGGATCCATCGGTTACCCCGACGAGTTCTTCGAAGTGACAAAGGATCTCGTGGCGAATTGGGAGAAGTACGCGCTGATCGTCAGCCACACCGTTCCGTTCGACAGAGTCGACGAGGCGTTGGAGCTGGCCGGCACTCCCGGTGCCGCCGACAAGGTCGTGGTCACCTTCTAGGCTCGCGGGCCTCGGCGGTGGCGTTAGGCTGGGCGCAACATCACCCCACGATTTGGAGCAGACAGTGACCGCTCTGAGCGCCAACCTCATCGACTCCAAAGACCGCCATGCCGACCGAGTTGCGTTGCGCTGCGACGATCTGCAGCTGACCTTCACCGAATTGCACCTCGCCGCCGCCCGGGTCGCGACGTTGCTGGAGCGGGCCGGTATCGAGCCCGGCGACCGGGTGGGAATCATGTTGCCGAACACGCCCGCCTTCGTCATCGCCTATTTCGGCATCATCTACCGCGGCGCGGTCGCGGTCCCGATGAACCCGCTGCTCAAATCGCGCGAAGTCGCCTACTACCTGTCCAACAGCGGCGCCAAAGCGTTGTTCGCCACACCGTTGTTCGCCGACGAGGCCAACGCGGGCGCCGAGGAGGTGGGTGCTCAGTGCTGGCTGGTAGACGATGCCGGATTAGACGATTTGATCGACGGCCTGCCCGCCCAGGACGCACCAATGGACCGTGCCGACGACGATGTCGCCGTCATCCTGCACACCTCCGGGACGACCGGAAAGCCCAAGGGCGCCATGCTGACTCATGGCAATTTGCGGCGCAACGCCGATGTCTGCGTCCAGACGCTGATGCACACCGGCCCCGACGACGTGGTGATGGGCTGTCTGCCGTTGTTCCACGTCTTCGGCCTGACCTGCGGCCTCAACAGTTCGATCCTGGCCGGTGCGACGCTGACGTTGATTCCCCGGTTCGATCCGCGCAAAGCGCTGGAAGTGATCGAACGCGATGCCGTCACGGTATTTCAGGGCGTGCCCACGATGTATGCGGCGATACTCGCCCTGGCCGATGAAGCCAACCCTGGTGCCACGGACAGTCTGCGGGCCTGCACCTCCGGTGGCGCTTCGCTGCCCGTGCAGGTGCTGAGTGACTTCGAAAAGGCTTATGGCTGTGTGATTTTGGAGGGGTACGGCCTATCGGAGACCTCACCGGTTGCGTCGTTCAACCATCCTGACCGGCCGCGTAAGGCGGGCTCTATCGGCACCCCGGTCGAGGGCGTCGAAATGCGCGTAGTCGATGGCTGGTCGGAAGGTTTGATTTCCCGCTTGAGCACCTTGCCGGTCGGGCCTTTCGGCAGGGCATCGACGAACCAGATTCGACGCGGGTACTTGTAGGCGGCCACACGGGCCTTGACGTAGTCGCGAAGCTCGTCGGTACCGACGCTCGCGCCCTTCTTGAGTGCGACGGCGGCACCCACCTCTTCGCCGAGTTCGTCGTGCGGCACACCGACGACCGCGGCTTCGGCCACCGCCGGATGCTCGTAGAGCACTTCCTCGATCTCACGGGGATAGACGTTGTAGCCGCCGCGGATGATCATGTCCTTGGTGCGGTCGACGATGAAGAAGTAGCCGTCCTCGTCAACGCGTCCGACATCGCCGGTCGACAGCCAACCGTCCTCGGAGACGGTGGCTTTGGTGGCATCGGGCAGATTCCAGTAACCCTTCATGACATTGTGGCCTCGGATCTGAATCTCACCCGGCTCACCCTGGGCCACCTCGGCGCCGTTGCCATCGACTACGCGCATTTCGACGCCCTCGACCGGGGTGCCGATAGAGCCCGCCTTACGCGGCCGGTCAGGATGGA
>NZ_LZLS01000221.1 GCF_001673365.1 Mycobacterium asiaticum
GTCAAAAACAGGCCCTGGTTGTAATTGCCGTTATTACCGATGCCCAACATCTGCAACGGACCTAACGGCAACCCACTATTACCGACACCGCTGTTGCCGATCCCGAGGTTGAGCATCCCGGTGTTGAACAGCCCCACGTTCTGGCTGCCGCTATTCCAGCCCCCGACATTGTCTAGCCCGTGGTTGCCGATCCCGAACCCACCAAAGGTGCTGATCGGATCGGTCGGGGTGAAGTTCGGGCTCACATTGCCGATCCCCAGGTTCAGGGTGCCGGTATTGAAGAACCCGATATTGCCCTCACCGACATTGCCGTACCCCCAACTCGGCAACGCCGCCGCACCCGGCAACACCTGACCCAACGCCGCACTACTAATGCTCAGCGGTCCGATGCCGATCAGGTTGTCCCCAACCAGGCCGATCCCCAGATTGTGGTTGCCGAAGTTGAACAGGCCGTGGTTGAAGTTGCCGTTGTTACCGATCCCCAGACCAGCGAGGTTGCCGATCGGGAACCCGCCGTTGCCGGTGCCGGTGTTGGCGATGCCGAAGTTACCCAGCCCGTTGTTAAAGAAGCCGAAGTTGCCCATGGTCGGGTTGGCGGGGTCGACAGCAAAGTGGGGGCTCACGTTGCCAAAGCCCAAGTTGACGCTGCCGGTGTTGCCGATACCAATATTGGCCAGCCCATTGTTAAACGCCCCGATATTGCCCGCCATCAAGTTGTTCGGGTTAGGGCTGATGTTGCTAAGACCGAGGTTGCCCAGCCCCTGATTCAGAATGCCCAGATTCAGATCACCGGTATTGAAGAACCCGACATTGTTATTGCCGACATTGCCGTAACCGTAGTTAACCCCCAGATCCGCGGCCGCACCCGGCAACACCTGACCCAACGCCGCACTACTAATACTCAGCGGTCCGATGCCGATCAGGTTGTCCCCAACCAGGCCGATCCCCAGATTGTGGTTGCCGAAGTTGAACAGGCC
>NZ_LZLS01000222.1 GCF_001673365.1 Mycobacterium asiaticum
CCGACGCCACCGGCGCCGCCACCACCGCCGCTTTCGCCGATCCCGCCGGTACCGCCGTCACCTCCAGCGCCGCCCGCACCACCGTGACCGCCGGCCTGGCCCGCGTCGCCCAGTTCGGTCGCATCGGCTCCGCGGGCCCCGGCCCCGCCGGTGCCACCCATTCCACCTGTGCCGCCGTCACCGCCCGAGCCGCCGTCGCCGGCCCGATCACCGCCGGCACCACCCGCACCCCCGGCCCCACCGTCACCGCCGACGTGTCCGGTGTCGCCGCTCGCGCCCACCTCCGTGGCATCAGCGCCGACATCGCCGCGGGCCCCATCGCCGCCGCTACCGCCGTCGCCACCACGGCCGACGCGGCCGCCGTCACCACCCGCCCCACCCGCGCCGCCGGCCCGGTTCAAGGTGGTGGCATCCGTACCATTGCCGCCGTTGCCGCCATTGCCGCCGCTGCTGCCGGCATCGCCCGTCGCACCCGATCCCAGGTTGGTGGCTCCGGCACCGGCCGCTCCACCGTCGCCACCGGCGCCAGGATCGCCACCATCGCCGCCCGCTCCACCATTGCCGCCGTCGGCGATCCCGTCGGCGCCATTGCCGCCGTCGCCAGCGACACCACCGGTGCCACCCTTGCCGCCCTGGCCACCGGCGCCTTGGGCGCCAACCTGGCCCGTTGACGTCCCACCGCCTAGGCCACCGGCACCACCGACCCCGCCGTCGCCGCCAACTCCTCCGTCACCTCCGGTCTGACCGCTGGTCCCCAGCGCGACGGCGTTGTCACCGCGCGCTCCCGCGCCACCCGTTCCGCCGACGCCGCCGGTGCCTCCGGCGCCGCCCTTTCCGCCGTCACCTGACACCAAGCCCCCGCTGCCGCCGTTGCCGCCAACGCCACCGGCGCCGCCACCGAGACCGGTATGTCCAGTCGCACCCGCTTCGGTGGCGTCTGCGCCGACGTCGCCGGTACCGCCCGCGCCGCCGGCGCCACCCACACCCCCGTCGCCGACCCATCCGGCAGCACCTCCGTCGCCGCCTCTTCCGCCGGTGCCACCTGGGCTGATCGCGTCCGCGCCCGCGCCGCCGGTGCCACCGTCGCCGCCATATCCGGGCCCGTCCCGGCCCGCGCGCACTCCTCGGGCACCGTCAACACCGCCGTCACCACCGGAGAAGCCACCCTGACCGCCCTCGCCCCCATTTCCGGGATTGCCGCCTCTGCCGCCCTCGCCGCCGTTGCCGGCGACGATCAGCCCGGTACCGCCCTGCCCCCCGGTGCCGCCCGCGCCGGCGGCCCCGCCCAGACCTCCGTCGCCGCCGACGCCGCCGCTACCGGCGGCGCCCGCTTGCCCGAACAGGCCACTGTCGCCGCCGGAGCCGCCGAAGCCGCCCATGCCGCCGTTGCCACCATGGCCGCCGTTACCGCCGAATCCGCCCTTGCCGCCGGTACCGCCGACGCCGTCGAAATTGTCGACGCCGTGCCCGCCAGCACCGCCGGCACCGCCGACAGCCCCGACCCCGCCCCCGCCACCGGCACCGCCGTTGCCGCCGAGACCACCGTTTCCGACCAGCATCCCGCCATGACCGCCCCGGCCACCGTTACCGCCCGTGCCCCCGGACTCGCCGTCCGCGCCCGTACCGCCGCTCTCGCCGATCTCGCCAGCCAGGCCGGTGCCACCCGTCGTGCCCGACGTCGTACCCGCTGCGCCCATGGCACCGGTTCCGCCAACGCCACCGGCGCCGCCGTTGCCGAACAGGATCGCGTTGCCGCCCGCTCCGCCACTACCGCCGACGCCGGCAAAACCACCGGCACCGCCGTCGCCGTAGAGCAACCCGCCGGTTCCGCCCGATCCGCCGGCCGCGCCGGCCCCGCCCCTGCCGCCAATGCCGCCGGTGCCGACCAGCCCGGCGTCACCGCCCCGGCCGCCGGCCTGTCCCGTCGCGCCGGCGCCACCGGCGCCGCCATTGCCCCAAAGCAGGCCGCCCGCCCCGCCATCGCCGCCGGGAGCGGTCGCATCGACACCATTGCCGATGAGTGGTCGACCCAGCAGCAATTGGGTTGGCGCGTTGATCACGCCGAACAGAAGTTGGTCGACGCTCGCCGTCTCGGCGGTCGCGTAGGAAACGGCTCCCGCATTCAGCGCCTGCACAAACCGTTGGTGAAACGCCGCCGCCTGGGCGCTGATGGTTTGGTACTGCTGGCCGTGGTTGCCGAACAACGCCGCTATCGCGGCGGAGATCTCGTCACCCGCGGCGGCCAGCACCTGGGTAGTCGGCAGCAGCGCGGCAGCGTCGGCTGCTCCCACTGCGTAGCCGACTCCGGCCAACTCCGCCGCCGTCGCCGAAACCAACTCTGGCGCAACACTCAAGAAGGACATCGTCGTGCTCCTCGCCAACCCGTGGGTACTCGGCGAAAAGCTAAAACCGTGTCATTGAAGCGTCATGAAACGTCAATTGAATAACTATTGAATGCGCTTCGCGATGCGCTGCCGGCCTGCGTTATTCCTCGTCGAGCGCGGCGAGAACGTCGTCGGACAAATCGACGTTGGTCCAGACGTTCTGCACGTCGTCACTGTCCTCCAGCGCGTCGACGAGCTTGAACACCTTGCGGGCGCCGTCGACGTCGACAGGAACGCTGACCGACGGTTGGAAGCTGGCCTCGGCCGACTCGTAGTCGATGCCGGCGTCCTGCAACGCGGTGCGCACCGCGACCAGGTCGGTCGGCTCGGAAATGACCTCGAAGCTGTCCCCCAGGTCGTTGACATCCTCGGCGCCGGCCTCCAGTACCGCGGTCAGCACGTCGTCCTCGGTCAAGCCGTTCTTCTCCAGCGTGACCGTCCCTTTGCGGGAGAACAGGTAGGCCACCGATCCCGGATCGGCCATGGTGCCGCCGTTGCGCGTCATCGCCACCCGTACCTCGCTGGCTGCGCGGTTGCGGTTGTCGGTCAGGCACTCGACCAGCACGGCGACGCCGTTGGGTCCATAGCCCTCGTACATGATCGTCTGGTAGTCGGCGCCGCCGGCTTCCTCACCGGCACCGCGCTTGCGCGCTCGCTCGATGTTGTCATTGGGAACCGAGGTCTTCTTGGCCTTCTGGATGGCGTCGTACAGCGTCGGGTTGCCGGCTGGGTCGCCACCGCCGGTGCGTGCGGCGACCTCGATGTTCTTGATCAGCCGGGCGAACTCCTTGCCGCGGCGCGCGTCTTTGACGGCCTTCTGATGCTTGGTGGTGGCCCACTTGGAATGGCCGCTCATGGGTGTGACTTACCTCTTTCGCTGTGAATATCGCTTGCCGAGTCTACGTGGCGGCCTGCTCACGCCGAGCGTCACGCCAGCGCGAGGTTCGGCGCGCTAGCGCCCGACGACCATGTCGACAAACAACCGGTGCACGCGTCGATCGCCGGTCACCTCCGGATGAAAAGCCGTGGCCAGCACGTTCCCCTGGCGCACCGCCACGATGTGTCCGTTGGCGCGCGCCAGCACCTGCACGTCATCGCCCACCCGCTCCACCCACGGCGCACGGATGAACACCGCGCGCACCGGCGAGTCCAGCCCCTCGAACCCGATATCGCCCTCGAACGAATCGACCTGACGACCAAAAGCGTTGCGCCGCACCGTCATATCTATCCCACGCAGCGGCAGCGCCTGACGGCCGTTGGCGCCGGCGTCCAGGATCTCGCTGGCCAGCAGGATCATGCCGGCACAGGCGCCGTAGGCGGGTAGCCCCTCGGCCAACCGTGTCCGCAGCGGCTCGAGCAGATCGAATTGCAGCAGCAGGTGACTCATCGCCGTGGACTCACCGCCGGGAATTACCAGAGCGTCCACCGCGTCGAGTTCGGCACGGCGACGCACCGTGACGGCCTCGGCACCGGCTTCGCGCAGGGCGGCGAGATGTTCGCGGGTATCGCCCTGCAGGCCCAGGACCCCGACCTTGGGCGCGCTCAAGGCCGATATCCCCGCTTGAAGCGGGTCAGCCCCTCCTGCATCACCGCGGCCACCATCTCGCCGCTCTGGTTGAAAATCTTGCCTTGGCACAGCGAGCGACCCCCGCCGGCCGATGGCGAGGACTGGTCGTAGAGCAGCCATTCGTCGGCCCGAAAGGTACGCATGAACCACATCGCGTGGTCCAACGACGACACCTGCAAATGCTCACGCTCGGCCATGTGCGTAACCTGCGCCGAACCCAGCAACGTCAGGTCGCTCATGTAGGCCAGTGCGCAGATGTGCAGCACCGGGTCGTCCGGCAATGGGTCGCGGTGCCGGAACCAGACCTGTTGCTGAGATGCCTTGCCGGGCAACAGCTTCAGCTGGTCACGGGGCACGATGCAGACGTCCCACTCCTCGAATTGCTTGAATCCGGCGTCGTCGAAGACCTTGACCGAGTTCAGGCCCGGCAGCCCGTCGGGGGGCGGCGCCGCGGGCATCGCGTCCTGGTGGTCGATACCCTCCTGGTCGGTTTGGAACGACGCACCCATGCTGAAGATGATTTCCCCGTGCTGGATCGCGTTGACCCGCCGGGTGGCAAAAGATCCGCCGTCCCGAGTGCGCTCGACGATGAAAACGGTGCGTTCTTTGGCATCTCCGGGCCGCAGGAAATAGCCGTGCAAGGAGTGGACCTGGTAACGCGGGTCGACCGTGCGCACCGCCGACACCAGTGACTGACCGGCTACGTGCCCACCGAAAGTTCGCTGCAGGAAACCCGATTCGGGGCTGAAGACACTGCCGCGATAGATGTTGACCTCGAGCTGCTCGAGATCGAGGATCTCTTCGATCGCCACCAACGGTCTCCGCTTACCAGCCGCGCTCGGCCAGGCGATGCGGCTGGGCGATCTCCTCCACGTTGATGCCGATCATCGCCTCGCCCAGCCCGCGCGACACCTTGGCCAACACGTCGGGGTCGTCAAAGAAGGTGGTGGCCTTGACGATCGCTGCGGCGCGCTGAGCGGGATCGCCGGACTTGAAGATGCCCGAGCCGACGAACACGCCCTCGGCCCCGAGTTGCATCATCATCGCCGCGTCGGCGGGGGTGGCGATGCCGCCCGCGGTGAAAAGGGTGACCGGCAGCTTGCCGGCGCGAGCGACCTCGACGACGAGGTCGTAGGGGGCTTGCAATTCCTTTGCGGCAACAAACAATTCGTCTTCGGACAGTGATGTAAGCCGACGGATCTCGCCGCCGATGGCGCGCATGTGCGTGGTGGCGTTGGACACGTCGCCGGTGCCGGCTTCACCCTTGGACCGGATCATCGCCGCGCCCTCGGCGATACGACGAAGCGCCTCACCCAGATTGGTTGCCCCGCACACGAACGGCACGGTGAACTTCCACTTGTCGATGTGGTGGGTGTAGTCCGCCGGCGTGAGTACCTCGGACTCGTCGACGTAGTCCACCCCGAGGCTCTGCAGGATCTGCGCCTCGACGAAGTGCCCGATCCGGGCCTTGGCCATGACCGGGATGGTGACCGCGTCGATGATGCCTTCGATCATGTCGGGGTCGCTCATCCGCGATACGCCGCCCTGGGCGCGGATGTCGGCGGGGACCCGTTCCAGAGCCATGACCGCTACGGCACCGGCACCTTCGGCGATACGTGCCTGCTCGGGGGTGACGACATCCATGATGACGCCGCCCTTGAGCATTTCGGCCATACCGCGCTTGACGCGGGCCGTTCCGGTCTGACTCGAGGCTGGCTGGGCCCCGTTCTGCTGGCTTTCCACTACGCTCCTCGACTTCTTGATGCGACCACCAGTCTAAAGGTGCTCGACAAACGAGATTTCCCGCCGCTACGACTGCACAGTTTCGCTGAAACCCCGGGCAAGCGCCCAATCTGGCTTAAGCTCCGCGTTGTCGTAATGCGAGAAAGGCCAGCTGGGGAGCCTAGCGATGAATTTCGCGGTTCTGCCGCCCGAGCTTAATTCGGCACGGATCTTCGCCGGTCCGGGTCTGGAGCCGCTGCTGTCCGCGGCGTCATCGTGGGATGGGCTGGCCGTGGAGTTGGACGTCGCGGCGCGCTCGTTCGCCGCAATCACGACGGGCCTGGCCGACGAGGCTTGGCAGGGGCCGGCGATGGCGGCGATGATGCGCGCTGCTAGCCCGTACCTGGCGTGGTTGACGACGGCAGCGACGCAGGCCGGGCGCTCGGCCGCGCAGGCCCGGGCGGCCGCGGCTGCATTCGATGCGGCGCAGGCCGCGATCGTGCACCCGTCTGCGGTCGCGGCCAACCGGTCTCAGCTGGTTTCGCTGGTGACCGCCAACCTGTTCGGGCAGAACACACCCTTGATCGCGGCGGCCGAGGGCGCCTACGAGCAGATGTGGGCCCGCGACGTGGCGGTGATGGCGGGCTACCATGCCGACGCGTCCGCGGTGGTCGCCGAGCTGGCCCAGGCTTATGCCGCTACCGGACTACCGCGATTGACCGTGGACTGGCAGGCCGGAACGTTCGATCTGGGCAGCGGCAACACCGGCGTCAACAACATCGGCTTCAACAACGTCGGTAACGGAAACATCGGCTTCGGCAACTCCGGCGACGGGAACATCGGCTACCAAAACCGAGGCAACTTCAACGTCGGGCTGCTCAACATCGGCAACCGACTGGTCGGCTTCGGACTCCCCGGCGACGGCAATGTCGGTGAGACCCTCATCTACCTCAATCAGGTCGGCGGCGGCGTTCCGGCGAAGACGGCGCTGATGATGGGCGGGACGGGAGTCATCCCGTTGCCGTGGAGCGGCTTCGCGCCGCTGGCCGAAAGCTTCGTCACACCCAACCATCCGTCGTATGCCGCTCAATTCCTGGTGACGCCGTCGAAGATGTTTCCGATCACCGGCCCGACCAGCCTGACCTTCAACGCGTCGATCGCCGAAGGCATGCAGCGCCTCAACACCGCGATCATGAATCTGCATTCGGCGGGACAGGACACCATCGTCTTCGGCGTATCCCAGAGCGCCACGGTCGCCACCCTGGAAATGCGCTATCTGCAATCCCTGCCGGCGGGGGTGCGGCCGGGGACCGACGAGTTGTCCTTCGTGCTGGCCGCCAACCCCAATCGGCCCAACGGCGGCCTGCTGTCCCGGCTCGCGGGCATCACCATCCCGTTCATCGACTTCACCTTCAACGGCGCCACACCCGCCAACGCCTACCCCACCGTCGATTACGCGATCCAGTACGACGGCGTCGCCGACTTCCCGCGCTACCCGCTCAACTTGTTGGCCACCGCCAACGCGTTGGCGGGCTTCGCGTACCTGCACCCCTCGTACGCACTGTCTCCCGCCGAATTCGCTTCGGGCATAGTCCAACCCGTGTCGGCGGACAGCCTGACCACCTACATCCTCATCCCCACCCACGATCTGCCACTGCTGAACCCGCTGCGCGCCATACCGTTCGTGGGAGACCCTTTGGCCGACCTGATCCAGCCGGACCTACGGGTGCTCATCGAGCTCGGCTATGACCGAACCGGCTACCAGGATGTGTGGACTCCGTTCGGCTTGTTCCCGCAGGTTGATCCGGCCGTGGTTGCCGCGCAGTTGGGGCAGGGCGCGGTGCAGGGCTTCAACGATCTACGGGCTGGTTTGAGGTGACGGGCACACCGGCCAAGCGCTGACGATTCGCCGAAATATACGAGTCGGCGGAATCGTGTAGTATCGAACATATGTTCGAATCACGGAAGGGTGAGCCGCCCCGGGAGGAGTTGGCGCGGTTGCGGGCGTGGCTGGACACGCTCATCGAGCACCCCGCCGACTCAAGCCCGGACGCCGAGAAGTGCGGCGGGTGGGTGGGGTTAGTGCAGGTGGGTGCGCGGGTGCAAAACCAGGCCGCGGCCGCGCAGTTGGTGGCGATCGGGCAGTTGTTTATCGAGCGGCTCGCCGACAGCGACGAGACCGAACTGTGGGCGATCGACACCATGGCCGCGGTCGCTGCCGAGGTGGCGGCGGGGTTGCGAATCAGCCAGGGCCTGGCCTCCTCCAAAATCCGCTACGCCCGGGCGATGCGCGAACGGCTACCGCAGGTGGGTGCGGTGTTCGCGGCCGGGGAGATCGACTTCGCCACCTTCGCCGCCCTGGTCTATCGCACCGACAACATCGAAGACCCGCAAATCCTGGCCCGCGTCGATGAGTTACTGGCCCTGAACGTGACCCGCTGGCCCGGGCTCAGCCCACGCCGGCTGGCCGCGCGCATCGACAAGATCGTGGCCCGCCTGGATCTGGATGCGCTGCGCCGCCGGCGCCAACGCCACCAGGACCGCGAGATCTACATCAGCGAAGACCACGAAGGCATCTGCGAGATCGATGGCACCCTGGCCACCCCCGATGCCCGCGCCCTCGATGCCCGCCTCTCGGCCCTGGCCGCCACCGTCTGCCCCCATGACCCACGCACCCACGCCCAACGCCGCGCCGATGCCCTCGGAGCACTAGCCGCCGGCGCCACCGCGCTGGGGTGTCGCTGTGCGCGCGCCGACTGCACCGCCACCGACCACAAACCTCCCGCACCGGTGGTCATTCACGTCATCGCCGACGCCGCCACCCTCAATGGCAGCGCCACCACCCCGGCCGTCATGCTCGGCGCCCAAGGCCTGATCACCCCCGAACTACTCACCGAACTAGCCCTAAACGCCACACACGTCCCGCTGATCCACCCCGGATTCACCGCCGCCGAACCCCGCTACCGGCCCTCGGCCGCGTTGGCTGACTACGTGCGCGCCCGCGACCTGACCTGTCGCTGGCCCGGCTGCGACCCCGCCCACCACTGCCAACTCGACCACACCATCCCGTATGCCCAGGGCGGGCCCACCCACGC
>NZ_LZLS01000223.1 GCF_001673365.1 Mycobacterium asiaticum
GGACTTCGACACCGTCGCGCTATCGTCCGGCGAGCACTCCCTGACCTACGTCCACACCGGCGGCTGCCGAGGCGGCCCCGCCGCCACCGCCTCCTCCGCCGCCGCACCACGAAAAGCCTCCACGTCTCTACCGGGTCGCCGCCTGGGTGGTGATTGTCGCTGGGATCGTGTTCATCGCGTCAACCCTCTTCTTCGTCGGCGCGATAGCTCTCAGCGGCGGGAAGTGTCATCACCACCGCCACCACCACGGCATGTTCCAACAGGGTGGGCCCGGCGGACCCGGCGCCGGCGCGCCATGGCAGTTCCGGTGGCCCGGGCCGCCGCCTCCGGGCATGGGCCCCGGTTTCCCGGGCGGCCCCGGTGGCCCCGGTGGTCCTGCCCAGGCACCGACGTCCGGGCCCAGCACGCCTAGCACCGCGCCCGGCCGTTAGCGGGGCTCGGCCGACGCCGACACGCGGTCGAACCTGTTTCGGTACACCCCGTCGCGGGGTATGCCTGGGCACGTGACAGAGACCGACACCACGCCGGTGCCCGCCGTAGGTCGGCGTCAAATCGCCTGTTGCCCTTGATTTTCCGTTACACAGCCCAGAGGAGATAGCGAATGACCGAGCGCTACACCACAACTGACGGCGGCAGCCCTGCGCCCAGCGACGACCAGTCGCTGACCATCGGCCCCGACGGTCCGATCCTGTTACAGGACCACTACCTCATCGAACAGATGGCTCAGTTCAACCGGGAACGCATTCCCGAACGCCAGCCGCATGCCAAGGGCGCGGGCGCATTCGGGCATTTCGAGGTGACCAACGACGTCAGCCAGTACACCAGGGCGGCTGTTTTTCAGCCAGGCACCAAGACCGACATGCTGGCCCGGTTCTCTACCGTGGCGGGCGAGCGCGGCAGCCCAGACACCTGGCGCGACCCACGCGGTTTCGCGCTCAAGTTCTACACGACCGAGGGCAACTTCGACCTGGTCGGCAACAACACACCGGTGTTCTTCATGCGGGATCCGATGAAGTTCCAGCATTTCATCCGCAGCCAAAAACGCTTGCAGTCCAATAACTTACGTGACAACAACATGCAGTGGGACTTCTGGAGCCTGTCGCCGGAATCGGCGCATCAGGTCACTTGGCTGATGGGGGATCGCGGAATTCCGAAGACCTGGCGGCATATGAACGGCTACAGCAGTCACACCTACAGCTGGATCAACGACGCCGGTGAGATCTTCTGGGTGAAGTACCACTTCAAGACCGATCAGGGCATCGAATTCCTGACCCAGGATGAGGCCGACCGGCTCGCCGGTGAAGACGCCGACCACCACACCAGAGATCTGTGGCAGGCGATCGAGCGCGGGGAGTATCCGAGTTGGTCGCTCAAAGTTCAGATCATGCCGTTCGAGGAAGCCAAGACCTACCGGTTCAACCCATTCGACCTGACCAAGGTGTGGCCGCACGGCGACTACCCGCTGATCGATGTCGGCAAGATGACGTTGAACCGCAACGTCACGGATTTCCACACCGAAATGGAGCAGGCAGCGTTCGAGCCCAACAACACGGTGCCTGGCACCGGGTTGAGTCCGGACAAGATGTTGCTTGCCCGCGGGTTCTCCTACGCCGACGCGCACCGGGCCCGGCTCGGCGTGAACTACAAGCAGATTCCGGTGAACGAGCCGCAGGTCGAAGTGCGCAGCTACTCGAAGGACGGCGCGATGCGGATCCGTAACGTCACCGATCCGGTGTATGCGCCGAACTCCTATGGCGGTCCGCAAGCCGACCCGGCACGCGCTGCCGAGGTGCGTTGGATGGCCGACGGTCAAATGGTGCGTGCCGCGAACACGCTGCATGCCGAGGACGACGACTTCGGCCAGGCCGGCACCATGGTCCGCGAAGTTCTCGACGACGCGGCGCGAGAACGCTTGGCCAGCAACATCGTCGGCAGCTTGTCCGATGGTGTGCAGGAGCCGGTGTTGTCCCGGGCATTCGAATACTGGCGCAACGTCGATGCCGATCTGGGCAAGAAGGTCGAAGAGGGGGTTCGGGCGACCGTCCGCTGACCTGTCGGTGTGGCATATGAGGCTGGCATGATCGTGGCATGAGTATCGAAGTCGTTTACACCACCGCATCTACGGCCACTGGTGGCGGCCGCGACGGCCACGTGAAGTCGGACGACGGCCGCATCGACCTGGAAACCCGCCCGCCGAAGGCAATGGGTGGCAACGGCGAGGGCACCAACCCCGAGCAGTTGTTCTCCGCCGGGTATGCGGCGTGCTTCCTCGGTGCGTTGCGGTTAGTGGCGGGCAAGGCCAAGGTCAAGCTCGACGACGCGACCGACGTCACCGTCGAGGTGGGGTTCGGCAAGGACTCCGCAGGCGGATTCGGATTGACCGGCAAGATTGTCGGCTACCTGCCGGGGTTGGAGCAGAGTGCGGCCGACGACCTGGTACACCAAGCCCACCAGGTGTGCCCGTATTCCAAGGCGACCCGGGGCAACATCGAAGTGGACGTCTCGGCCCGGGTATAGCTGCGGCTTCAGCGACGAAATTGGGTACCTGTTTACCTCGTGCAGTTGATTCGGTCGGGAATATGTCGGGACCATCTGGAAGATGAAGAGATGGTGGCTATCGCTCCGGTAGCTGCTGCCGGCCCGGAGGGAGCGTGATTTGACACGCATCGTCACCACCGTCGCTCCCCGCCCGGCCGAGACCGAACTGACCAGTTCGGCCGTCGTCGCGCAATACATCGCCGACGGTTGTTTAGTCGACGGTCCGCTGCGCTGCGTCGGCCTGGAACTCGAGGCGCACTGCTTCGACCCGAACGATCCCCTGCGCCGGCCGAGCTGGGACGAGATCGCCGGGGTGCTCAACTGGCTGAGCCCGCTGCCGGGCGGGAGCGCGATCACGGTGGAACCCGGTGGCGCCGTTGAACTTTCGGGCCCTCCCGCGCGTGGTGTGCTGGACGCGATCGAGGCGATGACCCGTGATCAGGCGGTGCTCCGATCCGCCCTTGCCGACGCCAGGCTGGGCCTGGTCTTCGTGGGAGCTGACCCATTGCGCCCGCCGGCGAGAATCAACCCGGGCGCGCGTTATCGGGCGATGGAACAGTTCTTCGCCGCGAGCCACAGCGGTGCGGCGGGCGCGTCCATGATGACTTCGACGGCTTCTATCCAGCTGAATCTGGATGCGGGTCCGCAGGCCGGGTGGGCCGATCGGGTGCGCCTGGCCCACGCTTTGGGGCCCACGATGATCGCGATCGCCGCCAATTCGCCCATGTTGAACGGCGAGTTCTCCGGTTGGCAGTCCACTCGGCAGTGGGTGTGGGGTCAGATGGACTCCGCGCGGTGTGGGCCCGTCTTGGGCGTCAGCGGCGACGATCCCGGCACCGACTGGGCCCGCTACGCGTTGAAGGCCCCGGTGATGATGGTGCGTAGCCCAGACTCTCAAGACGCCTACGCCGTAACGCACTATGTACCGTTCACCGATTGGGTGGACGGCCTGGTATTGCTGGACGACCGTCGCCCCACCATTGCCGATCTGGAATACCACCTGACCACGCTGTTCCCGCCGGTGCGGCCACGGCAATGGCTGGAGATCCGCTACCTCGACAGCGCCCCCGCCGCCATTTGGCCCGCGCTGGCCTTGACGTTGACCACCCTGCTGGATGATCCGCTCGCCGCGAACCTGGCGGCCGAGGCCGTCGAACCGGTGGCCACGGCGTGGGACACTGCGGCGCGGATCGGGCTGGGCGATCGGCGCCTTTACACGGCGGCCAACCGCTGCCTGGCCGTTGCCGCCGAGCGGCTGCCGCCCGAGTTGTCCCCCGAACTCCGCGACGCGATGCAGCAATTGATGCTCAACGTCGAGGCGGGGCGCTGTCCGGCGGATGTCTTTTCCGACCTGGTGATCGAGCATGGCGTCGCCGCGGTCGTGTCGCGGATGGCGCAAGGGGAGTCGTGACGGCGCGCCAAGGGCTCGCCGATGATTTGGAGCGGGCGCGCACGCGCACGCTGCGACTGGTCGATTTCGACGACGCCGAATTGCGTCGCCAATACGACCCGCTGATGAGTCCACTGGTGTGGGATCTGGCGCACATCGGTCAGCAGGAAGAACTGTGGCTGTTGCGCGGTGGAGATCCGCGCCGGCCGGGCCTGCTGGCGCCCGAGATCGAGGGACTATACGACGCGTTTGTCCACTCCCGCGCGAGTCGGGTGGAATTGCCGCTGCTGTCGCCGGCGAAGGCGCGCTCGTTCTGCCGGACGATCCGTGACGCCGCGCTGGACGCGCTGGCGGCGCTGCCGGAGGAAGCGGAAGACTTCCAGTTCGGCCTGGTTATCAGCCACGAAAATCAGCACGACGAAACCATGCTGCAAGCATTGAACCTACGTACCGGCGCTCCGCTGCTAAAGGAGACGGGCGCGGTTCCGCCGGGTCGTCCGGAGTTGTCCGGAACGTCGGTGCTGGTGCCCGGCGGGCCGTTTCGGCTGGGCGTGGACGCCGCGGACGAGCCTTACTCGCTGGACAACGAGCGTCCCGCCCACGTGGTCGAGGTGCCGAACTTCCGGATCGGGCGGGTTCCGGTCACCAACCGGGAATGGCGCGAATTCATCTCCGACGGTGGCTATGACCAGCCACGCTGGTGGTCGGATCGGGGGTGGCAGCACCGCCGGCAAACGGGCCTGAGTGCGCCGCAGTTCTGGAACACCGACACGCGCACCCGGTTCGGCTACGTCGAGGACATTCCCCCCGACGAACCGGTGCAGCACGTCAGCTACTTCGAGGCCGAGGCCTATGCGGCGTGGGCGGGGGCGCGGTTGCCCACCGAGGTCGAATGGGAGAAGGCCTGCGCCTGGGACCCGGCGACCAACACCCGTCGGCGCTATCCGTGGGGCTCCGAGCAGCCCGAAGGCCGCGCGAACCTGGGTGGCACCGCATTGGGCCCGGCGCCCGTCGGCGCCTACCCGCAGGGTGCGTCGGCATGCGGTGCCGAGCAGATGCTCGGCGACGTGTGGGAATGGACCAGCTCGCCGCTGCGGCCGTGGCCCGGATTCGTGCCGATGATCTACGAGCGCTACTCCCAGCCCTTCTTCGACGGCGACTACCGGGTGTTGCGCGGTGGGTCATGGGCGGTCGAGCAGTCCATCCTGCGCCCCAGCTTCCGCAATTGGGACCACCCGTATCGTCGGCAGATCTTCTCCGGCGTCCGCCTGGCATGGGACGTCTGATGTGCCGACACCTGGGATGGCTCGGGGAGCCGGTGAGCGTGGCCGCGCTGGTGCTCGACCCGCCGCAGGGTCTTCGGGTGCAGTCCTATGCGCCGCGCCGCCAGAAGCATGGGCTGATGAACGCCGACGGGTGGGGTGTGGGGTTCTTCGACAGCCTTTCTGACAGTGTCTCTGACCGGACCACACCGCGCCGCTGGCGCAGTCCGGCGCCGTTGTGGGGAGACGCGTCGTTCGAGTCGGTCGCGCCGGCGCTGCGCAGCCACTGTGTGGTTGCCGCGGTGCGCTCGGCCACCATCGGCATGCCGATCGAAGCCAGTGCCACCGCGCCGTTCACCGACGGACAGTGGCTGTTGTCACACAACGGCGTGGTCGACCGCGCCGTACTGCAACCGCACAGCAGAGCCGAATCAGTGTGCGACAGTGCGATTCTCGCGGCGATGATCTTCGAGCGCGGACTCGACGCCCTGGGCGACACGATCAACGAAGTCGGCACCGCGGATCCGCTGGCACGGCTGAACATCCTGGCTGCCAACGGTTCTCGACTAATCGCCACCGCATGGGGCGACACCCTGTCTGTGCTGCGTCGCCCCGACGGTGTGGTCCTGGCGAGCGAACCCTACGACGACGACCCGGATTGGGAAGATGTGCCTGACCGTCACCTGGTGGAAGTTACCGCTGACGGCGTCACGTTGACCGCACTGAACCGCCCGAAAGGATTCTGATGACGCTCACGCTGTCCAATCATCTTGCCGAGGACGCGGCGTTGAACGCGTTGCGGCACGATGTGTACGTCGGCCTACAGCAGTCGCCGAAATCCTTGCCGCCCAAGTGGTTCTACGACGCGCACGGCAGTGATCTGTTCGACCAGATCACCAGGCTGCCAGAGTATTATCCAACGCGGGCCGAAGCCGCCATCCTGCGTGCCCGCTCCGCCGAGATCGCGGCGGCGAGCGGAGCCGATACCTTGGTGGAACTGGGCAGCGGGACGTCGGAGAAGACACGGTTGCTGCTGGATGCGTTGCGGGACCGGGCATCGCTGCGCAGCTTTGTGCCCTTCGACGTCGACGCCAGCGTCCTGTCCGCTACCGCCAGCGCTATCCAGGACGAGTACCGGGGCATCGAGATCCGTGCCGTCTGTGGGGATTTCGAAGAGCACCTGACCGAAATCCCGGACGGCGGACAGCGGCTGTTCGTGTTTCTGGGTTCGACGATCGGTAACTTGACGCCCGAACCACGTGGGCAGTTCCTGGCAGCCCTGTCTGGGGTGATGCAGTCCGGGGACTCGCTGTTGCTGGGCACCGACCTGGTCAAGGACACCGGTCGGTTGGTCCGCGCCTACGACGATGCCGCCGGGGTGACGGCCCAGTTCAATCTCAACGTGCTGGCGGTGATCAACCGGCAACTCGACGCGGATTTCGACGTTGACGCCTACCAACACGTCGCGCGTTGGAACGCCGAGGAAGAACGCATCGAGATGTGGCTGCGGTCCACCGAGCGCAAGCGGGTTCGGATTGGGGCGCTGGACCTGACCGTCGATTTCGAAGCCGGCGAGGAGATGCTCACCGAGGTGTCCTGCAAATTCCGTCCGGACGCGGTGGGCCGTGAGCTGGCCGACGTGGGTCTGCGTCGCATTCGGTGGTGGACCGACGATGCGGGCGACTTCGGTTTGTCGCTGGCCGTCAAGTGAGCGACCCGCTGGCCGAGCGGTGGCGCGCGGCCAGGCCGGCGGCCGCTGGGCTGCACCTGGACAGCGCCGCGTGTTCGCGCCAGAGCTTGGCGGCCATCGATGCCGCCGCCGCCCACGCGCTGCACGAGTCTGAGGTCGGCGGTTATGTGGCGGCCGAGGCTGCCGCACCGACGCTTGACGCCGGACGCGCCGCGGTCGCCGCCCTTTTCGGTCTCGTCGACGCGGAGGTGGCGTTCACCACCGGTTCGCTCAACGCGCTGGATTTGTTGCTGGGTAGTTGGCCCCGGGACAGCAGGAGCCTGGCCTGCCTGCCCGGCGAGTACGGACCGAACCTGGCCGTCATGGAGGCGCACGGATTCCAGGTGCGGATATTGCCGACGCTCGAAGACGGCCGGTTGGCCATCGACGACGCGGCGTTCGAGCTGGAGGAGAATCCGCCCGACCTGGTGCACCTGACGCCGGTGGCCAGTCACCGCGGCATCGTGCAGCCGCTGGGGATGGTGGCGAAGCTCTGCCGCGAGCTCGGTGTGCCGCTGGTGGTTGACGCCGCCCAGGCGCTCGGGCACATCGATTGTGCGGTGGGCGCCGACGCCGCCTATTCCTCGTCGCGCAAGTGGATAGCCGGACCACGCGGTGTCGGCGTGCTGGCGATGCGGCCCGAGCTGCACGAGCGGCTGACCCCACGATTACCCGCACCGCTGGACTTTGGTGAGGCCAATGTCGCTGCGCGGGTGGGCTTTTCGGTTGCACTCGGAGAGCATTTGGCCGTTGGCCCGGAGAACGTGCGGGCCGGGTTGGCCAAGCGGGGTGCGACCGCGCGCGGCCTGCTGACCGACGTCGACGGCTGGGTGGTGGTCGAAGAGATCGAAGAGGCCAGCGCCATCACCACATTGGCGCCTGTCGACGGCGCCGACGCCGAAGAGGTGCGGAACTGGCTGCTCGCCGAGCGTCGGATCCTGACCACTTACGCCGGTGTGCAGCGGGCACCGCGGGAGTTGACCGCGCCGGTGCTGCGCATCTCCCCGCACGTCGACACCACCGCCGAGGATCTGGAGACGTTCGCCGAGGCGTTGATTGAAGCGACGGCGGCGACTTCGGCCTGAGACTCCGTCAGCCAGGCTTGTGCGCGGAGAGCAGGTAAGCGGGTAGCTTCGTCCGACCCTTTTCGTCGCGCTCGTAGGACTCGAACGGCGACTCGGGGATCGGAGGCATGTTGCCATGCACATATGCCGGCCGGATCTCGTCCACCTCGAAGTATTTGCTTACCGCCGAACGCAATTCGTCCTCGTCCACCTCGTTGGGGCGGATCGGAAACTCGGCCGGGAAGGCGCCCTTGGCGAACGCCAGTATGTAGAAGGCGCCGCCGGGAGCGGTCGCGCGGTGCACCGCGCGCAGATAGGCGTCGCGGTCGGCGACCGGCAGCGAATGGAACAGCGTGCTGTCCATCACGGTGTGGAACCGGTCGTCGTAACCGGCGAACTTCGTGATGTCGGCCACGGCGAACGTAGCCGTGTCGAGGCCGCGATCTTGCGCGGCCTTGGTCGCCGCGGCAATGGCGGTGGGCGAATTATCAATGCCCACAACGGTGTAACCATCGGCGGCCAGCGTCAGTGACAGCTCGGCGACTCCACACCCGGCATCCAGGACGTCTCCACGTACCCCGCCGGCCGCGATGACGGCGGCAAGGTCGGGTTGGGGTTCGCCGATGTTCCACGGTGGCGGCGCTTGGAAGATCTTCTCCTTGTAAGCGTCGTCCCAGTCCATTGTCTCGGGTGTGCTCATGCTCCCCAACCTAGACGTCCCAGGTGTGCACCGGTTCGTTGGCGTGCATGTGTTCGCAGTAGCGACGCAGCATTTCGGCCAGTGCCCGCGGCCGGGTCATGCCGGCGTCTTCCAAGGCGCGGACGGTCGATACCTGCCAACTGGCACCGTTGCGTCCAGTCCGGGCGCGCCCCTCGATGACACCGAGAAACCGCTCGCGCACCTCGACGTCGACACCAGAGCGCTCCAGCCCTTCGTGGGCCATCGGTAAGAGCTTGTCGAGCACCAATTCCCGGGTGCTCAACTCGCCAGCACCAGGCCAATGCATGCGGGCCTCGATGCCGTTGCGGGCGGCTGCCAGGAAATTGTGTTGCGCGTCGGGAAAACTCAGCTGCGACCACACCGGCTGCTCCGCCTCGGACATGGTGCGCAGCAGTCCGTAGTAGAACGCCGAATTCGCAAGCATATCAACCACACTCGGTCCGGCTGGCAGCACGCGATTCTCCAGCCGCAGGTGCGGGCGACCGGTCCCTGCTATCTCCGTGACGTCGTATACCGGCCGGTTCCACCGGTAAACCGTGCCGTTGTGCAACCGCAGTTCGGAAAGCTGCGGGGCGCGTCCTGCGGCCAGTTCGGCTACCGGGTCCTCGTCGGACAATTCGGGCAGCAGCGACGGGAAGTAGCGGATGTTCTCCTTGAACAGGTCGACGACCGAAGTGATCCAGCGTTCGCCGAACCACACCCGGGGCCGCACCCCCTGGGTTTTCAGTTCCTCCGGCCGGGTGTCGGTGGACTGCGCGAACAATTCGATACGCGTCTCCGACCACAGCTCGTGTCCAAAGAAATACGGCGAATTGGCTCCGAGCGCCAACTGCGGCCCGGCCAGCGCTTGGGCGGCATTCCAATTGGCGGCAAAGTCTTCCGGTGCCACTTGCAGGTGCAATTGCATACTGGTACAAGCAGATTCGGGTGCGATGGTGGCGGCCTGCCAGCTCAGGGGTTCCGGACCGCTGATGTTGATCGGGATGTCCTCGCCGCGGGCATCGAAGATCGAGTCGTTGAGAGCCGTGTAGCGAATCGACTCGCTCATCCACCCCTCGGATAGATGCTTGGGCATCAGGGTGGGCAGGATGCCGATCATGACGATGTGTGAGCCGCCGGCATTCGCCTTGAGCTCTGCATCGTTGAGGCTGGCACGCACGTCCTTTTCCAGGTCCAGCACGGTATGACCCAGCAGCGGACGCGGCGGCACGTTGAATTCGATGTTGTAGGCGCCTAATTCGGATTGGTAGGCCGGATCGGCGATGGCGTCCAGCACAAATCGATTCGACATGGCGGGTTGGTAATCGGAGTCGACAAGGTTGCACTCGATCTCCATGCCGGTCAGCGGCCGCGCGGAATCGAACCTGGTGCGGGTAAGCATCGTCTCAAAGACGTCTAGACACAACCGCAACTTGCGCCGGTACTCCCGCCGATGGATGCGGTCATACGTGGTGCGCTTAACCTCTTCGCCCACAGAACCGATGCAACAGGTTTACCGGCCGCTGCGCAAGCTGGCCGAGCTGGCGACCACGATCTGCGGCAGCGGACGGAGCGATCGGTTGAATACGGTTCCGCCGCGCAGCCTGACGTCGATGTCGGGGTCGGCGTGCCGGGCCAACGCGAGGTATGCGGAGCGACTGTACGCACGCAGCGAGCTGATGATCCCGTCGTGGGGCATGGCAAACATGGCCCACGGCAACATCTGCGCCAACCGGGCGATATGCAGAATCGACGGCGGCCGGGGTAGGTCGATGATCACCAATTTGTCTGCGACCCGGGTTCCTTCGGCGAACACCCGTGACGCCGACAGTGGTGCCAGATGATGAAACGACAGCGCGAACACCACCAAGTCGAACGAGCCGTCGGGCGCGTCGATGTCGGCGGCATCCAGCTGGCGGACCGTGGCGCGGGGGTGAGAACCGAGGTCACCCGCGCTGATGGCGGCAACCAACGCGGGATCGACGTCGCTGACCGTGAGGCGAGCGCCGGGATGCATGTTCAGCAGCGTCCGCGACAAACCGCCGTGACCGGAGCCGAGTTCGAGGATCCTGGGTTCGGCTATCTCGCCGACTTCGTCCAGCACGATGCGCGCAATCGTCTTGTGCAGCCCGAACAGCCGTCCGGCCCGGTCCAGGGACCGGATCGCCGCGCGCTTCTTGCGTTCTACGTCGTCGCGGTCGATGTACTCGGCACGATCGGTCTCCAGCCTCCGGTCGAGCCAGGACGCGTCCGGGCCGCCACGCGGCATGCCCGCTATATCCTGGTCAGTCGCCACTAGGCAATCATGAACGATGACCCGCAGTGTCCAACGTCACCCCCATAGGAGAGCGATAGGTGGCCGAATCCGCCGAGTTCGTCGCCGCAATCGACCAGGGCACCACCAGTACCCGCTGCATGATCTTCGATCACGACGGTGCCGAGGTGGCCCGTCACCAACTTGAGCACGACCAGATCCTGCCGCGCGCCGGCTGGGTCGAGCACAATCCGGTCGAGATCTGGGAGCGCACCGCCTCGGTGCTGATGTCTGTGCTGAACGCCAGCAATATCGCGTCGAAAGACATTGCCGCGCTGGGGATTACCAATCAGCGTGAGACAACACTGGTCTGGAATCGTAAGACCGGGCGGCCGTACTACAACGCGATCGTGTGGCAGGACACCCGCACCGACCGCATCGCGTCGGCACTGGACCGGGACGGCCGTGGCGATGTCATCCGCCGCAAGGCCGGCCTGCCGCCGGCGACGTACTTCTCGGGCGGCAAGCTGCAGTGGATCTTGGAGAATGTCGATGGGGTGCGCGCCGATGCCGAACGCGGCGACGCTCTTTTCGGCACCGCCGACTCCTGGGTGTTATGGAACCTGACCGGCGGTACCCGCGGCGGAGTGCACGTCACCGACGTCACCAATGCCAGCCGGACCATGCTGATGAACCTGGAGACCCTCGACTGGGACGACGAACTGCTGTCGTTTTTCGACATCCCGCGCGCGATGTTGCCCAAGATCGAGCCGTCGTCTCCGCTGCAGCCGTACGGCCTCACGTCGGAGTCCGGTCCCGTCGGCGGTGAAGTGCCGATCACCGGCGTCCTCGGTGACCAGCACGCCGCGATGGTCGGCCAGGTGTGTCTGGATTCCGGGGAGGCGAAGAACACCTACGGCACCGGCAACTTCTTGTTGCTGAACACCGGCGAGACGATCGTGCGCTCCGACAACGGCCTGCTGACTACGGTCTGCTATCAGTTTGGCGACGCGAAACCCGTGTACGCACTTGAGGGTTCGATCGCGGTGACGGGCTCGGCGGTGCAGTGGCTGCGCGATCAGCTGGGTATCATCAGCGGGGCCTCGCAGAGTGAGTCGCTGGCCCGCCAGGTCGAGGACAACGGCGGGGTGTACTTCGTGCCGGCGTTCTCGGGTCTGTTCGCGCCGTACTGGCGATCCGATGCCCGCGGCGCCATCGTCGGGCTCTCGCGGTTCAACAACAACGCCCACCTGGCTCGCGCGACACTCGAGGCCATTTGCTATCAGAGCCGCGACGTGGTGGACGCCATGGAAGCCGATTCCGGTGTGCGGCTGGAAGTGTTGAAGGTGGATGGCGGTATCACCGCCAACGACTTGTGCATGCAGATCCAGGCCGACGTCTTGGGCGTGGACGTGGTGCGGCCGGTGGTCGCCGAGACCACCGCGTTGGGCGCTGCGTACGCGGCGGGGCTGGCGGTCGGATTCTGGGACAGCGAGGACGAGCTGCGGGCGAACTGGCAGGAGGACAAGCGCTGGACGCCGAACTGGGACGATGACCAGCGCGAGGCAGGCTATTCGGGGTGGCGCAAAGCAGTGCAGCGGACCCTGGATTGGGTCGATGTTTCTTAGTCCAAAGTCCGCTGCTGGGCCGGCTCAGTCCTCGCCGAGGATGCCGTAGATCTCCCGACGCGCGCTGTTGAGCACATCGACGATCCGTTGCTGCTGCTCAGCGCTGGCGGCGTGGGTCGATTGCGCGACGGCACCGAACAGTTGACGGCTGGCCGTTCGCAGGTTGATGTGCCCCGGGTCCACACCTTCGGCGATCTCGTCCCACGGCGGGGTTTCGACCTTGGCCGCGGCGGTGCGACCGTCGTCGGTCAGCTCGAACAGTTTCTTGCTGCCGTCGGTTTCGTTGGCAGTGATCAAGCCCTCGTCGTCGAGCAGTTGCAGAGTGGGATAGACCGAACCGGGGCTGGGCTTCCAGATGCCGTTGCTGCGTTCGGCGATCTGCTGGATCATCTCGTACCCGTGCATGGGGCGTTCCTGCAGCAGCACCAGGATGGCCGCCCGGACGTCGCCGCGTCGCCCGCGACCGCCGCGTCTGCCACCGCGCCCACCAGGGCGGAAACCGAAGCCCGGTCCGAAGTCAGGACCGAAACCGGGACCGAAGCCAAAGCCGGGCGGTCCGTCGTGATCGCGGGCCTGTTCGCGAAGGTTTTCGAAGAATTCCCGGCGGGCCTGCCGCCTGGCACCATGTAACGCTCGTCGTCCAAGGGGGCCGGGTATCGGCCCTGCGCCGGGACCGAAGCCGAAGCCAGGTCGCGGACCGAATGGCCCGGTTGGGGGAGTGAATGGGGTGTTCATATCTGGATCCTTAGGTCTTGTCGTGGAGGCGCCGGTACGGCACGCTCCGGAGTATCAGGTTGTATCACGATATATCGGAAACTAACGTGATGCAACGTGTCGGCCTCAAAATTCCTCGTTTGCGACCCCCGAAGGCCGGGTAGCAACTTTGGGATGAACGGCAAGAACCACGACCTGTCTATGGCGACCGGTCCTGGTAGTGCCGGCCAGCCGACCCCACGCGGAGACGACGAGGGCGCCGCCGCCCGTGCGCGGGTGAACTGGGTATTCGCGCTGCTCACGGTTCCCGGAGCGGCCATCGTGATGCTGTTTGCGCTCGGTGCGGTGATGAGTACCGACTCGTGCAGTGGATGCTCGAATTTGGGCGGTGGGTTCAGCTTCGACGTCTTGTTCTACGGCCCGCCGGTGGTAGCCCTGCTGGTGATCGTCGCATCAGTCTTTACCGCCAAGAAGCGGGCCGGCATCGTGGTTCCGCTGGTCGGATTTGCGTTGCTGGTGGGCGACGTAGCTATCTTGGCCGCCACCGTAATGCAGTAACTAGCTCGGGGGTGAAAACCCGCCGGCATCGTTTTGCGCGGGCTGTGGTTGTGGTTGTGGCTGGGGCTGCCACCCTTGCGGTTGTGGCTGGGGCGAGGGCCACCCTTGCGGTTGCGGCCAGCCCTGCGGTTGAGGCCAGCCCTGCGGACGCAGTCGCGCCAGTTCGCGGCGGTGCCGTTCGGCCAATACCGCGGCGAGGATCAACTGCGGCGGAACACCCGGCGGCGGCGGGGGTGCAATGTGCGAAACCACGTCGCCAGCAATCCGGTAAGCCATCTGGTCACGCAGTCTTGGATCGAGTTGCGTTGCCCGCGAGAGGAATTGACGTGCCACCTCGGCCTGCCCGGCGCTTAGCCCGGACAGTTGCAGGGAGGACGCCCATCCCGCCAGGGGTGGTGGCATCGCCGGCGGCGGTGCCAGGCGGGGTCCGCGCTCACTGACTACGACGGTGCCGGCGAACATGTCGCCGACGCGTTTTGCCTTGGGCGACAACACACTGCAGATGACGGCCGGACTGCCGAGCAGCATCCAGATCTCCACCACCGCAGCCAGTGCGCGAAACAAGGCCTGGCGGAAGCGTTCTGGGCCGCCGTCATCGGAGACCACCCGCAGGCCCATCACGATCTTGCCGATCGACCGGCCTCGCGTCGCGGTCTCGATGGCCACCGGGTAGCCGACCATCGCGAGCACCGTAAAGATGATCAGGAACGCGATGACCCACGCATCGTCGAATTGGGACAGCGCGGCCGCCGACAGCATCACGCCCAGGATGTAGCCGACGAAGATCACCGTGAGGTCGATGATCGCACTGAGCGCGCGCACCGGTAGCTGGGCGATCTGCACGTCCAGCACCACGGCATCCCCGGTTACCACCTCCGACATATCGGGAACGCTACAGGCTTTCGACCGGTGCGCCCCCGCGCTCGGTAGGCTGCTCGGGTGGACGTCGACGCGTTCCTGCTGACCCACCGAGGCACGTGGGACCGGCTCGACCACCTGATCAAGAAGCGCCGTTCGCTGACCGGCGCCGAGGTCGACGAACTCGTCGAGCTCTACCAGCGCGTGTCAACGCATCTGTCGATGTTGCGCTCGGTGTCGTCGGACTCGCTGATCACAGGTCGTCTGTCCAGTCTGGTCGCGCGGGCGCGTTCTGCCGTTACCGGCGCACACGCCCCCCTGACCAGCACGTTCGTCAGGTTCTGGACGGTGTCATTCCCGGTGGTGGCCTACCGGGCGTGGCGGTGGTGGTTGGCGACGACGGTGGCGTTCCTGGCACTCGTCGTGGTCATGGCGTTCTGGGTCTCCGGCAGCCCCGAAGTGCAGTCCGTCATCGGTACGCCCGCTGAGATCGATGAGCTGGTCAACCACGATGTGGAGTCCTACTACAGCGACCACCCCGCCGCTGCGTTCGCGCTGCAAGTCTGGGTCAACAACTCGTGGGTTGCCGCCAAGTGCATAGCGATGTCCGTCGTACTGGGACTACCGATACCCTTCGTGCTCTTCGAAAATGCCGCCAATTTAGGAGTGATCGCCGGCCTGATGTTCCACGCGGGCAAAGGTGGTTTGCTGCTGGGTCTGCTGCTGCCGCACGGATTGCTGGAGCTGACAGCGGTGTTCTTGGCCGCGGCGATCGGAATGCGGCTGGGCTGGTCGGTGATCTCACCGGGTGATCGGCCGCGGGGGCAGGTGCTGGCCGAAGAGGGTCGTGGCGTGGTGTCGGTTGCTGTCGGGCTGGTGGGCGTGCTGCTTGTTTCAGGTCTGATCGAAGCGCTGGTGACGCCGTCTGGGTTGCCCACCTTCGTCCGAATAGGTATCGGTGTGCTGGCCGAAGCGGCGTTCCTGTTCTACGTCGTGTACTTGGGCCGTCGCGGCGTGGCCGCCGGCGAGACCGGCGATATCGAGGACGCGCCCGACTTCGTCCCCACCGCCTAGCCTGGCCCCGCCCCCTCCGCCGATGCATAGTCGGCGGGGTGCCAAGGGTCTTAAAGCTGGCCGGTCGCCTTCATTGCCAGATACCGGTCGGCGAGACCGGGCGCGATCTCGGTCGGTCCGGCGTCGACGACCTCCACCCCGCTGCGGCGCAGACGCGACGCGATCGCCCGGCGCTCGTTGCGGGCGCGTTCGGCCGCCGCGGCGTCGTACACCGCGGCCGCATCCGACCGCCCTGCCGCAAGCTCCGCCACGCGCGGGTCCGCCACCGCCGCAACCAGCACGTGGTGTTTGGCCGACAACTGCGGCAGCATCGGCAGCAGCCCCTCGTCCAGGGCGGTCGCGTTCAGGTCGGTCAGCAGCACCACCAGTGACCGTCGACGGGTACGCCGCATAATGGTGGCAACCATTGCCCGCCAATCGGATTCGACCAGAGCAGGCTGTAACGGCGCCATCGCTTCGACAAGCTGAGCGAGTAGTTCGGTGCGTGACGCGCCGAATACGGCGGCCCGGCTTACCCGGTCGTGCGCGAGGAAGTCCACGTGGTCCCCAGCGCGTGAGGCCAGCGCCGCCAGTAGCAGCGCCGCATCCATCGCCCAGTCCAGTCGCGGCCAGCCGGCGGGATCGGCTGCGGTCGGGTCGATTCCGACTCGCCCGGCCGACATGCGCCCGGTATCCAGGACTATCACTACACGTCGGTCACGCTCGGGCCGCCAGGTGCGGACCATGACATCGGTACGACGCGCGCTGGCCCGCCAGTCGATCGAGCGGACGTCGTCACCCACGACATACTCACGCAGCGAATCGAATTCGGTGCCCTGACCGCGGATGAGGGTGGGCAGCAGCCCGTCGATCTCCCGCAACTTGGCCAGCCGCGACGGTAAATGCTTGCGGGACAAGAACGGTGGCAGCACCCGTACCTGGCCGGGCACCGATTGCGAGCTCTGGCGTCCCGCCAACCCCATCGGGCCAATGGACCGGGCGGTGACCGCCGCAGCCCGCTGGTCGCCGCGACGAACCGGATGCAGTTCGGTGCGCAGTTGCTGGTGTTGGCCGGCGTCGAGAACCAAGCGGTGGGTGCGCGGTTCGGCGCGTGCACTCGGTGGCCACGCATCACGCAGCTGTCCGCGGAACCGGCGACGACCGTCGTTGCGTATCAACAGATCCGCCGCCGCGGGCTGACCAAGCCGGACCGAGCCATTCGGCGACCGGGTGAAGCTCAGGCGACGGGTACTGGCCGCCAGCGCGATATCGATGCACACCAGGATCGCCACCACCAGCAGCAGCAGTCCGAAAGCCCTTGCGGGCCAAGGTGCTACCGCAATAGGCAGGACACAGATCAGCGCCAGCAGCCCGGTGCGCCCAGTCAGGATCATTAACGGGGCACCGGGACAGAGGTCAATATGCCGTCCAGGACGCCATCGGGGGTGGCGCCCTCGAGTTCGGCTTCCGGACGCAGCATGACCCGGTGCCGCAGCGTCGGACGGGCCATGGCTTTGACGTCGTCAGGCGTGACGTAGTTGCGTCCCGACAGCCACGCCCAGGACCGGGCGGTGCCCAGCAGCGCGGTGGCGCCACGGGGCGAGACGCCGAGTTGCAGGGCAGGCGATGATCGGGTGGCCCCGACGATGTCGACGATGTAACCCAGCACCTCATCGGCGATCAGCACCTGACGCACCGCTTCGCGTCCGGCCGCTAGTTCGGCGGGGCCCGCTACCGGCTTGATGGCGGACAGGTCGCGCGGGTCGAAGCCGTGGGCGTGGCGGCCGAGGATGGCGATTTCGGCGTCGCGCGGGGGCAACGTCACATTCAGCTTGAGCAGGAACCGATCTAGTTGCGCTTCTGGAAGCTGGTAGGTGCCTTCGTATTCGATCGGGTTCTGCGTAGCGGCGACGATGAACGGGTCGGGTAGTAGCTTGGGCTCACCATCGATGGTGACCTGTCTTTCCTCCATCGCCTCGAGCAGCGCGGCCTGCGTCTTGGGCGGAGTGCGGTTGATCTCATCGGCCAGCAGCAGGTTGGTGAATACCGGGCCCGGCCGGAAGGCGAATTCGGCTGTGTGGGTGTCGTAGACGAGCGAGCCGGTGACATCGCCGGGCATCAGGTCCGGGGTGAATTGCACCCGCTTGAACTCGAGCTGCAACGCGGCGGCCAATGCGCGGACCATCAGCGTCTTAGCCACTCCGGGAACGCCTTCCAACAGTACGTGGCCGCGGCACAACAACGCGATCACCAGGCCGCTGATCACACCGTCTTGTCCCACAACGGCTTTGGCGATCTCGGCGCGCAGCCCCAGCAATGCTTCACGGGCGGAGTCGGCAACGGGGGATTGGGTGGTTTGTGTCACGAGTGGGTGACCTGCCTTTCGATGTCGTCCAGCGCGCGGGCCAGGTGTAGTAGGTCGGTGTCGGTGGCGGGCGGAGGCCCATAGAGCTGGTAGTGAACGAAATCCGGGTCGCTGTCAGCGCGCTGGGCCACGGTCATCACCACTGCCGTCGGCGCCGCGTTGGGACCCAGCCCCAGGCGTGGGACCAGGCGCTGCAGCGCCGCCGTACGCAGAGCCTCCGCCGCGCGGTCGCGGGCGCGACGAGACCGGTACAGACGGCCGCGGCCCTCGACCGTCTCCGAGGCGCGGACCACCACGGGCAGCTCCTCAGGCACCAGCGGACCGACCCGCCGCCCCTTCCACAGCGCCACCAGGATCACGACCAGCCAAAGCTGCCAGACGATCCACGTGACGTTCTCCGGAATCAAATCGAGGATGGATCCTGGCGCCCCGGACGACGTGGTGGTGTGGCCCTCGACGTGCTGCGGCGCGAACCAGATAAGCCGAGGCCGGGCGCCGGCGAGGTTCATCGCCAACGCCGCGTTGCCCTCTTCGAGCAGCCCTTCGTTCTCCATGAAGTGACTGGTGCCGACCACCGTGACCGTTCGGCCGGCATCGCGATAACTGACCACTGCTCCGCCATAACAGCTGACCATGTCCAGGTCGTCTGCCCTGGTCCGATACGCTTCGCTCGGACCGAGATTCACCGAGCCGGCCCGATTAGCTTGTGGCAGTGAACAATTAGGATCGTTGTTGAATTGGCCGGCGGTGCCGCTGCGCAGCTTCGGTGTCAGCACTGTGCGGGCACGGGTGGTTGGATCCACCAGCAGCAGGTCGCCGGGCAGGTCGGCCAGCCGTTGCAGCAGCGTGTTGTCGGTCAGGTACTGGGTCTGGGCCATGAGCAGCAGCGTGTCGGAACGAGCCGCGCGTTCGACGTCGCTGACGTTGTTTGCGACGACGATGTCGACACCACGTTCACGTAGCAATGTTGCCAGTGCGCGAGCGCCGGCCGGGCTCGTAGCCTCGGAATCCATTGTGCCGCCGGGTCGCGCGGCCGTGAGGTACGTAGTGATGGATGCGACGACGGCGAGTGCAACCAGGGTGAGCAGCACTCCGCGCCATGGCCGTCGTTGCCGGACGGGGTTGGTCGCCGGACGTGTGGCGGTCACCGGACCTGCGCCCACGAGTTCTGCGCCGCCGGTTGTTGCACCGTCGACGAAGCGGCTGAGCGCGATCGCAAATGGTCGTCGAGGTCGGCGATCAGCTGGTAGGCGGTTTGGGTTCCCGGCCGCTCACCGTAGGTGACGTCGTTGAAAGCCGTTGCGGCCTGGCTTAGTTCGCCAGCTAGGTGTGGCAACGCCGCGCCCGCGTCGTTGGCCAACTCGTTGGCGGTGCGGCCGGGCACTTGGGTAAGGACCCCGGTCTCTTCCAGCTCGCGGGCCACGGCACGGAGTCGATGTCGGATGGCCGCGGCCCAATTGCCTTCGGCGGCAAACGCTTCCGCGGTCGCACGGTGTTGAGCCGCGGTCAGCTGGCCGGCATCGAACAATTCGTAGTCACCGCCGCGGTTGGTGCGCATGGTGCGGCGAGCGATGCGGACGGCGACGAAAATGGCGATCACCACCAGGATGACCAGGACCGTGATGGTGAACCACCCGCCTTGGACGTGCGAGCTTTTCAGCATCAGCCGTTGCAGGAATTCGTTGATCTTGTCCATGATCACGTCGGTCAGGGACTGGCGCGGATAGATCGGCTTGCTCAGTTCGTGCTGCGCGGCATCATGCGCGGCATCGCGGTCGATGTCGATGAAAGGCAATGTCAGCCGGTCCTCACCTAGAAAGGCCGCGTGAGCCAGAGGTTGTCGGTGGATTCAACGGCGGCCGGCCCGCGAGTCGCACCGGTCTGCAGGACGAGGTCGAACGCCTCGGAGCGCATCCGTCGGTCGGTGTACAGCAGCACGACGACCCCAGCGACGAACGGGGCCGTGACGATCTGACCGATCGCCCCGCCAATCGACGACAGGGTGGTGCCGATAAGCAAAGTGGTGGTACTTGAAGCGCCTATCAACAGAATCTCGGCGACGATAGTGAAGGGCGCTGAGATTGCGCCGGCAACAATTCCCACGACCAAGGCCGCCAGGATGCGAATGCCTAACACCCGCCAAAAGCCGTTGCGGACCAGTGCGAACGATCTGGTGATGGCGTCGAACACCGGTAGCCGTTCCAGCACGATCAGGACGGGAGCGAAGAGCAGCACGGTGTAGGCGTAGACCAGCAGCGCAGCCACTACGAGCAGCAGTGGAAAGCCGAGCAGCACCGCGACGCCGGCGTTGGCCGCCACTCCGACGCCGATCAGGATCACCACGACCAGTCCGATAACCACCGCCAAGCCGACGGCTTCCAGCAACGCCAGCCCGAGTAGCGCCAGCAGCCGCCCGCGGACCTTGGTCCACGCCTCGCGAATGGTGATCGGTGAGCCGAACACCGCCCGGCCGACAATGACGGTCAGCATCCCGCTGAGCAGCATGCTGCCCAGCCAGCCGACCAGGGCGCTCCCGCCAAACGACGCAGTCCACCCGCCCAGGGCCCCGAGGCTCGGTTCTGACTTGTTGCTCTCGAGTTCGTTCATGGCGGCCAACGGCCCGATGGAGGCGAGCAGCGAAATGATCTGCATGATGACCACGACCATTGCGGTCAGGCCCAGTGTCGGCTTCGGGTTGGCCCGGATGTAGCCGACTGCGCCGTTGAAGATGTCGCTCAGGGTCAATGGTCGCAGCGGGATGATGCCGGGTTTGACCGCGCCAGGCACCAGCGGCGGACCCCACGTGGCGCCCGGGGGCGGGCCGTATCCCGGCGGTGGCCCGTAGTTCGGTGGTGGCCCGTATCCCGGGGGCGGGCTGTAGTTCGGTGGCGGTGTTCCGTACGCCGGGGGTGGCCCGTACGCCGGCGGCGGCGCGTATGCCGGGGGTGGTTCATATCCGGATGTCCCAGACGACCCATCGCCCGGGTAGTTAGGCGGCAGCGTGCTCACCGTAGGTAGCCGCTGTCGACGTTTGTCATGGGGTCCATCCTGGCGCATCCTCCAGGTAAGTGCATGCGTCGGCGCGTAGCGTCTCTGGAATGGCGGAACTCAAATCCCGGCTTAGGTCGGATCTGACCGAATCGATGAAAGCACAGGAGAAATTGCGGACGGCGACGCTGCGCATGCTGCTGGCCGCGATTCAGACCGAGGAGGTCTCGGGCAAAGAGGCAAGGGAACTGTCCGACGACGAGGTGCTCAAGGTATTGGCAAGGGAATCCCGCAAACGGGGTGAGGCTGCCGAGATCTACACCCAGAACGGACGTGGCGAACTTGCCGCTAACGAACATGCCGAAGCACGCATCATCGACGAGTACCTGCCGACGCCTCTTACCGACGCCGAGGTGGTCGACGTCGTCGACACCGCGATTGCTCAAGTGGCCGAGTCCATCGGCGAGCGGCCCAGCATGAAGCAAATGGGCCTGGTGATGAAGGTAGCGACGAGTATCGCCGCTGGGAAGGCCGATGGCTCACGGTTGTCCGCGGCGGTCAAAGACCGGCTGTAAGAACGCACTAGATGCGTCCCGCGATTGGTGGGCTTCATCGACGGCTAACTGCAGACGGCACAGATTCGCCCGATCCCACCACCAGTGGTTTCGAATTCTGAGAAATCGGTCCGCCACACTCGGTTGCGTTCGTCAAGCACCCCGACAGCAGACAAACGTCACCGATGTCCTGAGACATCACAGCATGAGCCAGCGGATCGTGCTACAATCGAACGTATGTTCGAGATGGGTGAGGGTCGGCTTGCGATTCAGGATCCGCAGGTCTTCCAAGCCTGG
>NZ_LZLS01000224.1 GCF_001673365.1 Mycobacterium asiaticum
TGTCGCTCAGAGCCGGGCAAACATGCACACACCCTGGAGACGCACGGCCCCCGACAACCACCCCGTCTGCGAGACGCAACGGCCACCCGACAGATGGCCGGTCACAGCCCGGCGAACCGCTCCTTGACCTGCTCGGCGGTCAACCCGTAATCGGCCAGCGAATACGTATGCTTCGGCGCCCGGCTCCCGGTCTTGCTTTCGGCGTGGATCTTCGCCATCGACGCACGCGCGTCATCGGTCAGCGTCAGACCGAAATACTTGTAGATGTCAGCCACCGTACCCAGCGGGTCGGCGATCAGGTCACGGTAGTCCACGTCATAAAACTGCGCCGAATCATATTTCGCCCGAGCCGTATTGAACCGCTCCAAGCCGCGCGCCCAGGTGTCCATGTTGTCAGCACCGATCTGGGCACCGTCGAACGTCGTCGACCACCCCTCGGCGGTGTGCTGAGCCAGGGAGCACATCGACGCCATGATCGTCTCCACCGGCCGGTGGGTCTGAATCACCAGCGCGTCGGGATAGGTCGCCATCAGCGCATCCAGCGCGAACAAATGACTGGGATTCTTTAGTACCCAACGCTTGTCGACGTCGTTGAGACCGATCAGCTGAAGGTTGCGACGATGCCGCTGATAGGACGGCGTCCAGTCCTGCTGGGCCAACCATTGCGCATAACTGGGCAGATGCGCCAGCGTCTCGTACGACACCGAATGCAACGACTGCCGCAGCAGCTGCCAGCACTCCTCCAACTCGTATGCGGCCATGAAGTGCAAACCGGTGTAGCCCGGGTTGTCCGCGTGGTGCTGGGTGAATTGGTCATCGAGCCTGCGGTACAACGGGTTTGATTCCCAAGTGTCACGCGGCGGCCGCGGTTGCGGAAACTCGGCCAACCACATGTGCAGACCCTGGTGCGCCGGGTCGGCACCCAACAGTCGGTGCAGTGCGGTCGTTCCGGTACGCACCAGTCCCGTCACGAAAATGGGCCGCTCGATCGCAACGTCGGCGTACGACGGATACTGCTTCCACGCCGACTCGGAAAGCAGCCGAGCCACCAACGCGCCGCGCAGGAAGAACCGGTTCATCTTGCTGCCCAACACCGTCAAGCCAGCCTCGCGCTTGTAGGAGTCAAGCAGCACCGCGAGCGCCTCGCGATAGTTGTCGTCGTCGGTGCCGAAATCGTCCAGTCCGGTCAGCTTGCTAGCGGACGCGTGCAGTTCGTCGACGGTGGCTATATCAGTTCGCTCCGCCATTAGGTGTGGTACTCCCCGCAGTTGACATCCAGTGTCTGTCCGGTGATGCCACTGGACAGGTCGCTGGCCATGAACAGAATCGCCGACGCCACTTCGTCTTCGGTGGGCAACCGCTTGAGGTCGGAGTTTGCCGCGGTGGCCTCGTAGATCTGTTCGGCTGTGGTGCCGTACTTTCCGGCCTGGTGATTGAAATAGCCCTGCAGTGTGTCTCCCCAGATGTACCCGGGCGCAACGGAGTTGACGCGAATGCCTTTCTCGCCAAGCTCAGTGGCCAGCGACTGCGACATGGACAGCAGCGCAGACTTGGCCATCTTGTAGGCACCGTACTTAGCTTGCGAGTGGCGGATCACCATGGAGTTGACGTTGACGACGGAGCCGTGCGAAGCGGCCAAGGCCGGCGTGAAACCTTGAATTAACCGCAGCGCGCCAAGCGCACTCAATTCGATCGCGTCGCGTATGTGCTGAAAGCTGGTACCGGCCAACGGCTTCATCGAAGGGACCCGAAATGCGTTGTTGATCAACACATCCGCTTTGCCAAAGGCCTCCAGGCAGGCGTCGACGAGGTTGCTCACCTGATCGTCGTCGGTGATGTCGGTGGGCACCGCGACGGCCTTGCGGCCGAGATCGATGACCTGCTTGGCCACGTCGTCGAGTCGCTCGGCGCTGCGAGCCGCGAGCACCAAATCGGCGCCTTCGCTCGCGCATCGCCGGGCCAGCGTGGTTCCCAGCCCGGGACCCACGCCGCTGATCACCACTACTTTGCCGTCGAGCAAATTGGTCATCCCAGCATCCTTGCCTGAATTTGTTGTTGACGCAGCGCAATTCGTGCCCGCCAGTCATCCTCGGAAATCTTGTTGTGCTCGAAATAGGGCAGCGCAGACGAGACAGCGCCAACGTCCACTAATTCGACTGTGGGCCCGTCGGCCTCGCTCAATTCACGCGACACCCGCTGCCAACGGAACTGCAAAAAGCCTCGCCGATGCCCAAGCGTCTCAACCCAGTTGGTCACGCCGGGGTTCTGGTCACTGACCACGATGCGCACCTTCCCATCCGGATCAGCTTGTGCCTGAGTGTTGTTCAACGACGTCTGATGGTTGATGTAGTCCAGCGAGATGTACCACATGCTGCCCAACTGGAAGCCCAGATACGGCGCGTCGCTCACCGGAACCGTGATCACCAGCGCTTGATCCGGTTGCAAGTCGAAGTGCCCTACCGACGAATACTGGGTGGCCAGACCGCCCGGGGTCAACCGGGGCGCCACCATGGTGTTGACCGGGATTTTCAGGTAGAACCACTGCGGGAACTGCAGCCACGTCTTGACCCGGTTTACCAGCTGCTTTCCAGCTGTCGCATAACGCTTTTCGATGACTCGGCGGGTCAGCTCCGGCGGTGCGGTTCCGGCGGTGTCCAACCGTTCGATGGTCAGCGTGCCACGGGTCGCCGACCAGTCGGCGTATACCTCGCGCATCACCAGCTGCCCCGGGGTCTTGGGACGAAACCGCCACTCGAAGCTGCCGTCGGGAGCGATGTCGAGCTCGCGGTCGTCAAAGGCAGCCTGGCTGGCCGGCACATTATCGTCGGTGTACTCGCCGCCGAGCAGCTGGAAACTCAGGTCGGTGGTGGTCCCGCGCATACCCCGGACCACGTAGTCGTGTTCGGCGTGCACGCGGGTGCCGAAGTAGAGGGTGTCGGGGTTGTCCAACCCCATCTTGGTGAACGGCCCGGTTCCTGATTGCAGGAATGGGTGGTCGCGCTCGTAGTCGAATGCCAGGTGCATGCAACCGGCCACGCAGCCGGCGAGATACTGCAGCCCTTCGAGTAGGTCGGCCTCGGTCTCGATATGCGGAGCGGCGGTCACCAATTGCTCGGCTTCCGCAATCGCTTCGGTCAGCTGGTCAGTAAACACGTCATCGACGCTAGAACGTGTTCCTATTTTGAGTCAACCGCGAACATTTGCGCGTGTCGTACCCAACGCTTGCCAACGAAGCCTTATCACCTCATGAGGTACACAAGTTAGCCATTGTGATCAGCGCCTGGCGCACATCCGGGTGCCGGTTGAGGTAGTCGATCAGGTTGGTGCCCGACCCGGACGCTTGCGACCTCGCGGTGATCTCCGCCTTCACGTCTGGGTGCCGGTCCAGATAGCCCTGGACTTGCTCGGAGGCGGTCTGACCGAATGTGGTGTTGCACTGCTGGCCGGGATCGGCAGCAGCCACGGGAACCGCGATCAGCGCCGCTGCCGCGGCACCTAACAGACCGGCGGTCAGACGGCCCGGAATCCTCGAGGTCACGGTCATCGAAGTGCTCCTTCACGCGGAGAGCTGGTGCAGTCGAGAGTACTCGCGTGCGGACGGCAAAAACCGCGGCGAAAATCGCGCGATCAGCTACTTAGCAGTTCTGGAACCGCCGCTTCTGACCGCGACTATCGTTCCGGCAGCGAACAACGCGATCCCGGCGATCAGCCCGCCGAAACCTTGGCCCAGCACCGGGATCGGTGGTGATCGGTGCGGACTGCTTACAAAGCTCAAGCCGACGGCGGCCGCGGTGACGACGAGACCCGAAACCATGCACAACCGCATGTTGCGTTTCGACGGCGTCAACCCACGCCAACATCCTGCGAGCAGCAGTACCGCACCCAGCAGCGCGACAATCTCCATCAGGTGCTTCTTCGTCGAGATCGCCGTCCCGCTGTGTACGGCCAGTTCAAACGCCAGCAAAGCAAAGGTCAGCGGGACCGCACCCACACACGCAAGACGACCGGCTGCCTTCACCCGCGCTTTTCGCAACCGCAGTGCCGTCAACAGCAGCATGACGCCGACCGCACCGACCATGCCCAAGACAATTTTTGTAGGGGTGTACAAGTGTGTGTTGCCTCTGATCCCCAACGGTTGCCACACGTCGTAACTCATGTAGTGCCAGTAGCCGCTGTAGTCCTTCCAGTTGTAGGACGCGGTCCGCCAGCAGGTGAACATGGCGGCACCAATGAGGGCCGTAATAAGGATCAGCCCGACTCGAGCCAGCACGGCAGATCCGTTCACCGACTTTGCCGGTGTTTTGGAAACGAGCCGTTGTGGTTGGTTCCGGTCCGCGACGGTCGCCACGACAGCTGGGTCAACCGGCGGAACAACTCGTCGCTGCGGCGGGGCGGGGGGTTCGGGGTCCACAACAGTGGGCTGGGTGCTGGACGGCGGCGAGTACAGTGCCGCCCGCGCAGCCGCTGCGAACGCTCCGCAACTCGAGTACCGGTCGTCTCGCTCCTTGGCCATCGCGCACGCAAGGACAGCGTCCAGAGCGGGCGGCACGCCTGGTCGCACCTCGCTGGGTTTGGGAATCGGCGCTTTGACGTGTCCGGCCCACAGCTGCGGCAGGGTGCTGCCCGGGTAGGGGAGCTGTCCGGTAAGCAGATGAAATAGCGTGCAGCCCAACGAGTACACATCGGCGCGCCCATCGAGCTTGATGTTGTCGAATTGTTCGGGCGAGGCGTACTGCAGGCTCGCCACCAGCATTCCGGTCTGGGTCATCTGCGCGGTTTCGGCCAACGCCTTCGCAATACCGAAGTCCGCCAAGAGGACTCGTCCCGGCCGACCGGGCCCAGAGCGTTCCAGCAAGATGTTGGCTGGTTTGACGTCGCGGTGTAAGACGCCGGCGGCGTGGGCGTGGTCAAGCGCTTTTGCGGTCTCGGTGGTGATGTGCACGGCATGGGCCGGGTTCACCGGGCCGTGGCGTAATACTTCGGACGCGTCCGTCGAGTCGATGAACTGCATTGCTATCCACAGTTGATCGTTCGCGCGCCCACGGCGATACACGGTGACGATATTGGGGTGTTCCAGGCTGGCGGCATGTGCGGCTTCCAGTTCGAAGCGCGCCCGGATGTAGTCGTTTGCGGTCAGGTCGCGATGCAGCAATTTGAGCGCGACACTGCGCGGCAGTTCGGGATCCCGGGCCCGGTATACAGTGCCCATTCCGCCCTCACCAAGCGGTCGTTCGATGGTGTAGCCGGCAAACACCTCACCCGGTTGAAGTGTGAGCCGACCTGTCATCGCGCCATCCTTGGTGAGAACCTGACCCGATGATCGTAGCGATGGGGCTAAGCGTGCGCCCCCTGCTCGCGCTTGATTTCCAGCGTATGTCCGGCCCGGTGTCGTCACGACGTTTCCGGCGGACACGAGAGTGCGTGCGCTTCCCGCGCCGGCATGCTCGACCAAACTGCCGACCTATTGCAGGCCAAAGCCCTTCGCAAGAGCCGTAATCAATTGACCGAAGCCAGAGGTACCCGAACTGGCTCCGTAATTCAGGTAGCCCGAAGAAAACTGCCCAAAGTACAGCATTCCCGAGCTGAGAGTGCCATATCCCAACATACCGGAACTGGCGACGCCTACGAGATTTCCAAAGCCCGATTCCATCACCGTATATACCAGGTTGCCGTTGAAAAATCCTGAGTTGCCCACTGTGATGCCCTGGACGGGTATGCCGATATTGCGGAATCCCGAGTTCATGTCTCCCGCGTTGTTGAAGCCGGAGTTATTAGTCCCGATATTCCCATCGCCGGAGTTTGGGCCGGGACCGGAATCCACCGAGCCGAATCCGGTGGTTAGAGAGCCGGCATTAAAACCGCCGGTGTTGATGGATCCCGAGTTGGCCCAACCGGTGTTGACAGAGCCCGCATTGGAAGCACCCGTGTTGAAGTTACCTGAGTTGAAATATCCGGTGTTGACTTCACCCGCATTGAAGCCTCCCGAATTAAAGCTGCCCGCATTGAAGATACCGCTGTTGGCTATGCCACCGCTGCCGATGCCCGTGTTCAGCAAGCCACCGTTGGCGAAGCCGGTGTTCGCGGCGCCGGAATTTCCGAAGCCGAAGTTATGCCCTGCTCCAAGCGGAGGGGATCCGTTTAAACCGAAGGCGCCCGGCGCGAAACCCGCCGTGACGTTTCCAGAGTTTCCGACGCCGACGTTTCCGTAGCTCGAATTTCCGATCCCGAAGTTGCCGTCACCAGAGTTGAAGAAACCGACGTTGTTGCTGCCCGAGTTTCCAAAGCCGATGTTATTGCTGCCGGAGTTCAGCAGCCCCTCCAGATTGATGCCCACTTGATTGGAGCCAGTGAGTCCAATACCAAAGTTATTGTTGCCGCTGTTGCCGACACCGATATTCCAGTTGCCCGTGTTACCGAACCCTACATTGCCGATACCGGTATTCCCCAGGCCCATGTTATTGTTGCCACTATTGCCCGACCCGCTATTAGCGATGCCGGAATTGCCAAAGCCTGAATTGTAATTGCCAGCATTGCCACCACCGTTGTTGAAATTCCCAACATTTCCCACGCCGACGTTCCCATCGCTCGGCACAGCAACGGCACTATGGCCGATTCCTGCATAAGGGATTTGCGCCAGTGTCCTCCCGCTGGACCCGTTGCCGAATCCAATGTTGCCGACGCCGAAATTACCGGCACCTAGGTTGCCGCCCCCACTATTTCCACTGCCCATGTTGAACTGGCCACGGTTACCGCCACCAACATTGTTGTCGCCGACGTTGCCGTTTCCCACGTTCGCGCTGCCTGAATTGCCTCCGCCGACGTCGTGATCGCCGATATTGCCGCCGCCCACGTTCGGCAGATTCTGCAGCAGCTGCTGCAAGCCGCCCTGCCAAGACGTCAGTTCCGCCGCCGCCGCCGAGACGCCGCCGTGGTAACCCACCATTGCCGACACGTCCTGGGCCCACATCTGCTCATAGACGCCCTCGGCCTCCGCAATCGCCGCGGCGTTGAATCCGAACCAGTTCGACCGGACCAGAGACACCACCGCGTCGCGGATCCCCAGCACGGCTCCGGGATGCACCATTGCCGCCTGCGCGGCCTCGAACACACTGGCCACCACCCGCGCCTGGCTCGCCGCCCCCTGTGCCTGCGCTGCCGCCGTACCCAGGTAGGCGCTGTAAGGCACGGCTGCGGCCGCCATGGCCGCCGCGGATGATCCCTGCCACGACTCCCCCAGGCCGGTCAGTACCGACTTAAATGCGTCGCACGCCGTGGCCAGTTCGGAGGTCAGTGCATCCCACCCCGCCGCGGCCCGAAGCATCGGCTCTGCACCCGGACCAGCGAACATGCACGCCGAGTTAATCTCCGGCGGCAACCTCAAGAAACTCATCAAGCACAACCTTCCGCGGGTCCCTGTCGCCGCTCGGACAACATGCTAGGACGCTGCGCAGCAAAAAGCTCACGATCGGTCGGCTTTTTGGAACATTCGCTCCGGACATCGCCGCTTGGACGGCGTTACAGCACTAAAACGGCGCAATATGCGGGTGTCGAAACTGACCTCAAGCGCCGGGCGGCCGACTAGTACCTACCGCAGCCAGCAAACTGATCTCATCGCAACCCCATCAGCGTTTTACGGCGGTACCGTCCTGCTGCTCGCGCTTGATTTCCAGCGCAATATCGATCAGCTGATCCTCCTGGCCGCCGATCAGCTTGCGCTGCCCGGCGCGGTGCAACAGCTGGTGGGCCGGCACGCCGTACCGCTCGGACTGGCGCACCGCGTGCTTGAGGAAGCTGGAGTACACGCCCGAGTAGCCCATGATCAGCGCGTTGCGGTCGAGCAGGCATTCGGCGGGCATCGCGGGGGCCACCACCTCTTCGGCGGCATCGGCGATGTCGAAGAAATCGATGCCTGTCTTGACGCCGATCTTGTCGAACACCCCGATCAGGGCCTCGACCGGGGCATTGCCCGCACCGGCGCCGAATCGGCGGCAGGACCCGTCGATCTGCTTGGCGCCCGCGCGCACGGCCTCGACTGAGTTGGCCACCCCGAGCCCGAGGTTCTCGTGACCGTGGAAACCCACCTGGGCGTCGTCGCCAAGCTCGGCGACCAGCGCCGACACCCGATCGGCTACGCCTTCGAGCACCAGCGCCCCCGCGGAGTCGACCACGTAGACGCACTGACATCCGGCGTCGGCCATGATGCGGGCCTGGGCGGCCAGCTTCTCCGGCGGGATGGTGTGCGACATCATCAGGAACCCGACGGTCTCTAGGCCCAGCTCGCGGGCCAGCCCGAAGTGCTGGATCGAGACGTCGGCCTCGGTGCAGTGGGTGGCGATCCGGCAGATCGAGCCGCCATTGTTCTGCGCCTCTTTGATGTCCTCCTTGGTGCCCACGCCGGGCAGCATCAGGAAGGCGATCTTGGCCTCTTTGGCAGTCTCGGCCGCGAGCTTGATCAGCTCCTGTTCAGGCGTCTTGGAGAAACCGTAGTTGAACGACGAACCACCCAGGCCGTCGCCGTGCGTCACCTCGATCACCGGCACGCCGGCGGTGTCCAGCGCAGCGACGATCGCGCCGACCTCGTCCTTGGTGAACTGGTGACGCTTGTGGTGGGATCCGTCGCGCAGCGACGTGTCGGTCATCCGGACGTCCCACACCGGGTTGAAGAAAATGTCAGAAGTCATGCTTGTGCGCCTCCCGTCACGGCCAACGTCTCTTTGGCGATCTCTTCGCCGACCTTGGTCGCCGCCGCGGTCATGATGTCCAGGTTGCCCGCGTACGGCGGCAGGTAGTCGCCGGCGCCCTCGACCTCGATGAACGTGGTGACCACGTGGTTGCCACCGTTAACCACCGACGGCTCGTCGAACTGCGGCTCGTTGAGCAGTCGGTAGCCCGGCACGTAGGTCTGCACCTCGGCCACCACGTCCTTGATGGATTGGGCGATCGCATCGCGGTCGGCGGCGTCGGGGATGGCGCAGAAGATGGTGTCGCGCATGATCATCGGCGGGTCGGCCGGGTTGAGGATGATGATCGCCTTGCCGCGGGCGGCGCCGCCGATGTTCTTGACGCCTGCCGACGTGGTCTTGGTGAACTCGTCGATATTGGCCCGGGTGCCTGGCCCCGCCGAAACCGACGCCACCGAGGCGACGATCTCCGCGTATGGCACTTCGACGACCCTCGAAACCGCGTACACGATCGGGATGGTGGCCTGTCCGCCACAGGTGATCATGTTGACGTTCGGCGCGTCCAGATGTGCGCGCAGATTGGCCGGAGGGATGACCGCCGGGCCGACGGCGGCCGGAGTCAGGTCGATAGCGCGAATGCCGGCGGCCTCGTACTTCGGCGCGGCATCGCGGTGCACGTAGGCGCTCGTCGCCTCGAACACCAGGTCGGGCTTCTCGGGCTGCTCCAACAGCCAGTCCGCGCCCTTGTGGCTGGTCTCCAGGCCGAGCTTGCGGGCTCGGGCCAGGCCTTCGCTTTCCGGGTCGATGCCCACCATCCAGCGCGGCTCCAGCCAGTCCGACCGCAGCAGCTTGTACAGCAGGTCGGTGCTGATATTTCCCGATCCGACGATGGCAACACTTGCCTTGTTGGGCATGTTGACCCGCTCCTTACCTAACGGTCGCGACCGCGACTTATTCGATTTTGTCGCGACCCGCTTCGCCCGGCTACGCCGCGCTCGCGATCGCTGCTCTTCACTTTGTCGCGACCCGCTTCGCCCGG
>NZ_LZLS01000225.1 GCF_001673365.1 Mycobacterium asiaticum
CAATCCGACGGCCTTGCCTGCCTGGACGGATCCTTCGACGGCTTCCTGACCGCGTCGTTGCCGGTATCGGTGCAGGTGCGGCGGCGACTGCTTTCGCAGCTCGACTTGTTCGGCATCGCGCTGGTGCTCGCCGCGCTGCGATCCGGGCATGGCCCGGCGCGGGTGCGGGCGGTGCTGCGCCGGGTCAGCGGTATCGACGCCGTGATCGACCGATTGATCGCCGCCGGCGCCGAGGTGCGCTACCGCCGGGTGCTCGACGCCGTCGCCGAGCTGGAGGTTTTAGCCGTCACCGACTCGGCGATAGCGGCGTTCCTGAGCTGCGACGACACCGTCGTTGCCCGAATGGCTGCGGCGTTGGCCGCCACGCAAGCCGCCGGGCTGGAACCCGGGCCCCCCGCGCCGCTACCGCGGGCTGTGCACTGGCAGCGCTACGGCCGATCAGCGAAAAACGACCTGCACCGGGCTTGTGCGAGCGACATCGTCAGGGGATCGCTGCGGCTCCTACCGACGGCACGCATCGACAGGGAGGGGCCGTGAGCGCTCGCGACGAGCCCATCGCCCGAGTGGACGCAATGGTCGCAGCGATCGGGCCGAACCTGGGACCGCCGGTGATCAACCGTCGCGACGTGGTGCTCGTGACCGGCCCGTGGTTGTCCGGCGTCACCAGCGTGGCAACGGTTTTGCGGCAACAGATTCCGCACTACAGATTCGTCGAATCGGCCGAACTGGGGCCCGGGGATGCGCCGATGGCGGTCGTGTTCGTGGTGTCGGCGTCGGACCCGCTCACCGAATCCGACTGCGCGATGCTCGACGCCGCCGCCGAGAACACCGACGAAGTAGTGGCCGCAATAACCAAGATCGACGTGCACCGACCCTGGCGCGAGGTGCTCGCGGTCAACCGGGACATGCTGGCCAAACACGCCCCGCGGTACGGCAAGGTGCCCTGGGTCGGGGTGGCCGCCGCGCCCGAGGTCGGCAGACCGCAAGTCGACGAGTTGGTGGCGATGGTGCAGGGGCAGCTTGCCGACTCCGATCTGGTCCGCCGCAACCGGTTGCGGGCGTGGGAATCGCGGCTGCACAAGGTGGCGCGGCGTTTTGATCGGGACGCCGACGGCCCGGGCCGCCGGGCGCGCGTCGACGCCCTGCGTGACGAGCGCAGCACCGCACTGCGGCAGCGACGTCAGTCGAAGTCGGACCGCACGATCACGCTGCGCGGCCAGATCCAGCAGGCTCGGGTCCAGTTGTCGTTCTTTGCCCGCAATCGCAGCGCGGCGGTACGCACCGAGTTGCAAGAGGACGTTGCGGTCCTGTCCCGGCGACGGATGGCCGCATTCGAGGAATACGTCCGGGGCCGCCTCGACGGGGTGGTCGCCGAGGTCGCCGAAAACAACGACGCCCACTTGGCTGAAGTCGCCCAGGTGATCGGTGCGCCGCTGGGTCTGCCGCCGGTCGACAAGCTGCCCACCGTTCCCGTCTCGGCGCCGCCGCTGAAGTCGCGACGGCTGGAGATGCGGCTGATGACAGTGTTCGGTGTCGTGTTCGGGTTGGGCGTGGCGCTTACGGCCAGTCGCCTGGTTGCCGGCTTGGCGCCCGATCTGCACCCGGCGCTGACCGCCGCCGCGATCGTGGCGTGCGTGGCCCTTGGCTTGGCGATCACCGTGTGGATGGTCAACGTCCGCAGTTTGCTCAGTGACCGCGCCGTGCTGGATCGCTGGGTGGGCGACGTAACGTCGTCGCTGCGGTCGGTCACCGAGCAACTGGTGGCCAGCCGGGTGTTGGCCGCCGAGTCGCTGTTGAGCACAGCGGCCATGGCGCATGACGAGGCCGAGAACGCCCGGGTGACCGACCAGGTGAATCTGATCGACGGCGAGTTGCGCGAACATGCGCTCGCCGCGGCGCGCGCCGCAGCCGCTCGCGACCGGGAGATGCCCACGATCCAGGCCGCGCTGGAGGCCGTATGTGCAGAACTGGGCGAACCGGGTATATCCAAGACCGATCCAGGTGCTGTTCGGGCCAACACCCCGGTGCGGTTTAACGGTGGCGTCCTTTAGCAGAAGTAGAGCCTTCTGAATCGGTCTTGTGAGCAGGCTTATACCCTCGTGGGACTTCCCCCACAAGTGATGCGCGATAATCTGAATAAGAAAGCGTTAAGGCGAACCGCGCGCACGCATCAGTGGAACCGACGATTACCGAGCAGCAGAATTCAGGAGAGTTCGATGACCTCAGCGACCATCCCCGGCCTGGACACCGCACCGACTAAACATCAGGGGCTGCTGACCTGGGTGCAGGAGGTCGCCGAGCTCACCCAGCCCGACCGGGTGGTGTTCACCGACGGCTCCGAGGAAGAGTTCCAGCGGTTCGCCGACCAGCTGGTCGAGGCCGGTACGTTCACCCGCCTCAACCCCGACAAGCACAAGAACTCCTTCCTTGCGCTGTCAGACCCGTCGGACGTCGCCCGCGTGGAGTCCCGCACATTTATTTGCTCGCAGCGTGAAGAGGACGCCGGCCCGACCAACAACTGGAAAGACCCCAACGAGATGCGGTCCATCATGAAGGACCTCTACAGCGGGTGTATGCGCGGCCGCACCATGTACGTGGTGCCGTTCTGCATGGGGCCGCTGGGCGCTGAGGACCCCAAGCTCGGCGTGGAGATCACCGACTCCGAGTACGTCGTCGTCTCGATGCGCACCATGACCCGGATGGGCAAAGCCGCGCTGGACAAGATCGGTGAGGACGGCTTCTTCGTGAAGGCCCTGCATTCGGTGGGCGCGCCGTTGGATGAGGGACAGGACGACGTCCCCTGGCCATGCAGCGACACCAAGTACATCACCCACTTCCCGGAGACCCGCGAAATCTGGAGCTACGGTTCCGGCTACGGCGGCAACGCTTTGCTGGGCAAGAAGTGCTACTCGCTGCGGATCGCCTCGGCAATGGCCCACGACGAGGGCTGGCTGGCCGAGCACATGCTGATCCTCAAGCTGATCTCGCCGGAGAACAAGGCGTACTACTTCGCCGCGGCGTTCCCGTCGGCGTGCGGCAAGACCAACCTGGCGATGTTGCAGCCCACCGTCCCGGGCTGGCGCGCGGAGACCCTGGGCGACGACATCGCCTGGATGCGGTTCGGTAAGGACGGCCGGTTGTACGCCGTCAACCCGGAGTTCGGCTTCTTCGGCGTGGCTCCTGGCACCAACTGGAACTCCAACCCCAACGCCATGCGCACCATCGAGGGCGGCAACACCGTCTTCACCAACGTGGCGCTCACCGACGACGGTGACGTGTGGTGGGAAGGCCTGGAAGGCGACCCGCAGCACCTGATCGACTGGAAGGGCAACGACTGGACGCCCGAGTCCGGAGTAAAGGCCGCCCATCCCAACTCGCGGTACTGCACCCCGATGTCGCAGTGCCCGATCCTGGCCCCCGAGTGGGACGACCCGCAGGGTGTGCCGATCTCGGGCATCCTGTTCGGCGCCCGCCGCAAGACGACGGTCCCGCTGGTTACCGAGGCGCGCGACTGGAAGCACGGCGTGTTCATGGGAGCCACCATGGGCAGCGAGCAGACGGCCGCTGCTGAAGGCAAGGTCGGCACTGTACGCCGCGACCCGATGGCCATGCTGCCGTTCCTGGGCTACAACGTCGGCGACTACTTCCAGCACTGGATCGACCTGGGCAAGCACTCCGACGAGTCCAAGCTGCCCAAGGTGTTCTTCGTCAACTGGTTCCGCCGCGGCGACGAGGGCCAGTTCCTGTGGCCGGGCTTCGGCGAGAACAGCCGGGTGCTGAAGTGGATCGTCGACCGCATCGAGCACAACGCGGGCGGCCAGGACACCGCCATCGGCGTCGTGCCGACCGCCGCCGATTTGGACCTGGACGGTTTGGAAGCCGACGTTGCCGACATCGACTCGGCGCTTGCGGTCAATGCCGCCGAGTGGCGCGAGGAACTTCCGCTGATCGAGGAGTGGTTCGAGTTCGTCGGCGACAAGCTGCCGACCGGCATCCGCGACGAGTTCGAGGCTTTGAAAGCGCGCTTGGCCGAGTAACTGGCGCGCTCGGTGGGCCACGCTGGCGTCGAGCGTCACGCGTCGAGCGTCGTCAAGCGTCGAGCGTCGTCAAGCGTCGAGCGTCACGCTAGCGTGGCTGTCGGCGCGGTGTGCCACGCTAGCGTGACGCTCGAGAGCTGGCGGTCCGGTTGACACCCGTCAAGTTCGGGCGTCGTAGAGTTCAGCCATGCAGATTCGCCAGCACGCCGAAGCTCACCCGGACAAACCTGCCGTCATCCTGCACCCGTCGGGCACGGTGGTGACGTTCGGCGAACTCGAGGCGCGCGCAAATCGTCTGGCCCACAAGTTCCGTCAGGCGGGACTGCGGGAAGGCGACGCGGTCGCGATCCTGATGGAGAACAACGAGCACATGCACGCGGTCATGTGGGCAGCACGCCGCAGCGGCCTGTACTACGTGCCGATCAACACCCATCTGACCGCCGCCGAGGCCGCGTACATCATCGACAACAGCAATGCCAAGGCCATCATCGGTTCGGTGGCGCTGCGCGACGTCCTCGCCGGGCTGGGCGAGCAGCTTCCCAGCGGCCTGCCGGAGCTGTTGCTGATTGCCGACGGGGACCTACCCGGATGGCAGCGCTACCAGGAATGCGTTGCAGACCAACCGGATACACCGATCGACGACGAAATCGAGGGCGACCTGCTGCAGTACTCGTCGGGAACCACCGGCCGCCCCAAGGGCATCAAACGCGAATTGCCGCACTTGCCGCCGGACCAAGCGCCGGGCCTGATGACGGCGCTGATTGACTTCTGGATGGACCCAGCGACGGTGTATTTGAGCCCGGCGCCGCTGTATCACACCGCACCGTCGGTGTGGTCGTTGACCGTGCAAGCCGCCGGACTCACTACCGTCGTGCTGGAGAAGTTCGACCCCGAGGGGACGTTGCAAGCGATCGAACGTTACGGGGTGACGCACGGGCAGTTCGTTCCGGCCATGTTTATCCGGATGCTGAAATTGCCGCCGGCCGTGCGGGATTCGTACGATCTGTCCAGCCTCAAGCGGGTGATGCACGCCGCCGCGCCATGCCCGGTGCAGATCAAAAAGCAGATGATCGACTGGTGGGGCCCGATTGTCGACGAGTATTACGCCTCCTCGGAGGCGCATGGGTCAACGCTGATCTTCGCCGAGGACTGGCTCACGCATCCCGGTTCGGTTGGCAAGGCGATGACGGGCGGTGTGCACATCCTGGATCCGGACGGCAACGAGTTGCCGCCCGGTGAGGCCGGCGAGATCTACTTCGAGGGCGGCAATACGTTCGAATACCTCAACGACCCGACCAAAACCGCTGCCTCGCGCGACAAGCACGGTTGGGCCACCGTCGGCGACATTGGATACCTCGACGAAGATGGTTACCTGTACCTGACCGACCGCCGGCACCACATGATCATTTCCGGCGGGGTGAACATTTACCCGCAGGAGGCGGAGAACCTGCTTGTCACCCATCCAAAGGTGCTGGACGCGGCCGTGTTCGGCGTTCCCGACGACGAGATGGGCCAGCGCGTGATGGGGGTGGTGCAGACCGTGGATCCCGACGACGGCACCGAAGAGTTCGCCGAAGAGTTACTGGACTGGCTTCGAGATCGGTTGGCACACTTCAAATGTCCGCGCTCGCTCGCGTTCGAGGCACAGCTGCCGCGTACCGACACCGGCAAGCTCTATAAGAACGAACTGATCGCGAAGTATTCGGAGTGAGCCGTGATCCGGGTGATCGAGCTGTCCAGCGCGCCGGATCCGGGCTTGGTAGCGCTGCCAGGCGTGATCGTGGCGCACGGGCCGCCATTCGATGAATACTGGTTGCAGAGCGCAACTTTCACGCTCAGTGAGCAGTCCTGCGCCGATCGGCGAGTCATCACCGTGGACTCCGTTTCGGAGGCCTTAGCCGAGCTGACCCGGCGCTGCACCCAGTGGCCGCAAGCCAGCACCGTCTGCGACGACGTGCTGCGCTGCCTGGACCCGCACGGTGCCACCTCGACGGGCGTAGTGACCGAATCATTGGCCTATTCGACGTTGCAGGGTGGCCCGGAATTCGCCCGTTGGTTAGCTGCGCGGGGGCCGGCCACCATGCCCCACGCCGCCGATCCCGTTCAGGTGCAACGTGATAACGACACGCTGCGGATCAGGTTCAACCGTCCGGAGCGGCACAATGCGTTCTGTACCGAAACCCGCGCGGCACTACTCGAAGCGCTCACCGTTGCCCAATTGGATCCGTCGATAACGGCGATGGTGTTGAGCGGCAACGGACCCTCGTTCTGCAGCGGCGGTGACCTCGCCGAGTTCGGCACCTTCGCCGACCCCGGCAGCGCGCATTTGGCTCGCACCCGACACAGCCCAGCCCTGGTGCTCGACGAGCTCACCGCCAGGCTCGGTCACGCCAGCAGGGCCAAGGTGCACGGCCGGGTGCTCGGCAGCGGACTGGAAATGGCCGCATTCTGCGGATGGATTGAGGCCGAGCATGATTCGGTGTTCGGCTTGCCTGAACTCGGCCTGGGCCTGATCCCCGGAGCCGGCGGCACCGTCAGCGTGACCCGGCGCATCGGCCGTTGGCGCACCGCGTATCTGGTGCTATCGGGTCAGACCATCGACGCGCATACCGCGCTGGCCTGGGGCTTGGTGAACGCCGTTGGTTCGGCTCAGTAACCGGAATAGGTGGTGAACGTCGTCTGAATGTGATTGTCGATCGAGACGGCGGCCGCGATGATGACGACGTAGATGATGATGCCGACGATGTAGGCGACGACACCGCTGATCGCACCGATGATGGCCCACTTCTTGGCGCTGGCGGCTGCGGACTGAGCCTCGCCATAGCGGCCCTGGGCCCAGAGCCCGGACACCTTGGTGGAGTTGACGATCGAGATGATCCCGAACGGCAGACAGCACAGCACAGTCACCAGGATTGCCCAGACCAGATAGTTGTCCGGCTCCCGTTGACCGCCGAAACCAGGAGGCTGCCCTTGCCAACCCGGGTTGGCTCCATAGGGGTCTGATGGATAGCTCATGACCGCTGCCTTCCTGATAGGTCAGGCAAATATACAGCAAACAAATCGTATGTGCCCTCAGACGCCGCCGCGGGATACCAATTGCGCCGCGATCACATTGCGTTGGATCTCGTTGGTGCCTTCGCCGACAATCATCAGCGGCGCGTCTCGGAAGTAGCGTTCGACATCGTATTCGGTGGAGTAGCCGTAACCGCCGTGAATCCGCACCGCGTTCAGGGCGATCTCCATAGCCACCTCGGAGGCGAACAGTTTGGCCATGCCCGCCTCCATGTCACAGCGCTGACCGCTGTCATAGCGTTCCGCGGCGTAGCGGGTGAGTTGGCGAGCTGCGGTGAGTTTGGTTGCCATGTCGGCCAAGTAATTGCCGACGGACTGGTGCTTCCAGATCGGCTGACCGAAACTCTCGCGCTGCTGGGCATATTCGAGCGCGTCGTCCAACGCGGCCGTCGCCACCCCCAGCGCTCGCGCAGCAACCTGAATCCGGCCCGTCTCCAAGCCTTTCATCATCTGCGAAAAGCCTTGGCCCGCAGTGCCGCCCAGCACGGCCGAGGCGGGTGCCCGAAAGTCGTCGAACGAAAGTTCGCATGACTCAACGCCCTTGTAACCCAACTTGGGCAGATCACGCGACACCGTCAGCCCCGGCCCGTGCTCGACCAGCAGCACCGAGATGCCCCGGTGCCGCGGCCTCGCGTGCGGGTCGGTCTTGGCCAGCAACGCGATCAGGCCGGACCGGCGCGCGTTGCTGATCCAGGTCTTGGAGCCATTGACCAGCAACGTATCCGGGCCGTCCGGCAGCGCTGTGGTGCTCATGTTCTGCAGATCGGAGCCGCCGCCGGGCTCGGTGAGGGCCATGGTGGCGCGCAACTCGCCAGTGGCCATCGGCGGCAGGTACTTTCGCTTCTGCTCCTCGGTGCCGAACAGGCTCAGCAGCTTGGCTACCACGGTGTGCCCGCCCATCGCACCGGCCAGGCTCATCCACCCGCGGGAAAGCTCCTGGGTGACCAGGACATAACACGGCATCGACACCGGCGAGCCCCCGTATGCCTCGTCGATGGCCAGGCCGTAGATACCGATGCGTTTCATCTGCTCGATCCACGCCTCGGGGTAGGTGTTGGCGTGCTCGACGTCGCGCACGGTCGGTTTGACGTCGCGGTCAATGAACGCCCGCACGGTGGCGACCAGCATCGCCTCGTCCTCATCGAGTTCAGTGCTCACGCCAACGCCTTTCCGTTGGCCGAGAGTGCGGATGGCGACGCCGAACCGGCGTGTCGCGTCGTGAAATTCACTCTCGGCTGGGTCGGTGTTTGACCCTCGGTCATACAGCCTGCCAGCATGTGGCGTTGTGACCCAAGGCAATAGGCATTTCCGGGCGGGCGGGCCCTACTTCGACGACCTGCGCGTCGGGCAGGTATTCGACTGGGCGCCGTCGACCACGCTGTCGCCGGGGTTGGCCGCCGCGCATCAGGCGATCATCGGGGACCGGCTGCGACTGGCGCTTGATGCCGATCTGTGCGTCGCGGTCACCGGTGCAACCACCGCGCTCGCCCACCCAGGACTGGTGTGCGACATAGCGATCGGGCAGTCCACGCTGGCCACCCAGCGGGTCAAAGCGAACCTGTTCTACCGCGGGCTGATGTTTCACCGATACCCGGTCATCGGCGACAGCCTGTATACCCGCACTGAAGTGGTGGGCTTGCGCGCCAACACCGCCAAGCCCGGCCGCCCGCCGACGGGGCTGGCCGCGCTACGCATGACGACCATCGACCAGGCCGACCAGTTGGTGCTCGACTTCTACCGCTGCGCCATGCTGCCCGGCAGCCCAGCCTGGGAGCCAGGATCCGGGCCCAGTGACGACCTGGGCGCGATCGGCGCCGACGCCGCGCCACCGGCGGAGAACCCGACCGACACCTGGGACGCGGTGGCTTTCCGGCGCCGGGTACCGGGCCCACACTTCGACGCGGGGTTGGCCGGAACGGTGCTGCACAGCACCGCCGACGTGGTCAGCAACGCACCCGAGCTGGCCCGGCTCACCCTCAACATCGCTGCCACCCACCATGATTCACGCGTCGGCGGGCAGCGGCTGGTCTACGGCGGCCACACCATCGGGTTAGCGTTCGCGCAGGCCAACCGGCTGCTGCCCAACCTGGTGACCGTGCTGGGCTGGGAGTCTTGCGACCACACCGGTCCGGTGCGCGAGGGCGACACGCTCTACAGCGAGTTGCACGTCGAGTCCGCCGACAGCGGTGTGCTCGGCCTGCGATCGGTGGTCTACGCGGTCACCGAGACCGGTACTGAGCCCGGCGGCGAACCGGACCGGCAGGTGTTGGACTGGCGCTTCCGGGCGCTGCAGTTCTAACGTGCCGGTCCGGCCCGCCCGTCTCTTGGACGGCGGTCTCAGCCGTGTGTCCCGTTGATGCCGTCGCCACCGACCGGGCCGTCGCTGGTAGTGCCGGTCCCCACCGCGACGCCGCCGGGGCCGCCCTGGCCGCCGGTGCCACCGGTGCCGAAGTTGCCGCCGCCACCGCCGGTTCCGCCGTCACCACCGTTGCCGCCGTTGGGGCCTTTACCGCCGGTGCCGCCGTTGGCGTTGATGGCGCCGGTGTAGGCGTTGCCGCCAATCCCGCCGGTCTGACCGGGTGCGGCGCTGCCGCCGTTGCCGCCTGCGCCGCCGGTGCCACTGGTGCCGCCGCCGCCGGATCCGGTGCCGACGGTCCCGGCGTTGCCGCCGGCCCCGCCCTTGCCGCCGGTGCCGCTGTTGCCGCCAGTGGCGCCGTCGGGGCTGGCTAGCGTGCCGTCGGCGCCTTTGCCGCCAGTTCCAGGCGTTCCGCCGGTGCCACCGGCGCCGCCGCCGCCGCTGTTGCCGCCGACGCCCGCACCCAACGCGTTGCCGCCGTTGCCGCCGCCGCCGCCGGCGCCACCCTTGCCGCCGTCGCCACCGGTGCCGCCGAGACCGTCGAAGCCGCTGCCGCCCTTCCCGCCGGTGGCGCCTATGCCGCCCTTGCCACCCTTGCCGCCGTCGCCGGAGACCAATCCGCCGTCGCCGCCGCTGCCGCCCTTGCCGCCGGCGCCGCCATCCTGGCCGGTGCCGCCGTTGGGCGTAGTGGAGGTGCCGGCGGTGCCGGTGCCGCCCGCCTTGCCGTTGCCGCCGTCGCCGCCGATGCCACCCTTGCCGAAGGTGCCGCCGTTGCCGCCGTTGCCGCCATTGCCGCCGCTGGTTCCGGCCGGGGCGCTGGTGCTGGCGTCGTAGCCGCCACCGCCGTTGCCACCGTTACCGACTGGGCCCCCGAACGGGGCCGTGTTGGTGCCGTTTGCACCGTTGTAAGCCGGTGCCTTTCCGGTGCCGCCGGCGCCGCCGGTGCCCAAGGTCGCGTTGCCGCCGTTGCCGCCGTTACCGCCGGCGGGATGACTGGCGGTGCCGCCGAAGCCGTTGCCGCCGTCGCCCGGGGTTCCGGCGGTGCCCGCGTTGCCGCCGGTGCCGCCGGTGCCCTGTGCAGCGTTGCCGCCGGTGCCGCCGTTGCCGGCCGCTCCGCCGTCGCCGCCCTTGCCGCCGTCGAAGCTGGTGGCCGTGCCGTTAGCGCCGTTCACGCCGCTTCCGCCGTTGCCACCGGTGCCGCCGGCACCGCCGTCGCCGGAAACCGAACCGCCCGCACCGCCGTTGCCACCGTTCCCGCCGGCACCGCCGCTGGCGCCCGCACTGCTGGCAGGCGGGGCGTACCCGTTGGCGCCGTTACCGCCCGCGCCACCGTTTCCGTGGTTGCCCGCGGCACCGCCGTCACCCCCCTTGCCGCCGTCGATGTGGCTGGCGGTGCCGGCGAAGCCGTCCCCGCCCTTACCGCCATTGCCGACGGCACCCGGGTTGAGGGCACCCGGAGCGCCGTCCGTGCCGCCCTTGCCGGTGCCGGCCGGGCCGGCCGAGCCCGCGGTCTGGTTGCCGCCCTTGCCGCCGGCCCCGCCGTCGGGGTTAGCGGCAGTGCCGTTGGCACCGTTGCCGCCGTTGCCGGCCATCCCGGCGTTGCCGCCGTCGCCGCCGTTGCCAGCGGCGCCTTCGTCGCCGTCGATGAAGCCGCCAGCCTGGGCCACGCCGGCTGCGCCGCCGTTGCCGCCTTTGCCGCCGTCGCCGCCTGCTCCGCCGTTGCCGCCGTTCTGGCCGCCGCCGATTCCGGTGCCGTAGGCGTCGACGTCGGGTGTGCCGGCCTTGCCGTCGAGGCCGTTGCCGCCGTTGCCGCTGTTGCCGCCGTTACCGCCGGCCCCGCCGGTGCCGCCATTGCCGCCGTCGATGCCGCCCTTGCCGCCAGCGCCACCGTTGCCGCCGTCGCCGCCGGTGCGGCCGTCGAGGCCGGAGTCGCCGGGCCTGGTGCCGTTGGCGCCTGCGGTGGTGTCGGACACACCATTGCCGCCGGCCCCGCCATTGCCGCCGTTGCCGATCCGGCCGCCGTTACCGCCGGCACCACCGTTGCCGCCGTCGGCACCCTTGGTGATCGGGTTGTAGCCGTTACCGCCCCGGCCGCCGTCGCCCGACTGGACTGGGTCCTTTCCATCGCTGCCGGAAGTGGGACTGCCGGTGCCGGTGCCGGCCGCGCCGCCATCGCCCGCCGTGCCCGCGTTGCCGCCGTCGCCACCCTTGCCGCCGTCGCGGTTGAAGACGGTGCCGTTAGCGCCCGCGCCGCCATTACCGGCCCGGCCGGCATTGCCGCCATCCGCGCCACTGCCCGCGGCGCCCTCGGTGCCGGTGCCGCCGCCACCCGGTGCTCCGGCTGCGCCGCCGTTGCCGCCGCTGCCGCCCTTGCCGCCGCTGCCGCCATCGCCACCGGTCTGGCCGTCTCCGTTGGAAACGCCCACCACGCCGGCCTTGCCGGACCGGCCGGCGCCGCCATTGCCGCCAGTGGCGCCGTTGCCGGCGTCGCCGCCGCTGCCGCCCTTGCCGCTGCCCAGCGTGCCGCCGGCACCGCCGGCGCCGCCGTTGCCACCGGATCCGCCGGCGCCACCGGACGTCCCGGACGCCCCCAGCGTGGCGCCGTTGACGCCGTTCTTGCCGGCCGACGCGTCACCACCCTTGCCGCCGTCGCCACCACTGCCGTGGTCACCGGCGTCACCACCGGCGCCACCCTTGCCGCCGGACAGTCCGTTGCCGTTCGCATCGGTTGCGCCGGCAGGCTGGCTGAAGCCGGCGCCGCCGTTGCCGCCGTTGCCCGCAACGGTGCTGGGCACGCTGCCATTGGCACCGTTGGTGACCGGGGTTCCGGCGCCGCCGGTACCGGGCGCTCCGCCGGTACCGACAACGCTGCCCGCGTTGCCACCCGCTCCGCCGTCGCCGCCGTCGTTGTGGGTTGCGGTGCCTGCCGCGCCCTTGCCGCCGTTGCCGCCGACGCCGGTGTTGCCGCCGTCGCCACCCGCCCCGCCGGGACCCTGGATGCCGCTCTTGCCCGCGGTGCCGGCATCGCCGCCCTGTCCGGCGTTGCCGCCGTTGCCGCCGTTGGCGCCGGCGCCGCCCTTGCCGTTCATGGTGCCGGAGGTGAAGCTGCCGTCTGCGCCGTTGCCGCCGGCCCCGCCCTTGCCGCCGTTGCCGCCTTTACCGCCGGCGCCGCTGTCACCGTCTTCGGTGCCGCCGGCGCCGCCCTTGCCGCCTCCGCCGCCGACGCCGCCGTTGCCGCCGCCGGTGCCGGATGCGCCCGCGGTGGCCCCGTTCGCGCCGATGGTGCCGTCGGCGCCGTTGCCGCCGACACCACCGGCGCCGCCCTTGCCGTAGTCACCCGCGTCGCCGCCCTGGCCGCCGGCGCCGCCGGGTACCGGGTTGCCGAAGCCGTCGGTCGCGCCGGCGGGCGGGCTGTAGCCGGCCCCACCGGCGCCACCGTTAGCGACGACGGCCTTGGAGATGACTCCCGGATTGCCACTACTACCACTGGAGCTGCCGGTGCCGGGTGTCCCGGCGTCGCCGCCGGTGCCGACGTTGCCGCCCTTGCCGCCGGTCCCGCCGGTTGGGTGGGCCTGGGTGCCGGTGCCGCCGGCGCCGCCGACGCCGCCGGAGCCGGAGGTGCCGCCGTTACCGGAGTTGCCGCCCGTGCCCTGCGTGCCGGTCAAGTTGGTCGCCGGGATGCTACCGGCGTCCCCGCCGGTGCCGCCGGTGCCGCCCTTGCCGCCGTTACCCGCGTCGCCGCCGTTGCCGACGACGCCGCCGCTGCCCTTGCCGCCACCGAAGTCGCCCTTGGCGCCGGTGCCGCCTTGGCCGCCCTGACCACCTTGGCCGCCGGTGCCGCCGCTGCCGCTGTTGCCACCGAGTGTGCCGGCCGCGCCGCCCTTGCCGCCGGCGCCGCCGATGGCACCCTGGCCGCCGTCGCCGCCCTTGCCGTCGTTGACGCCGAGGACGCCGGTGCTGCCCTTGTGACCGACACCGCCGACGCTGCCGTTGCCACCGTTGCCGCCGTCGCCGTACATGCCGGCGTCGCCGCCCTTACCGCCGGCGAACCCGGGCTGGTCGACACCCGGGGTGCCGGTGGCGTTGCCGCCCTTGCCGCCGTCGCCACCGCTCATCGGCACCGTGCCGGGCGTGCCGTTGGCGCCGGGACCGGCCGGACCGTAACCGTTGGTGCCGGCGCCGCCGGCCGCACCGGGGTTGCCGCCCTTGCCGCCGTCGCCGCCGCCGTAGAAGCCGTTGCCGCCGGCTCCGCCCGCGGCCGGGGCACCGCCATCACCGCCGTTGCCGCCCTTACCACCGGTGCCGACGCTGACGTTTGCGCCGTCGCCACCGGTGCCGCCGTTACCACCGTTGCCGGCGTTGCCGCCCTTGCCGCCGTAACCGCCCAGGCTGCCGCTGTCGCCACCGGCGCCACCCTTACCGGCGGCGCCGCCGCCCGTGCCGTTGCCGCCGTTGGGATCGGAGGTGCCGCCGTTGGCGCCGTCGACTCCCTGAGCGCCGTTACCGCCGGTGCCACCGTCACCACCGCTGCCGTACAGGCCGCCCTTGCCGCCCTTGCCGCCTTCGCCACCGGCCAGCGCTTTACCCAAGCCGTCGACGGCGCCGACGGGCTGGCTGTAGCCATCGCCACCGCGGCCGCCGTTGCCGATTGGGTTGGCCTGGGTTCCGACGGGGGAGTTGCCCGGGTTGCCCGTGGCGCCATCAACGCCCTTGGCGGAGCCGGTACCGCCGGCGCCGCCGCTGCCGCCAGCCTTGCCGACGCCCGGATTGCCGCCGTCGCCGCCCTTGCCGCCGTTCGGGTTGGCCGCGGTGCCGTTGGCGCCGTTACCACCGTCGCCGGGCAGTGCGCCGCTACCACCGTTGCCGCCCTTGCCGCCGGCGCCACCCGCGCCGGTGCCGCCGTTGACTGCCGTGCCGCCGTTGCCGCCGGCGCCACCGGTGCCGGCCTGGCCGCCGTTGCCACCCTTGCCGCCGTTCTGACCAGCGCCGATGCCGTTGCCGTACTTGTCGGTGTCGGTGACACCGTTGGCGCCGTCGTGGCCGACCCCGCCGTCGCCGCCGCTGCCGCCCTGTCCACCGGCCCCGGCATCGCCGCCGTGGTTGGCGGCGAGCGTTCCGCCGTTACCGCCGTCGCCGCCGCGGCCACCGAGGCCGCCCTTGCCGCCGTCGGCGCCGGAGTCGCCAGGGTTGGCACCCGGTGCGCCCTGCACGCCGTTGGAGCCGTTACCGGCCGCTCCGCCCTTGCCGCCATTGCCGTTGGAGCCGCCGTCGCCACCCCTGCCGCCAGCGCCGCCGTTGAGGCCGTTGCCGTTGGCGTCGGTGGTGGTTTGGGTGTAGCCGAGCCCGCCGTTGCCGCCATTACCGGCCACCGTGGTTAACGGCGCGCCGTTGGTGCCTGCGTTGCCGGTGTTGCCGTCAACCCCGTCGGGGTTGGTGCCACCCAGGCCGGCCTTTCCGGCGGTGCCGACGGGCCCGGCGTTGCCGCCGTTGCCGCCGCGGCCGCCGTCGGGGCTGACGAAGATGCCGTCCGCACCGTGGCCGCCGTCGCCGGGTGTGCCCGCTGCTCCGCCGTTGCCGGCGTTGCCGCCGTTGCCGGCGTTGCCCACGTTGCCGTGGATCCCGGAGGCGCCACCGTCGCCGCCCTTACCGCCGTTGCCACCGGTACCGCCGGCGCCACCGTTGCCGCCGTTCTGGCCGGACCCGATGCCATTGCCCTGGTTGTATTCGTCGATTCCGGAGATGCCGTTCGCCCCGCCCTGGCCGGTACCACCCTGGCCGCCGTCGGCGCCATGGCCGGCGTCGCCGCCGCGTCCGCCATCGCCCAGGTTCACGCCGCCCTTACCGCCGGCGCCGCCGTCGCCGCCAGAACCGCCGGTCTGGCCCTGCTGACCGCTCTGGCCGTCGCTGGTGCCGTCGGCGCCCTTGGCTCCGGCCACACCGTTGCCGCCGTTGCCGCCCGCGCCGCCGCTGCCGTAAGTGCCGCCGTCGCCGCCGGCGCCGCCCTTGCCGCCGCTTGCCCCGGCGGCGGTGGAAGTGAACCCGTCGCCACCCCGGCCGCCGTTGCCGGCCGGGGTCGTCGGCAGCGCGCCGTCGATGCCCTTGGTGCCGTTCGCGGCGTAGCCGCTGTTGTTGCCGTTCACGCCGCCGCTACCGAAGCCCCCTGCCGCGCCGATGGTGCCGGGGTTGCCGCCCTTGCCGCCCTTGCCGCCGGTGGTGTTGTTGGCGGTGCCGGTGGCACCGTCACCACCGTCGCCGGGTGTGCCCGCATTGCCGCCATTGCCGGCGTTGCCACCCTTGCCGGCGGCTCCTGGCGTGCCGTGCGGGGCGTTGCCGCCGGATCCGCCCTGACCGCCGGTGCCGCCGTTACCGGCGTTGCCGCCCGAGCCGCCGTTTTGTCCAGCGCCGATGCCGTTGCCGTACTGGTCGATACCGGCCACGCCCTTGCCGCCGGCCGCGCCAAGGCCGCCGGCACCGCCGTCGGCACCGTTGCCGCCGACGCCGCCCTTGCCGCCGTTGCCGGAGATCACGCCGCCCTTGCCGCCGTTGCCGCCGGATCCACCTGATCCGCCCTGCTGGCCGTTACCTCCGTTACCCGCAGTGGCGCCGGTCGTGGCGGTGCCGACCGAGCCCTCGGCGCCGGCCACGCCGTGACCGCCGTTGCCGCCGTTGCCGCCGTTACCGATGTTGCCGCCGTTTCCGCCGTCACCACCGTTGCCGCCGCTTGCACCGGAGACGGTGGAGGTGTAGCCGGTCCCGCCTTGACCGCCGTTACCGGCAGGTCCGGCGACCGAAGCGCCCTTGGCGCCATTGGTGCCGCCCGTGCCGCCGGTCCCACCGGTCCCGGCGGCGCCGCCGGTGCCGCCAGCACCAGCCGTGCCGGCGTTGCCGCCGTTACCGCCGTTGCCGCCGTGAATGAAGGTCGAGGTGCCGTTGGCGCCGTTGCCGCCGTCGCCCGGCCGCCCGGCGTTGCCGCCGTTGCTGGCGTTGCCGCCGTTGCCGTTTGTGCCCGAGTTCGCCGGGTTGCTGTCACCGGCCAGTCCGCCGTTGCCGCCGGTCCCTCCGTTGCCGCCCTTACCGCCGTCGCCGCCGCTGCCACCGTTGAACCCGCCGCCGAGGTTGCCGGCGACGTTGTTGACGCCGGCGGTGCCGTCGAAGCCCCTGGCACCGGCGCCGCCGTTACCGGCGGTTCCAGCCGAACCGCCATTGGCTCCGTTGCCACCCTTACCCGCGGAGCCACCGGTGCCGCCGGACGCGCCGCCCTTACCGCCGTTGCCGCCGTTGCCGCCGCTACCGGCGTCCCCGCCACGCTGACCATCGCCGCCCGGGCCGCTGGTGTTGGTGCCGTTGGCGCCGTCAATGCCGTTGCCGCCGTCACCGCCCACACCGCCGTTGCCGCCGGTTCCACCACTGCCGCTGGTGCCGCTGCCGCTGCGGGCGCCACCCTGACCGCCGATGCCGCCGTCACCGCCGCGCTGGCCCTTGCCACCGTGGGGGTTGGTGGCGTTGACGCCATCAGAACCGTTGGCGCCCACCGCGCCGTTGCCGCCGTCGCCACCACGGCCACCGTTGTTGCCGGCGCCGGTGGCGCCGTCGATACCGTCGCGGGTGGTGCCTGCGGCGTTGAAGCCGCCGAGTCCCTTGCCGCCGACGGTGCCGGCTGCGCCGCCCTTGCCGCCGTTGCCGCCGTCGATGTTGGTGGTGCCTGCCACGCCGTCGGCGCCGCGTCCGCCGGCGCCGCCGGCGCCGGCGGTGCCGCCGTTGCCGCCGTTGCCGCCGGTGCCGTTGGTGGCGGTGGTGGTGCCGTTGCCGTTGGCTCCGGCTGCACCAGCTTTGCCGCCGTTGCCGCCGGTGCCGCCGCCGCCGCCGGTGCCGCCGTCAAGGCCGGCGCCGATGCCTTTGCCTTGGTTGAGGCCGACTTGACCGTTGGCGCCGGCGGCGCCGATGCCGCCGTTGCCGGCGTTGCCGCCCTTGCCGCCGTTGGAGCCGTTGGCGCCTAGACCATCGGCGCCGGTACCGACACCGCTGCCGTTGAGGCCGCCGGCCCCACCGGCACCACCGTTGGCGCCGTTACCGCCTTGGCCGCCGGCACCGCCCTTGCCGCCATCGCCGACGCCGGTGCCGTAGTTGACTCCGGTGATGCCGTTGGCGCCGCCCGCGCCGGCACCGCCGTCACCGGCGACACCCGCCGCCCCGCCGTTGCCGCCGGCCCCGCCGGCCCCGGCGCTGGCACCGACTCCGCTACCGCCGACCGCGCCGCCCTTACCGCCGGCCCCGCCGGTCCCGCCGGCCCCGGCGTTACCGCCGGTCTGGCCGGTGTTGCCGACTCCGGCAGCAGTGGTGCCGACCGCATCAGCACCCTTGACCCCGGAACCACCGGCTCCGCCGGCGCCACCGGCACCACCGGTACCGCCGCTGCCATCGGAGGTGCCGGTGCCGCTGCGCGCACCGCCCTGGCCGCCGTCACCACCGCGACCGCCGTCTTTGCCCGCGGTACCACTGTCACCGGGGTTGACCCCGTCCTTGCCGGCCGCACCGATCGCGCCGTTACCGCCGTCACCACCACGGCCACCGTTGTTGCCGGCGCCGGTGGCGCCGTCGGTGCCGTCGCGGGTGGTGCCTGCGGCGTTGAAGCCGCCGAGTCCCTTGCCGCCGACGGTGCCGGCTGCGCCGCCCTTGCCACCGTTGCCGCCGTCGATGTTGGTGGTGCCTGCCACGCCGTCGGCGCCGCGTCCGCCGGTGCCGCCGGCGCCGGCGGTGCCGCCGTTGCCGCCGTTGCCGCCGGTGCCGTTGGTGGCGGTGGTGGTGCCGTTGCCGTTGGCTCCGGCTGCACCAGCTTTGCCGCCGTTGCCGCCGGTGCCGCCGCCGCCGCCGGTGCCGCCGTCAAGGCCGGCGCCGATGCCTTTGCCTTGGTTGAGGCCGACTTGACCGTTGGCGCCGGCGGCGCCGATGCCGCCGTTGCCGGCGTTGCCGCCCTTGCCGCCGTTGGAGCCGTTGGCGCCTAGACCATCGGCGCCGGTACCGACACCGCTGCCGTTGAGGCCGCCGGCCCCACCGGCACCACCGTTGGCGCCGTTACCGCCTTGGCCGCCGGCACCGCCCTTGCCGCCATCGCCGACGCCGGTGCCGTAGTTGACTCCGGTGATGCCGTTGGCGCCGCCCGCGCCGGCACCGCCGTCACCGGCGACACCCGCCGCCCCGCCGTTGCCGCCGGCCCCGCCGGCCCCGGCGCTGGCACCGACTCCGCTACCGCCGACCGCGCCGCCCTTACCGCCGGCCCCGCCCTTACCGCCGGCTCCGGCGTTACCGCCGGTTTGGCCGGTGTTGCCGACCCCGGCAGCAGTCGTGCCGACCGCATCCGCGCCCTTGACACCGGAACCACCGGCCCCGCCGTCGCCACCGGCACCACCGGTGCCGCCGCTGCCATCGACGGTGCCGGTGCCGCTGCGCGCACCACCTTGACCACCGTCACCACCGCGACCACCGTCTTTACCGGCGGTGCCACTGTCACCGGGGTTGACCCCATCAGAACCTTTAGCGCCGATCGCGCCGGTACCGCCATCACCACCACGGCCACCGTTAGCGCCGGTCCCGGCGGTCCCGTTGGCGGCCTTGCCGCCGCCGACACCGTCAGCCCCGCCCTCACCACCGAGCCCGACCGTCCCGGCGTTACCGCCGGCACCGCCCTTGCCGCCATCGAGGTTGGCCGTGCCGGCCACCCCGTCAGCACCGCGGCCACCGCCGCCGGCAGACCCGGCGTTACCGCCGGCACCACCGGCACCGCCGGTGCCGTTGCTGGCCGTGGTCACACCGTTGCCATCAGCACCGGCCACCCCGCCCTTGCCGCCGGCCCCGCCATCTCCGCCCGTCCCACCGACCAGGCCTGTCGCGCCGGGCGCCCCAGCCCCGCCGTTAGCGCCGGCGCCGCCGGTGCCGTAGAGCAGTCCGCCGGCCCCGCCAGCGCCACCGGTTCCGCCCATACCGCCATTAACGCCACCGACACCCGCGCCGCCGATGCCGCCTTTTCCACCGTTTCCGAACAGCCCCGCCGATCCGCCGGCCCCGCCGTTTTCGCCGGGGGCCCCGGAAGCGCCGGTGCCGCCGTTGCCCCAAAGCAGTCCGCCGTCGCCTCCCCGCCCGCCCGGCGTTGTCGCGTTGGCGCCGTCGCCGATCAGCAGGCGGCCCATCAGAGTCTGAGTGGGCGCGTTGACGATGGCGAGCAGGTTCTGCTCGACCGACTGCAGCGAGACGTTTGCGGCCTCGGCGACTCCGTAGGAGTTCGCGCTGGTCGTCAAGGCATGGATGAACTGCTCCTGTAAGGCTGCTACCCGGGTATTGGCCGCCTGGAATTGCTGACCGTGGGTGCTGAACAACGCCGCAATGCCGGCGGACACCTCGTCGCTGGCCGCGGCGAGCACCTGGGTCGTCGACCCCGAAGCAGTGTGGGCGGCGTTGCCCACCGCCGCGCCGATCCCGACTAAATCGGTGGCCGCAACGGCCACCCCATGCGGGTAGGCGAAGACATATGACATCGGCTGGCCCTTCCAACAAGCACCGGGGGCGCCACGGCAAAGCACGAGGGCCATTCGAGCGGGGTGCTGCTCACGATGCCCACCGCGAGATGCAGAAAGGTTGGGCATTTGTTGAATGCGCTGGTCAGCGCTGACTCAGTCGGAGGAGGGCATGGAGGCGCCTAGAACGCCTCGCTAGCCGGGCTATCGATGAATCGGGAACACCGGGTCGTCGCAGTCGACCCCTTCGGCCGACAACTGCCGTTTGAGCACCTTGAAGGTCACGGTGCGTGGTAATTCGGTGCTGATCCGGACGTGCGACGGCCACTGCTTGCGGCTGAGGTCGGCCTGTTCGGTCAGGAAGGCCCGGAAGTCCTCGGCATCGAGTTGTGCGCCCGGCGTGAGCACGAGTGCCGCCATAACCTGGTCTCCGACCACCGGATCAGGCACCGGATATACGGCGGCCTCGGTCACCTCGGGATGCCGCAGCAACGCTGCCTCGATCGGCGCGGTGCCCAGGTTCTCACCGTCGACCCGCATCCAATCGCCGAGGCGGCCGGCGAAGTAGGCGTAGCCATTCTCATCCCGGTAGGCGAGATCGCCACTGTGGTAGACGCCGCCGCGCATTCGCTCGGCCTGCGCGGCCTCGTCGTTGTAGTAGCCCTCGAAGCCGCCGGCCCCGGTGGTGTTCACCAGCTCGCCAGCTACTCCCGGCGGGCAGGGGTCGCCGGTCTCCGGGTCGAGGATCGCCACCCCGTCGGGCAGCGGTCCAAGGGAACCGTCCGGCGTATCGGGGGTCCGTGCGATCGCCACCCCGAGTTCGGTGGAACCGAAACCGTCCTGAACGCGACAGCCGAACCTGCGGCTGAATCTTTCGATATCTCGGGGCACACCTTCGTTGCCGTAGACGGCGCGCAGCGGGTTGTCGGCGTCGTCGGGTTGCTCGGGGGTGGCCAGCACATATGACAGTGGCTTACCCACGTAGTTGGCGTAGGTGGCGCCGTAGCGGCGCACGTCCGGCAGGAACCCGGACGCTGAGAACTTGCGCCGCAACGCCATTGAGCCTTGGCATGCGGCTGCCACACCCCAGCCGACCAGCAGCGCGTTGGAATGGAACAACGGCATCGATACGTAGCAGACGTCGTCGGGGCCAAGTCGGAAACGCATGGTCATGCCGAGGCCGGCGGTGGCGACCTTGCCGTGGCTGACCTTCACCGCCTTGGGTTCGCCGCTGGTGCCCGAGGTGAAGATCAACATGAAAAGGTCTGCGGGCGTGGCGGATTGGAACTGCGGCTCGGACTCCCGGTGTGCATCCACCTCGTCGGTCCACTGCTGCGAATCGACGTTGATGTGTTCGATATCGCCAAGTGCCGGAGCGGAATTCGAATCTGCCAGGACGAGTTGGCAGTCGGCGTGGGTGATGTCGCGGGTCAGTGCTGCGCCGCGCCGCACCGGGTTGAGACCTACCGGCACGATTCCCGACATGCCGGCCGCGACCAATACCGCCGAGAAGAACGGTGTGTTCTCCAGTAGCACGCCGACGTGTGGCGGTCGAGTCGGGTCGAGACGATCCTTTAGCGTCGCGGCTACGGCCGCGGCGTGCCGCAGGTGGTCACGCCAACTGGTGAACGAGTCCTCGAAATAGACACCGCGGTCGTCGATTTCGGCCAAGGGCCGCAACAGGTCGGTGACCGTCGGGTTGGGCAAGTCGCTCCCTCGTCATCTCGGCTGTGAAACTAGCTTCACGCTCGGCGCCCAAGGGCTCAGGCTGGGGTCTCGGCTAGCTCGCGGCCGATCTGCCGCAGCGCCCCAGTGGCCCCACCCAACGCGAACTCGGCCTCCTTGGCCGCCAGGAAGTACCGATGCACCGGGTGATCGGTGTCGACGCCAACGCCCCCGTGCACGTGCACGATGCTGTGTGCCACCCGATGCCCGGCGTCGGCCGCCCAGAATGCCGCGGAGGCTACGTCGATCTCGGCGGGAATGTCCTCGGCGACCTTCCAGGCGGCCTGCGTCAACGTCAGGCGCAACCCCTTGACATCGATGTAGCCGTCGGCCAGCCGCTGACCCACGGCCTGGAAGCTGCCGATCGGGCGGTCGAACTGCTCACGCGTGCGGGCGTATTCGGCCGTCATCTGCAAGCCGCGTTCCAGCACACCGAGTTGGTAGGCGCTGCGGCCCAGCGACGAGATGGTGCGCAGCCAGGTCACCACATCGGCGCCACCGACGCGTCGCGCGTCGGCGACCTCGGTCCCGTCCAGGGCCAGGTGAGCGACGCTGCCCAAGCCGGTGGTCTGCAACGGGGTCACCGTCACGCCCGGGTCGTCGGCGGCGACGAGGAAAACAGCCGTGCCGGACTCTGTCTCGGCGGGTACCAGGAAGGCGTCGGCCACCGGGCCGTAGAACACCAGGGTGCGACTGCCGGACAGCCGACCATCGACGGCTTGCACCGGACCGTCGCCCATCTCGCCGTCCAGTGCGACGGTCAGAATCTTCTCGCCCTTGACGGCAGGCGCACCCCACTCCTGCTGCAGTTCCTCGGAGCCGAACCGGGCCAGGGCGCCGGAGGCCAGGACCACCGACTCCAGATAGGGCACCGCCGCCAGTTGGTGTCCGAGTGCGACCAGAATCGCCACCTGCTCGAGCACGCCGAAACCGTCCCCGCCGAGCTGGGTGGCTGCGGCGCTGGTGAGGATGTCGCTGTCGACGAGCTTGCCCCACAGCTGCTGGTCGAAGCGGTGCTCGAGCTTGTCCAGATCGCGTTGATGCTCCGGCGTGCACACCGAGTCGACGATGGTGTCGACCAGGCCACCGAGGTCTTGGGCCGCTTCGGTAGTCGTGAAATCCATGTCCGTCCTTAACTCAGCGGTTGGCTCGGGGCAGTCCGAGGGCGACCATGCCGATGATGTCGCGCTGGACCTCGTTGGTGCCGCCGCCGAACGTCAGAATCAGGCAGGCCCGGTGCATCCGCTCGACCCGGCCGCGTACCAGGGCGCCGGGGGAGTCCTGACGCAGCGTTGCGGCGGTGCCCAGCACCTCCATCAGCAGCCGGTAGGCCTCGGTGGCCAGCTCGGTGCCGAACACCTTGGCCGCCGACGCATCCGCCGGCGACAGGGTTTCGCTCGACGACGAGGCGAGTTCCCAGTTGATCAGCTTGAGCACCTCGGCTTTGGCGTGCACCCGGGCCAGGTTGAGCTGGACCCACTCCGAGTCGATCAGCCGGCCGCCGCTGGCGTCCTTGGTGTTCTGTGCCCATTCCCGGACTTCCCGTAGGCACAAGAAGATCGGGGCCGGCGAGACCAGCGCGACCCGCTCGTGGTTGAGCTGGTTGGTCACCAGCTTCCAGCCGGCGTTTTCCTCGCCGATCAGGTTGCTCACCGGCACCCGCACATCGGTGTAGTAGGTGGCACTGGTGTCGGGACCGGCCATGGTGTGCACCGGCGTCCAGGAAAACCCTTCGGCGGTGGTAGGCACCACCAGCATCGAGATGCCGCGGTGTTTCTTGGCTTCCGGGTTGGTGCGCACCGCCAGCCACACCCAGTCCGCGTAGGCGATCAGGCTGGTCCACATCTTCTGACCGTTGATCACGTAGTCGTCGCCGTCGCGGACCGCAGTGGTGCGCAGGTTAGCCAGATCGGTACCCGCACCAGGCTCGGAGTAGCCGATCGAGAAATGCAGATCCCCGGCGGCGATCTTGGGCAGGAAGAACTTCTTCTGCTCGTCGGTACCGAACGCCATGATCGTCGGGGCGACGCTGTTGATGGTCAGGAACGGCACCGGCGCGCCCGCGAGCGCCGCCTCATCAGTGAAGATCAGCGAGTCCATCGGCGAGCGGTCCTGGCCGCCGTACTCCTTGGGCCAGTTCAGAGTGAGCCAGCCGTCCTTGCCCATCTGCGCCACCGTCTCGCGGTAGACGTTGCCGGTGCCGTATTCGCCCTGCACCGAGCTGAGCGCCTCGCGCCGCTCCGGCGTCATCAACGTGGTGAAGTACGACCGCAGTTCGCGGCGCAGCTCCTCCTGTTCCGGGGTGTAACTGATGCGCATTCCAGCCGCCTCCGATCAAGCGATCGTTCTTGTCTTGCCGGCTACCAAAATCCACAGCAGCGGCTACCCGTTCGTCTCCCCGGTTGTAACACGTTCTAGTCTGGGAATCCAGCGGCCGTTTCGCCAGAGGCGTCGCGGCCCTATGGTGGTGCTACATACTGATCTGATCCAGACGAGGCCTACTTCCTAACTTCAGCCCAGGTTCAAGGAGAATGCCGTGCGAGTGATTGTGGACCGTGACCGTTGTGAAGGTAACGCCGTGTGCTTGGGAATTGCGCCGGATATCTTCGACCTGGACGACGAGGACTATGCCGTCGTGAAGACCGATCCGATCCCAGCTGACCAGGAGGATCTGGCCGAGCAGTCGATCGCGGAATGCCCGCGCGCGGCGCTGCTTCGTGAGGACTAACAACCCCATATCCCGAAACTAGAGGTATTCATAAATTGACTAGCTCCGATACGAACGCGACCGATCTGTCCGGCAAGGTTGCGGTGGTGACCGGTGCCGCCGCCGGCCTGGGCCGCGCCGAAGCGATCGGTCTGGCCCGCCTGGGCGCCACCGTCGTCGTCAACGACATCGCCGCCGGCCTGGACAACTCCGACGTCGTCGACGAGATCAACTCCGCCGGTGGCAAGGCCGTGGCGGTAGCCGGCGATATCAGCCAGCGCTCCACCGCCGACGAACTCCTCAGCACCGCCGACGGACTCGGCGGCTTGGACATCGTGGTGAACAACGCCGGCATCACCCGCGACCGGATGCTGTTCAACATGAGCGACGAGGACTGGGACCAGGTCATCGCCGTGCACCTTCGCGGCCATTTCCTGTTGACCCGCAATGCGGCCACGTACTGGCGCAGCAAGGCGAAGGAAGCGGGCGGCTCAGTCTTCGGCCGGATCGTCAACACCTCGTCGGAGGCGGGCTTGGTCGGCCCGGTCGGGCAGGCCAACTACGGCGCCGCGAAGGCGGGCATCACCGCGCTGACGCTGTCGGCGGCACGGGCGCTGGGCCGCTACGGCGTGTGCGCCAACGCGATCTGCCCCCGCGCGCGTACCGCGATGACGGCCGACGTGTTCGGGGCGGCCCCCGAGGACGCGGACGTCGACCCGTTGTCGCCCGAGCATGTGGTGACGTTGGTGCAGTTCCTGGCCTCGCCGGCGGCTGCCGAGGTCAACGGCCAGGTGTTCATCGTGTACGGCCCGCGCGTGACGTTGGTCGCTGCGCCGACGGCCGAGCACCAGTTCGCGGCGGACGGCGCCGCCTGGGAGCCAACGCAACTGAGCTCGACGCTGCAGGGCTACTTCGCCGGCCGCGACCCGGAAAAGAACTTCGCCGCCACCGGTTTGATGGACTGACCTTTTGGCCGCCAACCGAACCTGGTTGCGAATTTCGACCCGAAATTTCGCCGGCCGGTTCGGTTCGCGGGGCGCGGGGCAGGCGTGGTCAGAAACCGCCACCCATACCGGGCTGGCCGGGCGTGCCGTCGAGGCCGGGGGAACTGCCGTGCCCCGGCTGCCCGCCGGGGCCGCCGGAACCCGGATGGGGTTCGCCGAGTACGAAACCGGACCCGCCGTGTCCGCCGTTTCCGCCGTTTCCGCCGTGACCGCCATTCGCGCCGCCGTCGCCGCCGGCTCCACCACCGGCGCCGTCGCCGCCCGGTGCGGCAAAGACGAGGCCCATGTGGCCGCCGTTGCCGCCGCCACCACCCGTCCCGCCGTTACCACCGTCGCCGCCGGTGCCTTGTTGTCCTGGGTTGGCGTCGGCACCGCCGGCGGCGCCGCCACCGCCGGGTGTCCCGCCATGGCCGCCATTGCCGCCAGCGCCGCCGGGGCCGCCGGCTGAGTCGAGTTCATCGAAGCCGCCGGCTTTGCCAGTGCCGCCGGTCCCGCCGGTGCCTCCCTTGCCGCCGGTGCCGCCGGTGCCGCCGTCGCCGGAGGTGGCGCCGCTGTAACCGCCGTTGGTGCCGCCGGTGCCGCCTTGGCCGCCAGCGCCGCCATAACCAGCATCCGCCGCTGCAGTCGAGCCAAAGTCGGGGATAGTGCCGCCCCCGCCGTTGCCGCCGTCGCCGCCGGTGCCGCCTTGGCCGCCAGTGCCGCCGCGGGCGCCATCGCCGCCGGCGGCTCCGCCGGTGCCGCCGTGGCCACCGCCGCCGCCTGTCCTGCCCGCGACCGCGGTCCCGCCGTTGGCGTCGGCGTCGGCTCCGGTGGCGCCGACGCCACCGTTACCGCCCTGGCCACCGTTACCGCCGTTGCCCGCGTTGGCATCGGTACCCCCGGCCGCGCCCCCGGCTCCGCCTTGGCCGCCGTTGCCGCCGTAACCGGGTGCTGAGGTGCCACCGTGCTGCTCGCTGACGCCGGGGATGGTCGCGCTCGCGGCACCGGTGCCGCCTTGGCCGCCGGTGCCGCCGGTGCCTCCGGCCCCGCTTGCGCCGCTCTCGGCGGTGTTTAGGCCGTCACCGCTGAGGCCACCGAGTCCGCCTATGCCACCTTTGCCGCCGCCCCCGCCGGTCCCGCCGGTGGTGGCCAGTTGTACTTCGTTAGCTGCGCTGGCGCCCAGACCGCCGGTCCCGCCGGTACCACCTGCGCCGCCCTGGCCGCCCGTACCGCCGGCCCCGGCCTGAGCGCCGGTGCCGCCGGCCGCGCCGCCGGTTCCGCCCTGACCCCCTTGGCCGCCGTCGCCGCCGATGCTGCCGGCCCCGCCGTCAGTGCCTTCCAGGGTGACGCTGAACAGGCCCAGGTCCACGTAAGTGCCGGCGGTGCCGGTGGTTCCGGTGGTGCCGGTGGCGCCTTGCCCTCCGGTTCCCCCGGTCCCCCCGACCCCGCCATCACCGGCGGATCCGGCGGGGGCGGCGGCAAAGGTGGCATAGGCGGACTCGGTGGCCTCAGCGGTGACGGACTCGCCAACT
>NZ_LZLS01000226.1 GCF_001673365.1 Mycobacterium asiaticum
TCAACTCGATGATCGCGGCCGTGTGGATGATCGTGTCGATGCCGGCCACCGCCGCCTCGCAGACGGCTTTGTCGGTGATGTCGCCCTGCAGCACCTCCAATTTCGGGTGCTGGGGTAGCGGCGACGGCGCACGGTCGAACGAACGGACCTGGTGGCCGCGCTCCAACAATGTCTTCACCAGGTTGGCACCGACAAAGCCGTCTGCGAGGCGGCGGTGGCCGGCATCGACACGATCATCCACACGGCCGCGATCATCGAGTTGATGGGCGGCGCGTCGGTCACCGACGAATACCGGCAGCGCAGCTTCTCGGTCAATGTCGGCGGCACCGAGAACCTGGTCGAGGCCGGTCGCAAAGCGGGTGTCCAGCGGTTCGTCTATACGGCATCCAACAGCGTGGTGATGGGTGGGCAGGACATCTCCAACGGTGACGAGACGATGCCCTACACCACCCGTTTCAACGATCTCTACACCGAGACCAAGGTGGCCGCCGAGAAGTACGTCCTGTCCCAGAACGGTGTTGACGGGATGCTCACCTGCGCCATCCGGCCCAGCGGTATCTGGGGCACCGGCGACCAGACGATGTTCCGCAAGCTGTTCGAAAGCGTGATCAAGGGCCACACCAAGGTACTGGTCGGCCCCAAGTCGGTGAAGTTGGATAACTCCTACGTGCACAACCTGATTCACGGCTTCATCCTGGCCGGCGAGCATCTGGTGCCCGGTGGTACCGCGCCGGGGCAGGCGTACTTCATCAACGACGGCGAGCCGATCAACATGTTCGAGTTCGCCCGGCCAGTGGTGGTGGCGTGCGGCGAAAAGTGGCCCACGCTAAGGGTTCCCGCTCCGCCGGTGCGTTTCGCGATGACGGCGTGGCAGCGCCTGCACTTCAAATACGGTGCGCCCGCACCGCTTCTCGAGCCATTGGCCATCGAACGGGTTGCCATCAACAACTACTTCTCGATTGCCAAGGCTCGCCGCGACCTGGGTTACGAACCATTGTTCACCACCGAGCAGGCGCTCAAGGAGTGCCTGCCGTACTACGTCGAGCTGTTCCACGAGATGAAGGCGCAGGCCCAGGCCGCCAAGAAGCAGCCCGCAAGTTAGCGGAAGCCGACCATTTGGGCGCCCCAGGCGTCCCGGATGCGCGCGTCGACGTCATCCACGACGGTGTCGTGTTTGTCGATGACCAGGCAAGCGCGATCAGTTTCGGTGTACGGCCGCCAATGTGGTTCTCCGGCCGGGCCTTCGGGGCTGCCGTGCGTCGCGAAATTTGTCCACCGGCTCTGCATTCGCGCCGAGACGGCCGTCGCCGTCTTGGCGCCACCGAGCTTCAAGGTGACGTCCTGCGGGCCACCGAGATTGCCCCACACGTAAGGCAATTCGGTGGCGTGGGCGGCCCCGACCAGCAGCAGCTTGAATAACGGTGTCGCATAGTCGAATCGGTACACGTGCACCGGTGCCACCCGGCTGTGCCCGTCGGCCAACCACACCGAGGGCATACGGAAGCCGATGTCGGTGGCCATGCTGATCGTCTTGCGGCGTCCCGAGTACGCCGACCCGACTTCTTGCACGGTGGGCAGTTGCAGGTCGGGTTGTTCGGCGGCGATCTGGTTGAACATGGTGGTGATGGCCCGCGGCGTGTGGGGCATCAGCGGCGAGCGCATCAATCGGAACAGCGCCGCCTCGCGCTTGTTGGTGCCGATGATCAACGGGACCGGCAGCGTGCGTCCTTCCTGCGCCAGCTTGACGGGTAGGTCGGGCAGCAAGTCGCCGTCCACGATCGGGACGAACGCCAGCGTGCCCGGGTTGCTCACGGGCACTTCGTTAAACACATCCGATGTGGCCGTGACAAGCGCCTCGGTCGGCACTTCGGTCAACTTGCTTACCTCGTCGGCACCGATGCCCAAGCGGTCCAGCACGGCCAGGGTGACGCGGCGGCCCCGCTCGCGGTCGTAGACCGAGGTCGCGGGTGAACTCTGCGCGATGGCGCGGACGAACAGGCCTTCGGCGGCCGGGCTGGCCAGCAGGGTGGTGACGAGCCCGGCACCGGCGGATTCACCGAACAACGTGACGTTGGCCGGATCGCCGCCGAACGCCGCGATGTTGTCGCGGACCCATGCCAGCGCCGCCAGCGCATCACGCAGACCGATATTGGAGTCGAAATCGCGGCTGTCGAAGGACGACAGGTCCAGGAATCCCAGGGCGCCAAGGCGGTAGTTGATCGAGACGACGACCACGTCACCGTTGCCGGCGAGCGTATGACCGTCATAGAGCGGCTGGCTGGCCGCGCCCATCACATAGGCACCACCGTGCAACCAGACCATGACCGGTTTTCCGGCACCCGGTTCGGCCATGGCGGGCGCCCAGATGTTCACTCGCAGGCAGTCCTCACCACGCGCGGCCCCCAGATCCAGCGGCATCTTGGGGACGACCGGTTGCGGGCAGGCCGGCCCGAACTCGGTAGCGTCGGCAACCTCGGTGGCCCGCTCCGGAGGTTGCGGCGCGCGGAAGCGCAGGTGACCGACCGGCGGCGCTGCGTACCGGATGCCTTTCCAGGTTCGTACGGCACCATCTTGGCGGCCCCGCACCGGGCCGTGGGTGGTTTCGACCACTAAATCGTCGTTCGACATGTCTCCTCTTAGCGCCAGCTGTGGACCCGACAGCAGTGCATAACCGTTAAGGTTGCGCTCAACACTGATGCGGAGGGTGGCCCGTTGCGGCATGGACACCGATTTCACGCTTACCCAGAAACGAGCCCTCGCGATCTTCACGCTGATCGCTTTGGTGTTCGGCGCGTATTTTCTCCGTAATTATTTTGTCCTGATTGTAGTTGCCGCCGTCGGCGCATACCTGTTCACGCCGCTTTTCAACTGGTTCAACAAGCGCCTGAACACCGGTTTGTCGGCAACCTTCACCTTGTTATCGGCGCTGGCCATCGTGATTGTGCCGGTCGGTTTGCTGGTCACGCTCTCGGTCGTTCAGATAGCCCGCATGGTCGACTCCGTGGCCGGATGGGTCAACTCGACCGACCCGAGCGCCCTGGGCGACAAGGTCCTGCACCTGGTGAACGAGCTGCTCGCGCAGGTCCCGTTCGTGCACGCGACGGTAACCGCGGAGACGCTACGCAAGGCGATGGTTTCGGTCGCCCAGACCGTCGGCCGCTGGTTGCTCCATTTCCTGCAGGACGCCGCCGGCAGCCTGGCCGGAATCATCACCTCGGCGATCATCTTCCTGTACGTGTTCATCGCGCTCCTGGTGAACCGCGAGAAGTTGCGCACCTTGATCGGTCAGCTCAACCCGCTGGGCGAGGAAGCCACGGACTTATATCTGAAGAAGGTCGGCTCGATGGTCCGCGGCACCGTCAACGGCCAATTCGTCATCGCCCTGTGCCAGGGTGTCGCGGGGGCGGCATCCATCTACATCGCCGGCTTCCATCACGGCTTTTTCATCTTCGCCATCGTGCTGACCGCACTGTCGATCATCCCGTTGGGCGGCGGGATCGTAACCATCCCGTTCGGCATCGGAATGACCCTGTTCGGCAATGTCACCGGCGGCTTGTTCGTGGTGCTCTTCCACTTCATCGTGGTCACCAACATCGACAACGTCCTGCGACCGATCCTGGTGCCACGCGACGCGCGGCTGAACTCGGCGTTAATGCTGCTCTCGGTATTCGCCGGCATCTCGATGTTCGGACCGTGGGGCATCATCATCGGCCCGGTGTTGATGATCATCATCGTCACCACCATCGACGTCTACCTGGCGGTCTACAAGGGCGTAGAACTTCGGCCCGTCGAGGAGAAGCCCGACCGCGGCAAGTGGTTGCCCAAAGTGCTTGCCAAACTGTCTAAGTCAGGCGCTCGGTGAGGAACTCGACCACGCGCTTGCGCGCCTCATAAGCCGGCTGTCCGTCAACCTCGCGGACCTCGTCGGTCAGCACCGAGTGCGCCATCCGGCCGAAGCCGTGTTCGTTGCCCGGCTTCGAGTCGATCTCGATCACCTCGAACGCGTCGCCGAGCCGATCCTTGAGCGTCTTGAACCGCTCCCCCGGGGCCATCGCGTCGGCGCTGAACCGCAACCCCATGGCGCACAGGCCCTCGTTGGCGCAGCGATCGGCGACCACCTCGAGTTCGGATTCACTTAAGCCCGGGTCGCGACGGTGCTTGGCGGTCAGCGGGAACGGCACCGACGGCTGGCTGAGCACGGGGGCCAGCACACTGTCGTCGACCGCTGCGGCCAACGCGAACCCGCCGGTGAAACACTGGCCGATCACCCCGACACCCTTGCCCGGAGTCGAGGCGTTGAGATCGCGGGCCAGCGCCCGCAGATACAACGACACGGGCCGCTGCTTGTTGAGTGCCATCGCCGCGAACTCCTTGGCCACACAGCCGCGCCCGATCTCGGCGACGATGTACCCGACCGTTTTGGACCGGCCCGGCTGGCCGAACAGCGACGGAATCGCGACGGTGAACCCGCTGTCCACGAGATGGTTTCCCAGACCCAGCACCCCGGGGTGGATGCCGGGCATCTCCGGGATCAGCACGACGCCGGGACCGGAGCCCTTGCGGTACACGTCGTGGGTGTAGCCGGCACCGGTGAACGGCTCGACCGCCCACCCGGACAGGTCTGCTTCGGGTGAGCTCACTAGGCGTGCCTTCCTCGTGCGGGTGCTAGTGCGTCGGTAACGGCGGTTGCGATTGCGTCGCCGCCGCCAGCGTACGGAACTGCTCCGGGGTGCCAGCGCCGGTGATCGCGATCTGGGTGGGGCCGGCCGGACTGGCGAGCCTGGTGGTCCACACCGGTTCGACCGGGCCGTCCTTGCCAGCACCTTGGTAGACCACCCAGTTGGTCCCGGCGACGTCGACCGCTCCGGTCGGGTACATGCCCGAGTGGATGGAACCGACCAGCTTGTCCTCGTCGGCGTTGCTCTGCGTCACGCTCAGATACATCCCGGTGGGGCTGATGTAGCCGACGGTCGAGGTGGCCGCATGCAGGCGCTGCCCCGCCGATGCGTCGGTGCGCCCACCTTCGATGCCACCCCGGCTGCCGGAATTGGGCTTCCAGCCCGCCGGCAGTTGCGGCAGCCGAATCGGGAATCCCAACGCGCCGGCGTCGGCGTGCAAGGCGGTTGCCGCGTCGTAGGACGGCACCGTGCCCCGGTTGGTCCCGCCCGGCTGAATCGAGCACATCCCCACCATGCCCGCCAGCAGGATGCAACCGATCACCAACGGCGCCAACGACCAGAACATGTCGCGACCGTCTTGCAGCAGCCGCGGCTTGGCCGGCTTGGGGACAGGCTGCGGCTCGGAGGTCACTCCCCGAGTATCCCAGCTCCAGCCGGGTGTTCTGCTTCTGGGACAATCACGAGCGATGATGGCACCAACCGTGAAGGAATGGCACCAACTATGAGTGCACAGGGACCCGGCCCGTCGCCGACCGCCGTTGCGGGCCTGTCGCCCGCCCGGGCGCCGCGCCGCGAAGCCCCGGACCGCAACCTTGCCCTGGAGCTGGTGCGGGTCACCGAGGCCGGGGCCATGGCCGCCGGCCGGTGGGTGGGTCGTGGGGACAAAGAAGGCGGTGACGGCGCCGCGGTCGACGCGATCCGCGAACTGGTCAACTCGGTCTCGATGCGCGGCGTGGTGGTGATCGGCGAGGGCGAAAAAGACGAGGCGCCGATGCTCTACAACGGCGAAGAAGTCGGCAACGGCGACGGTCCGGAATGCGACTTCGCCGTCGACCCGATCGACGGCACCACCCTGATGAGCAAGGGCATGCCGAACGCGATTTCGGTGCTGGCGGTGGCCGACCGCGGCGCCATGTTCGACCCGTCGGCGGTGTTCTACATGAACAAGATCGCCGTCGGCCCCGACGCCGCGCACGTGCTGGACATCACCGCGCCAATCGCTGACAACGTGCGCGCGGTCGCCCGTGTCAAGGAACTGTCGGTGCGGGACATGACGGTGTGCATCCTGGACCGGCCGCGGCACGCTCAGCTGATCGCCGACGTCCGTGACACCGGCGCCAGGATCCGGCTAATCACCGACGGCGACGTCGCCGGCGCCATCTCCGCCTGCCGGCCCGGCTCGGGCACCGACATGCTGGCCGGCATCGGCGGTACTCCGGAGGGCATCATCACCGCCGCGGCGATCCGCTGCATGGGTGGGGCCATTCAGGCGCAGCTCGCGCCCAAAGACGACGCCGAACGCCGCAAGGCGCTCGACGCCGGCCACGACATCGAACGGGTGTTGACCACCGAGGATCTCGTGTCCGGTGAGAACGTCTTCTTCTGCGCCACCGGCGTCACCGACGGCGACCTGCTCAAGGGAGTGCGTTACTACCCCGGCGGCTGCACGACCCAGTCGATCGTGATGCGGTCCAAGTCCGGCACCGTGCGCATGATCGAGGCCTACCACCGTTTGTCCAAGCTCAACGAATACTCGGCGATCGATTTCACCGGCGACACCAACGCCGCCTATCCCCTGCCTTAACTCCAACAAAGGAACCTCAATCCATGGCCGACACCGGCGCTGACGAAACCGAATACCGCATCGAGCACGACACCATGGGCGAGGTGCGGGTGCCCGCAAAAGCGTTGTGGCGCGCGCAGACTCAGCGCGCGGTGGAGAACTTCCCGATCTCGGGCCGCGGCTTGGAGCGCACTCAGATCCGTGCCCTCGGTTTGCTCAAAGGCGCTTGCGCGCAGGTGAATAAAGACCTGGGGTTGCTTTCGTCGGAGAAGGCCGACGCGATCATCGCGGCGGCGGGCGAGATCGCCGACGGCAAGCATGACGACCAGTTCCCGATCGACGTCTTCCAAACCGGTTCGGGCACCAGCTCCAACATGAACACCAACGAGGTGATCGCCTCCATCGCGGGCCGCAACGGCGTGACCGTGCACCCCAATGACGACGTCAACATGTCGCAGTCGTCCAACGACACCTTCCCGACGGCCACCCACATCGCGGCGACCGAGGCCGCGGTGAGTCATCTGATCCCGGCGCTGCAGGTTCTGCAGGATGCGTTGGCGGCCAAGGCATTGGAGTGGCAGACGGTAGTGAAGTCGGGTCGCACGCACCTGATGGACGCCGTTCCGGTCACCCTCGGCCAGGAGTTCAGCGGCTATGCCCGCCAGATCGAAGCCGGCATCGAAAGAGTGCGCGCCAGCCTGCCCCGGCTGGGTGAACTGGCGATCGGCGGCACCGCGGTCGGCACCGGACTCAACGCACCCGACGGCTTCGGCGTCAAGGTGGTCGCGGTATTGGTCGCCGAAACCGGCATTTCCGAGTTACGCACAGCGGCAAACTCTTTCGAGGCCCAAGCGGCACGCGACGGTTTGGTCGAGGCGTCCGGCGCGCTGCGTACCATCGCGGTGTCCTTGACCAAGATCGCTAACGACATCCGCTGGATGGGTTCGGGCCCGCTGACCGGTCTGGCCGAAATCCAGCTGCCGGACCTGCAGCCGGGCAGCTCGATCATGCCGGGCAAGGTGAATCCCGTTCTGCCTGAGGCGGTTACCCAGGTCGCCGCACAGGTGATCGGCAACGACGCCGCCGTCGCGGTCGGCGGCTTGTCGGGTGCGTTCGAGCTCAACGTCTACATCCCGATGATGGCCCGCAACATCCTCGAGTCGTTCAAGCTGCTGACCAACGTCTCAAAGTTGTTCGCGGAGCGCTGCATTACCGGTCTGGTCGCCAACGTCGACCACCTGCGCGAGCTGGCCGAGTCCTCGCCGTCGATCGTGACGCCGCTGAACTCCGCCATCGGGTATGAGGAAGCGGCCGCGGTGGCCAAGCAGGCGCTCAAGGAACGAAAGACCATCCGCCAGACTGTCATCGATCGCGGCCTGATCGGCGACAAGTTGTCGGAGGAGGAACTGGATCGCCGCCTGGACGTGTTGGCGATGGCCAAGGTGGAACCGGTCGAGTAGATCGGGCAGGTAACGGCGTCGCGCAGGTACCCTGCGGTGGACGCGGTTGTGTGGCTACCTCTGCGGAGGCGGCCGTAACGAGTAAGGGTGATTTCAGTAATGACGGTTCCCCCCGGCGGTCCCTACGGTCAGGATCCCTATGGTCAGGATCCCTATGGAGCCAACCCGTATGGGCAGCAACCACATTGGGGCGGCCAGCCCCAGCAGCCGGGACAGCAGCCCACGCAGGGCCAACCGGGTTCCTACCCGTACCCGCCGCCCGGCGGCCAATACCCACCGCCGGGCACCGATCCGTATGGCGCTCCCGGTTATCAGCCGCAGCAGTATGCCCAGCCCGGGCAGGTTCCGCCGGGCTGGCAGCCCGGACCCTACCCGCCCCCTGGTGGGCCGAACTCCAAGCTGCCGTGGCTGATCGTCGCCGGCATCGCGGTGCTGGGGGTGATCGTGCTGGTAGTGATTCTGGTGGTCGCCCTCAACAAGAACGACAGCACCCCCTCGGCCTCCCCCTCGGGGACCACCAGCGTCGCGACGTCCGGACCCGAGACCTCCATGCAGACCGCGACGGACTGCACCCCCAATGTGTCCGGCGGCAACAAGCCCAGCGGTGACACGGTTTCCGCGGGCAAGCTGTCGTTCCCCGCGAGCGCGACACCGGGATGGTCACCGTACGTGGACGACCAGAACCCGAACCTGATTGACGCGGTCGGCCTCGGCGCTGAAGTGCCGGGCGCCAGCCAGTGGATGATGCAGGTCGAAGTGGCCGTCACCAATTTTGTGACCAGTATGGACGTCAGCGCGCAGGCGTCGAAGTTGATGGACTGCATCGCCAAGGGTCCGGGCTATATCCAGTCGAACCCCACCTTGGGCGCCAAGAAGACATCCTCGATCACCGTCGATGGCGTCAAGGCCGCCCGGGTGGACGCCGACATCACGATCGCCGACACCAGTCGCGGCGTTAAAGGCGACTCGGTGACGATCATCGCGGTCGACACCAAACCGGTCACCATCTTCCTGGGCGCGACGGCGATCGGCGATACCGCATCGGCTGACATTGTCAGCAAAGTCATTGTGTCGCTGAAGGTCTCGAAGAAGTAGCCCGGCTGTTTCGCGGCTATTTCCCTAAATGGGTGCGGACACATGGGTAGGTTCGGAACGGCCGCGCAGCACCGTGGAGTAGCACTCCGCCCAGCGGCTGCGCTCGGCGTGTTCGGCGCGGTCGATCGCGGCGCCTGAGCACAGGATTCGCCGGTCGGAGGTCTTGGCCAGGTCGGCCAGTCGCGCGGCTTCGTTGACCGCATCGCCGATCACCGTGTACTCGTAGCGTTTCTCGGCACCGATATTCCCGGCGAAGACACGGCCCGCCGAAACGCCGATGCCGAAGTCCACCATCGGAAGTCGGCGCAGCTTGTTGCCCAGCGCGCGTGCGGTCGCCAGCGCCGCCGACGCCGGTTCGTCGGTGCGCAGCGGCGCGCCGAAAATGACCAACGCCGCATCGCCCTCGAATTTGTTGATCAGTCCCTGGTATTCGTCGACGGTGCCGACCACAATCCGGAAAAAGTCGTTGAGTACTTCGGCAACCTCTTGCGGCGGAAGGCTTTCGGTGAGTCTGGTCGAACCGACCAGGTCGATGTAGAGGACCGCGGCCTCCACCACGTCACCGGACAGGGTGGAGCCCTGCTCGAGGGCTAAGCGGGCTACGTCGGTTCCGACATGACGGCCGAACAGGTCACGTATGCGCTCGCGTTCCTCCAGGCCGGCAACCATGCGGTTGAATCCGCTTTGCAGACGCCCGATTTGGGAGCGTTCGTACACCCCGACGTAGGTGTCGGTATGCCCGTGCTCGACCTGGGCCATCGCGTCGGCGACCTCCGCGACCGGGTCCGAGATCGAGCGCGAGGTAAGGATCATCGTCGGCAGTCCGAGCACCAGCGCCGCCAACGAAACCACCAACACCGGCACATCCAGCGACGCCGACGGGTTGATCAGCCAACCGTACGAACGCATTACGACGAATGCGACGATCACGCAGATGGGCAGTGCGCTGCACAGAAACCACAACAGAACCAGTCGCGCGAGAACCCCGGGGACCGTCATCCGCGGTTCGCGGCCCCGGGTGGCAACGGTCATGATCGGCCGCAGAGTGCGTTGGGTGAGCAGCAGACCCGTGCCCGCTGCGGCGGCGCCACCGATGACCACGCCCGCCACGATGGGCAACAACAGCGAAAGCCCGCCGTTGAGGTTGAACAAGATCAGGATCGTGCCGCATGCGACCCAGACCGCGGCGAGCAGAGCTGATTGTCGACTGCCGAGTTTCATCGCGGCGTCTCGCTGCTGCTCGGTGGGTTCTTGACCCTCCACGTACCAGCGCAATGTGGGAGACAGCAGGAAACCGCCTGCTACCGCGACGGCCACCACGCCCAGCGATATCAAGAGCGCCACCAAAGCCGTGTTCTTCTCGGCGAAATCGGCGCTCACCGCCACCGAGGTGTGACCGCGCAACGGGATCAAGATGGCGACGGCATCGACGGCGGCGAGGATGTAGGCCACGGCAAGATCGGTTGCGTATTGAATCGAGAGCCTCAGTGCGGACTTCGGCGCCGCTGCCCCACCGCTAGGCACCGTTATTCGGCCCGCCCGAGTTCTGTCCTGGAATGTCGGTGATCGGGAAATTGGGCATCGGCTTAGGCGACGGAGTGTTGGGTAACGCCGGGATCTGGCTGGCCGGGATGTCGCGCAGCTCGTTGACGGGCGGACCGTTGTCCCGGCTGCCGTAGCTGCTGCCGGGTGCCCGCGGGCCGAGAAGTTCGCTGACCGTCACCAGGCGGTAGCCGTTGGCTTTGAGCACCGGGATGAACTGGTAGACCAAATCGACTGTGCTCGAGTAGGTGTCGTGGAACAACACCACCGAACCCGGCTTGATCTGCGACATCAGCAGTTGGCGCGTCGCCGCGGTGTTGGAGTCGTTGGCCCAGTCGAAAGGAATGACGTCCCAGAGGATCTCGGCAAGCCCGAACTTGGCCGCGCTTTGACGCACGGTGGCGTTGGACAGTCCGCCCGCGGGCCGGTACAGCGTGGGCCGGCGTCCGGTCGCGGCGGCGATAGCGTCGTTGGCGCGGGAGAACTGCACGTCGATGTCCTGCGCAGGAATCGTCGTCATGTTGGGGTGCTCCCAGGTATGACTGCCGATCTCCATCCCCGAGTCCGCGATTCGCTTGGCCCCACTGGGATTGGCGGCCACCTTGTTGCCGATCAGGAAGAACGTAGACCGGGCGTCGTTGTCCCGAAGGATCTGCAAGAGCCGGTCGGTGTAGGGACTCGGGCCGTCATCGAAGGTCAGGGCTACACACTTGACCACCGAACAACTCTGGTTGTCGGCGCGGGTGACGTGGCCGGTGAGGCCGCCGATCACCAGGACAGCGACCGCGGCCAGCACGCCCAAGACCATGCGCCCGTAGCGCCAGGCTTGGTTGTCGGGTCGTTTTCGCACGTTGCGAGCTTACCCGGCCTCTGGTGTGCACTCAGGGCAGTGAGTGTGCCTTGCAGGCCCGCGAGCGGCCGTCGCGTGTGCACTCAGGGCGGGATTCCGGCGATTTTCCCGCCCTGCATTCACACGCAAAGCCCAGGACGCACACTCGATACGCCGCGCCCGCCCGACACGCGGCGCCCTCAGTTCGGGCCGGTGATTTCCTCGAGCATCTCGGTAACCAGCGCGGCGATCGGCGACCGTTCGCTGCGCAGCAGCGTGATGTGGGCGAACAACGGGTGGCCTTTGAGCTTTTCGATCACCGCGGCGACGCCATCGTGACGGCCGACCCGCAGGTTGTCGCGCTGGGCGATGTCGTGGGTCAACACCACGCGGGAGCCGGTACCCAACCGGGACAGCACGGTCAGCAGCACGTTGCGTTCCAGGGACTGCGCCTCGTCGACGATGACGAACGAGTCGTGCAACGACCGGCCCCGGATATGGGTCAGCGGCAACACCTCGAGCATGCCGCGCGACAGCACCTCCTCGAGCACCGCCGGGCTGGCCAACCCTTCGAGGGTGTCGAAGACGGCCTGCGCCCACGGCCCCATCTTGTCGCTCTCACTACCGGGCAGATAGCCCAGCTCCTGGCCACCGACCGCGTACAGCGGGCGGAAGACGACCACCTTGCGCTGGGTGCGACGTTCCAGCACGGCTTCCAGACCCGCGCACAATGCGAGCGCCGACTTCCCGGTGCCGGCCTTACCGCCCATAGAGACAATGCCGACCGATTCGTCGAGCAACAGGTCGAGGGCGACCCGCTGCTCGGCGCTGCGGCCACGCAGACCGAACACCTCGCGATCACCGCGCACCAGCTGGACGCGTTTGGCGGGGGTGACCCGGCCGAGCGCATGCGAGCTCCCGCCGAGCAACCGAATCCCGGTGTGACACGGCAGGTCACGCGCCTCGGCCAGGTCGATCTCGCCGTCGGCGAACAACGCGTCGATGTCCTCGGCGGCGGTCTCGAGTTCGTGCATGCCCGACCACCCGGAGACGACGACGTCCTGCGCGTGGTACTCGTCGGCGGGCAGACCCACCGCGGCCGCCTTGACCCGAAGCGGAATGTCCTTGCTCACCAACGTGACTCGCCTACCCTCGGCGGCCAGGTTGGCGGCGCAACTCAGAATTCGGGAGTCGTTGCTGTCGGTGCGAAATCCGGCGGGCAGCACCGACGGGTCGGTGTGGTTGAGTTCGACGTGCAGGGTACCGCCCTGTGCGCCAACCGGAATGGGCTGATCAAGGCGACCGTGCTCCAATCGCAGGTCGTCGAACAGCCGCAATGCCTGTCGTGCAAACCAGCCCAACTCGTGGTGATGACGCTTGGCCTCCAGTTCGCTGATTACCACCAGCGGAACCACCACCTCGTGCTCGGCGAACCGGCTGCAGGCCCAGGGGTCCGACAGCAGCACGGAGGTGTCGAGCACGTACGTCCGGGATTCGGTCACGGGGCGCTCCTCGAGCGAATGACGCTCGGGCGGACCCACGCGAGCGTGTCGGCGGGGGCCGCGGCACCAGGACCGGGGCCGGTCCTGTCTATGTCATGACAGCAGTCGTGACCGAAGGTGCCGCCCTGGCAGCAGAGCAAATCGCTGGCCATCACCGGCGACGCTACTCCGGTGGTTACAACCCTGCAGTGCAGGCGCGCCGAAACAACGAAATCGACTGAGTATTCCGGTTAGTCGGTCACGAACGGCGCCAGCGCGGGCTCGTCTGCCAAGCCCCAGGCGGTGATCCGCTCGGAGATCACCTGCTGCAATTGCGCCTCGTCGAAGATGCCGGCATCCGCCACGTTCTGCAGCTTGTCTTCGTAACCTTCGATGTCGGCGCCGAGAACTTTCAGTTCGGCGGCACGGGCCGCGATCGCCCCGATCGTCTCGTCCCGGGCATAGCCCAACAGGTGGGCGACCAGGTTGTGGAAGAACTCCTCATGACGTGCCTCGTCGCGCGCGATCCGGTCGATCAACCCGGCCAGGATCGGCTCCTCGATCTGTGCGGCGAGGTTGTGGCAGAAGGTGGCGTGTGCGCGCTCGGAAAACGCCATGTACGCCAGGGTTTCGATCTGCGAGTACTCCTCGGCCCGGTAGCCCTTCATCACGTAGCGGACCCGCGCCTCCTCGTTGGCGGTCGGGTCGACTTCGCGTGTCACGACCAGGTATTCGCGCAGCGCGATCGCGTGCAGGTGCTCCTCGCCGGTCCACCGGCCGAGCCAGCGGCCCCAATAGTCCTCGAGGATGAAGTGCTCGACGAATTCCCGGTGATGGGCGGCCAGGTTGTCCTTGAGCAGCAGCAGAATTTCACACGCGTCGGTGATCGACCTGGGCAGGGTGGCCTGGGACGGGTCCCAGTCGCGCCCGCCGAGGAACGCGAAGTTCTCGCCGCGGTCGAACGGGACGTAATCGTGGGCGTACCAGATGTCCTCGGTCGCCAGGTGGCGCGCCATATTGGCTTCGACGACGGGCTCGAGTTCGAGGGTCAGCGCATTAGCGACAGGTTTCTGTGCCATGCAGTAACTGTAACCCGCAGACACACATGCTTTCAAATTCCTCGGGCGCGTGTCGCCCGCCCCGCGCCCCCCGCCCGCGGGGCCACCACACAAAACCGGGGGGAAAACCCCGCCCGGGGGGGTTTGGTGGGTGGGGCT